>NC_015125.1:3318361-3982034 GCF_000202635.1 Microbacterium testaceum StLB037 | reverse complement strand
CGACGGAACGGTGGGTCCGCACGGCGCCGAGGTCAATGCCTAGATGCGATGTCGGCAGGAACGACTAGCGTCGGAGATGACGTGAGGGAGGTCGCGGGTGGACGATGCCGACGAGCGCACCGTGATGGATGACGAGACGATCGCTGCGGAGCAGACGGAGATCAGTTACGACGAGCAGCGCTATCCGGCGCGACCGCGGCGTCTGCGTCCGCGGGACCAGTTCCGCGGTGGCACGCTTCGTCGTTTTCTGACGGACCCCCGGAACGCGAACGGCGGCAACCCGTCGTACGTGGAATGGCTCGTGCGCCAGTCGATGCTCAAGGACGCGGACGTTCTGAGCCGCCAACTCTCGGGCCAGCCGTCGATGTGGCGCAATCCGTACGCGCGCCCGGACGCGCGGCGTGCGATCGAGTCCACCGATGTGTGGTTCACCGCCTACCCGATCTCGCTGATCACGCGGCCCGGCGAGTCGTTCTTGGATGCGCTCGGCGACGAGACGCTCTGGGAGGCCTTCGAATGGGTCGGGATCAACGGCATCCACACCGGGCCTGTCAAGCGCGCCGGTGGGATCACGGGCTGGCAGGAGACGCCGAGCGTCGATGGCCACTTCGACCGCATCAGCACCCAGATCGACCCGGACTTCGGTGACGAGAACGCCTTCCGACGGGTAGCCGACGTCGCGGACGCGCACGGGGGGAGCGTCATCGACGACATCGTCCCCGGCCACACGGGGAAGGGCGCGGACTTCCGTCTCGCGGAGATGGCGTACAAGGACTATCCCGGGATCTACCACATGGTCGAGATCCCGCGCGAGGACTGGGGTCTGCTCCCCGAGGTCCCTTCGGGCCGGGACTCCGTGAATCTCGACGCGGACACCGAGCGCGAACTCAGCGCGCGGGGGTACATCATCGGCGAGCTTCAGCGCGTCATCTTCTACACGCCGGGGGTGAAGGAGACGAACTGGAGCGCGACGGCACCGGTCGTCGGCACCGACGGCATGGAACGCCGCTGGGTCTACCTCCATTACTTCAAGGAGGGGCAGCCCTCCATCAACTGGCTCGACCCGACGTTCGCCGGCATGCGCTTGGTCATCGGGGATGCCTTGCACTCGCTCGGCGATCTCGGAACGAGCGCTCTCCGGCTCGACGCCAATGGCTTCCTCGGCGTGGAGAAGAGCGCCGAGGGTCTCCCGGCGTGGTCGGAGGGACACCCCCTCTCGCACGCGGCCAACCACATCATCGCGGGCATGGTGCGAAAGGTCGGCGGCTTCACGTTCCAGGAGCTCAACCTCACGATCGAGGACATCCGCGACACGGCTGCGGTCGGAGCCGACCTGTCCTATGACTTCGTCACGCGGCCGGGGTATCACCACGCCCTGGCGACGGCCAACACCGAGTTCCTGCGGCTCGCCCTCACGACCTCGCTCGAGATCGGCGTGGAGCCCGCGCAGTTGGTGCACGGGATGCAGAACCACGATGAGCTGACATACGAGCTTGTGCACTGGGCGACGACCCACCACGACACGGTGTACCCCTTCCGTCACGGCGAGGCCACCGGAGCCGAGATCGCCGAGACGGTGCGGGCGGAGCTCACCGAGAAACTCACCGTCGACGCGGATTACAACCTGGTCTTCACGCAGAACGGCATCGCCTGCACGACGGCCTCTCTGATCGCGGCGACGCAGGGACGGGCGACCCTGGCGGACATCACCGAGGCGGACGCACCCGCGATCCGCGACGCCCACCTGCTTCTCGCGAAGTACAACTCCTGGCAGCCGGGCGTCTTCGCCCTGTCCGGCTGGGATCTCACGGGCTCGCTGACCGTGCCCGTCGACGACGTGCGGCACCTGATCGCCTCGGGTGACACCCGCTGGATCGAGCGCGGCGCACACGATCTCCTCGACGTGGCTCCGGATGCCAACGGCTCCGCCTCCGGAATGCCTCGGGCCCGTTCGCTGTACGGGTCGTTGACGGCTCAGCAGAACGACCCCTCGTCGTTCCTGTCCGGGCTTCGGGACGTGCTCAGGATCCGGACGGACAACGCCATCGCCGTGGCATCCCAGGTCGACATCCCCCAGGTCGGACACCCCAGCATGCTGGTCATGGTGCACCGCCTCGACGGGGGAGACCGTCGTCGCGAGGACGCTCCGCTGCAGCTCACCGTCCTGAACTTCTCGGGGGAGACGATCGAGGGTACCGTGCGGTCGGAGTGGCTGGTGCCGCAGAGCACCGCGGTCGACGCGGCCACCGGAGACGTCGTGGGCCGCGTGGACGAGCTGCAGAGCTTCGCCCTCGAGCTCGGTCCGTACGCGGGTCTCTTCCTGGTGATGGAGGATGCCGTCGCGGAGTGACCCGCGATGTCGGAGGCGGCGTCTACGGTGTGCTCATGGCATCCACCGTCTGCGTCGTCTCCGGGTGCGTCTCACCGGTGGAGGCGGACGCGCCCCTCGCCCTGTGCGACTGGCACTACTCCGTCGCGGCGGACTGGGCGGGGACTCACGACGGTGTCACGGACGTTCTTCCTTCGCCCTGCGCCCTGTGCGGAGCCCGCCTGGGGGTACGTTGGCCGAGCGGGTGGCTCTGCGCCGTGTGCGAGTGGCGGGTCGGTGATCCCGTCGACGGAGAGCTTCCTCCGCCGAGGGTCGATGTCGTGTACTACCTCCGGTTCGAGGACCGGGTCAAGATCGGGACGACGGCGCAGCCACGGCAGCGGCTGCAAGCCCTGTGGCATGACGAACTCCTCGCTTTCGAGCGAGGCGATCGCCTCGTGGAGCGTCGACGACATGAGCAGTTCGCCGAGGAGCGGTTCGCGCGAACGGAGTGGTTCCGACTGAGTGACACGCTTGCGATGCACGTCGAGGCCCTGCGAGCCGGTATCGAGGATCCCTGGCAGCAGTTCGCACGATGGACGAGCGAAGCGATCGCCCGGCGGGTCGGCTGAGAGCGCTCTCCAAAAGTCGCCGCGCCGAGGCAGGGGGCGCGCTCGGCCTATGCTCGCGCTATGGTCAGGGCCATGCCGGGCTTGTCACTCACGGAGCGACTCGGGATTCACCGAAGCATCCTCTCGAATCAGGCGCTGCTGCTCGCCGCGACTCTGCTGCTCGTGGTCTCGGCATCCTTGCTCGGTCAAGTGCGGAATGCGCCCCTCTTCACCGTCAGCGTCACGGTCATCTTCGGCGGCGCGGTCTTCGCGATCCTGGCACCGTGGAGGGCACTGCCGGCCTGGGCGTTGGGACTCGTCCCGGTCATCGACATGGTCGCGATCGCCGTCTTGCGCGAGAGCGCTCCTCTCGCCGGCGTCGGGCTGCTGTGGGCTTTCCCCGCGATCTGGATCGGCTCGACCTTCGGCGTCGGCGGCGTGGTCGCCGTGCTGGTCGGAGTGTCTGCGATCGTCACGTTCCAGCTCGTGCACGATGCCGAACAGCGCCTCACGTCCTCGACGTTCGTGCTGCCCTTCACCGTCGTGGCGCTGTCGGCCCTCGCGCACACGACGGCACGCCGGGCGCGCGCGCAACGCGCCCTGTTGGAGAAGCAGTCCGCCGATCTGCGTCGCTCCGCTGACCGCGCGCGGCGGCAGGAGGATCTCGTCACCGAGGTGCTGGATGCCGTCGACTTCGGCGTCATCCGGGTCACGCCTGAGGGGGACCTCGCCGTCACGAACGAAGCTCACGCACGCCTTCAGGCCACCGTCGACGTTCTCGGTGCGCCCATCGCGGCCTACGCGGCGGATGGCACCACCCCGGTGCCGGCCGAGGCCACCCCGCTGTCGCGGGCCAGGGCCGGGGAGCTGTTCGAGGGGGAACTCGTCTGGTTCGGCGCCCCCGGGGAGGACCGCCGGGCGCTCAGCGTCACGGCTCGGCGGCTTCCGTCGGGGTCGGATGCGGATCCCGGCACGATCGTCGTCTCCCGCGACGTGACGGCCGAAGAGCAGGCGCTCCGCGCACGCGACGACCTCGTCGCCAGCGTGTCGCACGAGCTTCGCACGCCGCTGACGTCGATCATCGGCTACCTCGACCTCGCCCTCGACGACCCCGCGATCATCGCCGAGACCCGCGAACGACTCGAAGTGGCCGAGCGCAATGCGACCCGTCTGCGCGAACTCGTCTCCGACATCCTCTCGATGTCCGCCGCGTCGCGCCACGGCGCGGAGTTCGATCTCGTCCCCACCGACACCGACATCGCGGCGATCGTCCGGGCAGCGATCGAGTCCCAGCAACCGCGGGCGGCCGATCACGGCATCCGGATCGATTCCTCCGGCCTGCGCGACGGCTCCGCCCACGTCGACCCGCGGCGTCTTCGGCAGGTGGTCGACAACCTCATCTCGAACGCCATCAAGTACAACGTCCGGGGCGGCACCGTCACGGTCGCGGTGGACGTCAGCGAGACCGCGGTGCAGATCGCTGTCGCCGACGACGGGCCGGGCATCTCGCGCACCGAGCAGGGGCGGGTCTTCGACCGCTTCTTCCGCGGAGACGCGGTGCGCAACTCGTCGACGCACGGCAGCGGCCTGGGGCTGGCGATCAGCCGGGACATCGTCCGCGCGCACGGCGGCGAGATCACGGTGAGCTCGGCGCTCGGCACCGGGGCCACCTTCATCGTGCGCCTGCCGCGGACTCAGGGGAGCACCCCGTGACGCTCGACTCGGTGAGCCTGCAGGTCGCGGCGCTTCTGGTCATCCTCGTATCGACGACGATGTACGTGCTCGACACCCTGATGCTCAAGGACGGCGTGGCGGGCCGCTATTGGTCGGGGGCCTATCTCAGCGGGTGCCTGTCTGCGCTCTGCTACCTCATCGGCCTCGTGCTCCCGGACGCCTTCGTCGCCGTCGCGATCGGCAACGGCGTGTTCGTCGGGGCGACGGGCTTCATCTGGCTCGGCTGCGCCGCGTTCAACGGTCGCGCGATGCGGGTGCCCCTGATCGTCTGGGGCGTCGCCGTGCTGGCGATCATCGTCGCCGCTCTCGCGGCGGGGCCGGAGGGCGGCCCCTGGGCCGGTGCCGTGCCGTTCTTCCTCGGGAACGCCCTGTTCGCGACCCTCGGTGCGATCGAGACGCGGCGCGGCGTCGTGCGCGGACGGTGGAGCGCTGCGGGACTCACCGTGATCCTCGCGATCGAGTCGGTGTGGTTCACGGCGCGCGCCGTCGTGTTCGTCACGCTCGGCCCCGAGAGCGAACTCTTCCGCGCCGCGTTCGACACGCGCATCGCCTCGCTCCTGACCCTCGTCCTCGTGGTGGCTGCGGTCGTCGTGACCTCGACGCTGAGGTCGAGCGACACGGCGTCCCGGGTGAACTCGGCCGCGAAGAACCTGACGGTGGACGGCGACGGCATCCTGTTCCGCGATTCGTTCCGCGGTGCGCTCAGCATCCTGCTGCCGCGCGCGGAGTCGGCGGGGGAGGACCCGTGCGTGATCTGCCTGCGGATCGACGATCTCCGTCGGGTGTCCATGGCGTTCGGTCCCGAAGAAGCGGACGCCATCCTCCGCACCTTCCGTGCGGCGGCGAGGCGTCACGCGCCCACGATGGCCCTCGTCGGCGAGACGGACACCACGGGTGTCACGGTGGCCTTCGTCACGACGAGCGTGACCGATGTCCGCCGCGTCGCGCGGTCTCTCCGCGATCGGGTCGTGGCGGACGTCTCGGCCCTGGGAACGTCCGTGGCCCCCGTCGTGGGAGCCGGCCTGGCCCTGGCCAGTCAGGTGGGGTTCGACGCGGAGCGGCTCATCGGATCCGCGGATGCCGCGGCCGCCGAGGCGGTGCTGACGGGAGAGCTCCCCGGCGGACTCGCCTGACGCTCACTCGCCGCCGAGGAGCAACCGGACGCGTTCGCGGAGTTCGCGCGGCCGGAACGGCTTGGTGAGGTAGTCGTCCGCGCCCGCATCGCGTCCGGCGCGCTCCTCGGTCTCGTCCGCACGGGCACTGACCATGAGAATGCGCGTGTCGCTGAATGCCCGGATGCGGCGGGCCGTCTCGAACCCGTCGATGCCGGGCATGCTGACGTCGAGCGTCGTGACCGCCGGTTCGTACCGAGCGACCAGGTCGATCCCCTCCAGGCCTCCGGATGCCGCGTGCACGACGTAACCGGCCTGCTCGAGCACCGCGATGATCAGGGATCGGATGTCCGCGTCGTCTTCGACGATGACCGCGACGTTCGGGTTGGGCATGATCAGACTTCCGCGGGGATTCGAGAAAGCCAGAGCGCGGCTCTCTTGAATGGTAAACCACCGGCCGCGCCCGCGAGGTGTGTGGCATCCTCGTCGGGTGCCCCTTCTCGCTCTCACCGGCGGTATCGCGTCGGGAAAGTCCACCGTCGCGGCGATGCTCCGTGACCGCGGTGCCGTCGTCGTGGACGCTGACGCGATCGTCCGCGAGGTGCAGTCCCCGGGATCACCCGTGCTGGACGCGATCGCGCGGGAGTTCGGCGCGGAGGTGATCGCTCCCGACGGCAATCTGGATCGGCAGGCTCTCGGAGCGCGGGTGTTCGGCCACCCCGAGCGCCTCGCCGCCCTGAACGCTCTCGTGCATCCGGCGGTCCGGGAGGAGTCGGAGCGGCGGTTTCGGGCGGCCCTCGGGGCTGATCCCGCCGCGGTCGTCGTCTATGACGTGCCTCTGCTCGCCGAGGCCCGCGGCGGGGACGCGTGGGATCTCGTCGTGGTCGCGCACGCACCGGCGGACCTCCGGGTCCGGCGTCTGGTCGAGAACCGGGGGATGAGCGAGAGCGATGCCCGCGCGCGGATCGGGTCGCAGGCGTCGGATGAGGAACGACTCGCCCTGGCCGACGTGGTGATCGACACGGCCACCGAGTTGGACGACACCCGGCGCCAGGTCGACGACCTGTGGGAGCGGGTGGCGCCCGCGCGCTGACCTCGGCGTTCGTGGTGGGCGAACGCAACCCGACCCCGATGTCGGAGCCCCCGCCTACGCTGGAATCATGCAGGCCACGCGATCCGTTCGTCCCTTCGAGGTCATCAGCGAGTACAGCCCCTCCGGCGACCAGCCGCAGGCGATCGCCGACCTCGCCGCGCGCATCAATGCCGGCGAGACCGACGTCGTGCTCCTCGGTGCGACCGGAACCGGTAAGTCCGCGACGACCGCGTGGCTCGTGGAGCAGGTGCAGCGTCCGACGCTCGTGCTCGCGCACAACAAGACGTTGGCGGCGCAGCTGGCGAACGAGTTCCGCGAGCTCTTGCCGAACAACGCCGTCGAGTACTTCGTCTCGTACTACGACTATTACCAGCCCGAGGCGTACGTGCCGCAGACGGACACCTTCATCGAGAAGGACTCCTCGATCAACGCGGAGGTCGAGCGGCTGCGCCACTCGACGACGAACTCGCTGCTCTCGCGTCGCGATGTCGTCGTGGTGTCGACCGTCTCGTGCATCTACGGTCTCGGCGCCCCGGAAGAGTACCTGCGCGCGATGGTCGCTCTGCAGGTGGGGGAGCGGTACGACCGGGATGCCCTCATCCGCAAGTTCATCTCGATGCAGTACAACCGCAACGACGTCGACTTCTCCCGCGGCAACTTCCGTGTGCGGGGCGACACGATCGAGATCATCCCGGTGTACGAGGAGTACGCGATCCGCATCGAGATGTTCGGTGACGAGATCGAGGCGCTGTACACGTTGCATCCGCTCACGGGAGACGTGATCGAGAAGATGGATTCCGTCCCGATCTTCCCCGCCTCGCACTACGTCGCCGGGACCGAGACGGTCCAGCGCGCGATCGGCACGATCGAGCACGAGCTCGAACACCGCCTGAAAGAGTTCGAGTCCCAGGGCAAGCTTCTCGAAGCCCAGCGCCTGCGGATGCGAACGACTTTCGACCTCGAGATGCTGCAGCAGCTCGGCTTCTGCTCCGGCATCGAGAACTATTCGCGCCACATGGACGGTCGGGTGGCCGGCGAGCCCCCGCACACGCTGCTCGACTTCTTCCCCGACGACTTCCTGCTCGTGATCGACGAGTCGCACGTGACGGTCCCGCAGATCGGCGCCATGTACGAGGGCGACGCCTCGCGCAAGCGCACGCTCGTCGAGCACGGCTTCCGCCTTCCGAGCGCGATGGACAACCGGCCCCTGCGCTGGGACGAGTTCAAAGAGCGCATCGGGCAGACCGTGTACCTCTCGGCGACGCCGGGACGATACGAGATGGGCATCGCGGACGGGGTGGTCGAGCAGATCATCCGCCCGACCGGGCTGGTCGATCCCGAGATCATCGTGAAGCCGTCGAAGGGGCAGATCGACGACCTGCTCGAGGAGATCCGCGTTCGCGTGGAGCGCGACGAGCGCGTTCTCGTCACGACCCTGACGAAGAAGATGGCGGAGGAGCTCACCGACTTCCTCGGCGAACACGGCGTCCGCGTCCGGTATCTGCACTCGGACGTCGACACCCTTCGCCGCGTGGAGTTGCTCACCGAGCTGCGGGCGGGCGTCTACGACGTGCTCGTCGGCATCAACCTTCTGCGAGAGGGTCTGGACCTTCCCGAGGTCTCGCTCGTGGCGATCCTGGATGCCGACAAGGAGGGGTTCCTCCGCAGCGGGACGTCGCTCATCCAGACGATCGGTCGTGCGGCTCGAAACGTGTCCGGCGAGGTGCACATGTACGCCGACAAGATCACCGATTCCATGCGCAACGCGATCGACGAGACCGAGCGCCGTCGCGAGAAGCAGGTGGCCTACAACAAAGAGCACGGCATCGACCCGCAGCCGCTGCGGAAGAAGATCGCCGACATCACCGAAGTGCTGAACCGCGAGGCGACCGACACCAAGAAGCTGCTCGCCCGCAACGACAAGGCGGGCAAGGGCAAGTCTCCGACGCCGCAGCTGCGTCGGACGGGGATCGCCGCCGAGGGCGCCGACCAGCTCGAGTCGACGATCGCCGATCTCACCCAACAGATGCTGGCCGCGGCGGCCGAGCTGAAATTCGAGCTTGCGGGGCGTCTCCGTGACGAGGTGCAGGATCTCAAGAAGGAACTGCGTGCGATGGAGCGGGCCGGGCACGCCTGAGCTCGAGGCGGTCAGGGATGCGACAACGAATCACTCTCGTCACGCTCGGCGTCGGCGAGCTCGAGCGCGCCATCGCCTTCTACTCGGCACTCGGATGGCGCCCCCACCCGACCTCGGTCGAGGGCGAGGTGGCGTTCTTCGACGTCGGCGGCATGGTCCTCGCCCTGTGGGATCGGAGGAAGCTGGCCGAGGATTCCGGGGTCGAAGATGCCGGGGGATGGGGCGGAGTCACTCTCGCCCATAATGTGGGCGACGCACACGAGGTCGACGCGCTGCTGGAGCAGGCGGTCGCGGCGGGCGCGACGCTCGCACGTGGGGGAGCGTCGACGCCGTGGGGCGGCTACTCGGGCGTGTTCATCGATCCGGACGGGCACCCCTGGGAGGTCGCCGTCAACCCCGGATGGCCTCTGGATGCCGAGGGTCGACCGCAGCTCTGAGGAGCGGATCCGCGCGCGGGCTCAGGGGCAGTGCAGGAGGGGTTTGGGCCCCGAGCGGTCGACGCTGTGCTCCGACATGGCGTGACCGCACAGGGGGCACGGTCGGCCGGTGCGCACCGGTTCCGGGGTCGTTTCGTACGGTCCCACGGATGCGGGACCCGCGACGCGGATCAGTCGCGTGTTGACGTACTGGTACCAGCCGCCGGCCTCGCGGACCCGGTCGCGCAGCGGCGGCCGATCGGCATCCCTTCGTGTCATGATTATTAGTGTACTAACTATTTGAGAGGAAGGGGCGCATGGACGATCTGCTCAAGTTGGAGAACCAGGTGTGCTTCGCCCTGGTCACGGCGGCGCGCAATGTCGTGTCGATCTATCGCCCCGTGCTCGAACCGTTGGGGCTGACCCATCCTCAGTACCTCGTGATGCTGGCGCTGTGGGAGGAGGCCCCGCGTTCGCTCGGCGCTCTGGCGTCCGAGCTCGCCATGGAGCCGGCCACCCTGTCTCCGCTCGTGAAGCGACTCGAAGCGCAGGGTCGAGTGGTGCGCACGCGCCGCGCGGACGACGAGCGCGTGCTCGACATCGCTTTGACCGAAGAGGGCGCTGCTCTGCGCGCGGCGGCGCTAGAGGTGCCCGGGAAGATCATGGCCCGCGTCGGAATCGATGAGGACGCCCTGGTCGCTCTGCGCGACGGCCTCGCCCCGTTCGCGGGCCCTCCTCGCGCCTGAGTCCCGTCGAGAGGGCTGCCCCGCGAGGGGTGAGATGTCCCGGCGAGCGTGTGGACCGGGTGAGAACCCTCGCACATCCGTGCGCCGGCGGCGAACCCGGGGCCGATGTCGGAGGCCCCACCTAGACTTAACAGGTGCCCATCGTTCCCGTCGTTCCCGCCCCTTCTTCGGCCCCTTCCGGCTCCAGCGGCAAGCTGAGTGTCCGTGGCGCTCGCGTCCACAACCTGAAGGACGTCGACCTCGACATCCCCCGTGATTCGCTCGTCGTCTTCACGGGTCTGTCGGGCTCGGGCAAGTCGAGCCTCGCGTTCGACACGATCTTCGCCGAGGGCCAGCGCCGGTATGTCGAGTCGCTGAGCGCGTACGCCCGTCAGTTCCTCGGGCAGGTCGATCGCCCGGATGTCGACTTCATCGAGGGCCTGAGCCCCGCGGTCTCGATCGACCAGAAGTCCACCAACCGCAACCCCCGGTCGACGGTCGGCACGATCACCGAGATCCACGACTACATGCGTCTGCTGTGGGCGCGTATCGGCGTGCCGCACTGCCCCGATTGCGGGGCGCGCATCCAGCGGCAGACCGTGCAGCAGATCGCCGACCAGCTCATGGAGCTGCCGGAGCGGACGCGGTACCAGATCGTCGCTCCCGTCGTCACGCAGAAGAAGGGCGAGTTCGTCGATCTGTTCAAGGAGCTGAGCGCGAAGGGCTACGCGCGCGCGGTCGTGGACGGCGAGCTCGTCCAGCTGTCCGAGCCGCCCACACTGAAGAAGAGCTACAAGCACGACATCGCCGTGGTGGTCGACCGGCTCGTGGCATCCGGTGACAACCTCAGCCGCGTGACCGACTCGGTCGAGACCGCCATGGGACTCGCCGGCGGCATCATGCAGGTCAACTACGTCGACGAAGAGGGCGACGACGCCTGGCAGTCGTTCTCCGAGAAGCTCGCCTGCCCCAACGGTCACCCGTTGCAGCTGACCGAGATCGAGCCGCGCACGTTCTCGTTCAACGCCCCCTTCGGCGCCTGCCCCGTCTGCTCGGGCCTCGGCACCCGGATGTCGGTCGACGTCGACCTGATGCTCGGCGACGAAGAGCTGTCCATCCGCGACGGGGCGATCCTGCCGTGGACCACTCAGGGCAAAGGCCTGTTCCAGTACTACGAGCGCCTGCTCGAGGGGCTCTCGCGCGACCTCGGCTTCTCGCTCGACACCCCCTGGAAAGACCTGCCCCACGACGTGCAGCAGGCGGTGCTGCGCGGCGAGAACTACAAGGTCACGGTCAAGTGGAAGAACCGCTACGGCCGCGAGATGCGGTACTCCTCGGGCTTCGAGGGCGTCGTGCCCTACATCGAGCGGCAGTACCTGCAGGCCGAGTCCGACGCGCAGCGTCAGCGCTGGTCGGAGTACCTCCGCGAGGTCCCGTGCGCCGTCTGCGACGGCGATCGTCTGAAGCCCGAAGTGCTCGCGGTGCTGGTCGACAACACCTCGATCGCGGCCGCCTCGCGCATGAGCCTCGCCGATGCGCGAGAGTTCTTCTCGCAGCTCACCCTCACCGACCGCGAGGCGACCATCGCCGCGGCCGTGCTGCGTGAGATCCGCGCCCGGCTCGACTTCCTCCTGCAGGTCGGTCTGAACTACCTGAGCCTCGGTCGCGCCGCCGGCACCCTGTCGGGAGGCGAGGCGCAGCGCATCCGACTCGCCACACAGATCGGTTCGGGGCTGACGGGCGTGCTGTACGTCCTCGACGAACCGTCGATCGGTCTGCACCAGCGCGACAACCGTCGTCTCATCCAGACGCTCGAGACCCTGCGCGACCTCGGCAACACGCTCATCGTCGTCGAGCACGACGAGGAGACCATCCACGCGGCCGACTGGGTGGTCGACATCGGCCCGCGCGCCGGCGTCGACGGCGGAAACGTCGTCCACTCCGGGCCGCTCGCCGAGCTGCTCGAGGACGAACGTTCGCTGACGGGTGCCTACCTCTCGGGCCGGCGCGCGATCGAGGCGCCGAAGAAGCGCCGCAAGATCGACAAGAAGCGTCAGGTCACGGTCGTGGGCGCGCGTGAGAACAACCTGCAGAACGTCACGGTCGACTTCCCGCTCGGCGTGCTGACGTCGGTGACCGGCGTGAGCGGTTCGGGCAAATCGACGCTGGTGAACGGCATCCTGTACGAAGTCCTCGCCTCCAAGCTCAACGGCGCACGGCGCGTGCCCGGCAAGCACACGCGCGTCACGGGTCTCGACAACCTCGACAAGGTCGTGCACGTCGACCAGGCGCCGATCGGACGCACGCCGCGCTCCAACCCGGCGACCTACACCGGGGTGTTCGACCGCATCCGCAGCCTCTTCGCCGAGACGCCCGAGGCGAAGGTGCGCGGCTACCAGGCCGGACGCTTCAGCTTCAACGTCAAGGGCGGGCGCTGCGAAGCGTGCTCGGGCGACGGCACGCTCAAGATCGAGATGAACTTCCTGCCCGACGTGTACGTCGACTGCGAGGTCTGCCACGGCAAGCGGTACAACCGCGACACCCTCTCGGTGCACTACAAGGGCAAGAACATCGCCGAAGTGCTCGAGATGCCGATCTCGGAGGCCGCGGAGTTCTTCGAGCCGATCCAGGCGATCCACCGTTACCTCAAGACCCTCGTGGACGTGGGCCTCGGCTACGTGCGCCTCGGTCAGTCGGCCACGACGCTCTCGGGCGGCGAGGCGCAGCGCGTCAAGCTCGCGACCGAGCTCCAGCGCCGCAGCAACGGCCGCTCCATCTACGTGCTCGACGAGCCGACGACGGGTCTGCACTTCGAAGACGTCTCGCTGCTGCTCAAGGTGCTGAACGGTCTGGTCGACAAGGGCAACACCGTCATCGTCATCGAGCACAACCTCGACGTGATCAAGAGCTCGGACTGGGTCATCGACCTCGGACCCGAGGGCGGCTCGGGCGGCGGCACGATCGTCGCCACCGGGACGCCCGAGCAGGTCGCCAAGGTGGAGGCGAGCCACACCGGCGCCTTCCTGGCCGAGCTCCTCGAGACCGGTCGCACCGGGACGCAGCGCAACACGGCTGAGGTCGACGCCGTCCGAGAGCCGGAGCTGGCCGGCCAGGGGGTCTGAGTCGTGGCATCCCGAGAACGGGTGTCGCACCTGCCCTACCGACCGAAGGCGGGGGAGATCCCCACCAACCCGGGCGTGTATCGATTCCGGGATGCCGAGGGTCGGGTGCTGTACGTCGGCAAGGCGAAGAACCTCCGGGCGCGCCTGTCGAACTACTTTGCTCCGCTGCACTCCCTGCACGAGCGCACCCGGCGTATGGTGACGACCGCGGCGAGCGTCGAATGGACGGTCGTGCCGAGCGACGTCGACTCGCTGCAGCTGGAGTACATGTGGATCAAGGAGTTCGATCCGCCGTTCAACGTCCGCTACAAGGACGACAAGTCCTACCCCTACATGGCGATCACCCTCGCTGACGAAGCCCCGCGCGTGATCGTCACGCGCAACCACAAGATCCGCGGGGCGAAGTACTTCGGGCCGTACCCGAAGGTGTGGGCGGTGCACGACACGATCGACCTGATGATCAAGGTGTTCCCGATCCGCACGTGCAGCGACTCCTCCTACAAGAAGGCGATGCAGTCGGGTCGACCGTGCTTCCCCGGACAGATCGGCCGCTGCGGCGGACCCTGCTCGATGAAAGTGACGATCGAGGAGCACCGCGCCATCGTGAACGACTTCGTCGCGTTCATGTCGGGTGGTGATCAGCGCTTCGCGAAGCAGCTGACCGCCCGCATGAAGGAAGCCTCGGCGGCGATGGACTACGAGTCGGCCGCGCTGTATCGCGATCGCCTGCAGGCGATCGAGGCAGTTCTGGGCAAGAGCGCCCTCGTCCTGGCACCCGACACGGATGCCGACCTGTTCGGCATCGCCGAGGACGAGCTCGCCGCGACGGTGCAGCACTTCGTCGTCCGTGGCGGACGCGTGCGCGGTGTCCGCGCGACGACGATCGAGAAGGAGATCGACATCGCCGGGGCCGACCTCGTCGACCAGGTCCTCCAGCGCACCTACGGAGACGCGGATGCCGCGGACATCCCCCGTCAGGTGCTGGTACCGGAGCTGCCCGACGACGCCGAGCAGCTCGAGGCCTGGCTCCGCGAGCGACGTGGCCGCCCCGTCACCCTGCAGGTCGCCCAGCGGGGGCGCAAGGCCGACCTCCTGAAGACCGCGACGCTGAACGCCCAGCAGGCGCTCATGCTGCACAAGACGCGGCGGACCAGCGATTACGTGGCCCGCTCGCAGGCCCTCACGGACCTGCAGGAAGCCCTCGGGCTCACCGAGGCGCCGCTGCGCATCGAGTGCTTCGACGTCTCGCACCTCTCGGGGACCAACGTCGTGGCATCCATGGTCGTGTTCGAAGACGGCCTGCCACGGAAAGACCAGTACCGGTCCTTCGGGGTCGCCGAGACGACGGATGACACCGACTCGATGTATCAGGTGCTCACGCGACGCCTGGCGTACCTCGACCGTCCCGACGAGGAAGAACCCGAGACGATCGGCGGTGCGATCGTCGCCGCGCCCGACTCGGCCGAGGCCACGGCGGACGGGGAGGTCGTGACGGCGCGCAAGCGTCCGCGCTTCGCCTACCGTCCTCAGCTGCTCGTCGTCGACGGCGGACAACCGCAGGTCACGGCGGCCGCTCGCGCGCTGGCCGATGCGGGGCACGAGGAGATCGCGCTGTGCGGCATCGCGAAGCGCCTCGAGGAGGTGTGGCTGCCGGGGGAGGAGTACCCGGTGATCCTGCCACGGACGTCCGAGGCGCTGTACCTGCTCCAGCGCCTGCGCGATGAGGCGCACCGCTTCGCGATCGTGCACCAGCGTAAGCGCCGGAAGCGCGACATCACCAGCGTGCTGGCCGAAGTGCCCGGGCTCGGGGACACCCGCATCAAGGCCCTGCTGCGTCACTTCGGCTCGGTGACGGCGTTGAAGAACGCCACGCCCGACGAGATCACCGCGCTTCCCGGCATCGGCCCGGCTCTCGCCGAGGCGATCCACACGCATCTGGCTCGGTAGGCTGAGAAGGACGACGGGAGGCGACCGCCATGGAACCGGGCCGCGACGAACCAGGGGACGTGCTCATCGTCACGGGCATGTCGGGGGCCGGTCGGTCCACGGTGGCGAACGCCCTGGAAGACCTCGACTGGTACGTGGTCGACAATCTGCCGCCGCAGATGCTCCGCCCTCTCCTCGAACTGGCGGAGCTGGCCGGCGGGGCCGTACCGCGGGTCGCGGTGGTGGTCGACGTCCGGGGGCGAACGCTCTTCAGCGACCTGCCGGAGGCCCTCCGGGCGCTGCAGGCGGGCCGTCAGGTCCGTCTGGTGTTCCTCGATGCGTCGGATGCCGTCCTCGTGCGGCGTTTCGAAGCCGTACGCCGGCCGCACCCGCTGCAGGGGGAGGGCACGATCCTCGACGGGATCCGACGCGAGCGCGAGCGTCTTGCCCCCATCCGCGAGGCGGCGGACATCGTCATCGACACCTCGATGTTCAACGTGCACCAGCTGTCGCTCCGGGCCGTTCAGCTGTTCGGCGAGGAGGGCGCGGCGCGGCACACGGTGACGCTCATGAGCTTCGGGTTCAAGTACGGGCTGCCCCCCGACGTCGACCTGGTGGCGGACATGCGCTTCCTCCCGAACCCCTTCTGGAACGAGGATCTGCGGCCGCTGACGGGGGAGGACCCCGCCGTGCGCGAGAACGTCTTGAGCCAGGAGGGCGCGGCCGAGTTCCTCGACGCGTACGCCGCGGCGCTCCGTCCGGTCCTCGAGGGATACCAGCGCGAGAACAAGCGTCACTCGGTCGTGGCGATCGGATGCACGGGGGGCAAGCACCGCTCGGTGGTCATGTCCCGAGAGCTCGCCGAGCGTTTGGAGGAGATCCCGGGGGTGGCCGTTCGCGTGGCTCACCGCGACCTCGGCCGCGAGTAGGCTGTACCCTCGTCCCCCGCCTCCCACCCCCCGAACTGAGGAGTACCGTGCCGCTGACCGCCGACGTGAAGGCCGAGCTCATCACCGTACGCGACCCGCGCCCCACGGCGCGTGTCGCGGAGCTCACAGCCATCCTGCGCTTCTCCGGCGGCCTGCACTCGATCGCCAACCGCGTCGCGGTCGAGGCCGAACTCGACTCCGACGTCCTCGCGCGCCGCGTCGCCCGCGACCTCGTCGAGCTGTACGGCGTCCGCCCCGAACTGCACCACGTGCAGGGCTCCGGCGGACGCACCGGGGGGTACTACGCGGTGCGTGTCATCGAGGCAGGCGAGACCCTCGCTCGCCAGACCGGCCTCCTCGACCAGCGCCGTCGTCCGGTGCGCGGTCTCCCCAACAAGCTCACCACCGGGTCGCGCCCCGACCTCAGCGCGATCTGGCGCGGCGCGTTCCTCGCGAGCGGGTCGCTGAGCGACCCCGGTCGCTCGGCCGCCCTCGAGATCTCCTGCCCGTCGTCCGAGGCGGCGATGGCCCTGGTCGGCGCCGGTCACCGCATCGGCATCCCCGCGAAGGCGCGCGAGGTGCGCGGGGTGCCGCGCGTCGTCGTCCGCGACGGTGAGGCCATCCGCGGCGCCCTCTACGAGATGGGTGCCCGTCGCACCGCGGGGGAGTGGGACCAGATGCGCCAGCGCCGCGAGGTGCGCGCGGGCGTGAACCGTCTCGTCAACTTCGACGACGCGAACCTCCGCCGCTCGGCTCAGGCGGCCGTCGCGGCCTGCGCGCGCGTCGAGCGTGCCCTGGAGATCCTCGGCGACGAGGTCCCGGAGCACCTGCAGCAGGCGGGCGAGCTCCGACTCGCGCACCGCGACGCGAGCCTCGACGAGCTCGGGCACCACGCGGACCCGCCCCTGACGAAGGACGCCGTCGCGGGCCGCATCCGCCGCCTCCTGGCGATGGCCGACAAGAAGGCCGAGGCCGAGGGCATCCCCGGCACCGAGGCCGCGGTGCCGGTCGGCATCGAGGGCTGAGATTCCCGGATGCCGAGGCCCTCGGCATCCGTCTCCCGAGAGCGCGACGCGCCCGGGCGACCTATCTTCCGTCATGTGGGGAAGCAACCCCGTGGGTGCGGCGTTACCCGTCAGTAGGATGAAAACGTCACCCTCGCTGCACGTCGTTTCTTGCGTTGAGGCCTCGGTGCAGCGACCGATCCGGAAGTAGAGACCATGGCGAAGTACACACTGCCCGAACTCCCTTACGACTACGCCGCGCTGGAGCCGCACATCAGTGCGACCATCATGGAGCTGCACCACAGCAAGCACCACCAGACGTACGTGAACGGCGCGAACACGACCCTCGACCTGCTCGCCGAAGCGCGTGAGAAGGGCGACTTCGCCAACATCAACCGCCTGCAGAAGGACCTCGCGTTCAACCTCGGCGGTCACACGAACCACTCGATCTTCTGGACGAACCTCTCGCCCAACGGCGGCGACAAGCCCACCGGCGACCTCGAGGCCGCGATCGACGACCAGTTCGGCTCGTTCGACGCCTTCCGCGCTCAGTTCACGGCCGCCGCGCTCGGTGTCCAGGGCTCGGGCTGGGCGGGTCTGTTCTGGGACTCGATCGGCCAGAACCTGCTCATCCAGCAGTTCTTCGACCAGCAGGGCCAGATCGTCGCCGGCACCGTGCCGCTGCTGCTTCTCGACGTCTGGGAGCACGCCTACTACCTCGACTACAAGAACGTCCGCGCCGACTACGTGAAGGCGTTCTGGAACATCGCCAACTGGGCCGACGCCCAGGAGCGCTTCGCCGCTGCCCGAGAGAAGACCACGGGTCTGCTGGTACTGTCGTAAACGGTGCGGCGTCCCGGTGGGACACCTCACCGGGACGCCGTTGTCCGCCAGCGAACACCGCAATCACGCGCTTCTCGCGCACAACTGATTCAGGAGATATTCCGTGACCGTCAAGATCGGAATCAACGGCTTCGGCCGTATCGGACGCAACTACCTCCGCGCGGCTCTCGCGCAGGGTGCCGACCTCGAAATCGTGGCGGTGAACGACCTCACCGACAACAAGACCCTGGCCCACCTCCTCAAGTACGACTCCGTCGGCGGCGTGCTCGCCGAGGACGTCTCGTACACCGAAGACTCGATCACGGTCGGCGACAAGACCATCAAGGTCTTCGAAGAGCGCGACCCGGCGAACCTCCCCTGGGGCGAGCTCGGCGTCGACATCGTCATCGAGTCGACCGGCCGCTTCACGAAGGCGGAAGACGCCAAGAAGCACGTCGCCGGCGGCGCGAAGAAGGTCCTCATCTCGGCTCCGGCCACGGGTGACGACGCCACGATCGTCATGGGTGTGAACGAAGAGACGTACAACCCCGAGACGGACGTCATCATCTCGAACGCCTCGTGCACCACGAACTGCCTCGCCCCGCTGGCGAAGGTCTTCAACGACGCCTTCGGCATCGAGCGCGGCTTCATGATGACCGCTCACGCCTACACGGCTGACCAGAACCTCCAGGACGGCCCGCACAGCGACCTCCGTCGTGCGCGCGGCGCGGCGATCAACATCGTCCCCGCCTCCACGGGCGCCGCCAAGGCCATCGGCCTGGTCCTCCCCGAGCTGAACGGCAAGCTCAGCGGCTCGTCGTACCGCGTTCCGGTCCCCACCGGCTCGATCGTCGACCTCACGATCGTCACGCCCACCGAGGGCCTGACCGTCGACCAGGTCAACGCCGTGTACAAGCAGGCTGCGGCCGAGGGCCGTCTCAACGGCATCCTGCAGTACACCGAGGACCCGATCGTCTCGAGCGACATCCAGGGCAACCCGCACTCGTCGATCTTCGACGCCGAGCTGACCAACGTCAGCGGCAACCTCGTCAAGGTCTCGTCGTGGTACGACAACGAGTGGGGCTACTCGAACCGCCTCGTCGACCTCACCGAGTACGTCGCCGAGCGCCTGTAACCCTTCATGGCTCTGCGCACCCTCGATTCGCTGGGGTCGCTCGCCGGCACGCGCGTCATCGTCCGTTGTGACCTGAACGTTCCTCTCAAGGACGGCGTCATCACGGACGATGGCCGCGCGCGCGCGTCGCTGCCGACTCTCAACGCACTGATCAACGCCGGCGCGCGTGTGGTCGTGTGCTCGCACCTGGGCCGCCCCGACGGCGCGCCCGACCCGAAGTACTCCCTCGAGCCGGTCGCGCAGCGCCTGTCCGAGCTTCTCGGCCAGCCCGTCGCGTTCGCGCGCGACACGGTCGGCGAGTCGGCTCAGGATGCCGTGGCCGCCCTCGAGAACGGTGAGGTCGCCGTCATCGAGAACCTCCGCTTCAACGCGGGGGAGACCTCGAAGGACGAGGCCGAGCGTCAGGCCTTCGCACGAGAGCTCGCCCGTCTCGGCGACGCGCTCGTGTCGGATGGCTTCGGTGTCGTGCACCGTAAGCAGGCGAGCGTCTACGACCTCGCCCAGATCGTGCCGTCGGCCGCGGGGCTCCTCATCCAGAAGGAGCTCGAGGTCCTCGACCGCTTGACCGAGAACCCGGAGCGTCCCTACACGGTCGTCCTCGGTGGCTCGAAGGTCAGCGACAAGCTCGGGGTCATCGAGCACCTGCTGCCGCGCGTCGACAAGCTCCTCGTCGGTGGCGGCATGATGTTCACCTTCCTCGTCGCCGAGGGCCACAAGGTCGGTTCGAGCCTGCTCGAGCAGGACCAGATCGACACGGTGAAGGGCTACCTCGCCACGGCGAAAGAGCGCGGCGTCGAGATCGTGCTTCCTGTGGATGCCGTCGTGGCGGCGTCGTTCTCGGCCGACGCCGAGCACGTGGTCGCGGATGCGGACGCTCTCGAGGACACCGCCTTCGGTTCCGCGGGTCTCGGGCTGGACATCGGCCCCCGCACCGCGGAGATCTTCGCGAACGCGATCCGCGCCTCGCGGACGGTCTTCTGGAACGGCCCGATGGGTGTGTTCGAGATGAAGGCGTTCGAGGCGGGGACGAAGACCGTGGCGCAGGCGCTCACCGAGGTCGACGGCCTCAGTGTCGTCGGCGGCGGCGACTCCGCGGCGGCCGTGCGTCAGCTCGGCTTCGCGGACGACCAGTTCGGTCACATCTCCACGGGTGGCGGCGCCAGCCTGGAGTTCCTCGAAGGCAAGAAGCTCCCCGGACTGGAGGTCCTCGGATGGGTGTGACCAGAACCCCCCTCATCGCCGGCAACTGGAAGATGAACCTCGACCACCTGCAGGCGGTCGCGTTCGTCCAGAAGCTGCACTGGACGTTGAAGGAAGCGAAGCACGAGAACGGCAGTGTCGAGGTCGCGGTCTTCCCGCCGTTCACCGACCTGCGCACCGTTCAGACGCTCCTCGACGCGGACAAGATCGAGTTCGCGCTCGGCGGCCAGGACCTGTCCGCCCACGACTCCGGTGCGTACACCGGCGAGATCTCGGGGCAGTTCCTCGCGAAGCTCAACGCGCGCTACGTGATCATCGGTCACTCCGAGCGTCGCCAGTTCCACAACGAGACCGACGAGGTCGTCGCGGCGAAGACCCAGGCGGCCCTGCGCCATGGTCTCGTCCCGGTGATCTGCGTCGGCGAGACCTCGGAAGACCTCGAGAAGTTCGGCGCCAGCGCCGTGCCCGTGGGTCAGCTCGAGGTCGCCCTCGAGGGTGTGGCATCCGCGGCTGAGATCGTCGTCGCTTACGAGCCGGTCTGGGCGATCGGTTCCGGGCAGGCGGCGACCCCCGAGCAGGCTCAGGAGGTCTGCGCGAAGCTTCGCGCGGTCGTCGCCGAGAAGCTCGGCGCCGACGCAGCCGCGCGCACGCGCGTCCTGTACGGCGGTTCGGTCAAGGCCAACAACATCGCCGCGTTCATGCGCGAGCCCGATGTGGACGGTGCCCTGGTGGGTGGCGCGAGCCTCGTCGTCGACGAGTTCGCCGCGATCATCCGCTACCAGAAGCACGTCGGGGTCTGACCCCGAACCGGATGCCCGCGGCGCTTCGTCGCGGGCATCCGTGTGCCCGCCCCGCCTCCCCGTATACTTGACGCTTGTGCGGTCTACCGATCGCTGTGAAAGGCTTTCGACAGTGCAGATTCTCGAGTTCGTCCTGCAGGTGCTCCTGGGTGTCACCAGCCTCCTGCTGACCCTCCTCATCCTGCTTCACAAGGGGCGCGGCGGTGGCCTGTCCGACATGTTCGGCGGCGGCATGAGCTCCGCGCTCGGTTCGTCGGGTCTGGCGGAGCGCAACCTCAACCGATTCACGATCGTGCTCGCGTTGGTGTGGTTCGTCACCATCGTCGGTCTCGGTCTGCTGACCAAGTTCGCGGAGATCTGACATGGCTACTGGCGGCAACGCGATTCGCGGCTCCCGGGTGGGCGCCGGCCCGATGGGCGAGCAGGACCACGGCTTCCACGCCGATCGCGTCGCGGTGTCGTACTGGGACGCCCTCGGCAACGAGACGGTCCGCTACTTCGCCGCCGGGATTCCCGACGACGAGATCCCCGAGACGATCGACTCTCCGCACTCCGGCCTCCCCGCCGGTCGCGACAAGAACAACCCGCCGGCTCTCGCCAAGTCCGAGCCGTACAAGACGCACCTCGCGTACGTGAAAGAGCGCCGCACCGACGAAGAGGCGGCCTCGCTCCTCGACGACGCCCTCCAGCAGCTGCGCGAGCGCCGCGGACAGTAACGTCAGCCCGCCCTACGCGGAAGCAGGGAAGAGACCGGATGCCACTGGCATCCGGTCTCTTCCCTGCTTCATGCCTGACTCGGGTCAGTACTCGCGGTCGATGAGCTGCGGGGGAACCTGGTCGGCGGCCGACTCGTCGACGAAGAACGCCGTGCGGCGGCGCCCCTTGGCTCCCGCGGCGGGCACGCTCTGATAGCTCGCGCCGGCGAGGGCGAGTCCGAGGGCAGCGGCCTTGTCGGCTCCCGCGATGACCATCCACACGCGCTTCGACGAGTTGATGACCGGTCGTGTCAGGGAGACGCGGTCGCTCGGCGGCTTGGGGGAGTCGCGCACGGGTACCGTCGCTCGATCGGTCACCGAGATCTCGGGGCGATCGGGGAAGAGCGAGGCGATGTGCGCGTCGGGACCGACACCCAGGAAGCAGATGTCGAACGACGGCCACGGGCCGGTCTCGCTGCGGTCCGACGGTGCGAACTGCGCGAGCTCGTCCGCGTAGGCGATGGCGGCGGCATCCAGGTCGAGCCCCTCGTCGGAGGACGCCACGGCGTGGATGTTGGCGGACGGGATCTCGAGGCCGTCGAGAAGAGCCTCGCGCGCCTGCTTCTCGTTGCGATCGTCGGAGTCCCGCGGGACGAACCGCTCGTCGCCGAACCAGAAGTGCACGAGCGACCAGTCGATCTCGGCCAGGCGCGGGTCGCGGGCGGCGGTGCGAAGCACGGCACCGCCCATCGTTCCTCCGGTCAGGCAGATGTGCATCCGCTTGCCCTCGGCCACGCGCTTGACGATGCGATTGACGAAGCGCGTCGCGACGTAGTCGGCGAGAGCCTCGGGATCGCGCTTGATGATGACGCGCTTGGACGCCCCGTTCTCACTCACGCGTCGCTCCGCTCGTCGGCGGTGCGCAATAGGTGCGCGCACTCGGTGATGACCCGCCCGTAGAGCACATCGGGATCAAGACGACGCAGCTCTTCGGCGAGGCATTCGCGAAGGGTACGTCGGGGGAACGCGAGGTCGTGCGTGGGCTGACCCGGTTGCGACAGCACGGCGACCGCGGGCTCCGGACGTTCCAGGAGCGTGTCACCGCTCGCCCGGGTCAGGCGCACCGACTTGATGCCGGTGGCCCACTCCTCGGACGAGAGGTAGGTGTAATCCACGGGGGCCTCGAGCTTCAGGCCGAGCCACGCCGCCAGGAGGGCGGTCGACGGGGAGTCGGCCGCGCCCTTGACCTCGATCGCGGTCACCGGCTCGTAGGGCGGCTGGTCGAGGACCGCCGCGAGCTGCTCGCGCCAGCGCGTGAGACGCGTCCACGCGAAGTCGGTGTCACCCGGGGCGTAGTGCTCGCCGAGGCGGGCGACCCAGGCCGCGGGGTCCTCCTGCGAGGACGCATCGGTGATGCGGCGTTGAGCGATCCGCCCGATCGCCGACTTCGACGGGTTCACGGGCGCATCGGCGGGCCACCAGGCGACGACCGGCGCGTCCGGCAGCAGCAGACCCGTCACCAGGCTCTCGGCGTTCGATCCCGCGGCCCCGTGGGCGCGCAGCACCACGACCTCGCTCGCGCCGGCGTCACCGCCGACGCGGATCTGCGCGTCGAGGCGCGGATCCTCGTCCTCGTCGCCGAACAGCACGGCGATGACGCGCATGGGGTGCTCTCGCGAGGCATCGTTCGCGGCCTCGATGACCTCCTCCTCGGCACCGTGGTGGGTGACGATGATGAGCGTCAGCACGCGACCGAGGGCGACGGCGCCGCCCTCTTCGCGGACGCTGACGAGCTTCTTCGAGATCGCGCTGACGGTGGTGTCGGGCAGGTCGATGATCACGGGCGCCTCCAGGTGCGGCCGTCGCGGGCGAGGAGCTCGTCGGCGGATGCCGGGCCCCACGATCCGGGCGAGTACTGTTCGAGCGGGCCTCCCTCGGCGGCCCAGAACTCCTCGATCGGGTCGAGGATCTTCCAGCTGAGCTCGACCTCCTCGTGACGGGGGAAGAGGGGCGGGTCGCCGAGCAGCACGTCCAGGATGAGCCGCTCGTAGGCCTCGGGGCTCGCCTCGGTGAACGCGTGACCGTAGCCGAAGTCCATCGTCACATCGCGGACCTGCGTACCGTCGCCGGGGACCTTCGAGCCGAAGCGGATCGTGACACCCTCGTCGGGCTGCACGCGGATGACGAGCGCGTTCTGTCCCAGCTCCTGCGTCTGGCTCTGCGAGAACAGCTGCTGCGGCGCGCGCTTGAAGACGACGGCCACCTCGGTGACGCGGCGGCCCAGACGCTTTCCGCTGCGGACGTAGAACGGCACGCCCGACCAGCGGCGCGTGTTGATCTCGAGCTTGATCGCCGCGTAGGTCTCGGTGACCGACTCGGGGTTCATGCCGTCTTCCTCGAGGAAGCCGAGCACCTGCTCGCCGCCCTGCCACCCGCCCGCATACTGTCCGCGCGCGGTCGCCTCGGCGAGGTTCTCGGGCACTCGGACGGCGGCGAGAACCTTCTCCTTCTCGGCACGCAGATCCGCGGCGTTGAAGCTGATGGGCTCTTCCATCGCCGTGAGGGCGAGAAGCTGCAGGAGGTGGTTCTGGATGACGTCGCGCGCCGCGCCGATCCCGTCGTAGTAGCCGGCTCGCCCGCCCACGCCGATGTCTTCGGCCATGGTGATCTGGACGTGGTCCACGTAGTTGCGGTTCCAGATCGGCTCGTACAACTCGTTGGCGAAGCGCAGCGCCAAGATGTTCTGCACCGTCTCTTTGCCGAGGTAGTGGTCGATGCGGAAGATCGAGTCGGCGGGGAAGGCGCTTTCCACGACCTCGTTGAGCTCGCGCGCGGACGCGAGGTCGTGGCCGAAGGGCTTTTCGATGACGACGCGACGCCAGCCGGCGGTGTCGTCCGCGGTCTCGCCGACGAGGCCGGACGCCTTCAGCTGCGTCGTGACGAGCGGGAAGGCCTTCGGCGGGATGGACAGGTAGTACGCGTGGTTGCCCATCGTGCCGCGTTCGACATCGAGACGATCGACTGTTTCGCGCAGGCGCTGGAACGCCGCGGGGTCGTCGAACTCTCCCTGGACGAAGCGGATGCCCTCGAGGAGCTCTTTCCACGTCTCTTCGCGGAACTCCGTGCGGGCGTACTGCTTGACCGACTCGTACACGACCTTGGCGAAGTCCTGGTCCTCCCAGTCGCGGCGCGCGAAGCCCACGAGCGCGAAGCCCGGGGGCAGCAGACCGCGATTGGCCAGGTCGTAGACCGCCGGCATGAGCTTCTTGCGAGACAGGTCTCCGGTCACGCCGAAGATGACGAGGGCGCTGGGGCCGGCGATGCGGCTCAGACGGCGATCCTCAGGATCGCGCAGGGGGTTGTGACCCGGTGTGATCTCTACGACCATGCTCTACTGTGCCGCCTCGAAGAGTGAGAGGACGTCGACCTGCGGGTCGGTCAGCGTCAGCGTGACGACCGGACGGCCGTGACCGTCCGCCAGCACGCTCGCGTCTCCCGCGGCCTGCGCCTGGATGAGTTGACCGAACGTGAACGGGCGACCGGGGATCTCGAGGTCGACGTCGGTGCGTTCGGTGATCTGGAGGAACACGCCCGTCGCCGGGCCTCCCTTGTGGAACTGCCCGGTGGAGTGCAGGAACCGCGGACCCCATCCGAAGGTGGTGGGGCGTCCCGCGTCCGCCGCGACGAGCTCGCGCAGTCCCGGGAGTTGGGGAACGTCCAGTCGGTTCACGTACGCCTGGATGCTGACGTAGCCGTCGGCCGGAACCGTGGCCCACAGTGCCTCGAGGACACCGGCGACGGTTCCACTGGCGGCCAGAGCGGGGTCGGAGACACGCACCTCGACCCCATCGACGACGAACGCCGGCGGGGTGGGCTCGGGGCGCGCATCCAGAAGCCCGCGCGTGGCGACCTTCGCGGACTCGACGTCGGGCTGGTCGAACGGGTCGATGCCCAGCATTCGTCCGGCGATCGCCGTCGCGTACTCCCAGACCACGAACTGCGCGCCGAGGGACCCGCTGACGAGGATCTCGCCGTGGTGGTGCTCGAAGAGGTGCAGCTT
Organism: Microbacterium testaceum StLB037; assembly: GCF_000202635.1. Classification (NCBI taxonomy): domain Bacteria; kingdom Bacillati; phylum Actinomycetota; class Actinomycetes; order Micrococcales; family Microbacteriaceae; genus Microbacterium; species Microbacterium testaceum. Next base: position 3,956,205 of record NC_015125.1, on the reverse strand, counting down.
GTGGGCGTCGTCCACGAACCGGGCGACCTGCAGGTCGTCGGGGACGGATTCGACCTCGGGCGAGACGGGAAGCAGGACGACCGGGAGGATGCCGGTTCCCTGCTTGCCGGTGGATTCGGCGATGAGCTGCTCGATCCAGTCCGGGAGGCCCGGAAGGTGAGCATCGTCCATCACGAGTCCGAGCTTGTCGCGGCGGTGCTCGCCGCCGCCCGCGATCGCCGCAGCGAGCACGAGCGCCGGGTTCTCGGGGGAGTCGATCGCGACCTCGAGGAGGGTGGCATCCGCCTCGTTCAGGAGGTCGTCGATGTCGACGCCGGCGAGACCGGCCGGGACCAGACCGAAGGCCGTGAGTGCCGAGTAACGACCGCCCACGGTGGGGTCGGCGGTGAAGACGCGGTACCCATCGGCGCGCGCGGCCTGCTCGAGCGGGGAACCGGGGTCGGTGACCACGATGATGCGCTCGGTGGGATCGATGCCGAGGTCGCGGTAGGCGGCCTCGAACGCGCGCTTGGCGGAGTCGGTCTCGATCGTGGAGCCCGACTTGCTCGAGACCACGAGGAGCGTCTGGGCGAGCCCGCCGGCTTCGGCGTCGCCGTCGATCGCGGCCAGCACCTGGCCGGGGGCCGTGGAGTCGAGGATCACCAGCGGGACGCCCGCGGACTGGGCGATGACCTCGGGGGCGAGCGAGGAACCGCCCATGCCGGCGAGCACGACGCGGGTCACGCCCTGCGCGACGAACTCGTCGCGCAGGGCGGTGATCTCGGGCACGAGCGGGCGCGAGACGGAGACCGCCTGCACCCACCCGAGCCGACGAGACGCCTCGTCTTCGGCGGCCGGGCCCCACAGGCTCGCGTCTCCGGCGGTGATACCGGATGCCACGAGCGAGCCGACCAGACCGGGCAGCTCGGCGTCGACGACCGACTTGACGTGGCCGGTGACCTTGACCTCGAACGTCACTGTGCGGCCTGGGCGCTTCCGGCGTCGAGAGCGGTCTTCACGGTGTCCTGCAGTTCGTGCCAGGAGGCGATGAACTTCTCGACGCCCTCGTCCTCGAGCGTCTGCGTCGCGTCGGCGACGTCGACGCCCGCGGCGGCCAGACGGTCGAAGACCTCGTGCGCCTCGGCGTAGGCACCGGTGACGGTGTCGCCGGTGATGACGCCGTGGTCGAAGGTCGCCTCGAGCGTCTTCTCCGGCATGGTGTTGACGGTGCCGGGAGCGACGAGCTCGGTGACGTAGAGCGTGTCGGGCAGCGCCGGGTCCTTGACCCCCGTCGAGGCCCACAGCGGGCGCTGCACGGTGGCTCCGGCGTCGAGGAGGGCCGTGGCACGGGGCTCGGCGAACTTCTGCTCGTAGAGCTCGTAGGCGAGGCGGGCGTTGGCGATGCCGGCCTTGCCTTTGAGCGCGGCGGCCTCGTCGGTGCCGAGAGCGGCGAGACGCTTGTCGATCTCGGTGTCGACGCGCGACACGAAGAAGGACGCGACCGACTGGAGCGTCGAGATGTCGTGGCCGGCGGCCTGTGCCTTCTCGACACCCGTGAGGTAGGCGTCGATGACCTCGGCGTACCGCTCGAGGCTGAAGATCAACGTGACGTTCACCGAGATGCCCGCGCCGATGACCTCGGTGATGGCCGGTAGGCCCGCCTTGGTCGCGGGGATCTTGATGAGGACGTTCTTGCGGTCGACGCGAGCCGAGAGGTCCTTCGCCTGGGCGATGGTGCCTTCGGTGTCGTGGGCCAGGTCGGGGGAGACCTCGATCGACACGCGACCGTCGACGCCGTTCGTGGCGTCGAAGACGGGCAGGAAGATGTCGCACGCGTCGCGCACGTCGTCGGTGGTGATCGAGAAGATCGCCTCGTCGACGCCGGCATCCTGAGCCGCCAGCTCCTTCACCTGGCCCTCGTAGGCCTCGCCCTTCGACAGCGCGCCGGCGAAGATCGTCGGGTTGGTGGTCACGCCGACGACGTTGCGGGACTCGATGAGCTCCGCGAGGTTGCCGGACTGGATGCGCTGGCGGGAGAGGTCGTCGAGCCAGATGCTGACGCCCGCGGCGGACAGGTCTTCGGTGGGAGTGCTCATGTGTCTGTTCTCCTCGATTACTTCTTCTGGGCGGACGTCTGTCCGGCTGCCGCTCTCGCGGCAGCTAGCGAGTCGCGTGCCGCCTCGACGACGGCCTCAGCCGTGATGCCGAACTTCTGGAAAAGGGTCTTGTAATCGGCCGACGCGCCGAAGTGCTCGATCGCGACCGAGCGACCGGCGTCGCCGACGATGCCGTGCCAGCTGAGGGCGGAGCCGGCCTCGACCGACACACGCGCCTTGACCGACGCGGGGAGCACCGACTCGCGGTAGGCCTCGTCCTGCTCGGCGAACCACTCGAGCGACGGCGCCGAGACCACGCGGGCGTGGATCCCTTCGGCGGCGAGCGTCTCGCGCGCCTGGACGGCGAGCTGGACCTCGGAACCGGTGCCGATGAGGATGACGTCGGGCTCGCCGTTGGCCGCCTCGGCGAGCACGTAGGCGCCCTTCACGGCGCCTGCGGCCGACGCGAACTCGTCACCGGATGCCTCGCCCTCGCCACGAGCGAAGACGGGGATGTTCTGGCGGGTGAGCGCGATACCGGCGGGGCCGGCGGTGCGGCGGAGCATCTCGAGCCACACGACACTCGTCTCGTTGGCGTCCGCGGGACGCACGAGGGCGAAGTTCGGGATGGCGCGGAGCGTGGCCAGCTGTTCGATCGGCTGGTGCGTGGGGCCGTCCTCGCCGAGGGCGACGGAGTCGTGCGTCCAGACGAAGATGGTCGGGATGTTCATCAGCGCGGCCAGACGCACCGGCGGGCGCATGTAGTCGCTGAAGATGAGGAACGTCCCGCCGAACGGGCGAGTGGGTCCGTGCAGGACGATGCCGTTGAGGATCGCGCCCATCGCGTGCTCGCGGATACCGAAGTGCAGCACGCGACCGTAGGGGTCGCCCGACCACTCGTGCGTCGACCACTCGGACGGGATGAAGGACTTGGCATCCTTGATCGTCGTCAGGTTGGACTCGGCCAGGTCGGCCGAACCGCCCCAGAGCTCGGGGAGCTCGGCGGCGAGGGCGTTGATGACGGTTCCGGAGGCGGCACGCGTCGAGACGTCCTTGCCGGCTTCGAAGGCGGGGAGTGCGTCGGCGATGTCACCGGGGAGTTCCCGGGCCTGCAGGCGGTCCCACAGCTGCTTGCGCTCCGGATACTTGGCGGCCCATGCGTCGAAGGTCGACTGCCAGGCGGCCTTCTCGGCCTCGCCGCGCTCGACGAGCTCGCGCGTGTGGGCGATCACGTCGTCGGCCACGGCGAAGTTCTTCTCGGGGTCGAAGCCGAGCACCTCCTTCGTGGCGCGCAGCTCATCGGCACCGAGCGCCGAGCCGTGGATCTTGCCCGAGTTCTGCTTGCCGGGTGAGGGCCAGCCGATGATCGTCTTGAGGATGATGAGCGAGGGCTTGCTCGTCTCGCCCTTCGCGGCCTCGATCGCGGCGTAGAGCTCGGCGACGTCTTCGACGTACTGACCGGTCTTCTTCCAGTCGACGGTCTGCACGTGCCAGCCGTAGGCCTCGTAGCGCTTCTGGACGTCCTCGGTGAAGGCGACGTTGGTGTCGTCCTCGATCGAGATCTGGTTGGAGTCGTAGATGGCGATGAGGTTGCCGAGCTCCTGGTGGCCGGCGAGCGAGGAGGCCTCGCTCGTCACGCCTTCCTGAAGGTCGCCATCGCCCGCGATCACGTAGACGTAGTGGTCGAAGGGGCTTTCGCCCGCAGCCGACTCGGGGTCGAACAGGCCGCGCTCGTAGCGGGCGGCGTAGGCGAAGCCCACCGAGGAGGCGAGGCCCTGGCCGAGGGGGCCGGTGGTGATCTCGACGCCGTCGGTGTGGCCGTACTCGGGGTGGCCGGGGGTCAGCGAGCCCCACGTGCGCAGCGCCTCGAGGTCCTTCAGCTCGAGGCCGAAACCACCGAGGTAGAGCTGCACGTACTGCGTGAGCGAGGAGTGACCCGCAGAGAGGATGAAACGGTCGCGTCCCGGCCAGTGCGTGTCGGCGGGGTCGTGCCGCATCACGCGCTGGTACAGCAGGTACGCGGCGGGAGCCAGCGACATCGCGGTTCCCGGGTGGCCGTTGCCGACCTTTTCAACGGCATCCGCCGCGAGGATGCGAGCGGTGTCCACCGCGCGCCGATCGATCTCGTCCCATTCGAAGTCCGACAACAGGGTCGCCTTTCTCGATACTGTGCGCCCGGATCACTTCCGACGCCGCACTCACCACCGTAGGAGTGGGAGAGGGGTGGGGTGTCGGCGCGGGGCGCGCGTTCACGGCCAGCATAGCGAGATCGACCGCGTGCGTTGCGGTCCGTGACGGGGGTCGACAGGCGGCCGGTCGTGTGGTGGGCATGACGTAGAATCGTTGAGGTTTCATACGCGCTACCCCGGGGGACGATGGACATCTCGACGACGTCGCACGTCATTGCGACGACCGATCGCCGCTCCGTCGGACGAACCGTTCGGGCGTACGTCGCCCTGACCAAGCCTCGTGTGCTCGAGCTGCTGCTCGTCACGACGGTGCCGGTCATGATCCTCGCGCAGGGTGGTCTGCCGAACCTCTGGCTGATCTTCGCGACCGTCATCGGCGGCTCGCTGAGCGCCGGCTCCGCCGCGGCGTTCAACATGTACCTCGACCGCGACATCGATGCGCACATGCAGCGCACCGAGAACCGTCCGCTGGTCACCGGCGAGGTCTCACCGCGCGGTGCGCTGATCTTCGCGTGGACGCTCGCGGTCTTCTCGACCGTGTGGCTGTGGGCCTTCACGAACCCGCTCGCTGCGGGGCTCTCGGCCGCGGCGATCTTCTTCTACGTCGTCATCTACACGATGATCCTCAAGCGCCGCACCGAGCAGAACATCGTGTGGGGCGGGATCGCCGGGTGCTTCCCCGTCCTCATCGGCTGGTCGGCCGTGACCGGATCGCTCACCTGGGCGCCGCTCATCCTGTTCGCGCTCGTCTTCCTCTGGACGCCGCCGCACTACTGGCCGCTGTCGATGAAGTACGCCGACCAGTACGACGAGGTCGACGTGCCGATGCTCGGCGCGACCCGCAGCGGATCGCAGGTGGGTCTCCAGGTCATCCTGTACGCGTGGGCCACCGTCGCCTGCTCGCTGCTGCTCATCCCGGTGGCATCCATGGGGCTCGTGTACACCGTCTCGGCCCTGGTCTTCGGCGGTTGGTTCATCTACGAGTCGCACCGCCTCTACTCGCGTGCGGTGCGCGGCGGTGAGCCCCGCCCGATGCGGGTCTTCCACGCGTCGATCACCTACCTGACGCTGCTCTTCGTCGCGATCGCCGTCGACCCGCTGCTGCCGTTCTGACAACGGAAAAGCGCCCGCCCCGAATCGGGGCGGGCGCTTTCGTGTCTCGACGCTCAGCGCGCGGCGGGGTCCGTGTCGTCCTTCTGCGGCGCGGCCTGCGCGGGAGCCGGGGCGGTCGAGGGCGTCTCGATGTCGGCGTCCTCCACGGCGATCGGCGCGGCGGGCGTGGCCGCAGCGGGGGCCGTGGCGAAGGCGGGGATCTGCTCGGCGGCCGATTCGTCGTCGCTGGTCCAATCGATGGTCTCGATCGCGACGTCGGGGTTCGTGCGGGTCGAGACGACCGTGGCGACGGCGAGTGCCGAGGCGAGGCCGATCGCGCCCGCGGCGAGGATGGCGGCACCGACGGACACCCACGACTGGGCGACGTAGACGGTGACGACCGTGGCGTTCGGGTCGTTGACCAGGGCCTGGATCGCGTCGACCTGACGCAGGACGAGAACGAGTCCGCCGATCACTGCGGCAAGCGATGCGATCACGAGGACCCAGAACGGGACGTTGGTGACCAGACGGGGACGGGTCTGCATGAGATGTACTCCTTGTCGTTCCGCGGCCGGGGGAGGCGCGGATGCGGTTTCCGGTGCCGCGGCACCAGGGATCCGGGCGCAGGGGTGCACCGGACACTCCACGGTGTCGCATACGTCAGGGCGTCGGCTAGGGGTCGCCGATGAATCACCTATGAGCGTATAAGGGGCGTGTCCGCCGCGGATGTCGGACGTCGCGGCATCCGGAACGGTCGTCTCGCGGAGGGCAGTCAGCTCCGGGCTGAGGCGGTCTCCGCCCGCGGAGCCGCGGACGCCGCGACGGAGGCGGTGGCCTTCAGGTGCATGAGGACGGCGGTCATCGCGGCCACGAGCGACACGGCGAGCACCATGTGGATGTTGACGAGGACGATCGGCAGGCCGGTCCGTGCCTGCCAGAGCCCGACGGCGATCTGCACCACTTCGATGCCGAGCAGCAGTCCCGTCCATCGACGCAGCCGCAGCGCGGCGGGGGTGCGCCACGACGCGACGACGAGGATCAGGGTCAGCGCGAACGTCGCGTAGGCCGGCCAGGAGTGGATGTGCTGCCAGAGGACGGGGTCGAGTCCGTTACGCGCGGCCTGGTCGTCGCCCGCGTGGGGACCGGAGCCGGTCAACAGGATGCCGACGAGCACCGTCAGCGCGACGAAACCGCTCGTGACATGGGAGAGGACGGCGAAGGGACGGCTCACGGCCAGGACGCGCGGGCCGGCGGGAGAGGAGGCGCGGGCGACGAGCGCGGCGCCGTTCGCGACGAGTGCCGCGGAGATGACGAAGTGGATGCCCACCAGGGTGGGGGGAAGGTGCAGCCACACGATGACGCCGCCGACCACGGCCTGCAGGATGATGCCGATGCCGTTCGCAAGCGTGAGCGTGCGCAGGTCGCGTCGGCCGGTGCGCACCACCGCGAGGAAGGCCAGGAGCGCGATGACGACGAGGACACCGGTGAGCGTGCGGTTGCCGAACTCGATGGCCCCGTGGATGCCGAGCTCCTGCGTCGGGACGAGCGAGTCCGAGGTGCAGTAGGGCCAGGTCGAACAGCCCATGCCCGAACCGGTCAGACGGACGAGGCCGCCCGTGCCGACGATCACGACGTTGCTGATCAGGACCAGCCATGCGAGGACGCGCGTACGGCGCGTGACAGCGGTCGGGAGTCGGTCGCGCAGGCGCGTGAGCACGTCACGCAGACGTGAGAGCGGGGACGGGGTCGAGGCGGAGGACATGCGTCGGGCTTCCTGGCAGCGGGCCGCTCGGGGCCGTCGGGGCAGCGATGCTGCCGTGCCAGGAGCGGGTCTTGCCTGTAGAATCAAAGGGTCCGGGTGCAGCGCTCACGCGTTCGGCACCAGAGACAGTCTAGGCGCGCAGCCAGCGCCTTCGAGCGGGCCCACCAGCGACGTTCCTGAGACTTCGACCGGAGTCTGGAATGTCGGGGCGGATGACACCGTTGAGGCCCGAGAAGGAGAGTGATCACCATGTCCGATGTACTCATCGACCGACCCGAACTCGAAAGCCTGGGGCAATACGAGTTCGGCTGGCACGACACCGACGCCGCCGGCGCGGTCGCCCAGCGCGGGATCAACGAGGACGTGGTGCGCGGGATCTCCGCCCTCAAGTCCGAACCCGAGTGGATGCTCAAGACGCGCCTGAAGGGCTATCAGCTCTTCGGTCGCAAGCCCATGCCGACCTGGGGCGCCGACCTGTCGGACATCGACTTCGACAACATCAAGTACTTCGTGCGCTCGACCGAGAAGCAGGCGGGATCGTGGGAAGAGCTTCCCGAGGAGATCCGCAACACGTACGAGAAGCTCGGCATCCCCGAGGCGGAGCGCCAGCGTCTCGTCGCCGGTGTCGCCGCACAGTACGAGTCCGAGGTGGTCTACCACCAGATCCGCGAGGACCTCGAGCAGCAGGGTGTCATCTTCATGGACACCGACACCGCGCTCAAGGAGCACCCCGAGTTCTTCGAGGAGTACTTCGGCACCGTCATCCCCGCCGGCGACAACAAGTTCGCCGCGCTCAACACGGCCGTCTGGTCGGGCGGTTCGTTCGTCTACGTCCCCAAGGGCGTGCACGTCGAGATCCCGCTGCAGGCGTACTTCCGCATCAACACCGAGAACATGGGTCAGTTCGAGCGGACGCTGATCATCGCCGACGAGGACAGCTACGTCCACTACATCGAGGGCTGCACCGCCCCGATCTACAAGAGCGACTCGCTGCACTCGGCCGTGGTCGAGATCATCGTGAAGAAGAACGCCCGCGTGCGCTACACGACGATCCAGAACTGGTCGAACAACGTCTACAACCTCGTCACCAAGCGCGCCGTCGCCCACGAGGGCGCGACCATGGAGTGGGTCGACGGCAACATCGGCTCCAAGGTGACGATGAAGTACCCCTCCATCTATCTCATGGGCGAGCACGCCAAGGGCGAGACGCTCTCGGTCGCCTTCGCCGGTCCCGGTCAGCACCAGGACGCCGGCGCGAAGATGATCCACATGGCGCCGTACACGCAGTCGTCGATCGTCTCGAAGTCGATCGCCCGCGGCGGCGGTCGCGCCGGTTACCGCGGTGAAGTGCGAGTGGATGCCAACGCGCACCACTCCGCGAACACCGTGCGCTGCGACGCGCTCCTGGTCGACACGATCTCCCGCTCCGACACGTACCCCGCGATCGACATCCGCGTCGACGACGTGCAGCTGGGCCACGAGGCAACCGTCTCGAAGGTCAGCGAGGAGCAGCTGTTCTACCTGCAGTCGCGCGGCCTCCCCGAAGACGAGGCCATGGCGATGATCGTGCGCGGATTCATCGAGCCCATCGCGCGTGAGCTCCCCATGGAGTACGCGCTCGAACTCAACAAGCTCATCGAGATGGGCATGGAAGGCAGTGTTGGTTAAGTGACGACCGCGACGCAGACCCCCGCATCCGCTGCGGCGGGTCATATCGACCCGGCCGCCCTCGTGGCATCCGCCGTTCCGGTGCAGACGCGCTCGGAGCGGAAGACCTCGTTCGACCCGGCCGACTTCGGCACTCCCACGGGCCGTGAGGTCAACTGGAAGCTCAGCCCGACCGACCGGCTCGCGCCGCTCTTCGTCGACGAGGCCGGTCCGACCGGCGTCATCGCCGTCGACGTCGAGGCACCCGCCGAGGTCGAGCAGCTGCGCCTCGCGGTGGGCGACGCTCCCCGCGGCGAGCACTTCCGCCCGGAAGACCTGCCGGCCGCCCTCGCCTGGGCGCACGAGGTCGAGGCGCCCCTGCTGCGCATCCCCGCGAACGTCGAGCTCGCTGAGCCCGTCGTGGTGCGCCTCACGGGCACGGGTGGCCTTGCGCACGCGCACGTCGTGATCGAGGCGCAGCCGAACTCGCGCGGCACCGTCGTGCTGCGCCACGAAGGCACCGCCCAGCACGCGCAGAACGTCGAGATCCTCGTCCGCGACGGTGCGCAGCTCACCGTCGTGTCGGTGCAGAACTGGAACGACGACGCGATCCACGCGTCGTCGCACCAGGCCCGCGTCGACCGCGACGCCAAGCTCACGCACGTCGTGGTGAGCTTCGGCGGCGGTGTCGTGCGCGTGAACCCCTCGGTCGAGCTCTCGGGCGCCGGAGCCGAGGGGCGCTTGTACGGTCTGTCGTTCTCCGACGCCGGACAGCACCTCGAGTCGCAGGTCTACCTGCACCACAAGGGACCGCACACCGTCGGCGACGTGCTCTACAAGGGCGCGCTGCAGGGCGAGAGCGCGCGCAGCGTCTGGATCGGCGACGTCCTCATCGGACCGGATGCCACGGGCACCGACTCGTACGAGGCCAACCGCAACCTCGTGCTCACCGACGGCGCGCGCGCCGACTCGATCCCGAACCTCGAGATCGAGACGGGCGACATCCAGGGCGCCGGCCACGCGAGCGCCACCGGACGCTTCGACGACGAGCAGCTGTTCTACCTTCAGGCTCGCGGCATCGCCGAGGAAGAGGCGCGACGGCTCGTCGTGCTCGGGTTCCTGAGCGAGATCGTCCAGCGCATCGGCATCCCGGAGCTCGAAACCGAACTCATCGCGGCGATCGAGCGCGAGCTGGCCGAGGGAGCTGCGGCGTGAGCGCCTCGCGCGCCTGCGGCCTGAGCGACCTCACCCAGGACGAGGCGCACCGCGTCGAGATCGACGGCGTCGCGATCGCCGTCGTCCTTGACGGCAATGGTGAGGTGCACGCCATTGGCGACGTCTGCACGCACGGCGACATCTCGCTGTCGGACGGCTTCGTCGAGGGCGAGACGCTGGAGTGCTGGGCACACGGCTCGGCGTTCTCGCTGAAGACCGGCCGCCCCCTGAACCTTCCGGCTTTCGAGCCGGTCCCCGTGTACGAGGTCGTGATCGACGGAGACGACGTGCTCATCGATCCTTCCGTCACCAAGGCGACGGCCTGAGCGCCGCTCACGACAACGCCCACGACCCCCCAGTCTTTACGAGTAAGGAACACCATGTCTGTCCTCGAGATCCGCGACCTCCATGTGACGGTCGAGACGGAGAACGGTACGACCCCGATCCTCAACGGCGTGACGCTGACCATGCGCACCGGTGAGACCCACGCGATCATGGGCCCCAACGGCTCCGGCAAGTCGACCCTGGCGTACACGATCGCCGGCCACCCCAAGTACACCGTCACGAGCGGGTCCATCACGCTCGACGGGGAGGACGTGCTCGAGATGAGCGTCGACGAGCGCGCTCGCGCCGGTCTTTTCCTGGCGATGCAGTACCCGGTGGAGATCCCCGGTGTCACGGTCACCAACTTCCTGCGTACCGCGAAGACGGCCATCGACGGCGAGGCGCCGGCGATCCGCAGCTGGACCAAGGACGTCAAGGGTGCCATGGAGAACCTGCGCATGGACGCGAAGTTCGCCGCGCGCAACGTCAACGAGGGCTTCTCGGGTGGAGAGAAGAAGCGTCACGAGATCCTCCAGCTCGAGCTGCTGAAGCCGAAGATCGCCGTGCTCGACGAGACCGACTCCGGTCTCGACGTCGACGCGCTCAAGATCGTGTCGGAGGGCGTCAACCGCGCGAAGGAGCAGACCGACCTCGGCGTGCTGTTGATCACGCACTACACCCGCATCCTTCGCTACATCCGCCCCGACTTCGTGCACGTGGTCGTCAAGGGCCGGATCGTCGAAGAGGGCGGGCCCGAGCTCGCCGACCGACTCGAGGAAGAGGGTTACGACCGCTTCCTCGAGGCCGGTACGCCGATCGACGCGTAAGATCGTTACATGACCGCAACCCTCGCGCCCGAGAAGTACGACGAGGTCACCGAGGCCCTGAAAGACGTCATGGACCCCGAACTGGGGATCAACGTCGTCGATCTGGGGCTCATCTACGACCTCGCGTGGGACGACGAGAACGACGCCCTCGTCATCCACATGACCCTGACCTCGGCCGGCTGCCCGCTGACCGACGTGCTCGAAGAGCAGACGGCTCAGGCCCTCGACAACGTGGTGGACCGCTTCCGCATCAACTGGGTGTGGATGCCGCCGTGGGGCCCCGAGCGGATCACCGACGACGGGCGCGACATGATGCGTGCCCTGGGCTTCGCGATCTGAGCACAGGACCGATCCGAGGTCTCGAGAACGCCCACCCGCACAAGGGGTGGGCGTTCTTTCGTACCGAGAGCCGTCCGTGTTTCTCCGTCTGACACCCGGATTCCCCGGCATCCGGGCTCGTCATTAGGCTTTTGCGATGAGCGTTCCTCCCCTCCAGGCCCTGCCGCTCGACCTCCTCCGTCAGCGCAGCAGTACCAAGTGGCGCTCGTACGGCGACGATGTCATCCCGATGTTCGTGGCCGAGACCGATTTCGCGCTGGCGCCCGCGATTACGGCGGCGTTGCACCGGGCGGTCGAGATCGGTGACACGGGCTACACCCCGCCGCGTCCGGGCATCGACCTCGACTTCGCCGCGTACGCGGAGCGTCGCTGGGGGTGGCGGCCCGACCCGGAGCGCATCCGGTGGACGGGGGACGTGATGATGGGCGTGGTCGAGGTGCTGCGCGCCGTCACCGACCCGGGCGACCGCGTGGTCGTGACCCCGCCGGTGTATCCGCCGTTCTACGACACCGTCGAAGAGGCCGGCGCGGTCGTCGAACGCGTGCCGCTCCTTGACGACGGCGAGCGCTGGTCGCTCGACCTCGACGGGATCGAGCGAGCCCTGGGCCAGGGAGCGCGCTCGGTGCTCCTCTGCAACCCGCACAACCCCACCGGGACCGTCCACACGCGGGAGTCGCTCGCAGCCCTCGCCCGCCTGGCTCATCGCTACGGGGCCACGGTCGTCAGCGACGAGATCCACGCGCCGCTCACGCACGCCCCGTCGGTCTTCACCCCGTTCCTGGATGCCGGACCCGAGGCCGCCGCGGTCGGGTACGCCGTGACGAGCGCGAGCAAGACCTACAACCTCGCGGGGCTGAAATGCGCGGTCATCGTGACCGCGTCGGAGGAGACCGCCGCGGTGGTGAAGGGATTGCCGTGGGAGGTCGAGTGGCGGGCCGGTCTCTTCGGGGTGATCGCCAACCGCGCCGCGTTCGCCGCCGAGAGCGACGCCTGGCTCGATGGGCTGCTCGCGGCCCTCGACGACAACCGAAGGCTGCTCGCCGACCTGCTCGCCGAGCACCTGCCGCTCGCTCGCTATCGCGTTCCCGAGGCCGGCTTCCTCGCCTGGGTCGACGTGTCCGCGTACGGGTGGGGGGACAACCCGGCGCCGTTCATCCGACGCGAGGCGAAAGTCGCCCTGCACCACGGGCCCCTGTTCGGCGCGGAGGGTGTCGGGCACGTGCGCATCAATGTCGGCTGCGCGCCCGAGGTGCTGCGCGACGCGATCGAGCGCATCGGACGGCTCGTACGCGCGGAGTGAGCCCGGGTCGCTCGACTCCGAGATATCGGATGCCGGGCGCCTGGCATCTGGAGATAGGTAAGGATATCCTTATTCGGTGACCACCACCGCCACACGTCCTGCCTACCGCCCGTACGTCGCCGTGGTGAAGGAGGCGCGGCGACTCTCGCCGCACTTCGCCCGCATCACGTTCACCTCCGACGACTTCGATGTCTTCGGCACCGATCGGCGCGACCAGCGGATCAAGATCGTGCTGCCCGGGCCGGACGGACGGCTGTGCGACATCGGCCAGCACGACCCGACCGCGATCGACAACGGCGAGTGGTACGTCCGGTGGCGCGATCTGCCGGACGGGGAGCGGATGCCGTTCCGCACGTACACCGTGCGCCGGATCGACCCCGTGGCCCGCGAGCTCGACGTCGACTTCGTCCTTCATCACGATGCCGGCCCGGCGGGAGCATGGGCCGAGGTCGCCGCAGCGGGGGACAGCATCCTCGTCGTCGGGCCGGATGCCCGGAGTCCGGAGTCGGCTCAGGGGATCGACTTCCATCCCGGGACGGCCCGTCGCCTGCTGTTGGCCGGTGACGAGACGGCGGCTCCGGCGATCTGCGCGGTCCTCGAAGGACTCGAGCCCGGGATGGACGTCGACGCGTTCATCGAGGTGCCGACGATCGACGACGCGCTTCCCCTCGCCGCCCGGAACGCGCGCGTGACCTGGCTCGCGCGCGACGACCGCTCGCACGGCGAGGCCCTGATCGAAGCCGTCGAGGCGTGGACGAAGGTCTCGGGCGACGTCCTCACGCGCGCGGCGGCGCCGCGTCCCCAGGTGCTCGAGGACATCGACGTCGATGTCGACCTGCTCTGGGACAGCCCCGACGACTCCGAGGGCGAGTTCTACGCCTGGATCGCCGGCGAGTCGTCGATGGTGAAGACGCTGCGCCGGATGCTCGTGCAGGGATGCGGTGTCGACCGCAAGCGCGTCGCCTTCATGGGGTACTGGCGAGAAGGCCAGGGCGAGCGTACGGCCTGAGCGACGGGCCGCGCCCTGCCGCTCAGATCCGCGTCTGCTCCGGTTCGACCAGCGTGTGGTGACGACCGATCGGGACGACCATGGGGCGGCCCGTCAGCGGGTCCGGGACGACGCGGCTGTCGAGGCCGAACACCTCGCGGACGGTCGCCTCGGTGAGCACCTCCGAGGGGTCGCCGGCGGCGATCACCCGGCCCAGGGACATGGCCACGAGGTGGTCGGCGTAGCGTGCGGCGAGGTTGAGGTCGTGCAGGACCATGGCGACCGTCGTGCCGCGTTCGCGGTTGAGATCGGTGAGCAGATCCAGCACGTCGATCTGGTGGCTGATGTCGAGGAAGGTCGTCGGCTCGTCGAGGAGAAGCACGTCGGTCTCCTGCGCGAGTGCCATCGCGATCCAGACGCGCTGGCGCTGCCCGCCGCTCAGTTCGTCGACGGGGCGGTCGGCGAGGTGCGCGGTGTCGGTCGCGTCGAGGGCGCGCGCGACAGCGGCGTCATCCGCGCTCGTCCATCGCGAGAGAGCGCCCTGGTGCGGGTGTCGACCGCGGCTGACGAGATCGGACACGGCGATGCCGTCCGGAGCGAGCGGCGACTGGGGAAGCAGACCGAGCACTCGAGCGACCTGTTTGGTCGGCAGGCGGTGGATCGCCTTGCCGTCGAGCAGGACCTGACCGGACGTCGGGGTCAGGAGCCGGGCCATCGACTTCAACAGCGTGGACTTGCCGCACGCGTTCGCGCCGACGATCGTCGTGACCTTGCCCGGGGGGAGTGCCAGGTCGAGCGACTCCACGATCGTCCGGTCGCCGTAGCCGAGGGTGACGCCGTCCGCGGTCAGGGTGCGCTCGGTGGTCATCGCGTGACTCCTTCGGTGGGGGAGGAGGCGGTCATAGCGACGTCCCTCCGGATCGACTGCTGCGGATGAGCAGGTAGACGAGATAGGGCGCTCCCAGCACTCCGGTGATCACGCCGACGGGCAGGCGGGTGCCGAAGGCGAACTGGGCGCAGAAATCGGCCACGAGGACGAGGAGCGCGCCCACGAGACCCGCCGGCAGGACGGGGGAGCCGACGGGGCCGAGGATGCGCACGGCGATCGGGCCCGCGAGGAACGACACGAACGCGATGGGGCCGGCGGCCGCGGTGCCGAAGGCGAGGAGGCCGACCGCGGCGACGATGAGGAGCACGCGGCTGCGCTCGACGGGCAGTCCGACGGCCGCGGCGGTGTCGTCGCCCATGCGGAGGATCTCGAGGCGTCCCGAGAGTCCGAGAAGGATCGGACCGAGCACGACCACCGCGACCGCAACGGGGACCGCTCGATCCCACGTCGCGTCGTTGAGGTTCCCCGTGATCCAGCGCATGGCGGCGGGAAGGTCCCACTCGGCCGCGCGCGAGATGACGTACGACACGATCGCCTGGCACATGGCCGCGATCCCGATGCCGACGAGGATCAGGCGTGCCCCCGAGCCGCCCTTGCGGTAGGCGAGGAGGTAGATGGAGAGGGCCACGACGAGGGCGGCGACCATCGCCATGACCGACACCGCGGTCTCGCCGAGCCCGAGCACGACGATGCCGATGACGGCGGCGGCGCTCGCGCCGGTGTTGATGCCGATCACGTCCGGGCTCGCGAGGGCGTTGCGCAGCATCGACTGGAACACGACACCGCCCATACCGAAGCACAGCCCCGTCATCAGCGCGGTCGTCGCGCGCGGAAGCCGAAGCTCGCCGACGGTGAACGAGGCTCCGGGCACGAGCTGTCCGGTCACCACGCCCCAGACCTCCGCGGGCGAGTAGAACGTCTGGCCGAACATGAGCGAGCCCGCGTAGGCGAGCACGACGGCCGCGATCAGGATGCCGGTCACCAGCGTCCAGCGCCGGCGGCGTCGGCGACGGCCGGCGACGACCGCGGTGAGGGTCGACGACGAACCGGGGCTGAGAGTAGCGGTGCTCACAGGGCCCTCATCTTCTGGCGGCGGACGAGAGCGATGAAGAAGGGGGCGCCGAGGAGCGCGGTGACGATGCCGACCTCGATCTCCTCCGGGCGCGAGATGACGCGGCCGATGACGTCGGAGACGGTGAGGAGGATCGCGCCCCCGGCCGCGGAGATGGGCAGCAGCCAGCGGTGGTCGACACCGACCAGCAGGCGGCAGATGTGCGGCACCACGAGCCCGACGAAGCCGATGGGACCGGCCACCGCGGTGGCGGCACCGCACAGGATCACCGCTCCGGCCGACGAGAACAGGCGTGCGGTGCGCACGCGGGCGCCCAGACCGGCGGCGAGCTCATCGCCGAGAGCCAGCGTGTTGAGCGCGGACGCGCTGGCCAGGCAGATCACGAGACCGATGAGCAGGAACGGCAGGACCTGCAGGATCGTGTCCACCGTCGCCCCGCCGACGCCCCCGACCTGCCAGAAGCGGAAGACGTTCATGACGTTGATGCGGGGGAGCAGGATCGCGCTCAGCAGAGAGCTGAAGGCCACCGCGGTGACGGCTCCGGCGAGCGCGAGTCGCAGCGGAGTCGGACCGCCCCGGCCGAGGGAGCCGATCGCGTAGACGAAGATCGCCGCCGCTGCGGCCCCGACCATGCCGGTCCAGATGTAACCGGTGGCGGAGCTCAGGCCGAAGAAGGCGATGCCGATCACGATCGCGAGCGCCGCGCCCCCGTTGATGCCGAGGATCTGCGGGTCGGCGAGGGGGTTGCGCGTCGCGCCCTGCAGGACCGCACCCGAGACGGCGAGGGCGGCGCCCACGAGGATCGCGAGGATGGTGCGGGGAACGCGCTTGCCGACCGCTGCCGCGGAGGCCGTGTCGGTCGAGCCCGTCAGGCCCGCCCAGATGTCGTGGGGCGCGACGTCGCGGGCACCGAAGGTCACCGAGAGGAGGACAGCCCCCACGAGTGCCGCCAGCAGCACCACCGCCCAGACGACGCGCCGACGCCCCCGGCGACGCGAACGCGCGTCGCCGGGGGCGGGCGGTGCCGGGATGACAGCGGTCATCGGGCGGGGAGTGCCGAGAGGGTCACGAACCGGCCTTCGTGGCGGCCTCGCCGACCGTGGCGATGTACTCGTCGCCGTAGCTCGTGCCGATGGACAGCGGGCTGGGGTTGGCGGCGGCGGCCAGGGTGGTGTTGTCGGTGAGCAGCGCTGCCGCGCCCGACTTCACGGCGGGGATGCGCGACCACAGCGGGTCGCCCTGCAGCTGGGTGAGGAGTTCGGACGTGCCGTAGCCGACGATGACGTCGACGTCGGAGAACGTCTCGATGTTCTCGGTGCTCTGCGTGAACCAGAACGTCGAGCTGTCCTTGCTCGAGGTCTCGACGGCGGAGGACGGCGTCATGCCGATCTCGCTGAGGTAGAGCGCGCGGGGGTCCTTGAGGGAGTAGTACCCGACGGTGCTGAGGTCGGTGGGGTCGAGGTACGTGAAGAGCGTCTTCTTCCCGGCGAGCGCGGGGTACTTCGCCGCCTCGTCGGTGACGTGGGCTTCGAGGTCGGAGACCAGCTTCTCGCCCTCTGCCTCGAGGCCCAGGGCCTTGGCATCCGTCAGGGTCATCTGCTCCCAGGAAGTGCCCCAGGCGATCTCGGGGAAGGCGACGACGGGAGCGATCTTGCTGAGCGTGTCGTACTGCTCCTGCGTCATCCCGGAGTACGCGCCGAGGATGACGTCGGGCTTGGCGTCGGCGATCGCCTCGTAGTCGAAGCCGTTCGTCTCGTCCATGAGGGTGGGGGTAGCGGCGCCCAGCTCGTCGAGCTTGTCCTTGACCCAGGGGAGGAGGCCGTCGCCGTCCTCGTCGCCCCAGGTCACCTTGGGCATGGCCACCGGCACGACGCCGAGGGCGAGCGCGGCTTCCTGGTTGCCCCAGCTGACGGTGACGACGCGCTTCGGCGCCGCGGGGATCGTCGTCTCGCCGAAGGCGTGGTCGATCGTGACCGGGAAGGCGTCGCTCGCGGAGGAGGACGACGCGTCCGACCCTCCGGAGGCGGCCGATGTGCCGGCGCAGCCGGAAAGGACGAGAGCGGAACCGACGGCGAGGGCCGCCAGAGCGCGGAATCGGGACACGAAGAGCCTCCTGCGTGTTAGGTAAGGATAGGCTTAGTTTAGGTCAGGGTTCGGGTGAGAACGCAAACCGGGATGCCGAGAATCCGGGCGATCGTCTCGACGCCGAGCTATCGGGCCCGAGGCTTTCGCGTCTGCTCGGGGCGGCGAAGACGGCGGGCGTCGTCGTCGGAAACGAGGCTGTCGGCGGGCATGCAGGGGCGCGTCTTATACTGGGTGGCTGGCCATTCTCTGGCTGATCCCCGACCCCGAAGAACGGACGTTCGCTGTGCTCGCCGTGCACGACCTCGAGATCCGCGTGGGCGCCCGCGTGCTCATGTCCGACGTGGCGTTCCGCGTCTCCGACGGCGACAAGATCGGCCTCGTCGGGCGCAACGGCGCGGGCAAGACCACGCTCACCAAGGTGCTCGCCGGCGACCTGCTGCCCTCGAACGGCGGCGTCGACCGCTCCGGCGAGCTCGGCTACCTTCCGCAGGATCCCCGCTCCGGTGACCCCGAGATGCTCGCCCGCACGCGCATCCTCGACGCCCGGGGACTCGGTTCGCTCGCCCTCGGCATGCACGAGGCGTCGATGGCCATGGGCGACGACGACCCGGCGGTCGCCGCGAAGGCGATGAAGAAGTACGGCAACCTCACGGAGCGCTTCGAAGCGGCGGGCGGGTACGCGGCGGAGGCCGAGGCGGCATCCATCGCCCACAACCTGTCGCTTCCCGACCGCATCCTCGACCAGCCTCTGAAGACCCTCTCGGGTGGTCAGCGTCGGCGTATCGAGCTCGCGCGCATTCTGTTCTCGGATGCGCAGACGATGATCCTCGACGAGCCGACCAACCACCTCGACGCCGACAGCGTCGTGTGGCTCCGCGAGTTCTTGAAGGGCTACAAGGGCGGGCTCATCGTGATCTCGCACGATGTCGAGCTCGTCGGCGAGACGGTCAATCGCGTCTTCTATCTGGATGCCAACCGCCAGGTCATCGACATCTACAACATGAACTGGAAGAACTACCTGCGCCAGCGGGTGGCCGACGAGGAGCGCCGCAAGAAGGAGCGCGTCAACGTCGAGAAGAAGGCCACCGCGCTGCAGCTGCAGGCCGCGCGCTTCGGTGCCAAGGCCTCGAAGGCCGCGGCCGCGCACCAGATGGTCGCGCGCGCCGAGAAGATGCTCTCGGGCCTCGACGAGGTGCGTGCCGAGGAGCGGGTCGCGAAACTGCGCTTCCCGAAGCCCGCGCCGTGCGGCAAGACGCCGCTCATGGCATCCGGTCTGTCGAAGTCGTACGGGTCGCTCGAGATCTTCACCGACGTCGACCTCGCGATCGACCGCGGCTCGCGCGTGGTCATCCTGGGCCTCAACGGCGCGGGAAAGACGACGCTGCTGCGTATCTTGGCCGGCGTCGACCAGCCCGATACCGGTCAGCTCGAGCCCGGGCACGGTCTGAAGATCGGCTACTACGCGCAGGAGCACGAGAACCTCGACGTGAACCGCTCCGTGCTCGAGAACATGATGTCGTCGGCTCCGCACATCACCGCGACCGAGGCCCGGAAGGTGCTCGGATCGTTCCTCTTCGTCGGTGACGACGTCCTGAAGCCCGCGGGCGTGCTCTCGGGTGGAGAGAAGACGCGTCTGTCGCTCGCAACGCTCGTGGTGTCGTCGGCGAACATGCTGCTGCTGGATGAGCCCACCAACAACCTCGACCCCGCGTCTCGCGAGGAGATCCTCGGCGCTCTCGCGCACTACGAGGGCGCTGTCGTGCTCGTCTCGCACGACGAGGGGGCCGTCGAGGCGCTCAACCCCGAGCGGGTGCTGATCCTCCCCGACGGCGTCGAAGACATCTGGGGCCGCGACTACGCGGACCTGATCACGCTGGCGTAACCTGCGGTCGGTTCTTCGAGGACCGGATGCCACAGCCCCGGCATCCGCGCCGGTTCACCGCGCGTCGAGCAGGGCGTCCTCGTCGTCGGCGTCGCGGTCCTTCGGGCGCTTGCGCGCGCGGTGCAGGGCGACGGGGTCGACGCGGCGGCGGGGCTCGAGGTGTTCGGCCACGGGGGCGGGGACGGGCTCATCGAAGTCTTCGTCGTCCGCTTCCTCGCGGCGGAGCTTGCGCTCGCTGACGATCACGTAGGTGATGAAGCCGAACCCCATGAGCGCGAAGAGGATCCACTGGATCGCGTACGAGAGGTAGGGGCCGGGGTCGTCGCTCGGCGGATCGACGGTGAGGGGCGCGGTGGCCGGTGCCGGGTTCTCCGACATGAGCAGGCCGTAAGCGCCCGGCTCGATGGGACCCGTCTGCTCCGCGACGAGACCGAGGTTGATGGTGGGCACCTGGCCGGCTTCAGCGGTCCGACCGGATGTCGGAGCCGCCTCGCCCGGTCGCAGCCGGACCTCGACGGTGACCTCGCCCGACGGAGGGGCGGGGATGTCGTCGGGCAGAGACTGACTGTTTCCCGGCGGCAGCCACCCACGGTCGACGAGGAACGTGCGGCCGTCGGTGAGGCGGAACGGGACGAGCTGCTCGTAGGCGGCCGAGCCGTTGTGCGCCCGGTTGCGCACCAGGAGCTGTTCGTCGGGCAGGTACTGCCCCTCGAGGCGAACCGGTCGCCATTCGTCGGATGGAGTGAGGTCGGCACCCGGAGCCAGGAGGTCGCCCAGGGGGACGGGGGCCGCGTCGTAGTTCTCGGCGACGAGCTGCAGTTGCTCGCTGCGCTCCGCGTTGCGGGAGAACTGCCAGTTCGAGAGGTAGGCGCAGGCGATCGCGAACAGGATCGCGATGCCCACGTACATGGCCCACCGCGCGCCGGCGGGCATCTCCCGGGCGCTCACGACGCTTCCCCCGCCAGTGCCTGCACCTCGACGGGGAAGTCGCGCGCGCTCAGGAACTCCCGGAGGTAGACGACGTGCTCGGCGCACGCCACCCAGGTCTTCCGGCGGTCGACGGTGTGGATCCGGGGATTGCGCCACCGGATCGCCCAGACGGCGGTGTCACGGCATCCGGCTCGCGAGCATTCCGCGGCCTCGGCGTTCACGATGCGTCGTCGCGAGGGGCGTCGCGAGGGGCGTCGAGTCGCGGCGTCTCGGCGATACGGATGACGGTCGGTGCCGCGGGAGGCGGCGTCGGCGTCGTCGCGCCGGGGGCCTCGATCTGCCGCTCGGGCGTCTCGGCGGTGCGCGCCCCCACGTCGGCGCCCACATTCGCCACGATGACGGCGAGATAGGGGAGGAAGATCGCCCCGGCCGCGAAGACGAACGTGTACCAGCCGTACGGGTGCACAACCGCCATCAGCACGAAGCAGGCGATGCGGATCCCCATCATCACCATGTACTTGGTGAAACGGGAACCGGCGTCTTCCCGCGGGGCCTGCGGGAGAGACGTCGCTGAAAGGGCGCGCTGCGAAGTCTTCACGGTCCCCCCAGGGTACGCCCGTTCGCGTGGGACGCGGACCGTTCAGTAGCGGTAACTGGAGCTGCTCGCGCCCGCGATCGCCACGATGACGATGAAGGCGATGAAGATCACGGCGAGCGCGATGTTCACCCAGCCGAGGATGACTCCGGTCAGGGCCATGCCACGACCCTTTTCGCCGCTCCGCTTGATCTGGCCGAGAGCGATGTGCCCGGTGATGACGCCGACCAGGGGGCCGGCGAACGGCAGGATGAAGAATCCCGCGATCGACCCGACGAGGGAGATGATCGCGAGCACGTTCGTCCGCGCGGCCGCGGCGTACGAGCCGTAGCCCTGCGTGCCGTAGCCGGAGTAGCCCTGTGCGCCGTATGCAGCGGTTCCGTAGGCGGGCGCCGGGTAGCCCTGCGTTCCGTAGGGCGTGGCGCCGTAGGCGGGGGCGGCGTCGGCCGAGGGAGTGGGGTAACCCGGATACGCGGGGGCGGCGTCGGCCGCCGGGGCGCCGTAGCCGGGGGCGGGCGGAGTCGTGTACCCACCCGCGTATCCGCCGGTGGTCGCGGCCGTCGGAGCGTCGGCGTCGCTCGAGCCGGGGCTGGTCGGGCTGACGTCGGTCGAGCTGGCGTCGCTCGCGTTGGCGCCGGTGGGGCCGGCGTGGGCCGAGGAGCCGTACGCCGGGGTGTCGTACCCGGGCGGGGGCGGCGGAGCGGCGGCGTAGCCCCCCGAGGGGCTCGTGGGTGCCTCCGGGGCGGCGTTGCTCGTCGCGGAGGCGTCGCTGGTCAGTTCGGGGGAGGCGTCGGTTCCCGACGTGGCGCCGGTTTCGCCGGTGTTCGGGTCGGGGGTGTTGTTGTCGCTCACGACGTTCCCTCTCTCGAGCGGTGGTCGGCGCGCTCCGCTCCAGCGTTCCAGCGCCGTGAGGGTCGTGTCAAACCTCGAGCGGCCGCGGATAGGCTGGGCCGGTTCCTTTCCGCCCCGCCATGCAGGAGTTCATATGTCGCAGGACCGCATCGTCGTCGTCACCGGAGGAAATCGCGGTATCGGACGCGCCATCGCGGAGCGGTTCGTGGCGGAGGGCTGGCGCGTCGCCGTGACCGCGCGCTCCGGCGAGGGCCCCGAAGGAACTCTCACCGTGCGCGCGGACGTGACGGATGCCGCCGCCGTCGACGCCGCGTTCACCCAGGTCGAGGCCGAGCTCGGACCGATCGCGGTCGTCGTCGCCAACGCCGGTGTCACGAAGGACACGCTGCTTCTCCGCATGAGCGAGGACGACTTCGACAGCGTCGTGAACACCAACCTCGGCGGCGCGTTCCGCGTCGTCAAGCGCGCCTCGAAGGGCATGCTCAAGGCTCGCTGGGGGCGCGTCATCCTGATCTCCAGCGTCGTCGGTCTCTACGGCTCGGCCGGACAGATCAACTACGCCGCCTCCAAGAGCGCCCTCGTCGGATTCGCCCGCTCGCTCACCCGTGAGCTGGGTGGACGCGGAATCACCGCGAACGTGGTGGCGCCCGGATTCATCGAGACGGATATGACCGCCGAACTGCCGGTGGACACGCAGGCGGAGTACAAGAAGAACATCCCCGCGGGGCGGTTCGCCTCGCCCGACGAGGTGGCCGGCGTCGTGACGTGGCTCGCCGGCGACGACGCGGCGTACATCTCGGGTGCCGTCATCCCGGTGGACGGCGGCCTGGGCATGGGGCACTGAGCTCAGGCTCCGAACCACGAGCCGGGCACGTGCGGCTCACCTCGCTCCCGTCCTCAACGCGCCCGCACCGGCTCCGTGCGGATCGCCGCGACGAGGGCCTGGGCGAGGGCGTCGGGCTGCGCGAACTGCGGCCAGTGGCCACCGGGCAGATCCACGATCTCGAGGTCGGCCGCGGCCGCCAGCTCGGCGATCCACGGGGCGCCGTCGTCGATGAGTTTCCTCGTGTCGGCTGACGTCATGAGGCAGGTGATCAGGGTGATCGGGATGCCGTGGCGACGGTCGTCCGAGAGGGAGATCGGATCGGTGGGGATGCGGGCGGGGATCCACGTGGTCTCGCCCTCGACGCGGTGACGCGTCTGCGCGTCGAGGTCGGCGACCTCCTCGTCGTCGAAGGAATCCCACCCCGGGAACGGAACGACCCCGTCGACGATCGGGAACTCCCAGATCCGCGCGCCGTCGAGCGGGGGCACGGCATCGACGAAGACGACGCGTGCGACCCGATCGGGCCGCGCATCGGCCGCACCCCACACGACGTTCGCCCCTCCCGAGTGACCGACGAGGACGACCGGCTCGTCGTCGCGGTCGATCACCCGGACGACCTCGTCGATCCAGTCGGCGATGCCGATGTGCGCCGAGCCGGCGGCTGGGATTCCGATGCCCGGCATGCTCAGGGCCTCGGGGCGATGGCCGGCTTCGAGAAGGGCGGGGATGACGGCATCCCACGAGGAGGCGGTGAGCCACAGACCGGGAACCAGGATGACGTTCATGCGTCGAGGGTAGGGCGGGGTTCCGACATCCGCGAGGGGGTGTGGCGGGGCGGTGCCTTCGACGGGCTCAGGGACCTTTGCGCGGGTGGGGGCGGGGTGGGGGCGGTTGCCTCGACGGGGTCAGCGGGGGAGTAGCGCGATGACCTCGGACAGGTCGACCTCGCCGATCACGAGGTCGGCGCGCTCGCGCACCGCGGGCTTGGCGTTGAACGCGAGGCCGAGGCCGGCGGCCGCCATCATCTCGAGGTCGTTGGCGCCGTCCCCGATCGCGAGCGTGAGGGGAAGAGGCACGCCGCGCTCCGCGGCCCAGGAGCGCAGGGTGTCGGCTTTGGCCGTGGCATCCACGATGTCGCCATCGACCTCTCCGGTGAGGAGACCGCCCGAGGCGACCAGGCGGTTGGCGCGCCAGGCATCGACACCGAGATCCGGCGCGACGGTGTCGAGCACCTCGTGGAACCCACCCGAGACGACGCCCACGGCACCGCCGCGCTCGTGCACGGCGGCGATGAGCTCGCGCACACCGGGGGTCGGCTCGATACGGGCGATCGCGCGGGCGAACGCCTCCGTGGGGACGCCGGCGAGAGCCTTCACCCGCGAGCGCAGGCTGGTCGCGAAGTCGACCTCTCCCCGCATCGCGGCTTCGGTCGCCGCGGCCACCTCGGGGCCGCGACCGGCCTCGTCGGCGAGGAGTTCGATGACCTCGTTGCGGATCAGGGTCGAGTCGGCATCGAGGACGACGAGGAATCGAGCGGGCGCTGGCACGCGCTCCACGCTAGCGGTTCGCCGGAGTCCGTCGCGCGGCGTCGTGCGTGGGCGTCTGCTGCGCGGCGGTGCGTGCGTGCGGGCGCTGGCACGCGGTCCACGCTCGCGGTTCGCCGGAGTCCGTCGCGCGGCGTCGTACGGGGGCATTTGCTGGTGCGTGCGTGCGGGCGCTGGCACGCGGTCCACGCTCGCGGTTCGACGGAGTTCGTCGCGCGGTCTCGTGCGTGGGCACCTGCGGCGGTGCGTGCGTGCGGGCGCTGGCAGGCGCTCCACACTCCGCGGTTCGGGCGGAGTTCGTCGCGCGGCGTCACGCGCGGTCATCCGCCGGCCGGCCGCGCGTAGGCTTTTCCGGTACTGCCGACTTCTGAGAAGGGACCTTCCATGGCCGACGTCGAGAGCTTCACCCTGGACCACACCGCCGTGCTGGCCCCCTACGTGCGCCGGATCGGCACCGAGACGGGCCCGCGCGGCGACGTCATCACGAACTTCGACCTGCGGCTGGTTCAGCCCAACGAGGGCGAGATCCCCACCGCGGGGCTGCACACGATCGAGCACCTGCTCGCGAGCCTCGTCCGCGACCGCATCGACGGTCTCATCGACATCTCTCCCTTCGGATGCCGCACCGGATTCCACGTCATCATGTGGGGCGAGCCGGAGGTGCCGGTCCTTGTCGCCGCGATCACCGACTCCCTGCGCGCGATCGCCGAGGACGTGCAGTGGGACGACGTGCCCGGCACCGACGCCTTCAGCTGCGGCAACTACCGCGACCACAGCCTGCACAGCGCGCGCGAGTGGTCGAAAGTCGTCCTCGAGAAGGGCATCAGCCACGACGCGTTCCAGCGCGTCGGGGTGTGAGAGACCTCCCACGCAAAGGGGCGGTGACCGTGGTGGTCACCGCCCCTTTTTCGTCTGTGGATCAGGCGTGGACGTGCGCGTCCTTGCCCACGACGGTGATGCCTGTCTCGGTCACCGTGAAGCCGCGCGCGAGGTCTCGCTCGCGGTCCACGCCGATGGTCGCGCCGGGCTCGAGGACGACGTTCTTGTCGAGGATCGCGCGGTGGATGCGCGCTCCCGCGCCGACCTGGACGCTGTCGAACAGCACCGAGTCGGTGATCGTCGACCCGCCGCCGGCGAGCGCCCACGGGCCGACCACGCTGCGTTCGAGGTGCGTGCCCGACAGCACGGACCCGAGAGAGACGATCGAGTCGATCGCGTTTCCGATGCGTCCGACCGAGTCGCGGACGAACTTCGCCGGCGGGGCGTTGAAGGTCTGCGAGTAGATCGGCCAGTCGGTGTTGTAGAGGTTGAAGATCGGCAGGGTCGAGATCAGGTCCATGTGGGCGTCGTAGAACGACTCGATCGTGCCGACGTCGCGCCAGTAGGACTGGTCGCGCGGGGTGGAGCCGGGGACGTCGTTGCGCTGGAAGTCGTACACCGCCGCTTCGCCGCGGTTGACGAAGTACGGCACGATGTCGCCGCCCATGTCGTGCGCCGAGGTCGGCAGCTCGCCGTCGTGCGTGACGGCTTCGACGAGGGCGTCCGCGTCGAAGATGTAGTTGCCCATCGAGGCGAGGACCTCGTGGGGCGCATCGGCCAAGCCCTCGGGGTTCTGCGGCTTCTCGAGGAACGCCCGGATCTTCGTCGCATCGGTCGGATCGGTGTCGATGACCCCGAACTGGTTGGCGAGCGAGATGGGCTGACGGATGCCGGCGACGGTGGCGCGCGCGTCGGAGGCGATGTGCGCGTCGAGCATCTGCTTGAAGTCCATGCGGTACACGTGGTCGGCGCCGATGACCACGACGATGTCGGGCTTTTCGTCGCGGATCAGGTTCATCGACTGCAGGATCGCGTCGGCCGAACCGGAGAACCAGCGCTTGCCGAGCCGCTGCTGGGCCGGGACGGATGCCACGTACGCACCGAGCATCGGCGACATGCGCCACGTCTGCGAGATGTGGCGGTCGAGGCTGTGCGACTTGTACTGGGTCAGGACGACCAGCTGACGCAGCCCCGAGTTGATGAGGTTCGAGATCGCGAAGTCGATCAGGCGGTACTGGCCGCCGAAGGGGACGGCGGGTTTGGCGCGATCCGCCGTCAGGGGCATGAGTCGCTTTCCCTCGCCGCCGGCGAGGATGATTCCGAAGACCTTCGGCGCTGCAGGCATGGCACCACACTAGGGGTCGTAGGAGGATGCGGGAACACGCGCGCGGCGCGCCTTTCGCTGTACTACGGTTCGTCTCATGCGCGTCGACATCGTGACCAAGGAGTACCCGCCGGAGATCTACGGGGGAGCCGGGGTCCACGCCACCGAACTGGTCAAGGCGCTGCGCGCCGAGGGTACCGAGGTGCAGGTCCGCGCGTTCGGGGCCGCGCGTGACGAGGCCGACACGACGTCCTACGGTGTTCCGGCGGAACTGCTCTCGGCGAACGGCGCCATTCAGACGCTCGGCACCGACCTCGAGATCGTCTCCGACGTCGCGGGCGCCGACGTCGTGCACTCGCACACCTGGTACGCGAACTTCGCCGGGCACCTGGCATCCCTTCTCCACGGGATCCCGCACGTCGTCACCGCGCACAGCCTCGAGCCGCTCCGGCCCTGGAAGGCCGAGCAGCTCGGCGGGGGCTACGCGGTGTCCAGCTACATCGAGAAGACCGCCTACGAGGGGGCCGCGGCGGTCGTGGCGGTCAGCTCGGGGATGCGCGACGACATCCTGCGCAGCTACCCGTCGCTCGATCCCGACAAGGTGCGCGTGATCTACAACGGCATCGACACGGAGGCGTGGCATCCGGTGTCGGACGATGCATTCCTGGCATCCGTCGGTATCGATCCGTCTCGGCCGTCGGTGGTTTTCGTCGGGCGCATCACCCGGCAGAAGGGGCTGCCCTACCTGCTCCGGGCCGCGGAGCAGCTGCCGGCGGATGTGCAGCTGATCCTGTGTGCGGGCGCGCCCGACACCCCGCAGATCATGGCCGAGGTCGAGGAGCTCGTGCGCGGGCTCCAGGCGACGCGCGACGGCGTGGTGTGGATCGATCGTCTGCTGCCGCGCAACGAGCTGTGTGCGATCCTCACCGCCGCGACGACCTTCGTCTGTCCCTCGGTCTACGAGCCCCTGGGGATCGTGAACCTCGAGGCGATGGCATGCGGGGCGGCGGTCGTGGGAACGGCGACCGGGGGCATCCCGGAGGTGGTGGTCGACGGCGTGACCGGACGACTGGTGCCCATCGAGCAGGTCCAGGACGGGACCGGAACGCCCGTGGACCCCGAGCGCTTCGTGGACGACCTGGCCCGCGTGCTCACCGAGGTGGTGACGGATGTCGAGACGGCCCGCGCCTACGGTGAGGCCGGTCGTCAGCGCGCCATCGACGCCTTCAGCTGGGCCGCGATCGCCCAGACGACGGCGGCCCTGTATGCGGAGGTGGCGGGCGCTTCGGTGTCGCACCGTTGACCTCTCCACGGCGGGGCCGCGTGGCATCCGGTCGCTCGGGTCGAGGCCAGTAGGCTAGATCCATGCCCCAGGTTCTCGAGTTCTCCGACGTCGTCGTCCGCCGGAACACGCGGGACATCGTGTCCCACCTCGACTGGCGTGTCGAGGACGATCAGCGGTGGGTCGTGCTCGGTCCCAACGGTGCGGGGAAGACGACTGTTCTTCAGCTCGCGGACACGCTGCTCCACCCCACGTCGGGCACGGTGACGATCCTCGGCGAGCAGCTCGGCCGGACCGACGTCTTCGAGTTGCGTCCGCGGATCGGCTTCGCCTCGTCGGCGATGGCGCGTCGCGTTCCGCCGGAGGAGGCGGTGCTCGACGTCGTCTTGACCGCGGCCTACTCCGTGACGGGTCGCTGGCGCGAGCAGTACGACGACATCGACGAGCGCCGCGCGCTGCGCGTGCTCGCCGAGTGGCGCCTCGACCACCTGGCCGACCGCACGTTCGGCACGCTGAGCGACGGCGAACAGAAGCGCGTCCAGATCGCCCGGGCCGTGATGACCGACCCCGAGCTGCTGTTGCTCGACGAGCCCACGGCGAGCCTCGATCTCGGCGCTCGCGAGGAGTTGCTCACGCTGCTGTCGGGCTACGCGCAGGCGCCGACCACCCCCGCCATGGTGATGGTGACGCACCACGTCGAGGAGATCCCCGTCGGGTTCACGCACGTGCTTCTACTGCGCGATGGCGAGGTCGTGGCATCCGGTCCTCTGGATGAGGCGCTGACGGCCGAGAACCTGTCGAAGACGTTCGGGCTCGAGATCACGCTCACGCACGAGGCGGGGCGGTACGCCGCGCGGGCCGTCTGACCGCGCGCGAATCGTTACGCAGCCTGGTAGACTCTCCCGTTGGTGCCTTCGGCGCCGCAGACTTTGACGTCCTGGCAGAATCCAGGGCACCACTTCTCAAAGGACCTCCCATGAAGACTGACATCCACCCCACGTACAAGGCCGTCGTGTTCCGCGACCTCGGTTCGGGCGACACGTTCCTCACCCGTTCGACCGTCTCGAGCGACAAGACGATCGAGCTGGACGGCGTGGAGTACCCCGTCATCGACGTGGAAATCTCGTCGGCTTCGCACCCCTTCTACACGGGTAAGCAGCGCATCATGGACTCGGCCGGTCGCGTCGAGAAGTTCAACCAGCGCTTCAAGAACTTCGGCGGTCGTTGATCCTCAGCGGTTCTCGCTGCGAAAGCCCCTCGTCCTTCGGGATGGGGGGCTTTCGCGTTTTCGGGGGGATGCGAAAGCCTGTCGGTCACGCCGACTGCGTGGGCAGCAGCGGCTTCGGGGGGTAGGTACTGAGGACGAGCGACGTCGTCACGGGGCCGAAGCGCGCGAGGGCGTCGACCACCTTCTCCAGCTGCGCGGCATCGGGGCAGTTGACGTCGAAAAGGAGACTGTCCTCCCCGGTGACGCGGACCATGGACGTGACCTCCGGCAGGCGCTCGGCGAGCTCGCGGGCGGGGGCGAGCTGGGCGTGGGTGGTGCGCAGTCGGATGACGGCGTGGATGACGAGCCCCACGGCGGCGGGATCGACGACCGCGCGGTATCCGGCGATCACGCCCGCACGCTCCAGCCGCAGGATGCGCGCGCTTGCTGCAGGCTGAGAAAGTCCGACCCGCCGACCCACCTCGGCCCCCGTCAATCGACCATCGTTCTGCAGTAGTTCGAGGATTCGGCGGTCGATCGCATCGAGTGATTCCATCGTGTTCGGCTCCATTTGCTTGTACATCGCTTGTGGTCGATGCGCCAGGCGAGTGCATCCCTCATTCTCGTGGAAGGGATGCCGCGCGCTCGCGCGGTGCACAAGTGAATGGGTGGTCATCGATGGTCGCGTATGTGATCGTTCCCGGCATCGGAGGATCGGGCGAGCAGCACTGGCAGACCCGGTGGGAGAGGCGATGGCGTGACGCGGCCGTGCGGGTGGCCCCTCGATCATGGGATGAGCCCGAGCTCGAGGACTGGGTGGACGCCGTCGATCGAGCTGTCACCGACCGCGCGGGATCCGGCGATGAGGTCATCCTGGTTGCGCACAGCCTCGGGTGCTGGGCGGCGGCCGGGTGGGAGGCGCGGCCCGCGCATGCAGAGGTTGCGGGGATGCTGCTCGTCGCCCCTCCGGATCCCGACGGCGACGTCTTTCCGCGCGCGGCTGCATCGAGCTTCGTGGGCGTCGAGGTGCGCCCGCTTTCGTGCCGAAGCGTGGTTGTCGCCAGTTCCGACGATCCGTACTGCCCGATCGAGGTCGCGGAACGCTTCGCCTCGGGATGGGGAAGCGCGTTCCGCGACGCCGGCGGGCTCGGGCACCTCAACACCGCGAGCGGCCTGGACGAGTGGGAATGGGGGAGAACGGTGCTCGCCGAACTCGTTCGGGAATGAGGCCGCGAGCATGGTCCCGGGCTCCGGGGCGTGTGCCGGTCAGCGCGGTGCTGTGTCTCGAGGGCGCGTGCCGGTGTTTCAGGGCGCGTGCCGGTCGGCGCGGTGCTGTGTCTCGAGGGCGCGTGCCGGTGTTTCAGAGCACGCGCCGGTCAGCGCGTGGTGCCCGACGTCTCGAGCGATCCGAGGTGCCGGTGGGGGCCGAGCTCGTCGCGGTGATCCGCCCACATCCGTTGCTGCGCGCGCGTCTCGGCGATGACTCCCGCGTCCAGGTCGGCGAAGGCGACGTGCTCGCCCTCGTCGACGGCGGCGATGCGTCGGCCGACGGGATCGAAGACGGCGGAGCCGCCGATGAACGCGTGTGGCGCGCCGATGAGGCCGCTGAAAGCGACGTACATGCCGTTGTCGAGGGCGCGGGCAGCGTAGTGGAGGTCTCGGCGGTGTTCGCCCCCGGGGAAGTACGCACCGCTGTTGAGGTAGACGTCCGCCCCGGCGCTGACTGCGGCGGCCGCGTGTTCAGGGAAGTTCGCGTCGTAGCAGACGGAGAGGGCGAAGCGGAGGCCGTTCAGAACGAACGATGCGCCGTGATCGCCGGGGGTGAAGAGGGAGCGCTCGCTGTCGTGCAGGTGTTGCTTGTCGTAGGCGACGAGCGGTTCGCGGCCGGGGGCGAGGATCACGTCACTGAGGGTGCGGCATCCCTCCCGCTGAAAAGCGGTGTTGACGACGGCGGTGACACCGGTGCGGTCGACGGCGTCTTGCACGCGGGTCCACCATCCGCCGGCGGTGAACGGGGGGAGCGGGCCCGCGAAAGCACGTTCGTCATACCCCGTGACGGCGGCCTCGGGGAAGAGGACGAGATCGGCTCCCCCTGCCGCTGCGTCGTCGACGAGGTGCGCGATTCGCGCGACATTCGCGTCGACGTCGCCGGGGACGGCCTCCATCTGGACGGTGGCGATGCGGCAGGTCACGGGTTCAGTTTGGCATTCATGAGGGAGGGCGGATCGCGAGGTGGCCTGGTGGCGCGGTGGAGCTGTGCGGCGGGTGGTCGGTTGGGCGGCAAGTGGTGGAGCTGCGCGCGTGTGGCTGAAGCAGCGTCGCGGGTGGTGGGGGGCGGTGCCGCGGTTGCCGGGGAATTGCCGCGTGTGGTCGGGGTGCGGGCGAGCGGCGGGGCAACGCTGTGCGATCAGAACGGGGGCGGATCGGTGTCGTACGTGCCGCCGAGCGGAGACGTCCACCGCAGGTCGCCCGTCACGGGGTCGTGCGCGGGCGACCACCGGGTCTCGTGACGAAGGCGGTGGTGATGTCGGCACTCCGGCGCGAGGTTGTCGGCATTCGTGGTGCCGCCGTCGGCCCAGGCGGTGAGGTGGTCGAGATCGCAGTCGCGGGCGGTGCGGTTGCATCCGGGGAAGACGCAGGTGGGCGACGTGACGCCGAGCCAGCGGCGCAGGGCGGCGGGAACGCGGTAGGTCTGGCGATCCAGGACAAGAGGGGCGCCCGTGACGGGGTGGGTGAGAAGGCGGATCCAGGATCTGGCCTCGCCCGCGAGGCGGCGCGCGGTGTCGAGGTCGATCGGGCCGTATCCCTCAAGCGTTGCGGGATGGTCGTCAGTGCCGAGGAGGGCGAGCGCGGGGATGGTGACGACGACCGTGGGCGAGGAGGGGTTGGTTCGCGCTGCCGCGGGGATGGGTGCGGCTTCGCCCCGGTGTGCGGCCTCGCCCGGCTGCGCGGGAGCGGGTGGCGGATCGCCCGCGGTCGCCCCGTGGGAGGCGGGAGCGGGCCTGAGATCGCCGGCGGTCGCCGCGTCGGGGGCGGGAGCGGGCCTGAGATCGCCGGCGGTCGCCGCGTCGGGGGCGGGAGCGGTCACCAGGTCGGCGAGCACGTCCGCGCGGAGCTGCGCCAGCGTGCGCTCCTCGTCGGGTGCGGCGCGCAGGTGCCGAGCGGCGCGATCGAGGCGCGCCATGATGCTTCGTGCTCTCTCCGCGGGGAGGAGGGCGTTGAGGGACGCCATGCCGTCGAGTTCGGGCGTCATCCACACTCCGCGATCTCGCGCGGCGCGGCGGTGGCGAGCGTCGACCGACTCGGCGTGCACGCGCTCGCGGAGCGCACGCGCGGCGACGGCGAACTTCGTGGGCGTCAGTGCGGTCGCGGTATCGGCGACGCCAGCGTCGAACGCGCTCCATGTCGTGTCGTCGTGGGGCAGCGAGGTCGCGAGCCGGGCCGCCTCGAGGGCGTGGCGCTCGGACGTCCGTCCGTCGGCGAACTCGTCCCACAGCCGAGGGCAGCGCTCCTGCAGGACCTCGACGTGCGTGGCGCGCGTGCGGATCGTCTGCTCCGAGAGGCGCAGACGCACCGCCATTTCGGCAGCCGCAGCGCGCTGCGCGAGATCGATGCGGTCGCGTCGCACCGCACCGAGGGTGCGGCCCCGCGAATCTTCCCACGCGGGGTCGAGGGTCGGGTCGGGGCCGACCCAGGGCGTCGGATCGGCGGCGGCGTCACGCAGCACGGTCGCGATGAGGCGGTCCTCTTCGGCCGCGAGGCGTTGCCGCTCGGCGGCGATCAGCTCGAGATGGCCGAGGACCGCATCGAGATCGGATACCGAGGCGGACACGGCATCGAAGGGGGCGGTGAGATCGTCGGGGGAGACCTCGGCAGGGGAGAGTCCGTCGTCGGAGTCGTCCGCGACGCCGAGATCGAGCAGCCGCGCCCACGCCGCTTCGTCGTCGAGCTCTTCATCGGCGGGCCACGGGACCCCGTCGCACGCCCGCACCGGCGGCGACGGCCGGCCTGCGGGGGAGGCGAGAGTGTCCATGTCGAAACGCTATCGGGGACCTCCGACATCGGCGGGGAGGGGTGGGATGCCGGGGGAGGAGCTCGGTCGGATGGCCGGTGTGGAGGACGTCACATTCGGCGAAGGGGCGGACATCCGGGAGAAATCCTCAGCCGGACCGCCGACGTAGAGGAGGTCGCGCCCGCCGGGAAGTACCGGACCACCGATCGCGGCGTCCGGCAACGTCCGTGCGCACGTCCCACGCGATCGGCCGCAATCAACGGTCCTTCTTCGCCTCTCAGCGGATCGGCCACGCCCCGTCGAGCGGGGGAGCCGTGGCATCCAGACGACCGATCTTGACGAAGTACTCGGTGAGGCTCGCCGCCTGGGCCCGGGCCCAGGAGATCTGGCGCGTGTGCAACTCCTCGAGCGTGGCGGGCAGCCACGGGGCGAACCGGTCGGCGAGAGCCAGGGCGAGGCGACCGGCGGCGACCGCGTCGGCGCAGGCCTCGTGAGCCGACTCCAGCGGCACGGCGTAGTGCTCGGCGACGACCGAGAGGGTGCGCTTGCCGCGGCGATAGCGGTCGTAGGTCTTGTCGACGACGAGCGGATCGATCACCGGCGAGGGCGCCTCGATCGGGGCGACCCCGTGCCGCACGGCCTCGTGTTTGAGCATCGAGAAGTCGAAGGGCGCGTTGTAAGCCACCACGGGGATGCCGGCCGCGAACAGCGCGCTCAGCGCCTCGACCACCTCGGCCACGACACGCGGGGCCGGAGCGCCGTCGGCTCGCGCCCGCTCGGAGGTGATCCCGTGGATCGCGGCGGCGCCGTCGGGGATATCCACGCCCGGATCGGCCAGCCAGTCGCGTGCATCGATCACGTGACCGTCGGCGTCGAGGACCCCCACGTGCGCGGTCACGATGCGGTCGTTCACGACATCGACACCGGTCGTCTCGAGATCGAAGACGCCCACGAGACGCGTCCACTCGGGAGCCTGGAAGAGGGGGAGCGGCTCGGCCTGCCACAGGGTCATGGGGTCACCGTAGATCGGGGGTCCGACATGGACGGCGAGGCGCGCAGGAATAGGGGAGGGATGCCGAGATGTCGAGGATGTGGAGGATGAGTGCGGCCCGGGTTTGGGGAGGGGATGCCGAGGATGTGGAGGATGAGTGCGGCCCGGGTTTGGGGAGAGGATGCCGAGGTTGTGGAGGAGGAGTGACCGGCCGGCCTGGGGAGAGAGGGATGGCGATGTCCGGACCCCCTCGTAAACTCGAACCCATGCCGAACCCGTACGCCGACCTCCTCGCCGCGATCCCCGTCCAGCGGCGCGAGGTCGACGTGCTGGGCGGGACGACGGCGTACTGGGTCTACGGCGACGACGACGCCGACACAACGATCGTGGCGGTCCACGGGTTCCGCGGTGAGCACCACGGCCTCGACCCGGTGGTCGCGCACCTCCCCGGTATCCGGGTCGTGTCGCCCGACCTGCCCGGCTTCGGTGAGACGCCGCCCCTTCGTGGACGCGCCCACGATCTCGACACCTACGCCGCGTGGCTGCGTGCGTTCGTCGACGCCGTCGCGCCGGGGGCGGTGGTGCTCGGGCATTCGTTCGGCTCGATCGTGTCCTCGGCGGCGGTGGCGGGCGGTCTCGCGACGCCGAAGCTCATCCTCGTGAATCCGATCGGCGCTCCCGCGCTCGAGGGGCCCCGCGGCATCCTGACCCGGCTCGCCGTGTTCTACTACCTCGTCGGGGCGAAGCTGCCGCGCCCGCTCGGCGACAGGCTTCTCCGCAACGGGCTGATCGTGCGCGTCATGAGCAACGCCATGGCCAAGACACGCGATCCCGCCCTGCGCCGCTTCGTCCACGAGCAGCACGACGAGTACTTCTCCCGCTTCGCCGACCGTGACGTGCTGCACGAGGCGTTCGTGACGAGCGTGTCCCACGACGTGCGTGCGTTCGCGCCGCGCATCACGCAGCCGACGCTGCTCATCGCCGCGCAGAGAGACGACATCACGCCCATCGAGGCCGAGCGGCATCTGGCGACGCTCTTCCCCGACGCCGAGCTCGTGGAGATCCCCGAGGTCGGCCACCTGATCCATTACGAAACGCCCGAAGCGGCGGCATCCGCGATCCGGGAGTTCGTGGGCTGAGGCGGGGCGACCCGTCCGAGGCGGGGCGACCCGTCCGCGCCGCGCCGACGCGTGCTGGCTGTGCCGCCCGCACCGCGCAGACGCGTGCCGCCCGCACCGCGCCGACGCGCGCCGCCCGCACCGCGCAGACGTGTGCCGCCCGCGCCGCGCCGACGCGCGCTGCCCGTGTGCGCGACCGTCAGGCCGGCGCCTCCGCCTTCCGCTTGCGGTACGCGTTGACGTTCATCCGGTTGCCGCAGTTGCCGGAGTCGCAATAGCGCTTCGAGCCGTTCTTCGAGAAGTCGACGTAGACGCCGTCGCAGTCGTCGGCATCGCACACGCGGATGCGGGCGTACTCGTCGGCGCGGATCACGTCGACGAACGCCATGGCCGTCTCCACGAGCATGCGCTGGGCGAGGTGGTCCGACGCCTCCGACGCGTGGATGTGCCAGTCGAACTCGTCGTGCCGCACGAGCTGCGGCAGGGCCCGCCCGTCGCGCAGCATCGCGTTCACGAGGGGCACCGCGTCGTCGCGATCCACGTTCCACAGCTGCTGGATGCGGGAACGGATGCCGCGCACGGCGGCCAGCTCGCGTCCGTCGCGGGCGCGCGAACCGGTGTAGGTGTGCCGCTCGGCGAAGTCGTCGAGCTCGGCCATCGTCGTGAGGGTGTCGACGCCGCTCACCTCGGTGTGGGGCAGCGTGTTGACCAGCTCGACGGTCGCGCGCAGCACCAGCTCGGTGTCACGGATGAAGACCATGTTGACTCCTGACATGTCCAGGTCGTACTGTCACGAGTGTAAACGCTCTTGACCCCTGACAGCAGGCCCGCATGACCACGTCGTCCGTCACTCTTCCCCGACCCACCCGCCACGGCTCCGGCGCCGTCACCGGGCTCCTCATCGCCGTCGCCTCGGCGCTGGCATTCTCGTCCAGCGGACCGTTCGTGAAGCCTCTCCTCGACGGCGGATGGTCGCTCGGCGCCGTGCTGCTGGTCCGCATGGGGGTGGCCGCTCTGCTGCTCTCGCCCGCCCTCCTCGTGGCGATCCGCCGCCAGCGCGGGTTCCTCCGGCGGCACGGCCTCCTCATCGTCGCCTTCGGCCTGACCGCGGTCGCCGGCTGTCAGCTGTTCTACTTCGCCGCGATGCAACGGATGCCGGTCGCCGTCGCCCTGCTGATCCAGTACATCGCGCCGGTGCTCATCGTGATCGCCGTCTGGGTGCGCACGCGCCGTGCGCCGTCGAAGGCCGTGCTGATCGGTTCGATCGTCGCGATGACCGGTCTGGTGCTGGTCGTCGACATCAGCGGAGCGCGCTTCGACCTGCTCGGCACGCTCTTCGCCCTCTGCGCCGCCGTCTGCGCGGCGGCCTACTTCGTGATCGCCGGGCGCGCGGGCGACGATCTCCCGCCCCTCGCGCTCGCCGCCGGCGGTCTCCTCACCGGGACCCTGCTCATGGGCGTGCTCGTCGGGGTGGGCGTGCTGCCCTTCGCCGCTCCCTCGATCACGGTGTCGCTCGCGGGGCTCCAGGTTCCCGGCATCCTACCCCTGCTGTGGGTGGGTGCCGTGGCGACCACCCTCGGCTACGCGCTCGGGGTGATCGCGGTGCCGCTCATCGGCTCTCGCCTGGCGTCGTTCGTCGGTCTCAGCGAGGTGCTCTTCGCCCTGGGCTTCGCGTGGCTTCTGCTGGGCGAGGCGCCGGCGCCCATCCAGTTCGTGGGCGGGGCACTGATCCTCGTCGGGGTCGTGCTCGTGCGACTGGATGCCGGGAGCCCGGCCGAGCCGAAGGACGAGACGGCGAGTATCCCGGTGGTGCCGGCGCCGTGAGTCGCGGGTTCCGGTCCCTTCGACAGGCTCAGGGACCGGGCGCGGCGAGAGGCTTAGGGGCCGGGGCGCGGCGAGAGGCTCAGACCCCGTCGCGCGCCAGATCCATCAGCGGGCCCACGCGGTAGCCGATGACCTCGCCCATCACGAGCGAGGTCTCGGTGCGCTCGACGCCTTCGATCGCGAGGATGCGGGCGTCCGTGTCGAACAGGTGCTGGGTGTCGCGGCACGCGACCCGCACGAGAAGATCGACCTGACCGCTCAGGCCGTGCGCCTGGAGCACCTCGGGGACCTTCGCGAGCTCCTCGCGGATCGCCGGCAGCTCGGCCTGGCGCACGGTGACCTGCAGGAACGCCTCGATCGGGAACCCGAGCGCCTCGGCCGAAAGCGTGCGCTCGTACGACAGGAAGACGCCCCCGCGTTCGAGGCGGCTCATGCGGGCCTGCACGGTGTTGCGCGAGAGGCCGAGCTTCTCCGCGAGCGCGACGACCGTGGCGCGCGGGTCGGCCGACAGAGCGCGGAGGAGGTCGAGGTCGACGGCGTCGAGCTTGCTCATGCTGCGAAACATTAGCAGGGCGCCCACCCCTCCTGATGCGCACAATGCTGAGTTATCTACCGAGGTCTTGAGCGCCCTGCCTTCCGCGCGTACGGTCGGCCGTGTCGGCGACGCTGCCGGCATCCGCACCGCCCCGGCCTTCACAAGAGGCCCGGGCCGCAGCTGGAGGGATGACGATGACGTACACCCAGACCCAGGACTCGGTCACCGGAGGAGTCCCCGACGAGGGGGATGTGCTGCGCGTGCTCGAGCCCGACGGCGCCCGCGTGCCCGACGCCACTCTCGAACCGTGGATCGCCGACCTCTCGCCGCACGAACTGCGGGCACTGCACCGCGACATGGTCCTGACCCGACGACTGGATGCCGAGGGCGTCGCGCTCCAACGCCAGGGGCAGCTCGCCCTCTGGGCTCCGTGTCGCGGGCAGGAGGCCGTGCAGGTCGGGACCGCCCACGCCCTCGCCCCCGGCGACTTCGTCTTCCCCAGCTACCGCGAACACGGCGTGCTGCTCGGACGCGGCGCGCAGCCCGCCGACTACGTGCTCGCCTGGCGCGGCGAGGAGCACTCCGCGTACGACCACCGCGCGATCAACGCCGCTCCGCCGCAGATCATCATCGGCGCGCAGTCGCTCCACGCCACGGGCTGGGCGATGGGCGCACAGCGCGACGGTTCCACCGATGTCGCCGTCGCGTACTACGGGGACGGCGCCACCAGCCAGGGAGACGTCAACGAGGCGATGGTGTTCGCCTCTTCCTTCGGCGCCCCCGTCGTGTTCGTCTGCTCGAACAACCAGTGGGCGATCAGCGAACCGGTCACCGTGCAGGCGAAGTACCCCATCGCGGGCCGGGCGCCGGGGTTCGGCATCCCGAGTCTTCGGATCGACGGCAACGACGCCCTCGCCTGCGTCGCCGCGATGCGGTGGGCGCTCGACCGCGCCCGCCGCGGGGAAGGACCCTCGTTCATCGAGGCCGTGACGTACCGCATGGGTCCCCACACGACGAGCGACGACCCCACCCGCTACCGTGACGCCGCCGAGGTCGAGGAGTGGACGCAGCGGGACCCCATCGCGCGGCTCGAGGCGTACCTTCGCGCCGAAGGGATGCTGGACGACTCCGGCATGGCCGAGGTCGCTCGCGCCGCCGACGCGCTCGCCGCCGAGGTGCGCACGGCCTGCATCGGCGCGACGACCCGCGCGCCCGAGACGATGTTCGACCACGTGTACGCCGAGCCGCACGCGGGGTTGGAGCGCCAGAGAGCGGAGTACGTCGCGTACCTCGAGGGGTTCGAGAAATGACCGCGCTGACCCTCGGCTCCGCGATCAACGCGGCCCTCTCGAAAGCTCTCGAGAGCGACGACAAGGTCCTGCTCATGGGCGAGGACATCGGCAAGCTCGGCGGCGTCTTCCGCGTGACGGACGGGCTGCAGCAGCGCTTCGGCGCGCAGCGCGTCATCGACACCCCGCTCGCCGAAGCCGGCATCGTCGGCACGGCCGTCGGCCTCGCGCTCCGGGGCTACCGCCCCGTCGTCGAGATCCAGTTCGACGGCTTCGTGTACCCCGCGTTCGACCAGATCGTCTGCCAGGTCGCCAAGCTCCACTACCGCAGCAACGGACGGATCCGGATGCCGCTGGTCATCCGCATCCCGTGGGCCGGGGGAGTGGGAGCGGCCGAGCACCACTCCGAGTCGCCCGAGGCGTACTTCGTGCACACGGCCGGACTCCGCGTCGTGGCCGCCTCGAACCCGCAGGACGCCTACGTGATGCTGCGGCAGGCCGTGGCATCCGATGATCCCGTCATCTTCTTCGAGCCCAAGCGCCTGTATCACTCGAAGGGCGAGGTGGATCTGGATGCCGACCTCGCCGACGCCCCGCCGATGCACCTCGCCCGCGTCGCCCGCGAGGGCACCGACGCGACGATCGTCACCTACGGGGCGCAGGTGCGCACGGCCCTCGACGCCGCGCTCGCCGCGGAGGACGACGGGCTGTCGCTCGAGGTCATCGACCTACGCTCGCTGTCGCCGATCGACATGAACACGGTCGCGGCATCCGTTCGCAAGACCGGACGCGTCGTCGTCACCCACGAGGCCGCCCGCGAGGCGGGAGTGGGGGCCGAGCTCGTCGCGAGCATCACCGAGCAGTGCTTCGAGTACCTCGAGGCGCCGCCGCAGCGGGTGACGGGTCACGACATCCCGTATCCGCCGTCGAAGCTCGAGAAGCATCACGTGCCGGATCTCGACCGGATCCTGTTCGCGGTGGATCGGGTGCTCGAGCGCGGTGAGGGGGTGCTGCGGTGATCCGGGAGTTCTGCGCTGGCCGGTCGGGTGTTTTCGAGACGGAAGGGGGGCGGCGATGATCCGGGAATTCCTGCTCCCCGACCTCGGCGAGGGGCTTCCCGAGGCCGAGATCGTTCAGTGGCATGTGGCGGAGGGTGACACCGTCGCGCTGAACCAGACGATCGCCGAGGTCGAGACGGCCAAAGCCATCGTCGAGATCCCCTCGCCCTACGCGGGCACCGTGCAGGGGCTGCACGCGGCCGCGGGAGACGTCGTCGCGGTCGGTTCGCCGCTGGTGT
This sequence comes from Microbacterium testaceum StLB037, assembly GCF_000202635.1. Lineage (NCBI taxonomy): Bacteria > Bacillati > Actinomycetota > Actinomycetes > Micrococcales > Microbacteriaceae > Microbacterium > Microbacterium testaceum. Next base: position 3,916,074 of record NC_015125.1, on the reverse strand, counting down.
CGTTCGCGGTGGGGGCGGATGCCGGGAGCACGGTGCCCGAGGGACAGACGGTCGCGGGGGGTTCCGCGGAGTTCGTGGCCGACGCGCCGGGAGCGATGGCCTCGGGGCGGCGCGGCGGGGACGACGTCCGCGCGACGGCGCGTGGTGCCGCGGCCGAGGGTGCGATCCGTCCGGCGGAGTTCGTGGCCGACGCGCCGGGAGCGATGGCCTCGGGGCGGCGCGGCGGGGACGATGTCCGCGCGACGGCGCCGGGCGGCGAGTCCGAGAGCGCCACTCCGAACCTCGTCGGCTACGGGGCCGCCCCCGCGTCGGGCAGCCGTCCGCGGCGGCGAGCGCGGGGTGGGGCCACGGCTGTCCTCGACAGCGATCACGCCGTTCGCGAGGCCGCGCCGCACGACGTGCTGCGCACCGGTCCCATCGACCTCCCGCTCGAACGCCCGCGCTCGACCCCGCCGGTCCGCAAGCTGGCGAAGGACCTCGGCGTCGACCTCGTCCTCGTGGCCGCGGCTCACCCCGGTGAGACGGTGACCCGCGCGCACGTCGAGGAGTTCGCGGCGCGCACCCCTCTGGAAGCTCCCGCCCTCGCGTCGACGGTCCCCCCGGCTGTTCCCGCTTCCTCCGCCCCGCGCGTGACCCGGACGCCCATCCGCGGTGTGCGCAAGCACACCGCGGCAGCGATGGTGCAGAGCGCGTTCACCGCTCCACACGCGACGACGTTCCTCACGCTGGACGTCACCGCGACGACCGAGCTGCTGGCATCCCTCAAGACGGATCGAGCCCTCGACGGTCACCGGATCGGCGTGCTCGCGATCGTCGCCAAGGCGGTGTGTCTCGCCCTCGGGCGTACGCCGGCGCTGAATGCGAAGTGGGATGAGACGGCGGGTGAGATCGTCGAGCACCACTACGTGAACCTCGGAATCGCCGCGGCGACCGAGCGCGGGCTCGTGGTGCCGGTGATCCCGGATGCCGACACCCTGCCGCTCGTCGAGCTCGCCGACGCGATCGCCGAGCTCGCCGCGACCGCTCGGGCGGGCCGGACGGCTCCGGCCGCGATGACGGGCGGCACGTTCTCGATCACCAACGTCGGAGTGTTCGGAGTGGATGCCGGCACCCCGATCCTCAACCCGGGTGAGGCCGGCATCCTCGCCGTGGGCGCCGTGCGCCGCACGCCGTGGGAGCACCACGGAGAGATCGCCCTGCGCGATGTGCTGACCCTCAGCCTCTCGTTCGACCACCGACTGGTCGACGGGGCGGAGGCGGCGCGGTTCCTCACCGATGTCGCCGGCGTCCTGAGGGAACCCGGCCGCGCGATGCTGCTGCGCTGACTCGCGCCGCCTCGCCCAGACCCGCGCGGCCGCGCCCGACCCGCGCTGCTTCGCCCAGACCCGCACCGACCCGCGCGGCGCGATTCACCCCGAAAAGGAGCCACCCCGTGAGCATCGACAGCCATCAGGCGTTCACCGACGACGAGCGCGAGCTCGCCGCGATGGTCCGCGAGTTCGCCGACGACGTCATCGCGCCGCGATCGTACGAGGCCGACCGCGCGCACGAGCTTCCCCTCGACCTCGTCGCGCAGATGGGCGAGCTCGGCCTCTTCGGCCTTCCGTTCCCCGAGGAGGTCGGGGGACAGGGCGGCGACTACGCGAGTCTCTGCGTCGCGATCGAGGGGATCGCGCGCGTGGACCAGTCGATGGCGATCACCCTCGAAGCCGGGGTGGGGCTCGGCGCCATGCCGCTCTACCGCTACGGCACCGACGCGCAGAAGGCGGAGTACCTGCCCGACCTCGTCGCCGGTCGTGCCCTCGCCGGATTCGGACTCACCGAGGCTGAGGCCGGGAGCGACGCGGGGGCGACCCGCACGACCGCGCGCCTCGAGGGAGGGGAATGGGTGATCGATGGGTCGAAGCAGTTCATCACCAACTCCGGTACCGCCATCACCCGGTTCGTGACCGTCACCGCCGTCACCGGCCGGACCGGCGAGCGCCCCGAGATCTCCACGATCATCGTCCCCAACGGCACGCCGGGCTTCACCGTGGGGCCCGCGTACGACAAGGTCGGCTGGAACGCCTCCGACACGCATCCGCTCACCTTCGACGGCGTCCGCGTGCCCGAGGCGAACCTCCTCGGGGAGCGCGGGCAGGGCTTCAAGAACTTCCTGCGCACGCTCGACGAGGGTCGTGTCGCGATCGCCGCCCTCGCGACGGGAGCCGCGGAGGGATGCCTCGAGGCCGCCGTCGACTACGCCCGCAGCCGCACGGTGTTCGGGGAGCGGCTCTCGACGCGGCAGAGCATCCAGTTCCTGCTCGCGCGCATGCACGCCCGGGTCCACACGGCGCGGCTCGCGTGGGTGCACGCCGCGCGCCTGTGCGATGCCGGCAAGCCGTTCTCGGTGGATGCCGCGGTCGCCAAGATGACGGCGAGCGACGCGGCGATGGCCAACGCGCGGGATGCGACGCAGGTCTTCGGCGGCAACGGGTTCATCAACGAGTACCCGGTCGCCCGGCACTACCGCGACTCGAAGATCCTCGAGATCGGCGAGGGGACCACCGAGGTGCAGCTCATGGTGATCTCGCGGGCGTTGGGGGTGAGCTGAGCGGAGTCTCAGCTCGCGACGCCCGCGAGTGCGCGGCCCGGCTCCTGTGCGCGGGGCGGTGCCGTGCGGTCAGCTCGCGACGCCCGCGTACGCGAGCATCTCCCAGCTGTCGCCGTCGAGGCGGAACGTCGTCGCCGAGCAGTTCGGCAGCCTCTCGCCCTCGCGGGGGAAAGCACCGTCGGTCGCGAACAGGATCACCTCGCGGATGAGCGCACCGTGCGCCACGGCGATGACGTCGACTCCGTCGGGAGCGGATGCCACGGCCTCGGCGAGCGCGGCGAGTGCGCGCTCGCGCACCACGGGCCAGGTCTCGGCGTTCGGCACATCGGCCGCGTGCCACGGGCCGTACGTCTCGTAGAAGGAGGGGGCATCCATGCCCTCGGCGTCGCCGTAGGAACGTTCCTGGAGTCCCGGCATCCGGAGGCTGACCGTGGTGCCGAGGGCTTCGGCGAGGATGTCGGCGGTCTCCGCCGCGCGGGAGAGATCGCTCGAGACGATGACGGCCTCGCGGCCCGCGTACTCGGCGGCGAGGCGCTCGGCGAGCTCGCGGGCCTGGGCGCGCCCGGTGTCGTTCAGGGGGATGTCGGTCGAGCCCTGGATGCGCCCTCCGGAGTTCCAGTCGGTCTCACCGTGTCGCACGAGGGTCAGGATCGTCACCGTTCGAGCCTAACTCGCCCCCGCCGGCCGTGCGGCGGGGGGACGGTGCTGGTGCGGTCCCCGGCGTGGTGGGTCGCACGCCGGGGACCGGGTCTCTGCCCGCTCGTCAGCGGGCGACGGCCGCGGTGTCGAGCGCGTCCACGACGACCCGGGCGAAGCCCTGCGGATCGGCGAGGTGCGCGAAATGATCGGCGCCGTCGATGTCGGTGATCTCGGCATCCGGGATGATCCGTGCCAGGTCGTGCGCGGACTGGTAGAGGAACGACGTGGTCGCCGTTCCCGCGATGAGGTGGGTCGGGTCGTGGATGTCGGCGTACGGCGAGAGGTCGCTCCCGAGCGCGTCGATCTCGGCCAGCTCGCGCACCCAGGTGGGGGTGAGCGGCACGCTCGCGCCCCAGATCGGCGTCTCGCGGATGAACGGGATGGCTTCCGCCGGCACGCGCACGAAGTTCACGAGCGCGTACTCGAGGGCGGCGTCGAGGTCTCCGGCATCCACCAGCTCCCGATACCCGGGCAGGCGTTCGCCCGCGACCGGGCCCTGGACGGCGAGCGGCGGTTCGTACGCGATCAGGGTGCCCCCGCCCAGGCCGTGCTCCCGCACGTAGGCGAGGGTGGCCAGCGCGCCGAACGAGTGGCCGAGCAGGTGTGCTCCGGGGCCGGCGACCTCCCTCATCGCCGCGATGTCGGCGACCTCCTGCGCGAGGGAGTAGTCGGCGGCGTCTCCGCTGCCGCCGCGGCCGCGGCGGTCGTAGACGTACAGGGTCACGTGCTCGGCGAGCGCCTCGCTGGCAGGGATCCACTGCTCCTTCGTGGCGATGCTCCCGTGCGTGACGACGAGAGCCGGCCCGCTGCCGCGGCGGAAGTACGCGAGGGGCGTTCCGTCGGACGAGGTGGTCTCGTGGTGCTCGAGTTCGGACATGCTCTGCCTCCTTGCAGATCGATGCTCTCGTCGGGCTCGCGGCGCGGCGCCCCGGCATCCCGTGGCCACATGGTGTAACAGATTCACGTCTGGCGCAAGAGAAATGTCTCGCGTTCCCAAAAACTGTGACAAAAACACGTTGCGCAACGTAATGAAGTAATGCAACCTGGACGGGAGTCGACGTCGAGGAGGACCGATGAGCGAGACCGTGACCCCGGTCGAGAACGCGATGCAGCCCGAGGACACCCCCGAGCTGCGCGCGCTGTACCGCGGATTCGAGGAGAACCACCTCATTCCGCTGTGGACGCAGCTCGACGACCTCATGCCCCAGACCCCGCAGCCGAGAGCGGTGCCGTGGGTGTGGCGCTGGAGTGCGCTGCGGCCGCTGGCGGAGCGCGCGGGCGACCTCGTTCCCGTCGGGCGCGGGGGAGAGCGGCGCGCCATCGGCCTCGCGAACCCCGGCCTGAACGGGCGCGCGTACATCTCGCCGACGCTGTGGGCGGCGATCCAGCAACTCGGGCCGCGGGAGACGGCTCCCGAGCACCGGCACTCGCAGAACGCGTTCCGCTTCGTCACCTCGGGCGAGGGCGTGTGGACCGTCGTCAACGGCGACCCTGTGCGCATGAGCCGCGGCGACTTCCTGCTCACCCCGGGCTGGCACTTCCACGGCCACCACAACGAGACCGACGAGTCGATGACGTGGATCGACGGCCTCGACATCCCCTTCGCGTACCAGATGGACTCGGGATTCTTCGAGTTCGGCTCCGAACGGGTGACGGATGAGGCGACCCCCAACTTCTCACGCTCGGAGCGCCTGTGGGCGCACCCCGGTCTGCTGCCGCTCGCGGGACTGCGTCGCACCGTCTCGAGCCCGATCGGCGCCTACCGCTGGGAGCACACCGACGCCGCGCTCACCGACCAGCTGCTGCTGGAGGGGGAGGGGATGCCGGCCACCGTCGGCCCCGGCCACGCCGCCGTGCGCTTCTCCAACCCCACGACCGGGGGCGATGTCATGCCCACCATCCGGGCGCAGTTCCATCGCTTGCGCGAGGGTGCGGCGACGCCGGTGCGGCAGGAGGTCGGTTCGAACGTCTACCAGGTGTTCGAGGGCACCGGGCGCGTTCTGCTGGGTGATACGGAGCACACCGTCGAGCACGGCGACATCTTCGTCGTGCCGAGCTGGTGCCGCTTCCGCGTGCAGGCCGAGACGCGCCTGGACCTGTTCCACTTCAGCGACACGCCCCTGTTCGAGGGCCTGGGGCTGTACCGCGAGTTCGAAGAGGAGAGCGATCGATGAAACTGCTGACCCTGCGCTGGAAGGGTGGCACCGCCGCCGCCCGGGTGGACGGCGACCGGGCCGTCGTCCTCGAGCGGTTCGCCGACGTGGGCGAGGTGCTGCGCGCCGGTGCGCCCTCGGCCGTGGCCACCCTCGAGGGACCGGTGATCGACCTGGATGCCGTCGACTACGCGCCCGTGATCCTCGCGCCGAGCAAGATCGTGTGCGTGGGGCTGAACTACCGCGCGCACATCCTCGAGATGAAGCGCGACCTGCCCGAGTACCCGGTGCTGTTCGCCAAGTTCGCCGACACGCTCGCCGCAGCCGGCGAGCAGATCGCCCTGCCCTCGGAGAGTCCCGAGATCGACTGGGAGGGCGAGCTCGCCGTCGTCATCGGCTCGATCGTGCGCCGAGCGTCGGCCGAGCAGGCGGAGGATGCCATCGCCGGCTACACGATCGCGAACGACGTCTCGATGCGCGACTGGCAGTTCCGTACCCGCGAGTGGCTGCAGGGCAAGATGTGGGAGCGCTCGACCCCGCTCGGCCCGGTGCTCGCCACCCCCGAGGAGATCCCCTCCGATGCGCGGATGACCACGACCGTCGACGGGGTCCCGAAGCAGGTGGGCGACATCCACGACCTCGTCCACGGTCCCGTCGACCTCGTGCGGTACGTCTCGACCATCACGACGCTGCGTCCCGGCGACGTCATCCTCACCGGAACCCCGGGAGGCGTCGGCCACGCCCGCGAACCGCGCGAGTATCTGGCATCCGGAAGCGTGGTCGAGGTCGCCATCGATGGGATCGGAACCCTGCGCAACCGTTTCGCGGCGGAGGAACCGTGACCGGCCAGGAGCCCAGCGCTCCGACCCCGCGCGCCCTGACCCCCGAGGAGGAAGCGCTGCGCGAGAGGCAGGGTGCGGGGGCGCGCTACGACGCTCCGGCGGCCCCGCACGCGCACCTCGACCTCGCGCGCCGCGGTACCGCGTACTTCGCCCGACGGCTCATGCAGCTCGACGACGACGACCTCGACGCACCGAGCCTGCTGCCCGGGTGGACGCGCCGGCACCTCGTCGCGCACGTCGGCTACAACGCCCGCGCCGTCGCCCGCCTCGTCGAGTGGGCGCGCACCGGTGTCGAGAACCGCATGTACGCCTCCGACACGCAGCGATGGGACGAGATCGTGCTCGGTGCGACCCTGCCCACCCGCGCGCTGCGGCACCTCGTCGACCACGCCGCGGTCCACCTCGACGTCGAGTGGCGCGATCTGAGCGACGAACGGTGGGATGCCGAGGTCATCACCGCGCAGGGACGCACGGTGCCCGCGCGGGAGACGGCGTGGATGCGCGCCAAAGAGGTGTGGGTGCACGCGGTCGACCTCGACAACGGCGGATCGTTCCTGGACTTTCCGCCCGAGATGATCGACGGGGTCATCGCCGACGTGCTGCGCGCCTGGACGCGACGCGGCGAGCCCGGCGCCGTCGTCCTGCGCGCCACCGACCGCGACGCCGCGCCGGGGGAGTACGGCGCGGGCGGCCCGATCGTCGAGGGCGCCGCCGCCGACCTGGCGCGATGGCTCGCCGGCCGCGGCGCGCGCCGGCTGCGGGTCGCGGGCGGCGGGGAGTTGCCGGAGATCGCGCGCTGGTTCTGACTGCCGGGGCGCTCCCGGGAGCGCGCGTCGAGACCGCACACGATTGCCGAGGACGTATCCGTTCGTCGCTCAACGGGTGCGTCCTCGACGATCGCGTGCGGTCTCGGCGCTCCGGCGGGCGCGCACGGAGCGGCGGACCACCGACCACCGTGGGGCGAGGGCTCACCCGCCCGGCACCGGCGGCAGCTCCACCACCTCTCCGAGCGGGGTGTAGCGCGGGCCGGCGAGACGACCGATCGGGCGCAGGAGCTCGGTGTCGATGCCGGCCGCGCCCGTCGACCCGATGCGCACGACGTCGTCGCGCACCGTCCAGCCCACGACCGTGCCCACGACGAACTCGCCGCCGGTCGGGCTGAACGCCGTCGTGGAGTGGTAGCGGCACTCCATACGTACCGGGGCGTCTGCGAGGCCCGGGATGCCGATGACCCGCGACGGGGCGAGCGCGAGGCCGAGGCGGTCGGCCTCGCCGACATCCGGCGGCATCCATTCCGAACTCGCGTGCAGCGCCTCGAGCATCGCCTCGTCGGCGACGTTCACGACGAACTCGCCGTGCTCCTCGATGTTGCGGATCGTGTCCTTGCGTCCGTTCGCGCGCCGGTTGACGGTGAATCCGAGCATCGCCGGATGCTGGCTCACCCACGTGAACGAGCTGAACGGGGCGAGGTTCACCGGGTCGCGCCCGCTCGTCACCCACGCGATGGGGCGCGGGACGACCGAGCCGACGAGCAGACGGTAGGTGTCGGCGGGGGAGAGATCGGCGGCGTCGATGAACATCAGCTGGCCTCCCTGGATGCCGCGGGTGCGGCGGTCATCGAACGAGCCCGTCGGATGCCGCGAGTTCGGTCGTGCGTTCGGCGGCGAGCCGCTCCCTCAGCGCCTTCTTGTCGATCTTGCCGACCTTCGTCAGGGGCAGCTCATCGACCGTGACGAGGTGGTCGGGACGCTTGAACGCCGCAACTCCCGCGCGGTCGAAGTGTGCGCGCACCGAGCCGAGGTCGAGAGCGTGCCCGTCGTGCAGCACCGCGAACAGGCACACCGTCTCGCCGAGGGTGTCGTGCGGCATGGCCACCGCGGCCGCCAGACGCACCGCCGCGAGTCCGTACACGAGGTTCTCGACCTCTTCGGCGGAGATGTTCTCACCCCCGCGGTTGATCATGTCTTTGCTGCGTCCCTCGACGACGAGATTGCCGTCGGGGCGCTGGCGCACGATGTCTCCGGTGATGTAGAAGCCGTCGGGGGTGAAGGATCGCGCGTTGGCCTCGGGGGCGTCGTAGTACCCCCGCGGCGTGTACGGACCGCGCGTCAGCAGCACGCCGGGCTCGCCCGGAGCGACCTCTCGGCCGGTCGTCTCATCGACCACGCGCACCTCGTCGAAGGGCGACACGGGCCGACCCTGCGTGCCGACGACGACCTCGACCGGGTCGTCGAGGCGCGTGACGTTGATGAGTCCCTCGGCCATGCCGAACACCTGCTGCAGCGTTCCCGGGAGCCCGCGCACGACACGTTCGGCCAGTTCATCGGCCAGCCGCGCCCCGCCCACCTGCAGCACGCGCAGGCTCCGGAGCGCATCGAACCCGACGGCACCGGCGTGATCGAGCCACGAGGCGACGACAGCGGGCACCGCGGCGGTATGGGTCACGCCGTACCGTTCGATCGCCGCGAAGGCGCGTTCGGGTCGGGGGGAGCCGAGAGGGACGACGGTGCCGCCGGCGAGGAGGGTGCCCAGGATGCCGGGACACGCGAGTGGAAAGTTGTGTCCCATCGGCAGGGTCGCCAGATACACGGTGTCGCGGTCGACCGCCGCGGGCGGAGAGGTCAGCAGGATGTTGCAGAGGTAGTCGTCGTGCGTGCGGGCGATGAGTTTCGGCAGGCCCGTCGTGCCGCCCGACAGGAGGAACACGGCGACGTCGGCGGCATCCGGAGTCGGAAGCGTCCGGCCGCGGGTGGCATCGTCGGACGGCGCGCACAGGGCGGTGAGGCTCACGGTGTCGGGCTGGTCGGTGACGTCACCCAGGACGATGACCTCCCGCACCGTCGGGCTCGACGCGCGCAGCGCGCGGGCGAGGGCCAGGTGATCGAAGTCGCGCAGGGTGTCGGGAGTGACCAGGGCGACGGCTTCGGATGCCGAGATCAAGTGCCGTAGTTCGTGCTCACGGTGGGCCGGCAGCGCCATGACGGGCACGACCCCGACCCGCAGGCACGCCAGCGTCAGCACGACGAACGTCCAGTGGTTCGGCAGTTGCACGACCACGCGGTCGTCGGGGGCGAGGCCCCGCTCGATCAGGCGCGCGGCGCACGCCTCGACCCGGTCGTGCACCTCGGCGTAGGTGAGGGACAGGTCGCCGTTGACCAGGGCGATGCGTTCAGGATGCCGGGAAGCGGCCGCGGCGAACGCGTCGCCGAGCGTGCGACCCTGCCACAGCCCTTCGGCGCGGTAGCGGTCGGCGACCTCGGTCGGCCAGGGCGTCGTCCCCTCGCGTGTCTTCATCGCAGCACCGCATCCGCGCGGCCCGACAGCACCAGGGTCATGGCACGATCCTCGTCGCAATCGGGCTCGTCGAGGATCGCCGCCACGCCGTGACGCAGCCGCGCCGCCTCGGCGGTGAGCTGGCGGTCGAGGGCGCTCCCGCCGGTGACGAGCACCGCTGTCGCGTCGCGGTGCGAGGCGAGGGCCTCGCGCACCGCGTCGTCGGGACGGATGCCCTCACCCACCGCGACCGTGACGACCGGCGGGAGGGCGTCGCGCCCGACCACGCGTCGATCCAGCAGCCCGGTCACGGCGGACTCCAGCGGCGGGGCGCCGTGGAGCGTCTCCCACCGTTCGAGGGCCCGCGCGACGGCCTCGGGGTCGCGCCGCGCGATCTTCGCCGCGGGGAGGGCGCGCGAGAAGAAGTGGAAGCCGAACTGCCAGGGCTCGAACGCGTGGAAGTACGTTCCGAAGTTCTCCCACCACGACAGGCTCGGTCGCGCGGCGCCCTGGATGCGGGCCACCAGAGGCTGTCGCACGCTCTCGTATGCCCGGAACGCCCCGTCGATGTCGTCGGGGTGCGCGGCGAGCGCGTCCGCGAGGGCGATGGCGTCCTCGAGCGACATCTTCGTCCCGCTGCCGACCGAGAAGTGGGCGGTGTGCACGGCGTCGCCGAGCAGGGCGACGTTGCCGTGGTGCCAGCGGGCGGCCCGGATCGTGCGGAAGTTCCCCCAGCGCGAGTTGTTGCCGATCAGGCGTGCGCTCCCGATGAGCGGGGCGAAGATCTCCTCCAGCCGGGTCCGACTGTGCTCGTCGCTCGGGCCCGGGGGCGTGGAGTGGTCGAACCCGTCGAGTCCGGCCGCGCGCCAGGTGTCTTCGTCGGTCTCCACGATGAACGTCGACAGGCCGCCCCCGATCGGGTAGGCGTGCGCGGCGAAGACACCGGGCACGTCGTCGGGCAGGCCGTCGGCGAGGGTGTGCAGGAAGGTGAGCCCCTCGAAGGGGGCGTCGGTGGCGAACCAGATGAACTTCGCGGCGGCCGTCTCGTACGTCACTCCGAGCGTGTCGTCGCCGATGGCGGCGCGGGTCAGCGAGTTCGCCCCGTCGGCGGCGACGATCACGTCGTACTCGCCGAGCTCGTCGGCGCGGCGCGGCGTGGAGAAGTGCAGGTGGGCTCCGGCCTCCCGCGCTCGCCGCTGAAGGGCCGCGAGGAGATCCTTGCGCAGGACGGCTCCCATACCGTTGCCACCGAACGTCATCGTCTCGCCCTTGGCGGTGACGCGGATGGCATCCCACCGCACCCCCGACGCGTCGAGGGTCTCTCGCAGGGCCGAGTCGGCGGCATCCACCCCGCTCTGCGTGGCGTCGGAGAACACGACGCCGAAGCCGAACGCCTCGTCGGCGCGGTTGCGTTCGAACAGGTCGACGTGGGCGTCGGGGATCTTCCGCGCGGCCAGGGCGGCGAACAGCAGCCCGCCGGGGCCGCCTCCGATGATCGCGATACGCATGTCAGCCTCCTCGCTGAAGTCGTCGAACCGTCACGACGCAACGAGTATGCAACACAAACACGTTTAGCGCCATAGCTTCGTTACACCTGCGTCGGGTAACGTTCTCGCATGCGACCCCGCTCCCTCGTGTTCACGCTCTTCGGGGACTACTTCCGGTACTGCGGCGCGGGCGAGGTGCCGCTGCGCGGTCTCAGCGACGTGCTGCAGCTCTTCGACATCGAACCGGCCACCACCCGGGTGGTGATGTCGCGCCTGCGCGCCGAGGGCTGGTTCGAGACCCGTCGCGACGGACGACTCACCACGTATCTGCTGTCGCCGAAGGCCTGGGAGCTGCTCGACGAGGGGCGCGAGCGCATCTTCCGTCACGTGTCGGGCGAATGGGGCGGGGAGTGGACGCTCATCGCGACCCGCGCGGGCGATCGCTCCGCCCGCGACGAGGTGCGCAAGCACCTCACCTGGCTCGGTTTCGGGCAGCTCCAACCGGCCATCTGGATCGCCCCCGGTGACCGAGCCGCTGCCGCTCGTGAGCTGATGGATGCCAACGGCGTGGGCTCCGACGTCTTCCTCAGCCGCACCGGCGACCTCGCCCGCGATCGCTCGATCGCCGCACGCGGGTGGGACCTCCCCGCGCTCGACGCGCATTACGGCGCATTCGTCGCGCAGCACGACACGCCCACGACCGAGGAGACGGACGCCGCCCTGATCGCGCGGGTTCGCCTCACCGACGACTATCGCCGATTCCCCTTCACCGACCCCGACCTCCCGGCCACCTTGCTCCCTGAGGGGTGGAATGCGCCGCGCGCCCACGCCGTCTTCGTCCGCCGGCACGGCGAGCTCCGGACCGGTGCGACGGCGGCGATCGAGCGCCTCACCGGCATGACCGTGAGCGGCGCGCACCGGGCATTCCTCGAGGGGGGAGCGGTCGGCTACACGCGCGGCGAGTGATCGCGCCACCGGCGAGCGCGAGCGCCCGCAGCGCCACCGGCGGACGCGAGCGCCCGCAGCGCCACCGGCGGACTCGAGCGCCCGTCAGAGCAATCCCGGGAGCCGCTCCGCGAACGCGCGCAGCACTGGGGTCGTGCCCCCGTCGATCTTCACCGCCGCGCGGCGGTCGGCGCGGGTCTCGCCGCGATTGATGATGACCACGGGCAGGCGGCGACGGCGCGCGCGCTCCACGAGACGGATGCCGGAGTTCACGACCAGAGACGAACCGGCGATGACGAGGGCGTCGCTCGCGTGCACCAGCTGCTCGGCCTCGCGGAACTTCTCGACCGGGATGTACTCGCCGAAGAACACGACATCGGGTTTGAGCGTGCCCCCGCACACCGAGCACACGGGGACGACGAAGCCGTCGGCCGAGGCGGGCGCGACGTCGCCGTCCGGACCCAACTCGACGTTCTCGGGGGCGACGATCCAGGGGTTCTCGGCCTCGATGCGTTCCGCGAGGTCGCGGCGATCGAAGATCTGCCCGCAGTGCAGGCACCCGATGCGACGCATCGTGCCGTGCAGCTCGACCACGCGGCCGCTCCCCGCGCGCACGTGGAGTCCGTCGACGTTCTGCGTGACCACGCCGTTGGACACTCCCGCCGCCTCCAGGTCGGCGAGCGCGCGGTGTCCGTCGTTGGGCTCCGCCGCGGCGAAGACCTTCCAGCCGAGGTGGCTGCCGACCCAGTACCGTCGTCGGGCCTCGGCACTGGAGAGGAACTGCTGCACCGTCATCGGCGTCCGCGTGGGAGCGCCCTTGCCGCGGTAGTCCGGGATCCCTGAATCCGTCGACACACCGGCACCGGTCAGGACGGCGATCCGGCGCCCCGCGAGAACCTCGACGGCCCGATCGATGGATGCCAGGGAATCGGCATCCTTCGTCGTGTCGGTCATGCGCACCTCCGTCGTATCGAGTCTAGGGCGGGGTGTCCCGTGCCGGACGCGCACACCCGCGGCACCGATACTGGGGGGATGAGCGTTCTCCCCCCGCCCGCCATGCTCCCGATCACCTGTCTGCGCCGCGTGCGGCCGTGGGGTGGGGATCCGGTCGACATCGAGATGGATGCCGGAGTCATCACCGCCATCACCCCCGCGGGCGACCGGCCCATCGGTGCGCGGGAGTTCGACGGGCGCGGGCTGCTCGCCCTCCCCGGCATCGTGAACGCCCACGCGCACGTCGACAAGTCGTGGTGGGGTCTCCCCTGGCAGTCGTACGGGGGTGAGGGCACCACGGAGGGGCGCATCCGCCACGAGCGGGCCGAGCGCGAGGCCCTCGGCATCCCGTCGCTCGAGCGCTCCGCCCACGTCCTCCGCGAGCTGGTGCGCCACGGGACCACGGCGATCCGCACGCACGTCGACGTCGACGCCCGGCTCGGGCTGCGGGGGATCGAGGCGGTCGAGGAGGCCGCCGCAGCCTACGAGGGCGCTCTCGACGTGCGGATCGTCGCGTTCCCCCAGGACGGGATCCTGCGCCGCCCCGGCGTCCTGGAGCTGCTGCGGGATGCCGCGACCCGGCCGAGCGTGGACGCCGTCGGCGGTCTCGACCCGGCGACCATCGACCGCGACCCCGTCGGGCAGATCGACGCGGTCACCGCGCTCGCCGCCGACACGGGCGTCGGTGTCGACATCCACCTGCACGACCCCGCCGACCTCGGCGCCTTCCAGATCGAGCTGCTCGTCGACCGCGCCGCGCGGCTCGGTCTGCACGGACGCGTGAACATCGCGCACGGCTTCGCCGTCGCCCAGCTGGAGCCCGCCCGTCGTCGCGACCTGCTGGCCGCGATGGCGGAGGTCGGGGTCACCATGACCACGGTCGCGCCCCTCCGGCTCCCGCAGCTGCCGCTCGCCGAGCTCGACGCGGCCGGCGTGCGGTTCGCGTTCGGCACCGACGGTATCCGCGACCTGTGGAGCCCTTACGGAACGGGCGACACCCTCGGCATCGCGTGGCAGTACGCGCGGGCCGCGGGCCTCGTGCGCGACGAAGACCTGTCGCGGGTCGCGCGTCTCGCGACGAGCGCCGGCGCCTGGGCGGTCGGGCGCGACGTGCACGATCTCGTCGAGGGAGCGCGGGCCGACATCGTGCTCGTGGATGCCGAGAACCCGATGGACGCCCTCGTGCGCCTCCCCGAGCGGGCCCTGGTCGTCGGCGGCGGGCGGGTGCTGCACGTGGCGTGAGGCAGGGCGGCGCGGGGTGGCCGTGGGCGCGAGCAGACGTCGAGTGTCCACGAAACCCGGACGGAATTCTCAACGCTCCGGGTGTTCTGGACACTCAGCGCGCGGGGGAGGCACGCGCCGGGCGCCGAAGCGCAGGCCCTGCTGGCACGATGGGACGATGCCCGTCATCCCGCTCGACTCCGCTGACGACCCGCGCCTCGCCGACTACCGCGACCTCACCGACGTGTCGCTGCGGCGGGTGACCGAACCCGCCGGCGGGCTGTACATCGCCGAGTCGTCGAAGGTGCTCGACCGGGCTCTCCGCGCCGGGCATCGCCCGCGCTCGGTCCTCGTGCAGGAGAAGTTCCTCGCCGATGCGCTCGCCCTCGTGGGGGAGGATGCGGAGATCTACGTCGTCCCCGCCGAGATCGCCGAGCGGGTGACGGGGTACACCGTGCACCGTGGGCTCCTGGCCTCCATGCATCGCCCGGTCCTGGCATCCGTGGAAGACGTCGTCGAGGGCGCGCGGCTCGTCGTCGTTCTCGAGGACATCGTCGATCACACCAACATCGGGGCGGCGTTCCGGTCGGCTGCCGCGCTCGGGGCGGACGCCGTGCTCGTCACGCCGAGGTGCGCGGACCCGCTGTACCGGCGCAGCGTCCGGGTGAGCATGGGCACGGTGTTCCAAGTGCCGTGGACGCGGCTGCCCGAGTGGTCGGAGGCGAAGCCGCTCCTCCACGCCGCCGGGCTGCACCTCGCCGCGCTCGCGTTGTCGGACGACGCGGTCACCCTCGACGCCTTCTCGGCCGTCGGTCATGAGCGCGTCGCCCTGCTGATGGGGGCCGAGGGCGACGGTCTCAGCCGCGGCGCGCTCGCCGCCGCCGACACGGTCGTCACGATCCCGATGGCCGGGGGAGTGGACTCGCTCAACGTCGCCGCGGCCAGTGCCGTCGCCCTGTGGGAGCTCGGGCGCGGGCGGCGCTGAGCCCGATCGGTCAGGACGTCGGGGACGCTCCGTCGACCGTTCGCCCCCGATATCCGCGCTCCGACTCCGCCGCCGCTCGCACGCGCGAGTCGGGGTCGTCCTCCAGGGCGGCGATCACGTCGTCCGGCAGCTCGCGCTCGCCGACGAGGAACCACCGTTCGACGACCGAGCCCTCGCGCACCACGCGACGGGATCGCTCATCGTCGCGGGGGAGACCCTCCGAGGGGGTGTCGGTGTGCGCCAGCGACAGGTGCAGATGCGCGGGGAGGGTTCCCGGCCCCGCGTCCGTCTCGCCCGCCGTGTACAGGTGCATGACCACGCCGCGAGCGGTCCCCTCGAGCCAATCGATCTCGTGGGCGTCCCATCGCTCATCGTCGACCGCCCACCCCGACCAATCGGGTCCCTCCGTGCGGAGCGACCCCGTCGTCGTGCGGAGAACGGATGCCACGGCCAGAGCCCTCGCGCGCACCGAGGCCGTGTCGCCCTCGAAGAACACCGAGACGCTCGGCGCCCACGCGGACGCCAGGAGGTCCCATCCGTCGCTCCCGAAGCGCCCGCTCTCGACCTCGGGCGTCCAGCCCGCGTCGACGAGTCCCGCCGCGAGCGACTCGCCGTCGCGCAGCAACCCGTTCGCGTCGGCGGCGTCGAGCAGGGCGTGAACGGCTTCGGGGAGCTCGACGGCGAGGGGCTGTTCATCGGGGGTCATCGTGCCTGCGCCTCCCCGATCGCGGTGGCCACGCTGCGGAACAGTTCGAGGACATCGAGGTCGTCGCCCGCTTCCACACGTTTCGAGAGCATGGTCATCGGGAACGCGAGGTCGTCAGGGCCGCCGAACCGCAGCGCGGCGTCGGTCCCGCGTTCGTCGTCGACCTGCACCCACTCCGCGCCGGTGACGTGGGCGAGGACGTCGCCGAACACGATGCCGAGCGACTGCAGCTTCCAGGTCTCGTCGGGGCGGACCTCGGCGAGGAGGGCGGCGATCACGGAGAGCGCGGTGCGATCGTCGTTCCGGTCGAGCGGGGTGTCGGCGCTCACCGAGGACCACACCCAGTCGCGCCGCGCGTCCACCTCGGCGGCCAGGTCGACGGACAACGGCGCCGACCTCGCGGCTTCGTCGGAACGCGCACGCCGGAACACGCTGCGAAACCCCCGGGACGACACGGCGGTCAGACCTGCGTGCCGCGCGAGGCCGCGGCATCCGGGCCCGGAGCGAGGGTCACGACGGGAAGCGGTTCGGGACGCTTCGCGAGGATGTGGTCGCCCGACGACTGGTGACGCAGGCGGCGCAGGACCCACGGCACGAGGTAGGAGCGCGCCCAGACGAGGTCTTTCTCGCGCGCGGCGCGCCACGTGGTCGCGGCGAGCGCTTCGGGCTGCCTCGGCTGCAGATCGTTCGGAACGTTGAGCGCCCGCAGCGCCATGCGCGCCACCTCGTGGTGGCCGAGGGAGTTGTAGTGCAAGCGGTCGTCGTCGAAGAAGCGCATGTCCTGCACCTCTTTGAGTCCCCACTGATCGGCGACGACGCAGTCGTGGGCGTCGGCGATCGCGCGGATGTTCTCGTTGTAGATGGCCACCTTGCCCCGGATGCCGCGGAACACGGGCGTGAACTCCGTGTCGATGCCCGTGAAGACGACGACGGTGGCGTTGTCGCGGCGCAGGCGGACGACGGCATCCTCGAACTGGCGCGCCACGGCGTCGGGATCGGTTCCGGGACGGATGACGTCGTTGCCGCCCGCCGAGAACGTGATGAGGTCGGGCTTGAGGGCCAGGGCGGGCTCGATCTGATCGGCCACGATCTGGCCGATCAGTTTGCCGCGCACGGCGAGGTTCGCGTAGGCGAAGTCATCGACCTGCGCGGCCAACACCTCGGCGACGCGGTCGGCCCATCCGCGGTGGCCGCCATCGGGCAGCGGGTCGCCGATGCCCTCGGTGAACGAGTCCCCCAGGGCGACGTAGCGCCGCCACGGGTGCGGACCGGCGTTGTCGGGCGAGGACGAGGTGCGGGGCGAGTGCGGATCGAGTGTCATCGAAACCTCCGGCTCCCAGGCTAACCCCGGCCTCCGACACGGCACGAGGCCGCGTGCGGCACCGATCGCGATCCGCGCGTGCCGGGACCAGGGACGCCTCCGCCCGGTCGCTCCCTCCCCTCATAAACGCTCTCCGTTCGCAGAAACGCGGCGACAGCGCGTTTCTCCCCACGAATCGCGTTTATCGCCGGTGGGACGGCGGAACGGCTCACACCCGGATGCCACCCGCTCGTGGAACCGCCTATCGTTGATGTTCGCGCTCGCGAGGGATGGAGGTTCGATGCTGGAAGAAGAAGCCCGCCCCGCGAACCCCCTCGACGCCGACTCCGGCGCCGATGCGGCACCCCCGATCCGCATCGCGAGTCCGGGCCCGATCGCGAGCCCCGGCCCGGTCGCGAGCCCTGGTCCGGTCGCGAGCCCCGGCCCGATCGCGAGCCCCGGCCCGGTCGCGAGCCCCGGCCCGGTCGCGAGCCCTGGTCCGGTCACGACCCCGAACCTCGCTGTACGCCCCGGCCCGGTCGCGTCCCCGGGCCCGATCGCGTCCCCCGGCCCGGTCGCGAGCCCGGGCCCCGCGGCCATCCCCGGCCCGGTCGCGTCCCCGGGCCCGATCGCGTCCCCCGGCCCCGCATCCACCCCTGCGTCCGCCGCCGCCGACGAGCCCGCGGCATCCTCCCCCCTCGACCCCGCGCACGCCACCGCTCCGGTCGCCGACCACCCGGTCCCGGGGGAGGAGCCGCCCCCCCTCGACGGCTCCGAGCCGCACTTCGGCTCCTTCGCCGCCGAGCACCTCTCCCCGTCGTTCCCGCAGCGTGCGCCCTGGGGCACCGCGCAGCGTCTGCGCGCCTGGCAGGCCGAGGCGCTCGACCTCTACTTCGGCCTCGACGGACCCGACGGCGAGGGCAAGGGTCCCCGCGACTTCCTCGCCGCCGCGACGCCCGGCGCCGGGAAGACGACCTTCGCCCTCCGTCTCGCCTCCGAGCTCATGCGTCGTCGCGTCGTCGATCGCCTCGTCGTCGTCGCCCCCACCGAGCACCTCAAGACCCAGTGGGCCGAGGCGGCCGCGCGGGTCGGCATCCGTCTCGACCCGTTCTTCTCGAACCGGCACGCCACGCCCTCGCGGCAGTACCACGGCGTCGCCGTCACGTACGCCCAGGTCGCCGTGAAGGCCGAGGTGCACCAGCGCCTGACGCTCGACGCTCGGACCCTGGTGATCCTCGACGAGGTGCATCACGGTGGCGACGCCCTGAGCTGGGGCGACGCCCTGCGCGAGGCCTACAGCCGCGCGACCCGCCGCCTGCTGCTCTCGGGGACGCCGTTCCGCAGCGACACCGCGCCCATCCCGTTCGTGGAGTACCACCCCAACGCCAAGGGCATCCGCCTCTCCCGCACCGACTACGCCTACGGCTACAAGCGGGCGCTCGAGGACGGCGTCGTCCGTCCCGTCTTCTTCCTCGTCTACGCCGGCCAGATGCGCTGGCGCACCAAGGCGGGCGAAGAGATGGAGGCTCAGCTCGGGCAGGACAACACCAAAGACATCACGTCGCAGGCCTGGCGCACCGCGCTCGACCCGAACGGCGACTGGATCCCCGCGGTCCTCCGCTCCGCCGACCGGCGGCTCACCGAGGTGCGGGAGACGGTCCCGGATGCCGGGGGCCTGGTGATCGCGACCGACCAGACCGCCGCGCGGGCCTACGCCGCCATCCTCGAAGACGTCAGCGGCGAGAAGGTCACCGTCGTGCTGTCCGACGAGGCCGAGGCCTCGAGTCGCATCGAGGAGTTCTCGAAGGGCACGAGCCGGTGGATGGTCGCCGTCCGCATGGTGTCGGAGGGCGTCGACGTCCCCCGCCTCGCCGTCGGTGTGTATGCCACGAGCGCCTCGACCCCGCTGTTCTTCGCCCAGGCCATCGGGCGTTTCGTGCGTGCGCGCCGCCGGGGTGAGACCGCGAGCGTCTTCCTCCCGAACGTGCCGCAGCTCCTCGCCCTCGCCGGCGAGATGGAGGCGCAGCGCGAGCACGCCCTCGACCGCGACAGCGACGCGGAAGACCAGTGGAACGCCGAAGAAGACATGATGGATGCCGCCGAGCGCGAGGACAAAGCCTCCGACGCGCTCGAGCAGGAGTTCGAGTACCAGGCGCTCGGCTCCCTCGCGCACTTCGATCGCGTGATGTTCGACGGGCAGGAGTTCGGCCAGCTCGCGGTGCCCGGGACCATCGAGGAGGAGGAGTTCCTCGGCATCCCGGGTCTTCTCGAGCCCGAGCAGGTGCACGAGGTGCTCATGTCGCGCGCGACGAGGCAGTCGCGCCACCGCTCCACCCGCGAGGCGACCGAGAAAGAGAGCGGTGTCGAGCCGCCCTCGGTCGACGACGGCGGTCTTCCCGCGCCGCTCCACCGCACCCTCAAGGAACAGCGGCAGCTGCTGAACACCATGGTGGGTCTCTACGCCCGGCAGACCGGCGAGCCGCACGGCCTCGTGCACGCCGAGCTCCGCCGGCTCTGCGGAGGCCCCGCCGTCTCGCACGCGACGGTCGCGCAGCTGCAGGCGCGGATCGACCTGCTGCGCAAACGCGTCCACTCCTGACCCGGGCGCGTCGGGGCCTCGCGCCGGCCGCCGGTGCGGTGGCCCGGGCGCCTCGGGGTCATTCCGAGCCCGACCCCGTCGCCCGCTATCCCCGGTTTCGCGCCCCCGAAATGCTGGCATGAGCACCCCGGCATCCGCGTCTTTCCGGGCTTCGGGGGGCCGAAATGCTGTCAGTGTGAGCCGACGCGCCCGAGGGGGCGAATCCGCCTCACTACGGTGGGGACGACCCGAAGGAGCCCCGTGACGACCCCCGCCACACCCACCGCCCGTGATCGCCGCCGCTGGGCGCGCTACCTCGTCGACGAACGCGCCGAAGCACGCGTCTACCGCGAGCTCGCGTCGCGCCGCACCGGCGAGGAGCGCGACATCCTGCTCGCCCTCGCCGACGCCGAAGGACGGCACGAACAGCACTGGATCGATCTGCTCGGCGAGCAGCCGCAGCGCCTCCCGAGCCCCGGTATCGGCACCCGCCTCCTCGCCTGGATGGCGCGCCGGTTCGGCTCGATCTTCGTCCTCGCGCTCGCGCAGAACGCCGAGGCCCGTTCGCCGTACGCCGACGAGCCCTACGCCACCCCCGCGATGGCCGCCGATGAGCGCGTGCACCACGAGGTGGTCCGCGGACTGGCCGCGCGCGGTCGCCGACGCCTCTCCGGAACCTTCCGCGCCGCCGTCTTCGGCGCGAACGACGGCCTCGTCTCCAACCTCGCCCTGGTGATGGGCGTCGGCGCCACCGGCGTCGCCCCGACCTTCATCCTCTTCAGCGGCATCGCGGGTCTCCTCGCGGGCGCGCTCTCGATGGGCGCGGGCGAGTTCGTGTCGGTGCGCTCGCAACGAGAACTCCTCGAGGCGACCGAGGAGAGCGATTTCGCCGACTCGGCCCTGCCCCACCTGGATCTGGATGCCAACGAGCTCGCCCTCGTGTACCGCACACGCGGCATGGATTCCGACGCCGCCCTCGCCAAGGCGCGCGAAGTCGTCACCGCCGCCCAAGCGGGCACGGCTCCGGTCGCGGCAGCGCCGGGGGAGTCATCGCACGACGTCGTCGGAAGCGCGTGGGGCGCGTCCATCTCGAGCTTTCTGTTCTTCGCGTCGGGCGCGATCATCCCCGTGCTGCCCTGGATCTTCGGGATGTCAGGCATCGGCGCGGTGGTCCTGGCCCTCGTCCTGGTGGGCATCGCCCTCATGGCGACCGGCGCGATGGTCGGGCTGCTCTCGGGCGCCTCTCCGCTCAAGCGGGGCCTGCGCCAGCTCGCGATCGGTTTCGGGGCCGCCGCGATCACCTACGTGCTCGGCCTGCTTTTCGGGGTGTCCGCGGCCTGACCGGCGTCGTCCCGGGGTCGGGGCAGCCTCGATAAACGCGGTTCCTGCCGAGACACGCGGCAACGCGGCGTTTCCGAACAGGAACGGCGTTTCTCGCCACAGTGAGCGCGTCGCCGGACCGCGGTGCCGCGTCAGTCGTGGCTCGCCATCACCCGTGCCGCCTCGCGCATCGCGCCGAGGTTCTTGCGTCCCGCCCGCGATCCGGCGAGCTTCGCGGCGATGTGCTCGCGGATCGTCACCGGCTCGTAGAGCGCCGGGGTCTCGCGCGACACGAAGTGCGGGAGCGGGGCGATCACCGCGTCGGCGTTGCCGTCGTGGAAGAACGCCGCCGACCGCCGCCGCTCGATCGTGCCGTCGATCACCGGTGGCTTCACCCGGTGCAGCGTCGACATCCACTTGTCGTTCGTCAGGCGCGCCGCCACGTCGCCGAGGTTCACCAGCAGGGCGCCGTCGGCCGGCGAGACGTCATTCCACGACCCGTCCTGCCCGAGCACCTGGAGTCCCGCGACCTGGTCGGCCCAGAGCACCGTCACGAGCCCGAAGTCGGTGTGCTCGCCCATCCCCGTCAGCTCCGCCCCGAGCTCGATCGATCCCGGCGGCAGGGCGTAGTTGTTCATCCGCAACACGTCGATCGAGTGGCCGGTGAGCGCGTCGAAGAAGTCGTCGCGCACACGGAGCGCCGCGGCGAGGATGCGGGTGAGCGTCCCGGCGACCCACCGCGCCTCATCGAAGTACGCCTCGACGGCGTCACGGAAGGGCGGCATGGCATCCGGCCAGGTGTTCTCCGCGTAGTCGGCGGCCGTGGCGGCCGTTCCGGGATAGTCGCGCCACGACGCGCCGACGTTGAACGCCTCGAAGAAGTCGTTCATCCGCGTCACGGGGTCGACGCCCAGGCTGTAGCTCAGGGACTCGCTCTTGGGCGGGCTGTACCCGCGATTCTCGGACGCCGGCCGCACGAACGCCTTCTTCGCGTCCAGAGGAAGCGCGAAGAACGCGTCCATCTCGGCGGCGAGCGCCGTGAGGACGGAGTCCGGGATGCCATGTCCCACCACCTGCATGAAGCCGACGGTGCGTGCCGCATGGTCGACGGCCGCCACGACCGCGGCGCGTGCGTCGTGCGATCCGCCGCCGACCCAGGCGGAGATATCGATGGTGGGAACCGAGAAAGGGGGCATGCTCCGACGCTAGGCGGGCGTTGTCACGCGGGTGTTTCTGAGGTGTCACGGTTTGCGAGGCGACGCTCCGGGCGCGGAGCCGCCCGCCAACCCACCCGGAAACGAGAAAGACCCCCGGGCGAACCCGGGGGTCTTTCTCTCTGTGCGCGAGGGGGGACTTGAACCCCCACGCCCTAATACGGGCACTAGCACCTCAAGCTAGCGCGTCTACCTATTCCGCCACCCGCGCATCTGGGTGTTTGTCACTTTCGCAACGAGGAACGACATTACCACGACCGGAGCGCTCTCTCGAACCGACGCTGCACCCCGGGCGCGGCTCGCCGAGCGCGGAGGGTCGGTGAGGTCCGCCGCACGGCGACACACGACGGAGGGGCCTCGCGCCCCCGGGTACCGTAGTGCGCATGCCCGAGCTCGAGAACGACGTACCCGAGGTCGCCCGCGTGGCGTCCGACCTCATCCGGTTCGATACCTCGAACTACGGCGGTGGACGCTCGAACGGCGAACGCGAGGCCGCCGAGTACGTCGGCGCCTACCTCGAGGAGTTGGGTCTCGCGACCGAGTACTACGAGCCCGTCGCCCGGCGCACGAACGTGTGCGCCCGCGTCCCCGGCCGCAACCCCGACAAGCCCGCGCTGATCCTGCACGGCCACCTCGACGTCGTGCCCGCCGTCGCCGAGGACTGGAGCGTCGACCCGTTCGCGGGCGAGATCCGCGACGGCATCCTGTGGGGCCGTGGAGCGGTCGACATGAAGGACATGGATGCCATGATCCTCACCGCCGTCGCCGACGTCCTGCGCGCGGGGGAGCAGCCCGCGCGCGACATCATCGTCACCTTCTTCGCCGACGAGGAGAACGGCGGCGTCGAGGGCTCCGCGCTGGTCGTCAAGGATCGGGCCCACTGGTTCCGCGGCGCGACCGAGGCCATCAGCGAGGTCGGCGGCTACTCCATCGCGGTCGGAGACCGTCGTGCCTACCTGTTGCAGGTGGGGGAGAAGGCCCTCATCTGGATCAAGCTGATCGCGCGCGGTCGTGCGGGGCACGGCAGTGGGCTGCACCCCGACAACGCCGTCACGGCTCTCGCCGAGGCGGTCGCCGCTCTCGGCCGCACGCAGTGGCCCGTCCGGCTGACCGACACGACCGCGAAGCTGCTGGCCGGTCTCGCCGAGATCACGGGTGACGACGCGGGTGATCCCGACGCGCTCGCGCTGCGCACCGGTGCGGCATCCAGCTTCATCCGCTCGACGCTGCGGACGACGACCAACCCGACGGGCCTGACCGCCGGGTACAAGCACAACGTGATCCCCGACCGCGCCGAGGCGCTCATCGACGTGCGGGTCCTCCCGGGTACCGAGGAAGCGGCCCTCGCCGACATCCGGCGCATCGTGGGACCCCACGTCGAGATCGAGGTCGTCCACACCGACATCGGTCTCGAGGTGCCGTTCTCGGGTGATCTCGTCGACGCGATGGTGGCGCAGCTCGACCGTCACGACCCCGGCGTGCCGGTCGTTCCCTACCTGATGGGCGGCGGCACCGACAACAAGGCCCTCGCGGGCCTCGGAATCTCCGGTTACGGGTTCGCGCCGTTGCGACTCCCGGCCGACCTCGACTTCACCGGGATGTTCCACGGTGTCGACGAGCGCGTCCCCGTCGACGCGCTCGAGTTCGGTCGACGAGTCCTCGCCGACCTCATCCGAACGTACTGAAGGACCGAATGCATATCTTCGAGGTCATCATCCTGGGGCTCGTTCAGGGCCTCACCGAGTTCCTCCCCATCTCCTCCAGCGCCCACCTGCGCATCGTGGGCGAGTTCCTCCCGTCGCAGACCGACCCCGGTGCGACGTTCACCGCCATCACCCAGATCGGCACGGAGCTCGCGGTGCTGCTGTACTTCCGCAAGAAGATCGCGCGGGTGCTCTCGCGGTGGTTCCAGTCCCTGACCGGCCGCGTTCCGCGCAACGATCCTGATGCCCGCATGGGCTGGTACATCATCATCGGCACCGTCCCGATCGGCGTGCTGGGCTTCCTCCTGCAGAGCCTCATCCGCGACAACTTCCGGAGCCTGTGGATCACGGCGATCGTGCTGATCGTCTTCGGCATCCTGCTCGGTGTCGCCGACCACTACGGCAAGCGTCGCCGCGACCTCGAAGACCTCACCGTGGGCCACGGTTTCGCCTTCGGTTTCGCGCAAGCCCTGGCCCTGGTCCCGGGCGTCTCGCGCTCGGGGGCGACCACGACCCTCGGCCGCGCGCTCGGCTACAAGCGCACCGCCGCGGCGGAGTACTCGTTCCTGCTCGCCGTGCCGGCGGTGTTCGCGAGCGGTCTGTACGAGCTCTACAAGAGCTTCGACGAGGGCACCGGCCCCTACAACCTCGGTGAGACGGCCATCGCGACCGTGATCGCGTTCGTGGTCGGCTACCTCGTGATCGCCTTCCTCATGCAGTACCTCAAGCGCGGCAGCTTCCTGCCGTTCGTGATCTACCGCGTGGCGCTGGGCGTCCTGCTCATCGTCCTGCTGTCCCTCGGCGTGATCCCCGCCGTGTCGACGATCATCACCAGCTGATCCCGGATGCCACGACGGCGTCGTCCCTCTCGGGGCGGCGCCGTCGTCGTTTCCGGGGGCTTCGACGAGCTCAGCCCCCTGGTGCGGGTGGTCCCTGAGCCCGTCGAAGGAACCGGTCGGGGACTGCGGTGCCCGTGGCGCGGGTGGTCCCTGAGCCCGTCGAAGGGACCGGCGGGGCCTACCGTGGCCGCGGCGCGCGCGGTCCCTGAGCCCGTCGAAGGGACCGGCCCCCGACGCGGCTGAGCTCAGCGACGCGGCGGGTCGTCGCGGCCGGGCTTGCTCGGCCCGTCTCCGCCGCGCCGGAGGTAGCGTTCGAACTCCTGCGCGATCGCGTCACCGGACGCCTCGGGCGAGTCCCAGGTGTCCCGCGTCTGCTCGAGCTGGCGGATGTAGTCGCTCATCTCCTCGTCGTCGGCGGCAGCCGCGTCGATCGAGGCCTCCCAGGCCACCGCCTCGGCGGCGAGCTCGCCACGCGGCACCTCGATGCCGGTGAGGGACTGCAGGCGGTCCAGAAGCGCGAGGGTGGCCTTCGGGGAGGGCGTGTGGCCCGCGACATAGTGCGGCACGCTCGCCCACAGGCTGGCGGTCGGGATGCCGACGCCCTCGGCCGCATGGCCGATCGCACTCAGGATGCCGACGGGGCCCTCGTACAGGCTCCGCTCGAGATCGAGGGCCTGGCGGACACCTTCGTTGTCGCTGCCCGCGAAGACCGAGATCGGGCGCGTGTGCGGGACGTCGGACATCATCGAGCCGAGGGCGACGAACCCGGTCACGTCTTCCCGAAGGGCGACGTCGATGAACTCCGCGGCGAAAGCCTGCCACGCGCGTGCCGGCTCGACCCCGACGAGCAGCCAGATCTCCGCGTCGTCGGATCGCTGCGTCGGGCGCAGGAGCCGCGCCTCGGGCCAGGTGAGTGTGCGGTGGCCCTCGGCATCCAGACCGATCTGCGGACGCGTGTACTGATAGTCGAAGTACAGCTCGGGGTCGACCGCGTGCACCACTTCGTACTCGGTGTCAGCGCGCAGCAGAGCCGCGGCGGCGGACGCCGCCTCTCCGGCGTCGTTCCAGCCGTCGAAAGCGGCGACGATGATCCGGCGACCCAGTGCGTCCACGCGACCTCCTCTGCCCCGGGAAGGGCTGGGTTCCAGGATAGGCGCATGCACCAGGCGGGGAGCGGCGGGGGACGGCGCCCTGGATACGATCGAACGATGACTTCTTCCCCGCCCGCCGCCGTCCTGTGGGACATGGACGGCACGCTCGTCGACACGGAACCGTTCTGGATGGCGGCCGAGACCCCCCTCGTCGAGCGCTTCGGGGGCACCTGGTCCCACGAGCAGGCGCTCGGCATGGTGGGCCTCGCCCTCGAGGACTCGGCGCGTCTTCTGCAGAATGCCGGGGTTCCGTGGGGGGTCGACGAGATCATCTCGTACCTCACCGACGAGGTGCTGCGTCAGCTCGCGGTCCAGGGGGTGCCCTTCCGTCCCGGTGCCCGTGAGCTTCTCGCGGACCTGCGGGCCCACGGGGTGAAGACCGCTCTCGTGACGATGTCCATGCGGCGCATGGCGCTCTCGGTCACCGAGCTGATCGACTTCCCGGCGTTCGACGTCGTCGTGGCCGGTGACGACGTGGAGCGCCCGAAACCCCACCCGGATCCCTACCTGCAGGCGTGCGCCGCCCTCGGCGTCGACATCGCCGACACGGTGGCCATCGAGGATTCGCCCAACGGGCTCCGCTCCGCGATCGCCAGCGGTGCCGTCACGCTCGGCGTCCCTCTCATGGTCCCCCTGGACGGTCTGGGGGCCGACGCCCTGTGGCCGAGCCTCGAGGGCCGCACGATCGCCGACCTGCGCGCGCTGCACGCGGCGCGGCTCGTCGCCCCCGGCATCCCCACCCCTTCGATCACGACCCCGCAGGAGACCCGATGAGTGAGACACCGCACCTGAGCGGACCCTTCCGGGTCGGCGATCGCGTGCAGCTGACCGGCCCGAAGGGTCGCCTGCACACGATCACGCTGCGCGAGGACGGCGAGCTGCACACGCACAACGGCGTGCTCAAGCACTCGTTGCTCGTGGGCGAGCCCGACGGCAGCGTCGTGACGAACAGCTCGGGCCACGAGTACCTGGCCCTTCGCCCCCTCCTGCGCGACTTCGTGATGTCGATGCCCCGCGGCGCGGCGATCGTCTACCCGAAGGATGCGGCGCAGATCCTCTCCGCCGCCGACATCTTCCCCGGCGCGACGGTCGTCGAGGCCGGCGTCGGGTCGGGTGCCCTGTCGCTCTGGCTGCTCCGGGCCATCGGGCCCGCGGGTCGCCTCGTGTCGTTCGAGCGTCGGGAGGAGTTCGCCGACGTCGCCCGCGCCAACGTCGAGACCTTCCTCGGCGGCACGCCCGCGACCTGGGACGTGGTCGTCGGCGACCTCGTCGAGAGCCTTCCGAGCGCCGTCGAGCCCGGCTCGGTCGATCGGGTCGTGCTCGACATGCTCGCCCCGTGGGAGTGCATCGACGTCGCCGCCGACGCCCTCACGCCCGGCGGCGTGGTGCTCTGCTACGTCGCGACCGCCACGCAGCTCAGCCGCGTCGCCGAGTACATCCGCGCGACAGGTCTCTTCACCGATCCGGATGCCTCCGAGACGATGGTCCGCGGGTGGCACGTCGAGGGGCTCGCCGTCCGACCCGATCACCGGATGATCGCGCACACCGGTTTCCTTCTCACGGCTCGGCGCCTCGCCCCGGGAGCGGTGCCGCCGGAGGTCAAGCGTCGCGCGTCGAAGTCGAGCTACGGCGACGAAGACGTGGAGCTCTGGACCCCGGGTGCCGTCGGCGATCGCGAGATCACCGACAAGAACCTCCGTAAGCGCGTGCGCGAAGCGCAGAAGGCGGCCGACGGGGTGCGTCAGCGCCAGGATCTCCCGGCGCCCTCGGCGGATTCATCGGACGCGACGCCCTAAACTGTTCCGGTGCGCAGACTTCCCGCCTTCGTCGCCGTGACCGCCCTCGCCGGATTCGGTCTCGTCGGTTGCTCCGCCTCCGCCGGAGCCTCATGCCCCACCCCGACGGCGGATCCCGCGCTGTCCGCGGCGATCTCGGCGACCGGCGACGTCGGCACCGCGCCCACCGTGAACCTGCGCAGCCCGTACCTGCCGACCCAGACGGCTGTCGACACGCTCGTCCAGGGCGAGGGCGAGAAACTGACCGAGGAGGGCCAGCAGGCGTTCCTCGACGTGACGGTGCTCAACGCCGCCACGGGTGAGACGGCGATCGCCACCCCGTATGCGGCCGACTTCTCGCGGCCGCTCACCCTGCTCGCGCTCGAGAAGAGCGTCCCGGGCGTGGGGGAGCTCCTGCAGTGCGCGGCCGAGGGGTCGCGTGTCGCCGTCGCCGTTCCGAGCGACAAGATCCCCGCCGAGCAGGCGCAGGGCTTCGGGCTCACCGCGGGCGCACCGGCGGTGTTCGTCTTCGATGTGCGCAAGGTGTTCCTGCCCGCCGCCGACGGCGTCGAGCAGTTCAACACCGGAACCGGCATGCCGTCGGTGGTGCGCGCCCCCAGCGGCCAGCCCGGTGTCTCCTTCCCGCAGAACGATGCGCCGACCGACGTGCGCACCGAGACGCTCAAGAAGGGCGACGGCGAGGTGCTGACGGCGAACTCCAGCGCCATGATCCACCTCGTCGGTGTCGCGTGGGGCGCCAAGACCACCTTCTTCTCCACGTGGGAGACCGGCGCTCCCGGTCAGGCGACCGCGTCTCAGCTGCCGCCCTCCCTGGCCTCGGCGCTCGAGGGTCAGACGGTGGGATCGCAGGTCCTCGTCGTGGTTCCCGCAGACCAGACCTCGGCCGACCAGCAGGCGCTGCGCGCGCCGGCCGACAAGGCCCTCGTCTACGTCGTCGACATTCTCGGCACGGTCGGCTGACCTGACGTCGGGGGCCTGTGGGCGGGCCCGATCGCCTGCCGTCGCCCCGTGACGACGCCCGGTCGCTCCGCGGGGAGGGACCGGCGCCTCCGCCGCGCCTAGGATGGGCGGGTGCCCGCCACCACCTCCAGAAGCGCTCCCGAGGAGCGACTGGTCAACCTCGTGGTCGCCCTCATGGCGACGGAGCAGGGGCTGACGAAGGAGACGATTCTCTCGTCGGTCGCGGGGTATCGCGAGCAACTCGAGGCGGGGGCGTCGAAGGACGCGCTCGAGAAGATGTTCGAGCGCGACAAAGAGAACCTTCGCGGTCTCGGCATCCCGATCGAGACGATCGGTGAGCGGGCCGATCCCGACGACCTGCGCGAAGCCCGTTACCGCGTCCCCACCGCGGAGTACGCGCTGCCGGAGGACATCTCCTTCAGCCCGGCGGAGATCGCCCTGCTCAACATCGCCGGCGACGTGTGGGGGACGGAGTCGCTCTCCGCGGACGCGCGGAGCGGGCTTCGCAAGATCCGCGCCCTGGGGATTCCCGTCGACGAGCCGATCATTGGCTACGCCCCCCGCATCCGGGTCCGTGACGCATCGTTCCCGGCTTTCCAGAGGGCGATCGAGGAGTGCCGCGTGGTGACGTTCTCCTACCTGCGCCCGGGAGAGCCGCGCCCGCGCGAGCGACGGATCCGGCCCCTGGCCCTCGTCGAATACGAGGCGCGCTGGCACGTCTTCGGTTTCGATCTGACGATGGATGCCGATCGCACGTTTCTCCTGCCCCGGGTCGTGGGCGACGTGACCCTGACGCGGGAGAAGTTCCCGTCGGCGCTCCGCGTCGGAGCCGGAGAGCGCGCTCTCGCCGGGCTGGCAGAGGTGGCCGACCGCCAGCGAGCTCTTCTCGAGGTGCACCCGGGGACTGAGGCGTCCCTCCGGCTCGCACGCCGGGCCCTGCCCGCGCCCCAGGGGGTCGTCGTGCCCTACGTCGATCTACACGTGTTCGCGGATGAGCTGGCGTCGTACGGGCCCGAGGTCCGCGTGGTCGAACCGTCGAGCCTGCGCGACGAAGTGATCCGCCGACTCGAGGCCACCCTCGTCCTCCACGGGGGTGCCGCGTGAGTCTCGAACGTCCCCTTCAGGCGCTGGATCGCGCCGCTCTGCTCCTGCAGCTCGTGCCGTACCTCATCGGCAAGGGCGAGGTCTCGGTCACCGAGGCCGCGAACGAGTTCGACGTCACGCCCGCCCAGATGCGCGCGATGGTCGAGCGGTTGACGGTGATCGGCCTTCCGGGCGAACGCGGCTACTGGCAGCTGCCGAACGAGCTGTTCGACATCGACTGGGATCTGCTCGAGCGCGAAGACATCATCGCGATGACCAACACCGTCGGGCTCGAGCGATCCCCGCGTCTCACCGCGCGCGAGGCGGCGGCCCTCCTGGCTGGACTCCAGCTTGCGCGCACCCTGCCCGGTGTCGCCGACAACGAGCTCGTCACGGGACTGCTCGCGAAGCTCGCACGCGGGGCCTCCTCCGCGCCGCCCGCGGTCATCGTCGCACCGGGACCGGTCGACGGGGTGCGCGAGGTCGTGGATCGGGCGCTCCGCGCCCGGGTCGCCGTCAGCTTCACCTACCGCGCCCCGGGCGCCGGGCCCACGCTGCGGACGGTCGACCCGATCAAGGTCCACATCGCCAACGACCAGTGGTATCTCCAGGGGTGGTGTCACACGCGGCAAGCCGTCCGCACCTTCCACCTGGACCGCGTGAGCGATCCCGAGCTGACCGACATCCCCGCCGAACACGGCGCCGATCCGGTCCCCGAGCTCTTCGCGCCGGCCGATGACGACGTCGTCGCCCGCTTCCGGTTCCCCCGCGAGGTGGCGCCGCTGCTCGCCGACTACCTCGAGCGCGCCGACATCGTCGACGACGGCGACGCCTCCATCGCGTCGCTCCGCCTCGCCGATGAGCAGAGTCTCAAGCGACTCGCGGCACGGCGGGGCGGCGACGTCGAACTGCTCCAGCCGGAGGGGGCGCGACGGGCGGCCGCGGCCTGGGCGGCCGCCGGTCTCGCGCAATACGCCGGCTGAAGAACAGGGTGAACTGCGCCCCTGATCCGGGCTTCCGTGCATGTCCTCGGGTTAGACTGGCGATCACCCCCGAGGCTGACGAGGAGTCATCATGTTCCAGGGAATCACCGGAGTACACCTGCTGATCGTTCTCGCGGTCATCCTCCTTCTGTTCGGCGCGACGAAGCTTCCGGCGCTGGCGAAGAGCGTGGGTCAGTCCGCTCGTGTCTTCAAGAACGAGATGAAAGAGATGAAGCGCGACGACGAGGTCTCCGCCGAAGCGACAGACGTTCCGCGCGCCACCGAGGTCGGCACCGCCACGGCAGCCGCTCCGGAGCAGCGCAAGCCGAACGACACTTCTGTTTAAGGCGTGACCACGGCAGGACCCCCGCGGATCGACATGCCGGAAGGACCGCGGCGAGACAAGCGCATGTCGATCGGCGCTCATCTCATCGAGCTGCGCAAGCGTCTGATGATCGCCGCCGCGGCGCTGATCGTCGGGATGATCGTCGCGTTCGCGATCACCTCGCCGGTGATCGAGTGGATCACCGTGCCCGTGCGTGAGATCGCCGCCCAGCGCGGCGACAACCTCTCGGCCATCAACTTCACGGCGGTCACGTCGGCGTTCGATCTGCGCATGCGGATCGCGTTCACCATCGGCATCTTCCTGTCGGCGCCGATCTGGCTCTGGCAGATCTGGGCGTTCATCATGCCCGGCCTCACGCGGAAAGAGATCCGCTACACGATCGGTTTCGTCGCTTCCGCCGTCCCGTTGCTCTTCGGCGGCTGCTACGTGGGCGTCTTGATCGTCCCGCACGTGATCCAGCTGATGTGGAGCTTCACGCCGACGGGGGCGGCCAACCTCTACAACGCCGCCGACTACTACGACTTCGTCTTCAAGCTGATGCTCGTCATCGGTGTCGCGTTCGTGCTGCCCGTCTTCCTCGTGGCGTTGAACGTCGCGGGGGTCATGAGCGGGAAAGCGATCCTCAAGGGGTGGCGCGTCGCCGTCCTCATCGCCACGCTCTTCGCCGCCCTGGCCACCCCTGCGGCGGACATCGTCAGCATGCTGATGCTGGCCGGCATCCTGGTCGTGCTGTTCTTCGCCGCGGCCGGGGTGTCGATGCTCTTCGATCGCCGCAAGGCTCGCCGGATGGCCGCTGAGGGCCTTTTGGGACCGAGGGCGTGAGCGGGCTCAGCCCGGCTGATCGCTTCGCGCGGGCCTCGGCCCGTTCCACGCACCCGCACACGGCCGACTTCGCGGACGCGCAGAGCTTCGAGCTCGACGACTTCCAGATCGCCGGATGCCACGCCCTCGAGGACGGGCGCAGCGTGCTGGTCGCGGCTCCCACCGGCGCGGGCAAGACGATCGTCGGGGAGTTCGCGATCCACCTCGCGATGCTCGAGCCCGGCGACAAGGCCTTCTACACGACGCCGATCAAGGCGCTGTCCAACCAGAAGTTCCACGAGCTGCAAGAGGTCTACGGCGACGACGAGGTCGGCCTGCTCACGGGCGACACGAACATCAACGCCTCGGCGCGCATCGTCGTCATGACGACCGAGGTCCTGCGCAACATGCTCTACGCCGACTCCCCGGCGTTGCGCGGTCTCCGGTTCGTCGTCATGGACGAGGTGCACTACCTCGCCGACCGCTTCCGCGGAGCGGTGTGGGAAGAAGTGATCATCCACCTCCCGCGGTCGGTCAAGCTCGTCTCGCTGTCGGCCACCGTGTCGAACGCCGAGGAGTTCGGCGACTGGCTCGACACCGTCCGCGGCGACACGGAGGTCATCGTCTCGGAGACGCGGCCCGTGCCGCTCGAGCAGCACGTGCTCGTGCGCGGCGACCTCTTGCCCCTCTTCGACGACCGCGCGGGCGTGGCGACGGCGCAGGTCAATCAGGAGCTCCTGCGGATCCGCGGCGGCAACGCCGGGGGATACGAGAACAACCGTCGCGCCCAGGAGTACCGCTCCCAGCGTCACGCGGGCGGCCCGCGCCACGCGCACCAGCGTCGGGGCGGTCACAAGCCGGTGCGCGCCTCGCAGGGGCCGCGCATCGAGCGCATCGATCGACCCGAGGTGGTCGAGCTACTGCAGCGAAACCACCTGCTCCCGGCGATCTTCTTCATCTTCAGCCGCGCGGGCTGCGACGCGGCCGTGCAGCAGCTGCGCCGCGCGAACGTCCGGCTCACCTCGGCCGACGAGCGCGTCGCGATCCGCCACATCGTCGACGAGTTGACGTTCACCCTCAAAGACGAGGACCTGGCGGTCCTCCACTTCTGGGAATGGCGCGAGAACCTCGAGCGCGGCATCGCCTCGCACCACGCGGGGCTCCTCCCGGCGTTCAAAGAGGTCGTCGAGGAGCTGTTCCGTCGCAAGCTCGTCAAGGTCGTCTTCGCCACCGAGACGCTCGCGCTCGGCATCAACATGCCCGCGCGGACGGTCGTCCTCGAGAAGCTCGAGAAGTTCAACGGCGAGGCCCGCGTCGCGATCACGTCGGGGGAGTACACGCAGCTCACCGGGCGTGCGGGCCGACGCGGCATCGACGTCGAGGGCCACGCGGTCGTGCAGTGGACGGAGGGCCTCGAGCCGCAGTCCGTGGCATCCCTCGCCTCGAGGCGTACGTACCCGCTCAACTCGAGCTTCCGGCCGACGTACAACATGGCGGTCAACCTGATCGATCAGTTCGGGCGATCGCGGGCGCGAGAGATCCTCGAGTCCTCGTTCGCACAGTTCCAGGCCGACCGCTCGGTCGTCGGACTCGCGCGCCAGGTGAAAGAAGCCGAGGAGTCGCTCTCCGGCTACGAGACGGCGATGACGTGCGACCGCGGAGACTTCCGCGAGTACTCGACGATCCGCCGCGAGCTCAGCGACCTCGAGAAGATCAATCGACGGGATGCCACGGCCCCCCGGCGACTGCGCGACGAGCGGCAGCAGCAGATCCAGTCCCTCCGACGACGGATGCAGCGGCATCCCTGCCACTCGTGCCCGGATCGCGAGGCGCACGCGCGATGGGCCGAGCGCTACTGGAAGCTCAAGCGCAGCACCGACAGGATCCGCCAGCAGATCGACCAGCGCACCGGGACGGTCGCGCGCGTCTTCGACCGGGTGGTCGAGGTCCTCGCGACGCTCGAGTACGTGGCGATCGACGAGGACGGCGGGACGGTCCTCACCCCGGCGGGACGGACGATGCGACGCATCTACGGCGAGCGCGACCTGCTCGTCGCGGAATCGTTGCGGCAGCGCCTGTGGGACGACCTCGACGCTCCCTCCCTGGCGGCGTTGGCGTGCTGCCTCGTCTACGAGCCGCGACGCGACGAGGCGGGACCGGGGGAGCGGGGACTGCCTCGGGGAGCCTTCCGCGGAGCCCTGGATGCCACGCAGACGCTGTGGCAGGAGCTGGACGACCTCGAACGCGACCACCGTCTGCCGGGGTCGGAGTCGCCCGCCTCCGGCTTGGCGCCGGCGATGCACGCGTGGGCGAAGGGGCTCCCGCTCGACAGCGTGCTGACGCTCGCCGATATGGCCGCGGGGGACTTCGTCCGCTGGGCCAAGCAGACCATCGACCTCCTCGACCAGATCTCGCTCGTTGCCGAGCCGAAGCTCGCCAAGACCGCCCGCACGGCGCTCGACGCGGTGCGTCGCGGGATCGTCGCGTACACGTCCGCGTGAGCGCGGGTCCCGCCGCCGCGATTTAGGCTGAAGGGGTGCCCCTCGCCGTCCCGCCGCGACCGATCGTTCCTCTGGCGGTCGCCGCGCCCCTGTCGGCCGCCGCGGGTCTCCTGCTCGTCACGGCATACCCCGCCCTCGCGTGGTGGCCGATGGCGTTCCCCGCCGTGGCCCTGGCCCTCGTCGCCCTCGCGGGGCGTCGCGTCTGGTCGGCGGCGCTGGTGGGCCTGCTCTTCGGGGCGACGTTCTTCTCCGTGAACCTCCTCTTCACCGCGCGCTACCTCGGGCCCATCCCGTGGATCGCGCTGTCGACGCTGGAGGCGCTGCTGACCGCGGTCTTCGCCGTGCCGATCGCCCTCGCCTACCGCTGGTTGCCCCGGGTCGCACCGGGGCTGATGAGCCGTCTCCTCGTGCTGCCCGCTCTCGTCGCCGGCCTCTGGACCCTGCGCGAGCAGGTCGTCGGGTCGTGGCCGTACGGGGGATTCCCGTGGGGGCGCATCGGCGTCTCCCAGGTGAACGGCCCCTTCGCGGAGGTCGCGTCGTGGGTCGGGATGTCGGGGCTGACGTTCCTCGTGGTGGCGCTGTGCGCGATGGCGATCGAACTCGTCCGCGCCGGGCGGTTCCGCGATCTGCGGCGCGCCGTCCCCGCGGCCGTCCTGCTCGTGGTCCTCCTCGCGCTGCCGCAGTTCCCCACGACGGCGGCCGGGTCGATGCGCGTCGGCGCCGTCCAGGGGAACGGGCCCGCGGGCTACTTCGACCAGCGCGCGCGGGGCGCTGTGCTGAACGCGCAGCTCGCGGCATCCGCTCCGCTCTTCGGCCAGGACATGGACGTCCTGCTCTGGCCCGAAGGCGGTGTCGACTCCGACCCCACGACGTCGGCGCAGACCGCCGGGGTTCTCGACGAGCTCTCGCGCCGGGTCGACGCGCCGCTGATCGTGTCCGCGGTGACGGAGAGAGGGTCCGAGCTGTTCAACTCTTCGCTGTTGTGGACGGCCGACGGCGGGCCCGAGCAGACCTACGACAAGCGGCATCCGGTGCCGTTCGGTGAGTACGTCCCGGACCGGGCGTTCTGGGAGCCCTTCGCCCCCGACCTCATCGGGCTGATCGGCCGGGAGTACACCCCGGGCACCGCGCGGCCTCTCATCGACCTCAACGGCATCGGTGTGGGGCTCGCGATCTGCTTCGACGTGATCTACGACGACGTCGTGTGGGACGGTGCGTCCGACGGTGCCGAGACCTACATGTTCCAGACGAACAACGCGGACTTCCGGGGAACCGACGAGAACCTGCAGCAGCTGGCCTTCGCCCGGATGCGCGCCATCGAGACCGGCCGCTCCGTGGTGAACATCTCGACCGTCGGCACGAGCCAGGTCATCGCACCCGATGGATCCACCCTCGATGAGCTGTCGGTCGACGTCGCCGGCCACATGCTCACCGACGTGCCGCTTCGGACGGGCCTCACCCCGGCCGTCGTGATCGGTCCCGCGGTCAAGATCATGCTGGGCGGAGGTTCCCTCCTCGCGCTGGTGATCGTCGGCGCCCTGGTCGGCCTGCGGACCCGGCGAACGAGAAAGACGCCGATCCCCGAAGGGACCGACGTCTGAACTCGGTGGTCAGCGTCAGGCGCTGATCTTCTGATCTCCCGCTCCGCGACGCGCGCGGACGAAGGCGAGGCGCTCTTCGAGCAGCTCCTCGAGCTCGGGGATCGTGCGGCGCTCCAGGAGCATGTCCCAGTGCGTGCGCGGAGCCTTGTCGTCGCTGTGGTCGACGGTCGCGGTTCCCTCGCCGATCCGCAGGAGCGCCTCAGCACCACAGGTGCGGCATTCCCAGGAGGGCGGAACCTCGGCGTCGGCCGCGAAGGTCAGGACTGTTTCGCGCCCGCAGGTGCTGCAAGCGTAGGTGTGCTGCGCGCGGTCGTGGAACACGACCCCGTCTTCGCTCTGAAGGCTCTGTGCGCCGAGTCGGATGCCTCGAAGACTGCGATCTGCCATTGTGTGGTCCTCTCGTCGGTCCCCATGTATAACGACCGCACCTGTGCGCTTTATTCGAAATGAGCGCGTCCTGGCAGAACTCACAGGCGATGCTCAGCACACCTCCCGTTCAGCGGCTGTTCACGAGCGCCCGCGCGGCGTCGCCGCGGTCGGTCACGAGCCCGTCCACACCGGCATCCAGGAGACGCGACATGTCGGCCTCGTCGTTGACGGTCCAGACGTGCACCTCCACGCCCGACGCGTGGGCGGCGTCGATCAATCGAGGGGACACCACGCGGATGCGCCCCTGTCGCTCGGGAATCTGAAGAGCATCGATCCCGCGCAGGGCACGACGAACGAGGGGACCGATGCCCGTCGCCACCGCGGCCACCACACGGGCGACGGTCGCCGACCCGGGGGAGGTCGCGGGCGCGAGAGCGCCACCCACGCTGGCCGCGGCGGCGAGGGCGCGGTGACGCCGATCGTCCGAGAAGCTCGTCAGGAGCACGCGATCCGCGTGCGGGGCGACGAGGCGACCGACGGGCTCGGCGGCCGCCTCGGCCTTCACATCGAGGTTGAAGTGCGTCTCGGGGAAAGCCTCGAGGGCCTGTTCGAGCGTGATCAGCCCGCCCCGGTCGGCCATCACCTCTTCGAGCTCGTGCAGGCGGACGTCGGCGATCCGGCGCGGGTCGCCGGTCACCCGGTCCAGATCGTCGTCGTGGAACAGCACGACGACGCCGTCAGCGGTGAGATGGCAGTCCGATTCGACGTAGACGAGGCCGGCGGCGTGGGCCTCGGCCACCGCCGCGAAAGAGTTCTCGACGATTCCCAGCGCTGCGGCATCCGCGGTGACGAGACCGCGGTGCGCGAGCACCCGAGGGGGATCGCCGGCGGCGAAGTACGGATGACGCGGCGCGATCGAGCGAATCATGTCGGGGCCTCCGCGGCGAACGTAGCACGGTGATCCGACACGCTCGTGACGCGCCGACACCCCGGAGCGGAGCCGGTGCGGCTCGGTAGGGTGGGAAGGTCGCCTGTGCCCCCGACGGCGCGCGGCTCGATCACGAATCGTCAGGAGAATCCGTGTCCCAGACCCTTCCGTCCGGCTCCCTGAGCGGCAAGACCGCCCTCGTCACCGGCTCGTCCCGCGGCATCGGCGCCGACACCGTCCGTTACTTCGCCGAGGCCGGCGCGAACGTCGTCATCAACTTCCGCAACAAGGCGCCCCGCGCCGAGAAGCTCGCGTCGCAGCTGCGCGAACTCGGCGTCGAGGCCCTCGTCGTGGGCGCCGACCTCACCGATCCCGAATCGGTGAAGGCGATGTTCGACGAGGTCGAGCGCACCTTCGGCGGTCTCGACGTCCTCGTGCTCAACGCCTCGGGCGGCATGGAGTCGGGCATGGCCGAGGACTACGCGCTGCAGCTCAACCGCGACGCACAGGTCAACGTGCTCGAGACGGCGCTGCCGCTGCTCAAGGACGACGCGCGTGTCGTGTTCGTCACGAGCCACCAGGCGCATTTCATCCGCACGACCCCGACCATGCCGGAGTACGAGCCGGTCGCGCTCTCGAAGCGCGCCGGCGAGGACGCCCTGCGCGAGAAGATACCCGCTCTCGAGGAGCGCGGCATCGGCTTCACCGTCGTCTCCGGCGACATGATCGAGGGCACCATCACGGCGACGCTGCTCGAGCGCGCGAACCCCGGTGCCATCTCGGCCCGTCGCGAGGACGCCGGCAAGCTCTACAACGTGTCCGAGTTCGCCGCCGAGGTCGCTCGCGCGGCCGTCGACCCGGTGCCGGCCGACAACACCCGCCTCGTCGGAGACACGGGCTCGTTCGGAGGCGAGTGAGGTGCGCCCCGTCGACATCGAGGCGCTGATCTCCGTCGGTCGCCCGGTCCTCTCGTCCGACGGCGGCTTCGCCGTCTTCGCCACCTCGCGTCCCGATCTCGCCGCCGACCGCGGAGTCGGCCAGCTGTGGCGCGTCGACCTGCCCGACGGAACCCCGCGTCGCCTGACGCGCGGCGTCGTCGACCGTTCTCCGCGGCTCTCGCCCGACGACAGCACGATCGCGTTCCTCCGCGCCGACGAGCGCGGCCGCGCGCAGGTCTTCGTCGTCTCGGCGACCGGGGGAGAGCCCGTCCAGGTCACCGAGCAGCACGGGGGCGTCACCGACCTCGCGTGGTCGCCCGATGGTGCGCGCCTCGCCTTCTCGGCGCGTGTGCCCGAGCCCGGCCGCTACGGCACGGTCGAGGGACGGGATGCCGCGGCCGAACCGCCGCGTCGGATCACCGGCATCCGCTGGCACGCGAACGGGCTCGGCTATCTCGACCGACCGACCCACCTCTTCGTCGTGGACGTGCCCTCGATGGAGGCGGAGCCGTTCTACGCGCCCGCCCCGGCGATCGACGCTCCCGACAAGCGCGTGGTCGCGAGCGACGCCACGCGGCTCACCGAGGGCGACACCAGCTGGAACGGCGTCGTGTGGACGCGCGACGGCGCCGAGCTGCTCAGCGTGCCCGACGTCATCGAGACCGATCGCCGCGACCTGCGCGACCGGATCGTCGCGATCGCGGTCGAGGGCGGCGCCGAGCGCGAGGTGCTCGGAACCGCGGCGGACCTGTCGATCTCGGAGGTCGCTGTCGCCCCCGACGGCGCGGTGTTCGCGCTCGCGAACGACGTCGGGCCGGAGGGAGTCGACTTCGTGGCCCCCGGCGTCGCGCTGTTCGCGCTCGAGGCCGACGGCCCGCGCCGCCTCACCGACGCCGAGACGATCGACCTCGGCGAGGTCGGCAGTCACCTCTCGTTCGACGGCGACGACGTGCTCGTCCAGGACCGCACCCGCGGACGCCTGCGCCTGCTGCGCGTCACGCGCGGGGGAGAGGTGGCCGAGGTGCTCGGGGGCGACCTTGAGGTGAACGGCCACGCCGTCGCGAACGGCCGGGTCGTGGCATCCGTCGCCTCGCCCGAATCGTTCGGGGAGCTCACGCTCGTGGAGGGTCGCGAGGTCCGCGCTCTCACCGACTTCGGTGCCGCGGTGCGCGAGCGCGGAGTCGTCATCCCGGTCGAGCACGAGATCACCGGCCGCGACGGCTACCCCGTGCACGGTTGGGTCGCCACGCCCGAGGGGGAGGGGCCGTTCCCGGTCATCCTGCAGATCCACGGCGGGCCGTACGCCTCGTACGGGGTGCACGTCTTCGACGAGACGCAGGTGCTCGTCGACGCCGGCTACGCCGTGGTCTACAGCAACCCGCGCGGGAGCGCCGGGTACGGCCGCGAGCACGGCCGGTCGATCCGCCAGCGGATGGGGACGCTCGACTTCTTCGACGTCCTGGACTTCTTCGACGGTGTCGTCTCCGCCGACCCGCGCCTCGACGGCGACCGGGTCGGCGTGATGGGCGGCTCGTACGGCGGCTACATGACGGCGTGGGTCATCGCCCACGACCACCGCTTCGCCGGCGCGATCGTGGAGCGCGGGTTCCTCGACCCCACCGCCTTCCCGGGCTCGAGCGACATCGGCTCCTTCTTCGGGCAGGAGTACGTCGGCACCGACCCCGCACAGATCGCGGCGCAGAGCCCGATGGCGGTGGTCGATCGGGTGACGACGCCGACGCTCGTCCTGCACTCGGAGCTCGACTTCCGCTGCCCGCTCGAGCAGGCGACGCGGTATTACGCGGCGCTGAAGCAGCAGGGGACCGAGGCGGAGATGCTCATCTTCCCCGGCGAAGACCACGAGCTCACGCGCGGCGGGCGCCCTCAGCACCGGGTGCAGCGCTTCGACGCGGTGCTCGACTGGTGGAGCAGGTACCTGCCCACGGCGTGACACGAGAAAGGGACCGGATGCCATGGCATCCGGTCCCTTTCTCGTGTCCGCTTACGCGGCCTTGCCGAACTGGATCGCCCGGACGATCTGGAAGACGCCGAGGATCACGAGCGAGATGCCGATGAGCAGGAAGAGGGTGACCGCGCCGAGGAGCGGCGAGAACAGCAGCACGACGCCGGCGAGGATGCTCACGATCGCGAAGAAGATCGTCCACGCCCGCGCCTTCGATCCGTGGCCGACGGTGGTGAGCGACACGACGCCCTCGATGATCCAGAGGATGCCGACGAGCGTGCCGATGAACACGCCGAACCAGGCCGTCGTGGCCGAGAGGTTGGCGAACGAGAAGACGCCGGCGACGATGAAGAGGACGCCGAGGGCGATGTAGCCGATGCGTGTCCAGCCGGAGCGCCAGAACAGGCCGATCGCGATGTTCACGAGACCCGCGATGATGACGTAGACCGAGATGATGCCGACGGCGATCTCGGCGGTGCGGCCCGGCCAGATGAGGATCAGCAGACCGATGACGAGTGACAGCGCGCCGCTGATGCCGAGTGCGGTGCGAACGGCTCCAACGGCGGGGCTGGTCGTGGACGAGGGCGACATGGCGAGCCTTTCTGAGTGAAAGCTGAGAACAGTGCTCACCTTAGACCCGAGGGTGAGACTCACGCCAACGTGGCGTCGCGGTCGGTCACGCGGGGGAGTGGTCCAGCAGCAGCGCGACCGTGAACAGCACGGGGAGGCATCCGATCGTCGAGATGAACACGACGTCCCGGGAGAGGATCTCGCCCACACCGTAGCGCTGGGCGAAGTTGAAGACGTTCTGCGCGGTCGGGAGCGCGGCGAGGACGACGACGATGAACACCTGCTCGGCGGGCAGCCCGAACCACGTGGCGATCAGCCAGGCGAGAGCGGGCATCGCCACGAGCTTCAGTGCGGAGGCGATGATCACGTCGAGGCGGCGGCCCGGCTCGGTGAGCACGCGCTGTCCGTAGAGGGACATGCCGTACGACATCAGCAGCACCGGGACGCACGCGCCGGCGATGAGGTGCAGCGGGTCGAACACGATCGGCGGGAGGTCGATTCCGAGCACCGCGACGAGGACGCCGAGCGCCGAGCCGATGAGCATCGGGTTCTTCGCCGTCTGCCGGAGGATGCGCCAGGGCGAACGCGAGCCCGAGGTCGCGGCATCCAGGACCGACAGCGCGATGGGCATGAGCACCAGCAACTGGAAGAGGATGACGGGGGCGGAGTACGCCGCATTGCCCAGCATGTAGAGCGAGATCGGGATGCCGATGTTGTTGCTGTTCACCTGACCCGCCGACAGCGCACCGATCACCGTCTCGCCGACGCGACGTTTCAGGATGACGGCCGAGACGAGGGCGTAGACGCCGATGATGACGGCCGCGGTGATCATCGACACGGGCAGGAGCGCCGAGAACAGGGTGGCGACGTCGGCCGTCGCCAGCACGGTGAACAGCAGGAACGGGGACAGGACGAAGAACGTCAGGCGACTGAGGACGTGCCGCGCGTGCGGACCGAGCAGGTCGATACGGGCGATCACGTAGCCGACGACGACCGCGAGCCCGACGACCGCGAAGCCGGTCAGGACACCGGTCACGCGCGGAACAGGGGAGAGGGCGCGGGGGCGAGGGAAGGCATCCCTCCGAGAATAGTGCGCTCGTCGCGCGATCGAATCGTTACACGGGGGCCGCCGGGAGCATGGTCGCGCCGCCGATAGCATCGGCTCACGGCCGCGAATCGGGGAGAATCCGCGGCTCGTTCACCACCGAGAGGAAAACACGTGCGCATGTTGCGGGAGAAGAGGGCGCCCTGGGCGCTGGGTGCATCGATCATCGTGGCCGCGGCCGCGTTCGGCCTGACAGGCTGCTCGAGCCCGGCACCGACGACGGGGGACGACACGGCGAAGGCCGCACCGTCGTCGAGCGCGAAGACGGATGACGGCGACTCCGACGACGACATCGACGAGGATCTCGACGATTACGCCGGGGACATCGACGACGCGAACGCCTCGAGCTTCGACACGGCACAGGCGGTCGCCGACGCGTTCGTCGCGGCGGGCGGCACGTGCGCCAACCCGACGGACTCCGGCCTGTCGATCGCCACCTCTTCCGTCGACTGTGCCGGGGTGTCCGGTCGAACCCAGACGATCGCGGTGTTCGCGACCGCCGACGAGGCGCAGAAGTGGTTCGACGCCCAGACTGTCGTCAAGGGCGGCGAGGTCACGAGCTACCTGCTCGGGGAGAACTGGGCGATGGTCGCCGACGGCGCGGCGATGAACTCCGCGCAGAAGCTGGGCCTGCGCACGCAGACGCTCGTCATGCGCTGAGCGAGGTCGCGGTCTCCGGCGCGTCAGCGCGAGCCGGAGACCGCGACCTGCTGTGCGGCCGGCGCGCTGTGCGCGGGGGACGGAGCGATCTCGGTCACCTGCTGACGGGGCGCGAAGACGGAAAGGGCCACGACGTGCCCTCCGATGATGAGTGCGACGGCGAGGGCGGCGGCACCCAGCCAGGATGCCCGGATCGCGGGCCGTCTGCGGGGCACGGAGCGCTTCCGCGCGACGCGGGTCGGGGGTGCGTCCTCGGGGACGTTCTCGGCGTCGGGGAGCAGGCTCCAGGGAGCCGTCTCGAGGCCGAGGAGGTCGAGGACGTCGAGGTCAGCGGCATCCGGGATCTCCGTCTGTGCGACGTGGGCCAGCGCCGTCGCCCGTTCCGCGACGACGGACGCGTCGGGGCGGTCGGACGGGTCGAAGGAGGTCATCGCGACGAGAAGCGACGACCATTCGCGCCCGAGGGAAGCGGGGATCGACGGGGTACGCGAGAGGCGCGCCAAGACCGTCTCCTGCAGCGTGCCGCCACCGTAGGGATGCAAGCGCGTCAGCGCCTCGATGGTCAGGAGGCCGAGCGCGTAGATGTCGGAGGCGGGACGAGGAGCCTCGCCGCGGACCTGCTCGGGTGCGAGGTACGCGGCCGTTCCGATCACGGTCCCCGGGGTGGTCAGGCGGGCGGCGTCGACGAGGTGGGCGACGCCGAAGTCGGCGAGCACCGCCTCGAAGCCGTACGGGGAGTGTCGCGTGGGGCGGAGGAGCACGTTCGACGGCTTGACGTCGCGGTGGACGACTCCGGTGGCATGCACCGCGGCGAGACCCCGGGCGAGATCGGCGAGGAGGGTGGCGACGAACGCGGGTTCGAGCGCGTCCTGCTCGATCCGGCGCTGGAGAGAGGGCCCGTCGACGAACTCCATGACGAGGTAGATGTGATCGCCGCCGTCCAGACGCGCGTCGTAGAGCGTGACCAGCGACGGGTGGTCGAACGCGGCCAGGACGCGTGCCTCGGCGAGGCGCCGCGACGGCTC
Organism: Microbacterium testaceum StLB037; assembly: GCF_000202635.1. Classification (NCBI taxonomy): domain Bacteria; kingdom Bacillati; phylum Actinomycetota; class Actinomycetes; order Micrococcales; family Microbacteriaceae; genus Microbacterium; species Microbacterium testaceum. The sequence continues at coordinate 3,872,443 of NC_015125.1, read as the reverse complement.
GGAATCCGCGGCACGATCGGTGTGGAAGAGCTTGATCGCGACGTCACGCCCGAGCACCGTGTCGCGTGCGCGGAAGACGCGTCCCATGCCGCCAGCGCCGACGCGTTCGGAGAGGATGTAGCGGCCGCCGAGCGTGTCGCCGGTGTGCGGAATCGCGGCGTCGATCGACTGGCTCATCAGGTCCTTCGGTTCGTCGATGTGGGACGTGCGCGTGGCACCTTTCCCTCTTCGGAACGTACGCGCGCCGGGGTGACCGAAACCGGGGGTGGTGCGGTCGCGGCGCGAGGGAGATAATGCGGCGCTTCTGGCGTGATCGCCCGGTCTCCCAGCGAACAGGGATGCTCTCTCAGCGCTTCGCGGGTAAGCCGATAATGCACATTATGTCAGTTTGAACGGGAGTCGCCCTCCTCCCACCGCGGGTCCTGCTCGAGCGGGATGCCGTCAGGACGACGGCCGGTACCCGTCCCGCAGACGCGTTCCCGTGCGAAATCGGAAAGGCTCAGGAGAAAGAACGAGAGACGCGCACGGTTCAAGTCCTCATCGCCATTCACGCCGATTTCGTACAATACGGCGGGCCTTTGTACAGACGGAAGAAACGGATGACGATGAGCGACGCTGCGCCTCCCGACGGTTGGTATCCCGATCCCGGCAGCCCGGGCACGCAGCTGCGCTACTGGCGCGACGGGCGATGGACGGAGCACATCCACCCCCTGGTCTCCGCTGACAACGCGGCGGGCGCTCAGCCCGGCGTCGCGGCGGCGACCGGGGATGCCCAGAATCCGCCGAAGAAGCGCCGCACCGGCCTCATCGTCGGTCTCGTGGGCGGGTTCTCCGCGGTCGTCGTCGCCGTGGCGGCGTTCTTCGCGTGGGGCCTACCCGCCTTGACGGGACCTCAGCTCACCACGCAGGACGACTGGCCCTATGCGTGGGCGCCGCTTCAGGACAACGTCGATATGAACCAGACATTCACCTTCCCCGCCGATTACGACCTCGATGCGAAGGCCGCCGAGAACGGCGACCAACGCGACACGTCTTTCGCGTTCGAGCTGTTCACGGATTCCAGCCTGACCCATCACGCCGACTACACCGCGCACCAGTACGACCGCGACGTGGAGATCGGGCCGGGGCTCGGCGCCTCCCATCTCCGGTTCCACTGGGAAACGGACACGATCGACAATCCCGACGACCGCGAGTTCGAGATCAACGGCGGCCGCTCGGCGTGGGGCGTGCACGACACGTATTACCTCGTGCAGAAACTCGACAAGGCCGGGAATCCGCTCGAAAAGCCGATCGTGCACCCCTTCCGGGTGGCGCGGGCGCTGGCGATGCCGCAGGTGAACTACGGCGTCAATCCCAACGGCACTCTCCAGATGTCGTGGGACCCGGTGCCGGGAGCGACGGAGTACCTCGTCGCGGTGTCGTCGTGGGACGGCGAGCGCCGGCAGGTGTGGCTGGTCGGCTCGACGAAGGTTCCGACGTGGTCTCCCCCGATCAGGGATCCCTTCTCCGGCGAGCGCGAGACGGTGGAGCAGGAGCAGAACCAGGGCCTTCGGACGTACGCGATGTGGAGCGCCGCCGAGATCGAGGGGCAGGCAGATAACGGCGGGGCCGTGAACGCGCTCGACAACGACACGAGCGAGTACGAGTACGGTGTGATCGCCACGGACGGGACGGGCTTCTCGGCGATGCAGCCGACCGATGCCAACACCGTTGCGGCGTCCCTCCCCCAGGAGATTCCGCTCTACCTCAAGAAGCAGCAGTTCCCCAACGGGCAGATCGTCGACTCTCTCGACAAGATCTCGACCCGCTTCTTCTTCACGTCCGTGGACGGGGCGACGCGCCAGACGGCGGCCTACATCGACCCCGATGACGTGGCCCTGCAGAAAGAAGGCGTGCGGATGCACCTGAGCGGGCTGGGCACCGGTCTCGGATGGCCGATGTACCTCACGGTCAGGGACGTCGACGCGGCGAAAGCGCAGATCAACGCCTTCAACGAGCGGGTGAAGGCCGAGCTGCCCACGACAGGACTCCCCCAGGTCACGACGATCTCCGCGCCCATCCAGGGCGATCCCAGCCAGTACACACCGTCGACCACGGCACCCGATGTCGACTACCCCGTTTCCGGCACCGATGAGTTCACGAGATACCTCGCCGCGAACCTCGTCGCGCGCGAAGACGCGATCGACGTCTCGGCCTATGTGGATCGCGCCGGGATGCCGGAGCTCAGCGACGCGATCGGCGAAGCGGTCTACCAGAACCCCTATGTGCTCGGCTATCGCGGGTACACCGTGAAGGGCGACATCGTCTACGTCAGCTATGCGAACGACGCGGAGACGACGAAGCGGTTGCAGGGCGAGATCGCCTCCGTCGTGGGAGATGCCGTCGCGAAGGTCACGACGTCCGACATGAGCGCGGCGGACAAGGCCAGCGCTCTGAACCAGTGGCTCGTCGACACCGCGAGCTACGACAAGGCTGCCCTCGAGGCGGGCAAGGCGACCCTCGGGTTCCCGTCCGGATTCGCGCACGCGTGGGACCCGAGCGGCGTGCTGCTGTCGGAGAACGGCAACACCGGTGTGTGCGCGAGCTACGCCGCCGCCTACAAGGCCCTGATGGATGCCGCGGGCGTCCCGTCCGTCGTCGTCACCGGCGACGTGCTCGACGGGGGCGGACACGCATGGAACAAGGTCCAGGTGGACGGGAAGTGGCTCGCGGTCGATCCGACGTGGAACGACGGCGGGGACCCGACGGAGTACCTGATGATCTCGGATGCGCAGTTCACCGGCTCGGCGACCCGTACCGAGTCGAACGACTGGATGGTGGACAACCGGATCGCCGACTACGCGACGCCGTGACGCCGGCCCGGGCGGCGGCGTGCGGCGCCGCCCGGGGACTGGTCAGCGCACCCAGTGCGAGGTCACGTCCAGCACGCGCGAGCCGCTGAGGTCGGCGAGGGAGAGACCCGCGAACCGCAGCGCGGACTCCGAGGTCTGCCACCGGAACCGTGGCGCATCGGTGACGGCCGCCTCGACGACGGTCTCCGCGGCATCCTCCGCCGACTGCGCACTCGCGAACGAAGTCGCCGCCCGGTCCAGGTACGCCTGCTGGAGAGCGGCATAGGGTCCCGGTTCCGCCCGCTCGACCGAGGCGGTGAACGACGACGCGACGGCACCGGGCTCGACGATCGACACGTCGATGCCGAAGGGGGCGACCACGGGGGCGAGGGACTGCATCAGCCCCTCGACGGCGAACTTCGCGGCGCAGTACGCGTCGGAGAACGGCTGGCCCACGGCTCCCCCGACGCTCGTGACGGTGACGATGCGACCGCTCCCCCGCTCGCGCATGCCGGGGAGGACCAGGCGGGTGAGTCGGGCGACCGAGAGGTAGTTCGTATCGAGCTGCGCCTGGAGATCCTCGTCGGTGAGCTGCTCCAGGGTGCCCACGGCGCCCCGGCCCGCGTTGTTCACGAGGATGTCGAGCGGCCCCGCGTCTGTTACGAGGTCGCGCGCGCCGGCGGCGTCGGTGACGTCGAGGGCACGGATGTCGAGCTCGACCCCCGCCGTCGCGGCGGCCGCACGGAGCGCATCGGCTCGACTCGTGTCGCGGACGGTGGCGATGACCTGGACGCCCGTTCGCGCGAGGCCGATCGCGGTGTGGAGGCCGATGCCGCTGGAGGTGCCGGTGACGAGTGCAGTTGTCATGGGGCCATTGTCGTGGGTGCGGTTGTCCGGATGCTATGAATCGGGGCGGTTCCGAGAACCCGCGCCCGTCGCGTGATCGATCGCGCGACTACTCGACCTCGGCCACCCGGATGAGGAACGCCCCGGGGGCACGGTCGCTGTCGAGCTCGACGAGGAGACCCCTTTCGGACAGCTCCACCGGCACGGGCGTCGCGGCCATGCACGAGACGGACAGAGGATCGACCACGGGCGTCCCCGACGACGTCGAGATGCGCCCGGTCATCATCTCGGGACCCGCGCACTCGAGGGTGACTGTGTAGGTGCCCGGATCGATCGTCTGGTTGTCGCTGCGGTGGGGAGCCACACGACCGCTGTCGCCGAACGTCCCCCATGACTGCCAGAGGTACTCCCCCACCTCGGCGTCGGCGACCTCGTCGTCGAAGTACCCGGCCCACGGATCGGGCGTCGGAGGGGCGGTCGTCGTCGGCACCGTCGGCGAGGGAGTGAGAGGAACGGCCGAGGGCGGTTCCGCATCCGCACCCGTGCACCCCGCCAGGGTGCCGAGCGCGATCGCGGTGCCGGACAAGGTAAGAAGGCGCGCGTTCGAGGGGGACATCGGGCGATCCTAGGCACGGGGATGCCGGAATGCCAGGGGGTCGCGTACCCGGCACCCGGAACGATCGCCTCTCACCCGCCCGGGGTGAGCTCCACCCACGCGCCGCCGAACTTCGGAGCACGACCATCGCCCGACGAGGTACCCGCGAGGCGCCGACGCACCCAGGGAGCGACGTGCTCGCGGTAGTACGCGGAGCCCTTCAGGCGCTCGATCTCGGGGATCTCGCGCAGTCGCCACCACTCGGGCGGGGCCGACAGGCCGACCGCCTGGAGGACGCGCGCGGCGACGCGGTGGTGTCCCCGGGGGTTCATGTGCAACCGATCGACGGACCAGAACTCTCCCCCGGCGAGCTCGCGATCGAACCAGTTGTAGGCCGTGATGACGTCGGGGCGGGGGGCGAGTCGCTCCTCGACGGCTGTGGACAGTCGATCACCGCGCATCTGCAGCACACGCCCGAGCGGCAGCCCCGCGGACGGGTTCGCGCCTGAGAGGACGATCAGCTGCACGCCCTCCTCATCGCAGCGCCGCAGCACGTGCTCGAAGAACCCGACGATCCGTTCGAGGTCGGCCCGCGGGCGCAGCATGTCGTTCCCGCCGCCGTTGAAGGACAGGTGCGTCGGACGCAGGGCCAGCGCCGGCTCGAGCTGCTGCTCGACGATGGGCTGGATGAGCTTGCCGCGGATCGCGAGGTTCGCATACTGGATCGGTTCGCCCGCGGCATCCGCCCATCCCTGGGCTGCGAGGTCGGCCCACCCTCGCACGGTGCCGTCGGGGAGTTCGTCGCCGACTCCTTCGGTGAACGAGTCGCCGATCGCGACATAGCGGACGGATGCCATTGCTCGAGCCTACGCGGCCGTCACTCCCCTCGAGCGTCCCAGGCACGCCACGAGGGATGCCGCGGTGACGGCGCGTGAGGGACACTCGACGCCGTGGACCCCTCCGGAGGCACCCGCCTCAGGACAGGGCGCGACCCCGTTGCTCCCGGAGGAACAGCGCGGCGACCACGGCGACAGCGAAGAACGCCGCGAACACGACGAACAGCAGCGGGGCGCCGCCGGCGGCCAGCAACGGCGGGACCGAGAGCGGCGCGAGGATGGACGCGATGCGCCCGACGCCCGCGGCCCAGCCGGCACCGGTACCGCGGAGGGTCGTGGGGTAGGTCTCGGGGGTGGCGGCGTACAGGGCGCCCCACGCGCCGAGGTTGAAGAACGACAGCAGCATCCCGGTCCCGATCACCGCGAGCTCCCCCGACGCCGTGCCGAAGAGCACCGCGGCGATCGCCGAACCGGCGAGGAAGGTCGCGAGGGTCGCGCGTCGCCCCCAGGCCTCGATGAGCCACGCGGCGACCGCGTATCCGGGGAGCTGCGCGAGGGTGATGATGAGCGTGAAGCCGAACGAGCGCACGAGGTCGTAGCCCTGGGCCACGAGGATCGTCGGGATCCAGATGAAGGCGCCGTAGTACGAGAAGTTCACGCAGAACCACAGCACCCACAGACTCGCCGTGCGCACCCGGAGGGCCGGTGCCCACAGCGCGCCGACGCGCGCGCGAGGGGCGGGAGCGGATGCCGGGCGCGTGTCGCTCGACGGCTCGAGCGACACGCGCCCGGCGGCGGCCTCGAGGTCCCGCACGATCGCGACGGCTTCGCTGTTGCGACCCCGCGACGCCAGCCACCGAGGCGACTCCGGAAGGCCCCAGCGCACGATCAGGGCGTAGACCGCGGGGATCGCACCGAGCGCGAACGCCCACCGCCACCCGTCGGCCGAGGACGGGACGACGAGGTAGCCGATGATCGCGGCGGCCGTCCACCCGACGGCCCAGAACGCCTCGAGGAACACGATGACGCGTCCTCGGATGCGCGCCGGGGCAAACTCGCTCACGTAGGTGGAGGCCACGGGCAACTCCGCACCGAGACCGAGGCCCACGAGGAAGCGCAGCACGAGCAGGGCCGCGAGACCGCCGACCAACGCGCTCGCGCCGGTCGCGGCACCGTAGACGAGGAGCGTGAGGGCGAAGACCTGGCGTCGGCCGAAGCGGTCCGCGAGGAGTCCGCCGAGACTCGCGCCGATCGCCATCCCCGCGAAGCCGGCCGAGGCGATCCACGACGCCTGGGCGGGCTCCAACTGCCACTGCGCCGCCAGCGCGGCGATGATGAACGAGATGAGCCCGACATCCATGGCATCCAGGGCCCAGCCCAGTCCCGAGCCGCCCAGGATCTTCCCGTGACGTCGGGTGAACGGCAGGGCGTCGAGACGTTCGGACACTCGCAGGGTGTCGGTGCTCGCGCTCACGAGACCGCCGCGTCGGAGTCCGTGTCGGCGAGCATCTCCCGCACGAGGGGCAGCACGCGCGTGCCGTAGAGCTCGATGCTCGACATCAGGCGGTCGTGCGAGATCGAGCCGCTCGCGAACTTCATCTGGAAGCGCGAGGCGCCCAGCGTTCGCACGGTCGCCGCGATCTTCGTCGCCACGGTCTCGGGAGAGCCGATGTACATCGCGCCCTCGGGACCGACGTCGTGCTGGAAGCGCAGGCGGTTGTACGCGGGCCAGCCGCGCTCGCGGCCGATCGTCGTGTTGAGCTCGGCGACCCCCTCGTACGCTTCGTCCCACGCCTGCTGGTCGGTGGCCGCCACGTGACCGGGCGAGTGCACCGAGATGGGCATCGCGGGCTTGCCGAACTCCTGCAGCGACTGCCGGTAGAGCTGCCCGAACGGGCGGAAGCGGGCGGAGGACCCGCCGATGATCGCGAGGACGAGACCGTAGCCGTAACGAGCCGCGCGGACGACCGACTCGGGAGATCCGCCGACACCGACCCACGCCTTCAGCCCGTTCTCGGTCTTGGGATACACGTCGGCATCCCGGAGTCCGGCACGCGTGCGCCCCGACCAGGTGACGGGCTTCTCGTCGAGCAGGAGGGAGAACAGCTCGAGCTTCTCCTCGAACAGCTGCTCGTAGTCGTTCAGGTCGTAGCCGAACAGCGGGAAGGACTCGATGAACGATCCGCGTCCGAGGATGACCTCGGCGCGACCGTTCGAGACGGCGTCGAGCGTCGCGAACCGCTCGTAGACGCGCACGGGGTCATCGCTCGAGAGCACGGTCACGGAGGTGCCGAGGTGGATGTTCGTCGTGCGGGCCGCGGCCGCGGCGAGGACGATCTCGGGGCTGGTGACCGCGAAGTCCTTGCGATGGTGCTCCCCCACCCCGAAGAACGACAGCCCGACCTGGTCGGCCAGCACCGCCTGCTCCACGACGTTGCGGATGGTCTGCGCGTCGCTCTGCAGCGACCCGTCGGGACCGCGCGAGATGTCTCCGAAGGTATCGAGGCCGAGCTCGACGGGGGTGGCGTCCATGGGATCTCCTTGCATTCGGATGAATGAACTTTACGCGAGGGGGAAACATTCCCCGCCACGGACGAGGGGCGCCGCAGAAGCGACGCCCCTCGAAGGGATCAGACGGATGCCAAGGCGGCCCGCAGCGTGTCGAGACCGACGCCGCCGATGTCGAGCGCCCGGGTGTGGAACTCCTTCATCGAGAAGTCGGCGCCGCGGCGCTGCTGCTCCTCCTCGCGGACCTGCTCCCAGATGCGCTGGCCGACCTTGTACGCCGGGGCCTGCCCCGGCCAGCCGAGGTAGCGGTTGACCTCGAAACGGACGAACTCCTCGCTCATGTTGACGTTCTTCAGCATGAACGCGAGGGCGTAGTCGTGGTCCCAGGTGCCGGTGCCGTCGAGGCGGGGCTTGCCGAGGTGCACGCCGATGTCGAGCACGACGCGCGCGGCGCGCATGCGCTGCCCGTCGAGCATGCCGAGGCGGTCGGCGGGGTCGTCGAGGTAGCCGAGCTGCTCCATGAGGCGCTCGGCGTACAGCGCCCAGCCCTCGGCGTGGCCGCTCGTGCCCGCCAGCAGACGGCGCCACGAGTTGAGCTGCGCGCGGTTGTAGACGGCCTGGGCGATCTGCAGGTGGTGACCCGGTACGCCCTCGTGGTACACCGTGGTGAGTTCGCGCCAGGTGTCGAAGGTGTCGACGCCCTCGGGGACCGACCACCACATGCGGCCGGGCCGCGAGAAGTCGTCGGTGGGCCCGGTGTAGTAGATCCCGCCCTCGTTCGTGGGGGCGATCATGCACTCGAGCTCGCGGATGGGCTCGGCGATGTCGAAGTGGGTCCGCCCGAGCTCCTCCACGGCCTTGTCGCTCGTGCGCTGCATCCACTCCTGCAGGGCTTTCGTGCCGCGGAGCTTGCGGGACTCGTCCTTCTCGAGGAACGCGACCGCCTCTTCGACGCTCGCCCCGGGGAGGATCTCGTTCGCGATCGCCTCCTGCTCGGCGACCATCCGAGCCAGCTCCTCCGCGCCCCAGTCGTACGTCTCGTCGAGGTCGATCTCGGCGCCGAGGAACTGGCGGGAGTGCAGGGCGTACATCTCGCGGCCCACGCCGTCGGCCTCGCCCGCGACGGGGGCGAGCTCGGAGGAGAGGAAGGATGCCAAGCCGTCGTACGCGACGCGGGCGGCACCCGCGTTCTCGTCGAGCTCCCGCGCCAGGGAGGCGGGCAGCTGACCCTCGGCGGGAGCGGCTCCCGCGGCGAACTCCGCGAAGAAGCCCGTGTCGGCGGTGTAGCGGCCGATCTGCGTGACGACCTCGCTCACCTGGCGGCGTGCGGGGACGACACCCTCGGCGATGCCGCGGCGAAGCGTCTCGACGTAGCCCTCGACGGCGGCGGGCAGGGCCTTCATGCGCTCGGCGATCGTGACCCAGTCTTCGACCGTGGCGGTCGGCATGAGGTCGAAGGTGGCGCGGATGTCCTGCGCGGGCGAGGCGATCACGTTCAGGTCGCGCAAGTGCGTCTTGGCCTCGTGCTGCTCGATCATCAGGTCGAGCTCGCGGACGAGGTCCATCTTCGTGACCGCGTCGATCCCGTCGACGGGCTCGGCGGCCTCGAGCGCGGCCTTCGTCGAACGCGCGTCGGCGGTGAGGGCCTCGGCGCCCTCGGGGCTGTAGTCGCCGAAGCGGCCGTTGTACTCGTCGCGCCCGATGTAGGTGGCCAGCGTCGGGATGCGCTCCGCCAGGGTGTCGACCCACGCCTCGGCGATCGTGTCGATCGGCGTGGGGGTGCGTTGTGCGTCAGTCATCCTTCGAGCCTAGGGAAGCCGGAGCGGTCACGCATCCCTCCGCGCGGCGCGCCGGACGACGCGGTCACCCTCCGCCCCGGGACGCGACCGTTCTCGACGCGGCGGGCTCACGCGCGCCGGGGCGAGCGCGGCGCGGCGGGCTCACGCGCGCCGGGGCGAGCGCGGCGCGGCGGGCCCACGCGAGCCGGGTCGAGCGCGGCTACGGGGCCGCGCGCGCCGGGTCTAGCTCGGCCACGGGGCCACGCGCGCCGGGTCGAGCGCGGCTGCGGGGCTGCGCGAGCCGGGCCCAGCGGCTCAGTGGCCCGCTTCGTCCCAATCGCCTCCGCGACCGATCTGCACGTCGAGCGGTACCGAGAGCTCGGCCGCGTCCGCCATCCGGGCTCGCACGATGCGCTCCACGGCATCCCACTCCCCCGGCGCGATCTCGACGACGAGTTCGTCGTGGATCTGCAGCAGGACGCGCGAGCGCAGACCCGCGGATGCCAGCTCCTCACGGATGCGGAACAGCGCGACCTTCATGATGTCGGCGGCACTGCCCTGGATCGGGGCGTTCAGCGCGGCGCGCTCGGCGTTCTCACGCAGCACGCGGTTCATGCTCGTCAGGTCGGGGAACGGCCGGCGCCGACCGAAGATGGTCTCGGTGTAGCCGTCCTGGCGCGCCTGCTCGACCGAGCCGCGGAGGTAGTCGCGGACGGCGCCGAAGCGGGCGAAGTACTCGAGCATGAGCTTCTTCGCCTCGGACTGCTCGATGCGCAACTGCTTCGAGAGCCCGAACGCCGAGAGGCCGTACACGAGGCCGTACGACATCGCCTTGACCTTGGTACGCATCGCGGGCGTGACCTCGGCGGGCTCGACGCCGAAGACGCGCGCCCCGACGAAGCGGTGCAGGTCTTCGCCCGAGTTGAAGGCCTCGATGAGTCCGGGGTCGCCGGAGAGGTGCGCCATGATCCGCATCTCGATCTGGGAGTAATCCGCCGTCAGCAGGGTCTCGTAGCCCTCGCCCACCTCGAACGCGGCGCGGATGCGCCGGCTCTCCTCGGTGCGGATCGGGATGTTCTGCAGGTTCGGGTCGGTGCTCGACAGGCGCCCGGTCTGGCTCCCCGTCTGTACGTAGGTCGTGTGGATGCGGCCATCGGGTCCCGTGGCCGTGTCCAGCGCATCGATGATCTGCTTGAGCTTGGTCGCTTCGCGGTGCTTGAGCAGCAGGTCGAGGAACGGGTGCGGGGCGCTCTCCTGCAGATCGGCGAGGGCCGCCGCATCCGTCGTGTATCCGCTCTTGGTCTTGCGCGTCTTCGGGAGCTGCAGCTCGTCGAACAGCACCTCCTGCAGCTGCTTGGGCGAGCCGAGGTTCACCTCGTGTCCGATCGCCGCGTACGCGTCGCGGGCGAGGGCGTCGGCGCGTGCTCCGAGCTCGGCGGAGAAGCCCGACAGCTTCGCGTGCGAGACCGCGACGCCCGCCAGCTCCATGTCGGCGAGGGCCGTGAGGGTCGGCATCTCGATGTCGTCGAGGACCTCGGCCACGCGCTCGGGAAGGTCGGCGCGCTGCGCCTCGGCGACCCGCCGGATGAACCACGCGAGCTGACCGGGCGTTGCGCCCTCGGTCTCGGGGACGAGCTGCGTGGGGTCGGCCTCGGGGAGCTTCTCATCGAGGTAGCGCTGCACGAGGTCGCCGAGCGTCTTGTCGGGGAAGCTCGGGCGCACGAGCCACCCGGCAAGGATGACGTCGGACGCGATGCCGCCGAGCGCGATCCCCTCGCGCAGCAGCGCCTTCACCTGCGGCTTCGCGTCGGCCATCACCTTGGGAGTGTCGGATGCCAACCACTCGGCGAGGGCGTCTCGGACGGCCGGCGTCCACGCGGCCTCGGCCGCCGCGTCGGCGCGCGCGAGACCGATCTGGGCGGGGGTTCCCTGCGCCAGTACGAGGGTGAGGCCGACCGTGTCGGTCGACGCGGCCGCCCACGCTGCAAGCGCGTCGGCGCCGAGCGTCGCCGGGGTGGGTGCCGTGGCCGTCGGCTGGGCCTCTTCGGCGGCGTCACCCGCATCTCCCCCGAGGGCGTCGAACACGCGCGGCAGCAGGGTGCGGAACTCGAGGCGCGCGAAGATGTCGCGCACGGCCTGGCCGTCGAGCGGCTTCATCTGGAGGTCGGAGGGCCCCACGGGAAGCTCGACGTCGCGCAGCAGACGGTTGAGTGCCCGGTTGCGCCTGACACCGTCGAGGTGCTCGCGGAGGTTGTTGCCGACGACGCCCGTGACCTTGTCGGCGTTCTCGAGCAGGGCGTCGAGCGAGCCCCACTGCGTCAGCCACTTCACCGCGGTCTTCTCGCCGACCTTCGGGACACCCGGCAGGTTGTCGCTCGTCTCGCCCACGAGAGCGGCGATGTCGGGGTACTGCTCCGGGGGCAGCCCGTACTTCTCGATGACGGCGGCGGTGTCGTAGCGCTTGAGCTGCGACACGCCTTGCACGTTGGGGTACAGCAGGGTGATGTCGTCGGTCACGAGCTGGATCGTGTCGCGGTCCCCCGAGCAGACGAGCACCTGGAAGCCCTGCGCTTCTCCCTGCGTCGCGAGGGTGGCGAGGATGTCGTCGGCCTCGAAGTCCTCTTTCTTCAGGACCGGGACGCCCATGGCCTCGAGGCACTCCTGCAGCAGCGGGATCTGTCCCTTGAACTCGGCGGGCGACTCGCTGCGGTTCGCCTTGTACTCGGCGTACTCGCGGGTGCGGAACGACTGCCGTGAGGTGTCGAAGGCGACGGCGAGGTGCGTCGGCTTCTCGGCTTTCACGAGGTTCACGAACATCGAGAGGAAACCGTAGATGCCGTTGGTGTGTTGGCCGTCCTTCGTCGAGAAGTTGTCGACGGGCAGGGCGTAGAACGCCCGATAGGCCAGCGAGTGGCCGTCGACGACGAGGAGGGTAGGCTTTTCGGCATCCGTCACCCCTCCAGCCTAACGAGGACCACGGACACTGCCCCCGGCCCGGCCCCGATCACGTCGATGACACGAAGGCGATGATGACGTCCACGATCCCCGACCCCCTGTCCGGCCTCGACTGGGTGAAGAAGCGCGGAATGGGCGCTCTCGCCGAGAAGATGGGCTTCGAATGGGTGGAGTTCACCATCGATCGATGCGTGGCGACCATGCCCGTCGAGGGCAACACCCAGCCCGTCGGCCTCCTGCACGGCGGCGCCTACGTGGTGCTGGGCGAGTCGCTCGGCTCGATGGCGGCGAACCTCCACGCCGGCGAGGGGAAGCTCGCGGTCGGCATCGACATCAACGCCACGCACACGCGATCCGCGACCTCCGGCCGCGTCACCGGCGTCTGCACGCCGATCCACCTCGGGCGGAGCCTGACGGTGCACGAGATCGTGATCTCCGACGACCAGGGGCGTCGGTGCTCCACGGTGCGCATCACGAACATGATCAAGGACGCGCCGCAGGGCTGAGCCGCGCGGGGCCTGGTGGCTTCGACGAGCTCAGCCACCTGTCTCGCGTTCCTTCGGGGTGAGCAGCGCGCGGGGCCCGGTGGCTTCGACGAGCTCAGCCACCTGTCTCGCGTGCCGTCGGGGTGAGCAGCGCGCGGCGTTCGGTGGCTTCGACGAGCTCAGCCACCTGTCTCGCGTTCCTTCGGGGTGAGCAGCGCGCGGGGCCTGGTGGCTTCGACGAGCTCAGCCACCTGCCGGGTCGGTGCCCCTCCGCTGAGGTCCCTGAGCCCGTCGAAGGGACCGGTCGTCCCGCCCCCACCAACGAAAAATGGATGCCACCTCGGTGGCATCCATCTCTCGAAAGTCGCGGTCAGCCCTTCTTGGGAGCCAGCTGCTCGATGATCGCCTTCGCGACGTCCTGCATGGTCAGACGGCGGTCCATGGACGCCTTCTGGATCCAGCGGAAGGCCTCCGGCTCGGACAGGCCCATCTTCTCGTTGAGCAGGCCCTTGGCCCGGTCGACGAGCTTGCGGGTCTCGAAGCGCTCGACCATGTCGGCGACCTCGGCCTCGAGCGTGATGATCTGCTCGTACCGGGCCAGGGCGATCTCGATCGCCGGCAGGAGGTCGTTCGGCGTGAACGGCTTCACGACGTAGGCCAGGGCACCGGCCTCGCTCGCACGCTCCACGAGCTCCTTCTGGCTGAACGCCGTCAGCAGCACGACGGGCGCGATGTGGTTCTTGCTCAGCTTCTCGGCGGCGCTGATGCCGTCGAGTTGCGGCATCTTCACGTCCATGATCACGAGATCCGGGCGGAGTTCGGTCGCCAGCTGCACGGCGGTCTCGCCGTCGCCGGCCTCGCCGACGACGTCGTAGCCGTTGTCGCGGAGGATCTCGACGATGTCGAGACGGATGAGCGACTCGTCCTCCGCCACGACGACGCGGCGGGGGGCGGCGGGCGCGGAGGCCGGAGCGGCTTCTTGATCAGTCACGTGACCATCCTAGGACGGGGAGGGCGCATCGCCCGCGAAACGGCGAGGATGCGATAGGGGCTGGACAACACCGGGCCGACTCGGAAGAGCCGACCCGTGGTCGTACCGGTGGTGGGACTCGAACCCACACGTCTTTCGACAGAGCATTTTGAGTGCCCCGCGTCTGCCATTCCGCCACACCGGCTTGTGTTCGCGAACTCCCAATGTACCGGGAGAACACGAGCGACGACGCGCGCCGGCGGAACCGGCGCGCGTCGTCGGACGATCAGACTTCCTGGTACCCGGGGGCCGCGCCGTGGACGGCGTCGCCGACGCGGTGCACGCGCAGGTCGTTCGTCGAGCCGGCGATTCCGGGAGGGGAACCCGAGATGACGACGACCTTGTCGCCGACCTTCGCGAGGTCGTTCGACAGCAGGTAGTCGTCGACCTGGAGGAACATCTTGTCGGTGTGCGACACGTGCTCCACCAGCGTCGAGCGCACGCCCCACGTGAGGGCCAGACGGCGACGGATGCCGGGCTCCGGCGTGAACGCCAGCATCGGGATCGTGGAGCGCAGACGCGACATGCGACGCGCCGAGTCACCCGATTCGGTGAACACGCAGAGGTACTTCGCCTCGACGAAGTCGGCGACCTCGACGGCGGCGAGCGTGATGGCGCCGCCCTGCGTGCGGGGCTTGTTGGTCAGGGGCGCGATGCGCTCCAGACCGTGCTCCTCGGTCGAGGCGACGATGCGAGCCATGGTCTCGACGACCACGACCGGGTAGTCGCCGACGCTGGTCTCGCCCGAGAGCATGACCGCGTCCGCGCCGTCGAGGACGGCGTTGGCGACGTCGGAGGTCTCGGCGCGCGTCGGCACCGGGCTGTTGATCATCGACTCGAGCATCTGCGTCGCGACGATGACCGGCTTCGCCATGCGGCGGGCGAGCTCCACGGCGCGCTTCTGCACGATCGGCACGGCCTCGAGCGGCAGCTCGACGCCCAGGTCGCCACGGGCGACCATGATGCCGTCGAACGCGTCGATGATCTCTTCGAGGTTGTCGACCGCCTGCGGCTTCTCGATCTTGGCGATGACGGGCACGTAGCGCCCCTCCTCGGCCATGATCTCGTGCACGCGCTCGATGTCCTTGGCATCCCGGACGAAGGAGAGCGCGATCAGGTCGGCGCCCGCGTTCAGGCCCCAGCGCAGGTCGGCTTCGTCCTTCTCGCTCAGGGCGGGGACGTTGACCGCGACGCCGGGCAGGTTGATGCCCTTGTTGTTCGAGACGGGACCGCCCACGATGACGCGGGTGGTCACCACGGTGCCGTCGGTCTCGACGACCTCGACGCGGACCTTGCCGTCGTCGATGAGGAGGAAGTCGCCGGGGCGGACGTCCTGGGGCAGACCCTTGAAGGTCGTGCCGACGATCTCCTTGGTGCCGAGGATGTCTTCGATCGTGATCTTGAAGATGTCACCGGGCAGGAGTTCGTGCGGGCCGTTCTCGAACTTGCCGAGGCGGATCTTGGGACCCTGGAGGTCGACGAGGGCGGCGACCGGGCGGCCGGCGTCCTCTGCCGCCTTGCGCACGTTGGCGAAGTTGGCGTCGTGCACGGAGTAGTCTCCGTGGCTCAGGTTGAGGCGGGCGACGTCCACCCCGGCGTCGATGATGGCGCGAACCATCTCATACGACGACGTGGCGGGCCCGAGTGTTGCGACGATCTTGGCGCGTCTCATCCGGTTTCAAGCTCCGTGAAATTATCGGGAAGTGGCCGATCGGCCCTTGCCAGCTTAGGCGGGCAGCAGGCCGATGGCGACATCGGTCGGACGCACGGGTGCGGGGAGCACCGTCTCGCCCATCAGGTACGTGTCGACCTCGGCGGCGGCCGCGCGGCCCTCGGCGATGGCCCACACGATGAGCGACTGTCCGCGACCGGCGTCGCCGGCCACGAACACGCCCGGGGTGGACGTGGCGTAGGTCGCGTCGCGCTCGACGTTGCCGCGGTTGGTGAAGCGCGTGCCGAGCTGGTCGCCGAGGTGCTCGCTCTCGGGGCCGGTGAAGCCCATCGCGATGAGCACCAGGTCGGCGGGGATCTCGCGCTCGGTCCCGCTCTTGGGGACGCGACGGCCGTCGACGTACTCGGTCTCGGCGACGCGCAGTGCGCGCACCTCGCCCGCGGCGTTGCCGAGGAACTCCACGGTCGAGGCAAGGAACGTGCGCTCCCCTCCCTCTTCGTGGGCGGATGCCATCTCGAACAGGTTCGGCATCATCGGCCAGGGCTGCTCCGCCGGACGCTCCGACGGCGGCTGCTTGCCGATCGCGAGGTTCGTCACGCTCAAAGCACCCTGACGGTGCGCGGTGCCGATGCAGTCCGCACCGGTGTCGCCGCCGCCGATGACGACGACGTGCTTGCCCTCGGCCGAGATCTGCTGCGGCACCTGGTCGCCCGCGACAGCTTTGTTGCCCTCGACGAGGTACTCCATGGCGAAGTGGACGCCGTCGAGGTCGCGGCCCGGGATGGGCAGGTCGCGCGGCACGGTCGACCCGGTGGCGACCACCACGGCGTCGTAGCGCGCGCGGAGGTCGCTCCACGAGATGTCCCGGCCGATCTCGACGCCGGCGCGGAAACGCGTGCCCTCGGCCTGCATCTGGCGCAGGCGCAGCTCGAGGTGGCGCTTCTCCATCTTGAAGTCCGGGATGCCGTACCGCAGCAGTCCGCCGATGCGGTCGTCGCGCTCGTAGACGGCGACCGTGTGACCGGCGCGCGTGAGCTGCTGGGCTGCGGCGAGGCCGGCGGGGCCGGAACCGACCACGGCGACCGTCTTACCGGTCAGGCGCTCCGGGGGCTCGGGCTCGACCCAGCCGTTGGAGAAGGCCTCGTCGATGATCGAGACCTCGACCTGCTTGATGGTGACGGCCGGCTGGTTGATGCCGAGCACGCACGAGCTCTCGCAGGGCGCGGGGCACAACCGTCCGGTGAACTCCGGGAAGTTGTTCGTCGCGTGCAGGCGCTCGATCGCCGCGCGGCCCTCGCCGCGCCACGTGAGGTCGTTCCACTCGGGGATCAGGTTCCCGAGAGGGCACCCCTTGTGGCAGAACGGGATGCCGCAGTCCATGCAGCGGCCGGCCTGGCGGCGGATGACGGCCGAATCACCCGGCTCGTACACCTCTTTCCAGTCCATGATGCGCACGGGCACCGGTCGACGCTTCGGGAGCTCGCGCTCCGTGACCTTGAGAAAACCTTTCGGGTCAGCCACCCGTCACCTCCAGAATGCGCGTCCAGACGACGTCGCCGTCGGGGTCGAGCCCCTCGGCCAATGCCTCCTGGCGGGTCTGCAGCACAGCGGCGTAGTCGCGCGGCAGCACCCGGACGAAATTGTGCACCTCGGTCTCGAACTCCTCGACGAGACGACGGGCCAACGTGGAATCGGTCTCCGCGACGTGCTTCTCGAGCAGATCGCGGAGGATCTCGGCATCCCCGGATCCGAGTTCTCCGAGGACGAGCTCACCGGATGCCAAGGCCTCGCGGTTCACCAGGTCACGGTCGAGACGGTAGACGTAGGCCTGCCCGCCCGACATGCCGGCGCCGAGGTTGCGGCCCGTGGAGCCGAGGATCACGGCGAGACCACCGGTCATGTACTCGAGCGCGTGGTCTCCCACGCCCTCGACGACCGCGGTGGCCCCAGAGTTGCGGACGAGGAAACGCTCGCCCACGACACCGTTCAGGAACATCTGCCCCTGGGTCGCGCCGTAGCCGATGACGTTTCCGGCGATGACGTTCTCGGAGGCCGCGAACGTCGACCCGCGCGGCGGGCGCACGACGATCGTGCCGCCCGACAGGCCCTTGCCGACGTAGTCGTTCGAGTCGCCCTCGAGACGCAGCGTGATGCCGGCGGGCATGAACGCACCGAACGACTGCCCGGCTGAACCGGTCAGACGCACGTCGATCGAGCCCTCGGGGAGGCCGTGCTCGCCGTGGGCCTTCGTGACGTGGTGGCCGAGCATCGTCCCCACCGCGCGCGCGGTGTTGCGGATGGGCAGGTCGATCGTGATCTTTCCGCCCCGGGCGATGACGTCCTGCGCGCGCTCGATGAGCTGCACGTCGAAGTGCTCCTCGAGCTCGTGGTCCTGGTTGCGGCCGTGGCGGCGCGGCTCGTCGTCCGCGAACCGCGGGCCCTCGAGGATCGGGGCCAGGTTGAGGCCGCGCGCCTTCCAGTGCTCGACCGCGCCGTTGACGTCCAGGAGCTCCGCGTGCCCGACGATCTCGTCGATCGAGCGGTACCCGAGGGCGGCGAGGTACTCGCGCACCTCCTGGGCGATGAACTCCATGAAGTTCACGATGTACTCGGCCTTGCCGGTGAAGCGCGAGCGCAGGACCGGGTTCTGCGTCGCGACGCCCACGGGGCAGGTGTCGAGGTGGCAGACGCGCATCATGATGCAGCCCGAGACCACGAGCGGAGCCGTGGCGAAACCGAACTCCTCGGCGCCGAGCAGCGCGCCGATGATGACGTCGCGGCCGGTCTTCATCTGACCGTCGACCTGCACCACGACGCGGTCGCGCATGCCGTTGAGCATGAGCGTCTGCTGCGTCTCGGCGAGGCCCAGCTCCCAGGGGGTGCCCGCGTGCTTCAGCGAGTTCATCGGGCTCGCGCCCGTCCCGCCGTCCTGGCCGGAGACGAGGATGACGTCGCTCAGTGCTTTGGCGACACCGGCTGCGACCGCACCGATACCCGACTGGCTGACGAGCTTCGTGTGGATGCGGGCCTTCGGGTTGGCGCGCTTGAGGTCGAAGATGAGCTGCTTGAGGTCTTCGATCGAGTAGATGTCGTGGTGCGGCGGGGGCGAGATGAGCCCGACGCCCGCGGTCGCGTGGCGCGTCCGCGCCACCCACGGGTACACCTTGGTCGGCGGCAGCTGACCGCCCTCGCCGGGCTTGGCACCCTGGGCGAGCTTGATCTGGATGTCGTCTGCCTCGGTCAGGTAGAGGCTCGTCACCCCGAAGCGACCGGATGCCACCTGCTTGATGGCACTGCGACGGGTGGGGTCGAGCAGGCGGTCGACGTCTTCGCCGCCCTCACCGGTGTTCGACTTGCCGCCGATCTGGTTCATCGCGACGGCGAGGACCTCGTGCGCCTCTTTGGAGATCGAGCCGTAGCTCATCGCTCCGGTCGAGAAGCGCTTGACGATCGCCGACACGGGTTCGACCTCGTCGATCGGCACGGGCGGACGGACGCCCGTGCGCAGCTCGAAGAGCCCGCGGAGCGTCTTCAGCTCGTGCGCCTGGTCGTCGATCAGCTGCGTGTACTCGCGGAAGATGTCGTACCGGCGCTCGCGCGTGGCGTGCTGCAGGCGGAACACCGTGTCGGGGTTGAAGAGGTGCGGGGCACCGTCGCGACGCCACTGGTACTCACCGCCGGTCCACAGGCGCTCGTGCGCCCGCGCCGCGGCATCCTCGGGGTAGGCGTACTCGTGCCGCGCGGCGTTCTCGGCCGCGATGACGTCGAGCCCCACGCCGCCGAGCTTCGACTCGGTGCCGGTGAAGTACGCGTCGACGAACTCGCGCGACAGACCCACCGCTTCGAACACCTGGGCGCCGGCGTACGAGGACACCGTCGAGATGCCCATCTTCGACATGATCTTCAGCACGCCCTTGCCGAGCGCGTAGATCAGGTTCTTGACGGCCTTCTCCGGGGTGACCCCGGTGATGAAGCCCGCGCGCACGAGGTACTCGACGGTCTCCATCGCGAGGTACGGGTTGACCGCCGACGCGCCGTAGCCGATGAGCGTGGCCACGTGGTGGACCTCGCGCACGTCGCCGGCCTCGACCACGAGCCCGACCTTCATGCGGGTCTCTTTGCGGATGAGGTGGTGGTGCACGGCCGCGAGCATGAGCAGCGACGGTATCGGCGCCAGGTCCTTGTTCGAGTCACGGTCGCTGAGCACGATGAACTCGGCGCCGTCCTCGATGGCCTGGTCGACCTCGGTGCACATCTGCGTCAAGCGCTTCTGCAGGCCCTTGTGCCCCGCCTCGACGCGGTACAGCCCGCGGATCGTCACCGACGACCGCCCCGGGAGGGCGGTGTCGATGTGCTGGATCTTCGCGAGCTCGTCGTTGTCGATCACGGGGAAGTCGAGCGTCACCGTGCGGGTGTGCTCGGGACCCCAGTCGAGGAGGTTGCGCTCCGGACCGAGACCCAGAGACAGCGAGGTCACGACCTCTTCGCGGATCGAGTCGAGCGGCGGGTTGGTGACCTGTGCGAACTGCTGCGAGAAGTAGTCGAACAGCAGACGCGGACGGTCGCTCAGGACGGCGACGGGGGCGTCGCTGCCCATCGCGCCGAGCGGCTCGGCGCCGGCCTGC
The DNA here is from genome assembly GCF_000202635.1 of Microbacterium testaceum StLB037. Lineage (NCBI taxonomy): Bacteria > Bacillati > Actinomycetota > Actinomycetes > Micrococcales > Microbacteriaceae > Microbacterium > Microbacterium testaceum. The sequence goes on along the minus strand of NC_015125.1, from coordinate 3,852,282 downwards.
CCCATCGGGGTGAGCAGCAGGCGCACCTCTTCCTCGGTGTAGCCGAAGGTCCGCTGGCGGCGCGTGATCGAGGCGATCGGGTGGACGATGTGCTCGCGCTCCGGCAGCTCGCTGAGCTTCACGCGTCCGGCGTCGACCCACTCCTGCCAGGGTTCGAGCGCGGCGAGGCTGGCCTTGATCTCCTCGTCCTCGACGATGCGGCGCTCGGCCGTGTCGACGAGGAACATGCGACCCGGCTGCAGGCGTCCGCGGCGCTTGATCCGCTCGGGGGCGAAGTCGAGCACGCCGGTCTCGGAACCGATCACGACGAGGCCGTCGGTGGTCTCGGTCCAACGACCCGGGCGCAGGCCGTTGCGGTCGAGGGTCGCGCCGACGAGCGTGCCGTCGGTGAAGATCAGGGCGGCGGGCCCGTCCCACGGCTCCATCTGCATCGAGTGGTAGTCGTAGAAGGCGCGCAGATCGGGGTCGATCGTCGCCTGCTTCTCGTACGCCTCGGGAACCATCATCATGATGGCGTGCGGCAGGCTCCGGCCGGTCAGGGTGAGCAGCTCGAGGACCTCGTCGAAGGATGCCGAGTCGCTCGCCCCCTCGGTGCAGATGGGCAGCAGCGGGCGGACGTCGCCGATCAGCTCGGACTCGAGCTGCGACTGGCGCGCGCGCATCCAGTTGCGGTTGCCCTTGACCGTGTTGATCTCACCGTTGTGCGCGAGCATGCGCAGCGGCTGGGCGAGCGGCCACGACGGGAAGGTGTTCGTCGAGTACCGCGAGTGCACCACGGCCAGCTCGGACGCGAACCGCGCGTCCTGGAGATCGGGGTAGAACGGCTCCAGCTGCAGCGTGGTGACCATGCCCTTGTAGCCCAGGGTGCGGCTCGACAGCGACACGAAGTACGCGTCGAGCTCGTGGCGGGCGCGCTTGCGCAGGCGGTAGACGCGCCGGTCGAGGGCGATCCCGGACAGGGCGGGCTGCTCGCCGACGGCCGGACGCGAGACGAACAGCTGCTCGAACGCCGGGCGCGCCTCGAACGCGAGCTTGCCGAGGTTGTCGGGCTCGGTCGGCACCTCGCGCCAGCCGAGCACCTCGAGGTTCTCGTGGCGCGCGATCTCTTCGATGCCCGCTTTCATGGCGGCGCGCTCGTCGTGCCCGAGGGGAAGGAAGACCATCCCCGCGGCGTACTCCCCCACCGGCGGCAGGGCGAAGTCCACGACCTCGCGCAGGAAGGCATCCGGCATCTGGGTGAGGATGCCGGCGCCGTCGCCGGTGCCGGCGTCGGAGCCGATGGCACCACGGTGCTCGAGGTTGCGCAGCGCGGTCAGGGCCAGGTCGACGATGTCGTGCCCGGCCTCGCCGCGGAGAGTCGCGACCATGGCGAGGCCACAGGCGTCTTTCTCGAACGACGGGTCGTACATTCCCTGTCGGGCCGGGAATGAGCCTCCGACGGTGTCGGAGCGCAGGCTGGAAGCCATATCAACCGTCCTCACGTTGATGCTTCGAATGGGACGACGTCGGCCCAGAGGTTAGTTCGTGGCGGGGCTGCTTGTGGCGCTGGTGCCGACGGTGTCGCTCGTCGCGGGCGGCTCGCTCACGTCGACGAAGTCAGAGGGGTCGGTTGAGTCTACAGCCCCCGGAGCCTTCGATTCGCGCCCGGGTGCGTACGGGGACGGCTCGAGGCCGTGGTGACGGCGCGACTGGACGATGAAGATGACCAGACCGAGCACCACGCCGAAGATCGCGGCCCACACGTTCGTGCGGAGGCCGAGGATGATGTCGCTGGGGTCGACGCGGATCGACTCCCACACGATGCGTCCGGCGCTGTACCACACGAGGTAGATCGCGAACTGCTTGCCCCACTGCAGGGTGAAGCGCTTTCCGACGTACAGGATGACGGCGGCGCCGAGCAGGTTCCAGATGACCTCGTACAGGAACGTGGGGTGGAAGAGCGTCCCCGCGGGCAGCCCGACGGGGATCGCCGGGTTGCCCGGCGCGATCTCGAGGCCCCACGGCAGATCGGTGGGCTGTCCGAACAGCTCCTGGTTGAACCAGTTGCCGAAACGACCCATCGCCTGGGCGATGATGAGGCCCGGAGCGAGGGCGTCGGCGAAGGTCCAGAAGCGGATGCCGCTCCACTTGCAGCCGAGGATCGCGCCGATGGCGCCGCCGATGAGGGCGCCGTAGATCGCGATCCCGCCCTCCCAGATGGCCCACACGGAGCCGGGCTGGGTGATGTTCCAGGGGTTCGAGCCCGGCCCGAAGTAGAAGCCCGCGTGGGTCGCGACGTGGTAGATGCGGGCGACGATGATGGCCAACGGCACCGCCAGGAGGCAGATGTCGATGACGACCCACTTCTCCGCGCCGCGACGCGTCAGACGCGCGTTCGTGAGCAGCAACGCCACGATGATGCCCGCGACGATGCACAGGGCATAGAAGTGGATACGGAGCGGACCGAGATCGACGAAGGAGATCGTCGGACTCGGGATGCTGGCGAGCACGCCGGAGGCGGCGCTCGAGAGGGCGAACGTCATGCGAAAGAGTCTAGGCGCGCCGCGCGGTGCCCGCGGACAGCTCCCGCGCGAGGGTGGACAGACCCTCGACGCCGCCGTCCCGCAGAGCCTTCACCAGCGCGGTCCCGACGATCGCGCCGTCGGCGTACTCGACGACCCCGGCCACCTGGGCGGCGTTGGAGATCCCGATGCCGACGCACGCGTGGGCGGCGCCGTGCGCGCGCAGCCGTTCGACGAGACGGCGGGCAGCGGCATCCAGTTGGTCCCGCTCCCCCGTGATGCCCATCGTCGAGACGGTGTACACGAAGCCCGTGGACGCGCCCACGATCATCGCGAGACGCTCGTCGGTCGAGGTCGGGGCGGCGAGGAAGACCCGGTCGAGACCGGTTCGTTCGCTCGTCGCGATCCACGCCGACGCGGCGTCGGGGGTGATGTCGGGCGTGATGAGCCCCGCTCCCCCGGCCGCCACGAGCTCGTCGGCGTAGCGGTCGACGCCGTACTGCTCGACGAGGTTCCAGTACGTCATGACGAGGATGGGCACGTCGGTGCGCGCCGTGACCTCGCGGATGATCGTGAAGAGGTCGCGCATGCGGAACCCGTTGGCGAGCGCGGTCTGCGTCGCCTCCTGGATGACCAGGCCGTCCATGACCGGATCGCTGTAGGGAGGTCCGAGCTCGATCACGTCGGCGCCGGCCTCGGCCAGCGCGACGATCGCTTCGATGCTGGTGGCGACGTCGGGGAAGCCGGCGGGCAGATACGCGACGAACGCGCCACGGCCCTCGGCGTGGGCGGCCTCGATCGCTGCCGAGACGCGCGAGGTCACAGTTCGACCCCCGCGCCGCTCGCGGCATCCGGGGCCGGCGTCACGTCGAGCGGCGAGCCGTCCGCCGACGCGACGGTCGCGGCGGCCTTCGTCTGCGCGGGACCGGGCTCTTCGGGCGCGTGTTCCGCGTCGTACAGGTCGAAGTAGCGGGCGGCGGTGTCCATGTCTTTGTCGCCCCGACCGGAGAGGTTGATCGCGATGACGGCATCCGGACCCAGCTCTCGACCGATGCGCAGGGCTCCGGCCAGGGCGTGGGCCGACTCGATCGCCGGGATGATGCCCTCGGTGCGCGAGAGGAGGCGGAGGGCCTGCATGGCCTCGTCGTCGGTCGCGGGGATGTACTGGGCGCGGCCGATGTCGGCCAGCCACGCGTGCTCGGGCCCGACGCCCGGGTAGTCGAGGCCCGCGGAGATCGAGTGCGACTCGGTGGTCTGGCCGTCCTCGTCCTGCAGGACGTAGGTGCGGGCACCGTGCAGGACGCCGGGACGACCTCGTTCGATGGATGCCGCGTGCTTCGGCGTGTCGACGCCGTCACCCGCCGCCTCGACGCCGTAGAGGGCGACGCCCTCGTCGTCGAGGAACGCGTCGAACATGCCGATCGCGTTCGAACCGCCGCCGACGCACGCGAAGACGGCGTCGGGGAGACGGCCGAGGCGCTCGAGGAACTCGGCGCGGGTCTCTTCGCCGATGATCTTCTGGAAGTCGCGGACCATCGCCGGGAACGGGTGCGGGCCTGCGGCCGTGCCGAAGATGTAGTTGGTCGTCTCGACCGAGGCGACCCAGTCGCGGTAGGCCTCGTTGATCGCGTCTTTCAGCGTGCGCGAGCCGGTCGTGACGGGGACGACCTCGGCGCCGAGGAGGCGCATGCGGGCGACGTTGAGCGCCTGACGCTCGGTGTCGACCTCGCCCATGTAGACGACGCAGTCGAGTCCGAAGAGGGCCGCGGCCGTCGCGGTGGCGACGCCGTGCTGGCCGGCTCCGGTCTCGGCGATCACACGGGTCTTGCCCAGACGCTTGGTGAGCAGCGCCTGGCCGAGCACGTTGTTGATCTTGTGCGAGCCGGTGTGGTTGAGGTCTTCGCGCTTGAGGAAGACGCGCGCACCTCCCGCGTGCTCGGCGAAGCGCGGGACCTCGGTGAGAGCGGACGGGCGTCCGGCGTAGTCGTGCAGCAGGGCTCGCAGCTCGGCGTGGAACGCGGGATCGGCCATCGCCGATTCGTAGACCGCGGTCAGTTCGTCGATCGCGGCGATGAGCGACTCGGGCATGTACCGGCCGCCGAAGTCGCCGAAGAACGGCCCCTTCTGGTCGCGCAGGCTGGTGGTCATGACGTCTCCTGGAGGAACGCGCGGAGCGTGGCGACGGGATCGCCGGTGACGAGGGCTTCGCCCACGAGCACGACATCGGCGCCCGCGGCGCGGTAGTGGGCCACATCGGCCGGAGCGAGCACCGCGGACTCGGCGATCTTGACGGCGTCGGCCGGGAATCGGTCGGCGAGCGAGCCGAACAGGTCGCGGTCGAGCTCGAAGGTCGAGAGGTTGCGGGCGTTGACGCCGATGAGCTTCGCGCCGAGGTCGGTGGCGCGTTCGAGCTCGTCGGCGGAGTGCGTCTCGACGAGGGCCGTCATGCCGAGGTCGGTCACGAGGCCGTAGAGCTCGGTGAGGGTCTTCTGGTCGAGAGCGGCGACGATGAGCAGCACGAGGTCGGCTGCGGAGGCGCGGGCTTCGAGCACCTGATAGGGCGTGGCGATGAAGTCCTTGCGCAGCACGGGGACGCTCACGGCCGCGCGGACGGCCTCGAGGTCTGCGAGGCTGCCCTTGAACTTGCGGCCCTCGGTGAGCACCGAGATCGCGGACGCGCCACCCTCTTCGTACAGGCGGGCCTGGCGGGCGGGATCGGGGATCGACGCGAGGTCCCCGCGGGACGGGCTCGCGCGCTTGACCTCGGCGATGATCTTGACCCGGTCGGCGGGCGCGAGCATCGCGAGGGCGTCCCGCGGGGGCGTCTGCGCGAGGGCGTCGCGCTCCACCTCTGCGAGAGGACGCGTCTCGGCGCGCTTCTCTGCGTCTTCCACCGCCCCGGCCGTGAGATCGGCCAGCACGGTCAGTGGGCCTTCGGGCTGGTCTTCGAGCCGTTCGCGCCGTAACCGGCCTTGCCCATGGCCCAACCGACGATCGCGCCGACGACCAGCAGGCCCACGGACGCCCAGACGAGCACGGGCATGTCGAGCCAGAAGAACAGCGTTCCGAGCGTGAACGCGAGCAGCATGATGATCACGGCCGTCCAGGCGGCGGGCGAGTGTCCGTGGCCGGGATCACCGATGGGGTTGCTCATGGGGCTCCTTACAGTCGCGCGCGGGCGCAGGGGAAAGCGTTCGATCAGTCTATCGAAGCGCGGGCGGGGTACCGGTGCGGTCGTCTCGATGTCGCGAGGACGGCGCGGCCGGCTGCGGTGCCGTCATGCGGGCGGCGTCACGGACACCCCGTGTGCGGATGCCGGAATCCTGCGCGTCGGCCGCGGACTCCGCGTGACGGCTCGCGGCAGGACGGCCCGCGGCGCGGGCAGCCGACGAGCGGAGCGCGGATGGGTGGGACGTCAGGCCGTCGGATCATCCCCGCGCGAGAGGTCGTCCCACGAGTCGATCGCGTCGTGCGGGCGGGAGGACTCCCCCGCCGCGTCGGCGGTGGTGCGGTACTTCCGGCCCGCGCTCGAGCCCCAGCGGCGAGCCGTCACGAGGGTGAACACGGCGGCGGCGGCCAGCACGACCTGGGCCAGTAGCGTGATCGTGGGCCACGGGGTCAGCGAGAGTCCCGCGACGAGGTCGCCGACGGCATCCACTCCCGAGATCCCGGTCGCCTCGGTCACGGTCGCGGCGGTGGCCGAGACGGGGGTCGAGAAGACGATCTGCGCGGCGCCGAAGCCGATGAGCGCGGCGATGCCGAGACCGAGAGCGCCGAAGACGTACCGGACGATCGGTCCGGCGATCGAGAGCGCCGCGCCGAGAGCCAGCGCGGCGAGGCTCAGCGGCGTGAGCACCGGGAGCGCGTCGGAGCCCGGAACGGCGAGGGTCTGCTGCGCGCCGTCGTTGAGGGTGACGTCGATCCACGTCTGCGTCGAGCCGATCACGCCGATGGCTCCGGCGAGGAGCATCGCGACGACGGCGAGCGAGCGGGGGCGCCGCATCAGCTCTCCCCCACGACCGGGTGCAGGTCGACGGCGTCGAAGCAGGTGTGGTCGCCCGTGTGGCACGCGGCGCCGATCTGATCGACCTCGATGAGGAGGGTGTCGCCGTCGCAGTCCAAGCGCGCGCCCTTGACGAGCTGGATGTGGCCCGAGGTGTCGCCCTTGCGCCAGTACTCCTGGCGCGAGCGGGACCAGAAGGTCACGCGGCCGGTGGTGAGCGTGCGGCGCAGGGCCTCGGCATCCATCCACCCCATCATCAGCACCTCGCGCGTGTCGAACTGCTGGATGACCGCGGGGACCAGGCCGTCGGAGTTGTAGGTGACGCGGTCGACGCTCATCGGCGCACCTCGATTCCGTCGGCGGCCAGGGCGCCCTTCACCTGTCCCACGGTCAGCTGACCCGAGTGGAACACGGATGCCGCGAGCACGGCGTCGGCGCCGGCCTGGATCGCGGGGGCGAAGTGCTCGAGGGCTCCCGCGCCCCCGGAGGCGATGACCGGGACCGCGGCGACCTGGCGCATGAGACGCACGAGCTCGAGGTCGAACCCCTGCTTGGTCCCGTCGGCGTCGATCGAGTTGACCAGCAGTTCGCCGGCTCCGCGTTCGACCGCCTCACGGGCCCACTCGAGGGCGTCGAGAGTGGTCTCGGTGCGTCCGCCGTGCGTGGTCACGACGAAGCCGGAGGGAGTGGATGCCGCGCGCTTGACGTCGAGAGAGAGGACGATGACCTGAGCGCCGAAGCGGTCGGCGATCTCGTCGATCAGCGCAGGGCGGGCGATCGCGGCCGAGTTGACGCCGATCTTGTCGGCGCCGACCGCGAGCAGGCGCGCGACGTCGTCGCTCGAGCGCACTCCCCCGCCGACGGTGAGCGGGATGAAGACCTGCTCGGCCGTGCGGCGGACGACGTCGTACGTCGTGGCGCGCTCGTCGACCGTGGCGGTGACATCGAGGAACGTGACCTCGTCGGCGCCCTGATCGAAGTACAGCTTCGCGAGCTCCACCGGATCGCCCATGTCGCGCAGGTCGAGGAAGTTGACGCCCTTCACGACGCGGCCGCCCGCGACGTCGAGGCACGGGATGACGCGACGCGCGAGGGTCATCAGAGCCTCGCGGCGAGGATCTCGGTGACGAGGATCGCGCGCGCGCCGATCGCGTACAGCTCGTCCATGACGCGGTTGACGTCGCGGCGCGGGCTCATCACGCGGACCGCCACCCATTCGGGGTCGCGCAGCGGCGAGATCGTCGGGGATTCCAGGCCCGGGGCGACCGCGATCGCCTGGTCGACGAGCGCGACGGGGAGGTCGTAGTCCACGAGCACGTACTTGCGGGCGGCGAGCACGCCGCGCAGGCGGCGCAGCAGCGTTTCGGTGCCCTCGACCTCGTTCGGGCCGGAGATGAGCACGGCGTCGCTCTCGAGGAGGACGGGCCCGAAGATCTCGAGCCCCGCTTGGCGCAGCGTCGTGCCGGTCGAGACGACGTCGGCGACGGCATCCGCCACTCCCAGCTGCACGGCGGACTCGACCGCGCCGTCGAGCGGGACGATGTCGACCGCGATGCCGCGTTCGTCGAGGAAGGCGTCGACCAGGCCGGGGTAGGCGGTGGCGACGCGGAGGCCCTCGAGGTCCTGCACGTCGGTGAAGCGGCCGGGGCGCCCGGCGAAGCGGAAGGTCGAGCCGGCGAAACCGAGAGACTCGACCTCGCGCGCGCCCGGCATGCGGGCGTCGAGCAGCAGGTCGCGGCCGGTGATGCCGACATCGAGCGCGCCGGAACCGACGTAGGTCGCGATGTCGCGCGGGCGGAGGTAGAAGAACTCGACCTCGTTGGCGGGGTCGACGGTGTACAGGTCTTTCGAGTCGCGTCGTCCGGTGTACCCGGCCTCCGAGAGCATCTCGGCGGCGGTCTCGGCGAGCGACCCCTTGTTCGGCACGGCGATTCGCAGCATGACGGGGGGCTTTCGTGTTGATGTGAGCTGTGGGCGGCTCACGCCGCGGAGTGCGGCGTCGAGCGGTCGGGCGCGGGCTCAGAGATGTCGGTAGACGTCCTCGAGCGTCAGGCCCTTCGCGAGCATGAGCGTCTGCAGGTGGTAGAGCAGCTGCGAGATCTCTTCGGCGGCCGCGGCGTCGGACTCGTACTCGGCGGCCATCCACACCTCGGCGGCCTCTTCGACGATCTTCTTGCCGATGGCGTGCACGCCGGCGTCGAGCTGCGCGACGGTACCCGACCCCTCGGGTCGCTCGACGGCCTTGGCGCTGAGTTCCGCGAACAGGTCGTCGAAGGTCTTCACGCTTCCAGGGTATCGGGTCGGCGGGGGTGGGGATGTCGCGGGCCGGCGCCGACTCCGACCTCGATAAACGCCGTTCCGTGCGAGACACGCGGGGACGCGGCGTTTCTCGGCAGGAACGGCGTTTATCGGGGGCGCGGAGGCGGCGTCAGTGGCGGTGGCGGGCCGCGGCGGCGCGGAGGGACTCGATCGCGCGGTCGGGGTCGTCGGCGCCGAACACCGCGGAGCCGGCGACGAAGGTGTCGGCGCCCGCTTCGGCGGCCTGGGCGATCGTGGACTCGCCGATGCCCCCGTCGACCTGCAGCCAGACGTTCGAGCCGCGGCGCTTCGCCTCATCGGCGAGGGCGCGGAGCTTCGGCATGGTCTCGGGCATGAACGACTGCCCGCCGAATCCGGGCTCGACCGTCATCACGAGGATCTGGTCGAATTCGTTGAGCGCCTCGAAGAGGTTCTCGACGGGGGTGCCGGGCTTGACGGCGACTCCCGCCCGGGCGCCCAGGGAGCGCAGCTGACGGGCGAGGGCGATCGGGGATGCCGCGGCCTCGAGGTGGAAGGTCACCGAGGCGGCGCCGAGCTCGGCGTAGGCGGGTGCCCAGCGGTCGGGGTCGTCGATCATGAGGTGCACGTCCAGCGGAACGGGGCTCGTCTCCTGGATGCGCCCCACCATCTGCGGGCCGAAGGTGAGGTTCGGCACGAAGTGGTTGTCCATCACGTCGACGTGCACGAAGTCGGCGCCCGCGATGCGCGCGAGCTCGGCCTCCATGTTCACGAAGTCGGCGGCGAGGATGCTCGGGTTGATGCGCGGGGCGTCGGTAGGCACCCGACCATTATGTCCAGGGGTCGCGGCCCGCTCACCCGGGCAGAGCCGATCGGCCGCGAGACCCCGGGTCACCGCTTGCGCAGCAGAGCGATCGACATCGCGTCGGTCCCGTGGCGGTGGGGCCACAGCTGCGCGCGGAGCGAGCCGTCCGCCTGGTCGGGGAGGTCGATCTCGGCGAGCGCCACGGACCGGACGACCGCGCGCGCATCAAGCTCCTCGACGGAGTCGCCGAGGGCGCGCTTGACCTCGGCGAGCACCCCGGAGGTCTCGGCGAGGTGCGGCGAACAGGTGACGTAGGCCACGACGCCTCCCGGCTTCAGCGCCTCGAAGGCCGCGAGGACAAGCTCCTGCTGCAGGGCGGTGAGATCGGGCACGTCGGACGGCGTCTTGCGCCAGCGTGCCTCCGGCCGACGCCGGAGAGCACCGATCCCGGTGCAGGGCGCGTCGACGAGGATGCGGTCGTACTCCCCCGGTGCTCGGGCCGCGCGGTCGCGCCCGTCCTCCTCGCTCACGTCGACATCGAGCGGAACGGATGCCACGGCCTGGCGCACCAGCCCCGCGCGCGCCGGAGCGATCTCGTTCGCGTCGAGGTGAGCGCCGTGCGCGAGGGCTTCGGCGGCGAGCAGAGCTGTCTTGCCGCCGGGGCCGGCGCACAGGTCGAGCCAGCGCTCGCCCTCCCGGATCGGCAGCGCGCGACTGAGGGCGAGAGCGGCCAGCTGCGACCCCTCGTCCTGCACGCGGATCCGGCCTTCGCTCGCGCGGATGAGGCCCTCGGGGTCGCCTCCCCCGCGGGTGGTGAAGGCCGTGGGCGCGAAGCGCGCGGCCGTGGCGTCGGCGGGAGCCTCGGCGAGACCCGGAAGGGCGACCATCGCCACGCGCGGGGCGACGTTGTCGGCGTCGAGGAGCGCACCGAGCTCGTCGGCCCGACCCTCCGCGGTCAGGGCACGGCGGAGCGCGCGGACGATCCAGACCGGGTGCGAGGTCGTCACGCCGATCCGCTCGTCGTCGCTGCGCGCGGTCGCCGCTATCCGGTCCATCCACTCGCCCGGGGTGTCGCGCGAGACACGACGCAGGACGGCGTTCGCGAAGCCCGCGGCCCCCCTTCCGCCCCCGTGGCGGCGCGCCAGCTCGACGGATTCGTTCACCGCAGCGTGCGAGGCGACGCGCGTCGACAGCAGCTGGTGCACGCCCAGGCGCAGCGCGTCGAGCACGGCGGGATCGATGCGGTCGACCGTACGATCCGCGGCCGCGGCGATGATCGCGTCGTAGGTGCCGCGACGGCGCAGGGTGCCGTACGTCAGCTCGGTCGCGAGACCGGCGTCTTTGGCATCCAGGTTCGCTCGCACGATCGCGTGCGGCAGCAGCAGATTGGCGTACGCCTCGTCGCCCGAGACCGCCCGCAGAACCTCGTACGCGACCGCGCGCGCTCCCTGCACGCTCATGCGCCCAGCACCGGTTCGCTCGTGCGCAGTCCGCGGAACCAGTCGCCGGCGGCCATCGCGCCCTTGCCCGCGGGCTGGACCGTCTCGAGGCGCAGCGGTGCGGTGCCGGTGCCGACGATCACGTCCTTGCCGGATGCCGCGACCCGACCGGGCGGAAGGGGCGGTGCGTCGGCGGGGGCGGCGCGCAGCACCTTGAACCGCGCACCGTCGAGGGTGGTGTGCGCGCCGGGTTCGGGCGTGACCCCGGCGATCCGATGCAGGAGGGTGTCGGCACCCCGAGTGAAATCGAGGAGGCCGTCCTCGAGCGAGAGTTTGGGGGCGAGCGTCGGCTCGCCCTGCTGCGGGGTGCTCACCGCGGTTCCGTCGGCGATGCCGTCGACGACGCGGGCGAGAAGCGGAGCGCCGATGTCGGCGAGGGCGTCGAGCACCTCGGCGCTGGTCGCCCCGGCGGGGATCTCGTAGCGCTCCTCGGCGAACACGTCACCGGCGTCGAGCGCCGCGACGAGCTGGAACACGCTCGCGCCGGTCACCCGGTCGCCCGCGATGAGAGCGCGCTGGACGGGGGCGGCTCCGCGCCATCGCGGCAGGAGAGAGAAGTGCAGGTTGATCCAGCCGTGACCAGGCGTCGAGAGCAGAGGCTCGCGCACCAGACCGCCGTACGCGACGATCACACCGAGATCGGGTTCGAGTGCCGCGACGGCCGCGGTGGCCTCGGCGTCGAGGCGGTCCGCCTTGATGAGCGGGAGACCGAGCTCGTCCGCCGCCTGAGCGACCGGCGACGGGGTGAGCACGCGTTTGCGGCCGAGCGGAGCGTCGCCGCGGGTGAGGACGGCGGCGATCTCATGCGGACCGGATGCCAGGGCTCGCAGCGACGGGACGGCGACGGCGGGGGTGCCGGCGAAGACGAGGCGCATGGTTCTCCTCAGGCGGTTCGGGGCGGAAGGGGCGTCCCGCGCAGTGCGGCCGATGTCGGCCGGGCGCGGGTCGTGCTCACAGATCGGGCTCGGGGATGTCGAGACGAACTCTGAGCGTACTGCGCTGTTTCGGCCCGCGATCCTTGCGTGACTTGCGGGCGCGGAGGGCGTCGGCGATGACCCCGGCGCGGAGAGCCTCGGCCACGGCCTTGCCGTGCGCGTAGTCGAACCGCACGAGCGCCCGGGAGGTCGACACGTCCGGGGTCTCCGATGTGTCCACCGGACCGAGGATCGCGAGGGGGTCGAGATCGGGCACCGTCTCAAGGAGCGACGTGAGGAGGGTGTCCACACTCCGCGCGTGTCCGTCGACGCTCGCGACGCGCACGGCGGGCGGCATCCGCAGGGGGACGCGGTCGGCCAGCTCGGCGCGGGCGTACGCGGGCTGGGTCCAGGCGGCGAGAGCGCGGGCGACGGGACCGGCGACGCCGACGAGGTGCACGGGTGCGCCGGGGGCCGCGAGAGCCGCGGCGTTGGACCACCAGCGCAGGCAGCTCTCGCCGATGCGGAGGGCCTCGCTCTGCAGCATTCGGTCACCGTCGAGCAGGATGACGGCGCGGTATCCGCCCCGGGCGATCGGCTCGGCGCCCCGGGTGGCGATCACGAGGGCCGGGTGCCCGTCGACCTCGGCGACCGGGTGCGCGCCGTCCGCGATGATGACCCGGGTGTTCGGGAAGGCGCGACCGAGCTCGTCGGCGGTGCGTTCACTCCCGGAGGAGGCCATCCGCAGCTTTGTCGAGTGGCAGTGCCCGCAGGTCCACGCGTGCGCGCTGCGACCGCACCACGCGCAGACGGGAACGGCCCCCGGTCGGGCGGCCCGCAGCGGGCCGGCGCAGTGCGGACAGCGCGCGGGACGGCGGCAGTCCGCGCACACGAGGGACGGGGCGTAGCCCGGGCGGGCGACCTGCACCAGCACGGGACCGCTCTGCAACGCCTCCCGCGCCGCCGCGAACGCCGACGAGGGCACGCGGGACTGGCGCTGCTCCCCCTCGCGCGTCGCGCTCAGCACCACGCGGGGGCTGGGGCGCCGCGCCTGCGTGATCTCGCGCACGTACCCGACGTCGACCAGGCGCTGCACGTCGGTGGTGCGGGTGTGTCCCGCGAACACCAGGGCCGACCCCTCGAGCTCCTGCCGCACGAGAGCGGCGTCGCGCGCATGCACCCCGGGAGCGAGCGGCTCGGACAGGAGCGAGTCGCCGTCATCCCAGATGGCGACGAGCCCCGTGTCGTACGCGGGCGCGTACACGCCCGAGCGGCGACCGACGACGATGCACGGCACGGGCGCGAGGGTACGGAGATACTGCGCGTAACGGGCGGGACCGGACTGGTCCGCGTCGTCGCGCACGATGGCATCCGGAGTCACCAGCTCCGACAGGGCGGCGAGGAGCTGGGCCTGGTCGCGGTAGTCGGGGACGACGAGGACAGCGCTCTTGCCCCGGGCGAGCGTGTGCACGGCGGCGGCGGCGAGGAGATCGGCCCACGCTCCGCGCGGAAGGTCCGCGTGCGGGTGCGGGGGCGCATCGACCGCGAGGCGCTCGCCGCGGTCGAGGGCGTCCGCGAGACCCGGATAGGGCTTGAACAACTCGGCGGCTCGTTCTCGGGCCGCGGGGACGACGTCCGGGGCGGCGGGCGGCGGCGCGGCGGCCCAGGCCTTCTCGGCGCGGACCATCCGCTTGGGCACCGCGAGGCGCAGCACATCGCTGACCGAACCCGCGGCACGATCGGCGACGCGGCGGGCGAGCGTGTACAGCCGCTCCGGCAGGACCGGCATCGGCGACACCACGGCCTCGACCGACGACAGGGGACGCTCGGTGCCGTCGTCGGCGACGACATCGACGACGAAGGCATCCATCATCCGTCCGGCCGAGCGCAGCGGCACCTTCACCCGCACGCCGGGGGCGATGTCGGCCACGAGGGGATGCGGGACCGCGTAGTCGAAGAGGCGGTCGAGCTGCGGCACGGGAGACTCGAGCTGCACGCGCGCCACGCGCCGCTCGCTCACGAGCGTGCCTGTCTGCCGCCACCGGGAGCCGATACCTCCGCCGACGAGGCGCGGCTTCCGCCGGGCCTCGCGACGCCCGCCCGCACGGTCAGAGCCCGGCGGCCGCGCGCAGCTCGTCGACGCGGTCGGTGCGCTCCCAGGTGAAGTCGGGCAGCTCGCGCCCGAAGTGGCCGTAGGTGGCCGTCTGCGCGTAGATGGGCCGCAAGAGGTCGAGCTGGTCGACGATCGCCTTCGGTCGCAGGTCGAACACGTCGCGGATCGCGCGGACGATCACCTCGTCGGCCACGTGCGCCGTGCCGAAGGACTCGACGTAGAGGCCGACCGGGTTGGCCTTGCCGATCGCGTACGCGACCTGCACCTCGAGACGGTCGGCGAGCCCCGCCGCGACCGCGTTCTTGGCGACCCAGCGCATGGCGTAGGCGGCCGAACGGTCGACCTTGGACGGGTCTTTGCCGCTGAACGCGCCGCCGCCGTGACGGGAGGCCCCGCCGTAGGTGTCGATGATGATCTTGCGGCCGGTGAGTCCGGCGTCGCCCTTGGGGCCGCCGATCACGAAGGGTCCGGCCGGGTTGATGTAGTACTTCACGTCGGGGAGTTCGAGCCCCGTCTCGGCGAGCACCGGGTCGATGACCTCGGCCTGCACCGCCGCGCGCAGGTCTTCCTGCGAGATGTCGGGGTGGTGCTGCGTCGACAGCACGACGGAGTCGACGCTGCGGGGCGTGTGGCCGTCGTACCCGAGCGTCACCTGCGTCTTGCCGTCGGGCCGCAGGAACGGCAGCGTCCCGTTCTTGCGCACGGATGCCAAGCGCTCGGCGATCCGGTGCGCGGTCCAGGCCGCCATCGGCATGAGCTGCGGCGTCTCGTTCGTCGCGAAGCCGAACATGATGCCCTGATCGCCCGCGCCCTGCAGGTCGCGCGGGTCGACGGAGCCGCGCTCGCGCTGTTCGAACGCCTTGTTCACGCCCGCGGCGATGTCGGACGACTGCGCGCCGATCGAGACGGACACGCCGCACGACTCGCCATCGAAGCCCGTCTCGCTCGAGGTGTACCCGATGCGGTTGACGACGTCGCGGACGATCGCGGGGATCTCGACGTAGGCGCTCGTCGACACCTCGCCGGCGACGTGGACGAGACCCGTCGTGACGAGGGTCTCGACCGCGACGCGGCCCGTCGGGTCGTCGGTCAGGATCGCATCGAGGATGCTGTCCGAGATCTGGTCGCAGATCTTGTCGGGGTGTCCTTCGGTGACGGACTCGGACGTGAACAGGCGCAGGTCGGTCAAGACGACTCCGTGGGGGTGAGCGAGTGGGAACGGGCACAAGTATGCCCCGGGTGGCGGTGAGCCGCCCGGGGCATCGTCACATGTGTGAACAGATCACGTGTGAACGGGTGTTGTGGATTACTCCGCAGCGCGCAGGCGCAGCTTGTCTTCGTGGATCTCGTGCAGCGCGATGGTGAGCGGCTTGTCCTCGACGGTGGAGTCGACGAGCGGGCCCACGTTGTCGAAGAGGTTGCCCTCGTGCAGGTCGGAGTAGTAGTCGTTGATCTGCCGAGCGCGCTTGGATGCGTAGATCACGAGCTGGTACTTCGAGTCGACCTTGTCGAGCAGTGCGTCGATGGGCGGGTCGATGATGCCCTGGTTACGTCCGGCCATGGGGAACCTCCTGGTTCGGCGGGATGGGTGGATGCGGCGCGCGAAGCGCCGAAGCATCCTGTCATTCTATCCGACGTCCGCCCGAGATGCGCTCTGCGTGCGGGGGCGCCGGGTCAGCGGCTTCCGGGGTCTCCCGGCCGCCGTGCGGCGAGGGCGACGACCTCGGCCGCGGCCGAGGCGACGTAGTCGTTCACGACGCGGTAGTCGAACTCGTTCTGGGCCGCCAGCTCGGTGCGGGCGGTGCGCAGGCGGCGCGCCCGCTCCTCGGCATCCTCGGTCCCTCGTCCGACCAGACGCTGGACGAGCTCGTCCCAGCTCGGCGGGAGGAGGAACACGAGGGTCGCCGAGGGCTCCGCGGCGCGCACCTGCCGGGCGCCCTGCAGATCGATCTCGAGGAGGGCCGTACCGCCGGTCGCCAGCACGCGCTCGATCGGCTCGCGCGGTGTGCCGTAGCGATGACGGTTGTGCACGGTCGCCCACTCGAGCAGCGCACCCGTTGCGACCAGGCGATCGAACTCCGCGTCGTCGACGAAGTAGTAGTGCTCGCCCTCGACCTCTCCGGGCCGCGGAGCACGGGTCGTCGCCGACACCGACAGGTGGATC
Source organism: Microbacterium testaceum StLB037 (assembly GCF_000202635.1). Taxonomy (NCBI): domain Bacteria; kingdom Bacillati; phylum Actinomycetota; class Actinomycetes; order Micrococcales; family Microbacteriaceae; genus Microbacterium; species Microbacterium testaceum. Next base: position 3,836,006 of record NC_015125.1, on the reverse strand, counting down.
TCGGGGTGGTTCTCCTTGATGTACGCGGCGACCGTCCCCTTGCCCACCGCGGTGGGACCGGCGAGCACGATCAGGCGGCTCCGCCCGGCACGGGGGCCGGGTTCGGGCCATCGGCTGTCGAGGTAGTCGCGGAGTGCGTCGCGCTGGCGCGAGCCGAGCCCGCCGAGTCGCTTGACCGGCGAGATGCCGAGGGCGTCGAGGATCCGATCGCGCTTGCTCTCTCCGATCGCGGGGATCGCCGTGAGGAACTCGGTCACGCGCATGGCGCCCGCGGCCGACGACGGGTCGGCGAGGGCCCTGCGCAGAAGCTCCTGCGGGCTGATGACGCGCGTGGAGACATCGCGCTTGAGCGCGGCCCGCTCGCGGCGCGCAGCGACGGCGCGTCGCGATGCCGCGGCGCGATCGACCTCGGGCGGACGGCGGGAATCAACCACGAGACACTCCCTGGTACAGCGCGGCGCGCTGTTCGATACGAGCCCCGAGACGATCCGGTCCGACCGCGAGGACGCTCCGGCTCTCGTTCGCGACCACCGCCGAGGCGACGTACCCGAACAGCCGGCCGAGGTCGGCCGGCTCGGCACCCTGTGCGCCGAACCCGGGCGCGAGGATCGGCATCCCCGCCAAGGCCACGTCGCCGAGGCCGAACGCGGCACGATCGACCGTCGCACCGACGACGACGCCGATCGAGCCGAGGGCGCCGGGCGCGCCGATGTTCGCCTCGTTCACGTCGTGCGCCACCCGGGCGGCGACGTGTTCGTGGTCACCGACGGCGAGGGCGTCGTCCACGATCGCGCTCTGCAGCGCGCGCGCCTCGGGGTTGCTGGTGGCGGTGAGGACGAAAGCACCCTTGCCGTGCCGGATCGCCAGCGACAGCGTGTCGCGCAGCGAGTCGGCGCCCATGTACGGCGACAGGGTCACGGCATCCGCTTCGAGGGGGGAACCGGGCTCGAGCCAGGCGTGCGCGTACCCCTCCATGGTCGTGCCGATGTCCCCGCGCTTCGCGTCGGCGATCACCAGGAGGCCGGCGTCGCGTGCGGCGGCCATCACGTCCTCGAGAGCGGCGAAGCCGCGAGAGCCGTAGCGCTCGTAGAACGCCACCTGCGGCTTCACGACCCCGACCCGACCGCGGGCGGCCTCGACCACCCGCAGGCCGAAGTCGCGCGCGCCGTCGGCCGTGGCATCCAGCCCCCACGCCGACAGGAGCGCGGCGTGGGGGTCGATGCCGACGCACAGCGCGCCGTGGGCCGACAGTGCGGCGCTGAGCCGCTGCCCGAACGTTTCGCTCACAGACGCCCCGCGCGATCCACGGCGTACTCCTGGAGGCTGCGGACCCCGAAGCCGTCCTTCATCGCGCCGAGCGCGCTGACGGCGGCACCCAGGACGGCCATCGTGGTGAAGAGCGCCTTGTCGGCGGCGACGGCCGCCGCGCGGATCTCATACCCGTCCGCGCGGGCCGTGCCGCCCGAGGGGGTGTTGACGATCATGTCGATCTCCCCCGCGTTGATGAGGTCGACCACGTTCTGCTGGCCGGACCCTTGCGTCTCGGAGTACTTCTCGACGACCTGGACCCGGATGCCGTTCCGGGCGAGGATCTCGGCCGTCCCCTCGGTCGCCATGAGCGTGAAGCCGAGCTCCTGCAGGCGGTGCGCGGGCAGGATCACGGCGCGCTTGTCGGCGTCGGCGACCGAGATGAACACGGTGCCCGAGGTCGGCATCCCGCCGTACGCGGCTTCCTGGCTCTTCGCGAACGCGGTCGGGAAGTCGCGGTCGATGCCCATGACCTCACCCGTCGAGCGCATCTCGGGCCCGAGCACGCTGTCGACCGTGTGGCCGTCGGCGGTGCGGAACCGCTTGAACGGCAGCACGGCCTCCTTGACGGCGACGGGGGCGTCGAGCGGCACGCGCGAGCCGTCCTGCTCGGGCAGCAGTCCCTCGGCGACGAGCTCGGCGATCGTGTTGCCGGCCATGATGCGGCTGGCGGCCTTGGCGAGCGGGATGCCGAGCGCCTTCGACACGAACGGCACGGTGCGGCTCGCGCGGGGGTTCGCCTCGATGACGTAGAGCACGCCGGCCGAGATCGCGAACTGGACGTTCAACAGGCCCCGGACGCCGACGCCCTTCGCGATGGCGAGGGTCGCCTCGCGGACGCGGTCGACCTCGGTGCGACCGAGCGAGACGGGCGGCAGGGTGCAGGAGGAGTCACCGGAGTGGATGCCGGCTTCCTCGAGGTGCTCCATGACCCCGCCGATGTACAGGTCGGTGCCGTCGAACAGTGCGTCGACGTCGAGCTCGATCGCGTCGTCGAGGAAGCGGTCCACCAGCAGCGGGAGCCCGGGGCCGATGATCGCCTGGTCGGCGACGCGCACGAAGTAGTCGCGCAGCGCCTCGGTCGAGTAGACGATCTCCATGCCGCGGCCGCCGAGCACGAAGCTCGGGCGCACGAGCACGGGGTAGCCGATCTCCTCGGCCACGGTGACCGCGCCCTCGACGTCGATCGCGGTGCCGTTGCGTGGGGCGACGAGACCGGCGTCGTCGAGCAGGCGCGAGAACAGCTCGCGCTCCTCGGCGAGGTCGATCGCCTCGGGGCTCGTGCCGAGGATGGTGTAGCCCGCGGCCTCGATGCCCTTCGCCAGGCCCAGCGGCGTCTGGCCGCCGAGCTGGCAGACGACACCGAGGATCGTGCCCGACTGGCTCTCGGCGTGCAGCACCTCGAGCACGTCCTCGAGTGTCAGCGGCTCGAAGTACAGGCGGTCGGAGGTGTCGTAGTCGGTCGACACGGTCTCGGGGTTGCAGTTGACCATGACGGTCTCGTACCCGGCATCCGACAGCGCGAACGAGGCGTGCACGCACGAGTAGTCGAACTCGACACCCTGACCGATGCGGTTCGGGCCCGAGCCGATGATGACGACCTTCGTGCGGTCCGAGGGGGTGACCTCGGTCTCGGCGTCGTACGACGAGTAGTGGTACGGCGTCAGGGCCGGGAACTCCCCCGCGCACGTGTCGACGGTCTTGTAGACCGGGCGCACGTCGAGCGCGTAGCGGGTCTCGCGCACCGCGGCCTCGTCGAGGCCGCGGATCTCGGCGATCTGGGCGTCGCTGAAACCGTGCTCCTTCGCGACGCGGAGGGTGTCGGCATCCAGCTCGTCGGCCTGCGCGATGAACTCCGCGACCTCGTTGATCAGCACCATCTGGTCGATGAACCAGGGGTCGATCGCGGTGGCGTCGAACGCCTGCTCGGGGGTCGCGCCCTTGCGCAGCGCCTGCTGCAGCACGACGATGCGGCCGTCGGTCGGGGTCTTCGCGATCTCGAGCAGCTCCTCCACCGAGCGCGACTCCTCGCCCCAGTGGAAGCTCGACCCGCGCTTCTCGAGCGAGCGGAGCGCCTTCTGCAGGGCGGTGGTGTAGTTGCGGCCGATCGCCATGGCCTCGCCCACCGACTTCATGGTGGTGGTCAGCGTGGTGTCGGCCGCCGGGAACTTCTCGAAGTTGAACCGCGGCACCTTCACCACGACGTAGTCGAGCGTGGGCTCGAAGCTCGCCGGGGTGACCTTGGTGATGTCGTTGGGGATCTCGTCGAGGCGGTAGCCGATCGCGAGCTTCGCGGCGATCTTCGCGATCGGGAAGCCCGTGGCCTTCGACGCGAGCGCGCTCGAACGCGACACGCGCGGGTTCATCTCGATGACGATGATGCGGCCGGTCGCGGGGTCCACGGCGAACTGGATGTTGCAGCCACCGGTGTCGACGCCCACGGCGCGGATGATGTCGATGCCGATGTCGCGCAGGCGCTGGTACTCGCGGTCGGTCAGCGTGAGGGCGGGAGCCACCGTGATCGAGTCGCCGGTGTGAACGCCGACCGGGTCGACGTTCTCGATCGAGCAGACCACGACCGTGTTGTCGGCGGTGTCGCGCATGAGCTCGAGCTCGTACTCCTTCCACCCGAGGATCGACTCCTCGAGCAGCACCTCGTTGGTGGGCGAGTCGTGCAGGCCCGCACCGCCGATGCGGCGGAGGTCTTCTTCGTCGTAGGCGAAGCCCGAACCGAGACCACCCATCGTGAAACTCGGCCGGACGACCAGGGGGTACCCGAGCTTCTCCGCCCCGGCGAGGAGCTCGTCCATCGAGTGGCAGATGACGGATGCCGCGACGTCGGCGCCTGCCTCGATGACGAGTTCCTTGAAGATCTGGCGGTCCTCGCCGCGGTTGATCGCGTCGAAGTCGGCGCCGATGAGCTCGACGTCGTACTTCTCGAGGATGCCGCGCTTGTGGAGCTGGATCGCCGCATTCAGGGCCGTCTGGCCGCCGAGGGTGGGGAGCACGGCATCCGGCTTCTCCTTGGCGATGATCGATTCGATCACCTCGGGGGTGATGGGCTCGATGTAGGTCGCGTCGGCGAAGTCGGGGTCGGTCATGATCGTCGCCGGGTTGGAGTTGACGAGGATGACGCGCACCCCCTCTTCGCGCAGGACGCGGCACGCCTGGGTGCCGGAGTAGTCGAACTCGCAGGCCTGACCGATGACGATCGGGCCGGAGCCGATGACGAGGACGGAGTTGATGTCGTCGCGCTTAGGCATTGGTGTCTTCCTGGGTCGTGTCCTGAGCGTCGTTCTGGCCATGAGCCGCGGTGGCCGGTCCCTGAGCCTGTCGAAGGGCCTGGGTGGCGAGGACCATCTCGCGGAAGCGGTCGAACAGGTAGTTGGCGTCGTGCGGGCCGGAGGCGGCCTCCGGGTGGTACTGCACGCTGAACGCGGGGATGTCGAGGGCACGCAGACCCTCCACGACGTTGTCGTTGAGGCCGATGTGGCTCACCTCGACGCGGCCGAAGCCGTTCGGGCTGTCCACGACCTGGTCGAGGGGCGCGTCCACGGCGAAACCGTGGTTCTGCGAGGTGATCTCGACACGGCCGGTGGTCTTGTCGAGCACCGGCTGGTTGATGCCGCGGTGCCCGAAGGGCAACTTGTAGGTGCCGAAGCCGAGGGCGCGTCCGAGCAACTGGTTGCCGAAGCAGATGCCGAAGAACGGCAGGCCGTCACTCAGCACCTCGCGGAGCAACTCGACGTGCTGGTCGGATGCCGCGGGGTCGCCGGGGCCGTTCGAGTAGAACGCCGCGACGGGTTCGATGGCCCGGATCTCGTCGATCGTCGCCGACTGCGGGAACACGTGCACGTCGAAGCCGCGCGCCGCGAGGTTGTTGATCGTCGAGGTCTTCACGCCCAGGTCGAGCACGGCGAGGTTGCCGATGCGGTCGGAGGTCGCGGGCGTCACCTCGACCTCGCTGACCGAGACCTCGGCCGACAGGTTGCGGCCCGCCATCCCCGGGGCCTCGCGCACGCGGCGCAGCTGCTCCTCGGCATCCAGGTTCGCCGCCTCGCCCGAGAAGACGCCGCCGCGCATGCTGCCCTCGGAGCGGATGCGGCGGGTGACGGCGCGGGTGTCGATGCCGGAGATGCCGACGATGCCGTCTTCGACGAGAGCGTCGTCGAGCGAGCGGTTCGCGCGCCAGTTCGACACCATGCGCGAGGGGTCGCGCACGACGTAACCCGCGACCCAGATGCGCCGGGACTCGGGGTCTTCGTCGTTCACACCCGTGTTGCCGATGTGGGGCGCGGTCTGCAGCACGATCTGTCCCGCGTACGAGGGGTCGGTGATCGTCTCCTGGTAGCCGGTCATGCCGGTGGCGAAGACGACCTCGCCGAGGGTCTCGCCCCGCGCGCCATAGGCGCGTCCGGTGTAGCGGGTGCCGTCCTCGAGCACGAGGACGGCCGGGTCGCGCGTCAGGCGCGCGGAAGGGATCAGGGCGGTCATGCGTCGCTTCCTGTCGTGGTGATGAGCGGACGGATGGCGTCGGCGAGGGCTTTCGCCGAGGCATCCTGAGGTCGGAGATAGGTGTCGACGACGGTGTCGTCGTCGATGCGCCAGCTGACGCGCGTCAGGCCGTCGCGCTCGACCACACGGTCGATGGCGACGGTCGCCTGGCTCGCATCGATCAGGCGATCGCGGGTGAGCGCGATGCGGGGCTGGCCCGGAAGGTCGAGCGCGACGCCGGCCGTGGTGACGGTCACGTCGACGCGGGAGCGGAAGCCGAGACCCTTGACCGCGAGACGCTCGAGCGGCTCGTCATGACGGGTCGTGGCGACGTAGAGCCCCGGGAACACGGCCGTCTCGACGGCGTCCGCGGGCAGCTCCCCCACCGGGGCGGTGTAGCGCGCATCGCGCCGCGTTCGTCGCCACCACGCCCACGCGAGGATGCCGAGCGCGACCACGGCCACGCCCGCCATCACGAGGAGAGCACCCTCGCGAGTCATGCGAGGGCCCCGGGCGTCTCGAGCAGCGCACCGTCGACGACGGTCGGGATGCCGGAACGCACGGTCCAGCGCACCTCTCCGGGCAGTTCCCGGCCGAGGTACGGCGAGTTCTTGCTGCGACCGCGCAGGTCGTCCACCGCGAACGTACGCGAGGGGCGCGCGTCGTACAGGGTGAAGGAGGCCGGCTGCCCCTCCGCCACGGGGGTGCCGTGCCCGTCGAGGCGGCCGATGCGCGCGGGGGTCTTCGACATCACGCGCGCGACGTCGGTCCAGGCGAGGAGGCCGGTGTCGACCATCGCCTGCTGCACGACGCGCAGAGCGCTCTCGAGCCCGACCATGCCGTTGGCGGCGGCCGCCCACTCGCAGGCTTTCGCCTCGGCGGGGTGCGGGGCGTGGTCGGTGGCGACGATGTCGATCGTGCCGTCGGCCAGGCCCTCGCGCACGGCCATCACGTCTTCCTCGCGGCGCAGCGGCGGGTTGACCTTGTACCGGGCGTCGTAGTCGCGCACGAGTTCGTCGGTCAGCAGCAGGTGGTGCGGGGTGACCTCGGCGGTGACGTTCACTCCGCGCTTCTTGGCCCAGCGGATGATGTCGACCGAGCCCGCGGTGCTGAGGTGGCACACGTGCAGGCGCGAGCCGACGTGCTCGGCGAGCAGCACGTCGCGGGCGATGATCGACTCCTCGGCGACCGCGGGCCAGCCGGTCAGGCCGAGCTCGGCCGAGACGGCGCCCTCGTTCATCTGTGCGCCCTCGGTCAGGCGCGGGTCCTGAGCGTGCTGCGCGATGACGCCGTCGAACGCCTTCACGTATTCGAGGGCGCGGCGCATGATGAGCGGGTCGAAGACGCAGAAGCCGTCGTCGCTGAACACGCGCACGCGGGCACGGGAGTCGGCCATCGCGCCGAGCTCGGCGAGGCGCTCGCCCTTCTGCCCGACGGTGACGGCGCCGATCGGCTGCACGTGCACGTAGCCGGCTGCTTCGCCGAGGGCGAGCTCCTGCTCGACGACACCGGCCGTGTCGGCCGTCGGCGAGGTGTTCGGCATGGCGAAGACGGTGGTGAAGCCACCGGCCGCTGCCGCGCGGGATCCGGTGAGGACGGTCTCGGATGCCTCGAACCCGGGCTCGCGCAGGTGCACGTGCAGATCGACCAGGCCGGGAAGGGCGATCAGCCCGTCGGCGTCGACGACGGTGGCGCCGGCGTGCGAGAGGCCGGTGCCGGTCTCGGCGATGACGCCGTCCTTCACGATGAGGTCGGTGGCATCCTGACCCTCGACGCGCGCGCCGCGGACCAGAAGGGTCTGGGGGGTGGCGTGGCTCATCGGAGGTCCTCTTTCTCGGTGTGGGGCCGCTCGCCCGCCAGCAGCAGGTACAGCACGGCCATCCGCACGGAGACGCCGTTCGTGACCTGCTCGAGCACCGTCGAGCGAGGCGAATCGGCGGCTTCGGCGGAGATCTCCAGACCCCGGTTCATGGGGCCGGGGTGCAGCACAATGCTATCGGTCGGCAGGGCCGCCAGGCGTCGTGCGTCGAGTCCATAGCGACGCGAATACTCCCGTTCAGTCGGGAAATACGCCGCGTTCATGCGTTCGAGCTGGATGCGGAGCATCATCAGCGCGTCGGGGCCCGCGGCGATCGCGTGGTCCAGGTCGTAGTCGATCTCGACGGGCCACCCGCTGACGTCCTGCGGGACCAGGGTCGGCGGAGCGACGAGGGTCACGTGCGCGCCGAGGGAGTGCAGCAGCCACACGTTCGAGCGCGCGACGCGCGAGTGCAGCACGTCACCGACGATCGTGACCCGGATGCCGTCGAGGTCACGGCCCCGGCTGTCGTCGCCGAAGAGGCGCTTGCGGATCGTGAAGGCGTCGAGCAGCGCCTGGGTCGGGTGCTCGTGCGTGCCGTCGCCGGCGTTGACGACGCCCGCCGTGATCCAGCCGCTCGTGGCGAGGGTCCTCGGGGCGCCGGACGCGCCGTGGCGGATGACGACGGCATCCGCCCCCATCGCCTGGAGCGTCTGCGCGGTGTCCTGGAGCGATTCGCCCTTGCTGACGCTCGAGCCCTTCGCCGAGAAGTTGATGACGTCGGCGGAGAGGCGCTTCGCGGCGGCCTCGAACGAGATGCGGGTGCGCGTGGAGTCCTCGAAGAAGAGGTTCACCACGGTCTTGCCGCGCAGGGTCGGGAGCTTCTTCACCTCGCGGCGCTGGGTGTCGGCCATGTCCTCGGCGACGTCGAGGATCTCGAGGGCGTCCTCACGCGAGAGGTGCTGGGTGTCGAGGAGGTGCCTCATGATTCGATCGTCACCTCTTCGATGCCGTCGATCTCGGCGAGGCGCACGTTCACGCGTTCCTCGCGGGAGCTCGGGAGGTTCTTCCCGACGAAATCGGGACGGATCGGCAGCTCGCGGTGCCCGCGGTCGATGAGCGTTGCGAGGCGGACGGCCGCGGGGCGACCGATGTCCTGCAGGGCGTCGAGGGCGGCGCGGATGCTGCGCCCCGAGAACAGGACGTCGTCGACGAGCACGACGGTTCTGCCGTCGATGCCGCCAGCGGGGATCTCGGTCTTGCGCGGAGCCCGCGTGGGATTGCGGTGCAGATCGTCGCGGTACATCGTGACGTCGAGCGAGCCGACCGGAATCGGCGCTCCCCCGAACTCGCTGACGAGTGGGCCGATCCGGTTCGCGAGCGTGACGCCGCGGGTCGGGATGCCGAGGAGGACGAGTCCCTCCGGTCCCTTGTTGGACTCCAGGATCTCGTGCGAGATGCGCGTCAAAGCGCGGGCGATATCGGCATCGTGCATGACGGTGCGCGTACTCATCCGCCGCTCCCTTCTCCGCCTCACGGGACGGGGTTAAAGGTTGCTGTGGTTCTTGGTCGAGTGTAGCGGGTGGGGGCGGGGGTTTCCGGGCGGTTCCGGACGGGGCCGCCGGTTCCGCCGCCGAGGTCACGTGACCGTGACGACATCACCTGTCGATTCGCGTGCGCTCAGCGGGGGCGCGTGATCTCGCGCGTCACCGCTGATCGGCGGGCGCGGTGCCTGTCGGCGGGCCGCGGGTGAAACTTCGGCAAGGTCGGGGTGGTAAGGCCCGGATTCACTCGTGGCAGGCCCACGACATTCGTATATTTGTTCTATGAGTCCACACCTGCCGACGGAGCGCCTTCGGGTGGCGAGCGATCGTGTCGTCACGCTGATTGCGGGGCGCGACATCGAGGTTCTCGACGATCGCGAGCTCATGGCAGTCATGGCGGAGATCACTGCGGCGCGGAACGCCCTCGACGTGCTGGCGGCCTGTGCGGCGCGCGTGATCGATGCGCGGTCGGCACGGGAGCTGGGCAGGGCAGGATTGGCGCAACGACACGGACACCGGAACGCGACGGAACTCCTGCAGACCTTGACCGGGCAGAGTCGCCGCGAGGTGACGCGGTCGGTGAAGACCGGGGGTGATCTGCTTCCCTCCCTTCCTCCCTCGCTCGGGCCCGACGGCGGTCGTTCTGCGGCGGCGTCGGGTGTCGTGCCCGAGGGTGCCGCCGGGGAGTGGCTCGACCACATGAGCAGGGCGCTTCGAGACGGGACGCTCGGCCACGCGCAGTTTCAGGCAATACGCGTGGGCCTGGGCGAGCCGCCCGTCGAAAGGTATCCCGAGCTCGACCCGGACGTCCTCCCCCGGGCCTGGGCGACGGCCGCCGAGCGGTTGATCGACGAAGCGCCTCACCTGCCGGTCGAGGAGTTGCGGGCATTTGCGCGGATCGCCCGCGATCGTCTCGATCCCGTCGGGGTGACGCTGCGGTTCGAGGAGCGCTTCGCCGCCCGGTCGTACCGGTCGTGGATCGACGAGCACGGGCAGAGGCACGGGCGGTTCGTCTTCGACGACGATGCGGCGGCGTGGGTCGACGGGATCCTTCACGCTGCGCTGCGTCCGCGGAGGGGGCCGCGGTTCGTGGATCCGGACGCCTTGGTCGCCGACGCCTCCGACGATCGGTCGGGCGAGCAGATCGCGTACGACACGCTGATCGCCGTGATGCGCACCGGGGCCGCTGCCGATCCCGCGCAGGCGTTCGGCGACCGGCAACCCGGGGTGCGGATCGTGGTGGAGGCGTCTGCGCCGGGGGCTGTCGGGGGGAGACGCGTCGGCGGTGACCCGGGCGGTGGAGCGTCGAGACCGCCGTGCGCGGCGTCGGGCACCTCGAAGACGGTGGAGAAGCCCTTCCCGGCGGAGTGGTCGAGAGCTACCTGTGCGACGCGGGTGCGGTGCCGGTGGCCCTCGATGGCGCGGGCCGTCCTCTGGACGTCGGTCGACATCAGCGTCTGTTCACCCGCGCCCAGCGGATCGCGATCGCGGTGCGCGATGGAGGGTGCGTCGGGATCGGATGCCGTGCCCCGATCTCGCAGTGCGAGATGCACCACATCGACCACTGGGCGGCGGATCGCGGCAGGACCGACGTCGACGACGGCGTCCCACTTTGCCGGAATCACCACCTCGGCCTGCACAATCGTGGCGAGAAGATCGTGCGCGAGCGCGATCCCCTCACCGGGCGGGACTCCTACTGGTTGCACGCTCCACCTGATCCGCGCACGGGTGAGGTGCGGCCGCCGACTCTCCTGCGGTCGAGATCTCCGCGTCGCTTCGACGCGGCGTGAAGCCGGCACAGGCCGGCGAGCGGTTCGCCGGTGGGTATCGGAAAGGCTGGGAGGGAGTGAGGCTGCGACTCAGGCCCTCGCCCTCGTGGCTATGCCTGCCGCGCTGAGTGTGCTCGCCGCACCCCGTCTCGACCGCGGTCCGACGAACGCGGCGCACGGGTCGGGTCAGTCCTCGACAGCGACGATCTCCGCCTTGAAGCCCGCGGAGTTCTCGACCCACCCGGCGTAGTGCGAGGGGCCACCCGCGAACGGGTACCGCTCCTGATACAGCGGCCGCCACCCGTGCGCGCTCGCCGCTGACATCACGGCATCCACCTGCGCACGAGAGCCACCGAGGAATGCGAGGTGGTTGACCCCGGGAGCACGCCGGTCGTGATCGGATCCCGACAGGTTCGGCGACGACGTCAGCGTCAGGTAGGCACCGTCACCCGCGCTCCACGTCTCGCCATCGCACCACTGCCCGGTCCGTTCGAAGCCGACCGTCGACAGCAGCCAGCCCCACTCGGAGCGCGCCGACGCCAGGTCGGCGACCCACACCTCGATGTGATGCAGACCCGGCACGGATTAGTTCGCGGCGACTTCGGCGGTCGCACCCTCGGCCATGGCGCGCTCAGCTTCCGCGCGCTCGCCGCTGGGCGTGGAGCGGATCGGGTGACCCGTCGTCGTCAGGCAGCGACCCGTCGCCAGGTCCCACTTCCAGTCATGGAGCGAGCACGTCAGCACGCCGTTCTCGATCTTGCCGGTCTTGGTCAGATCGGCGCGCAGGTGCGGGCACCGGCGCTGGACGGTCCAGCCGTCGATCTCGGCATCCTCGGTCTGGTCCGACTGCTCGGCGTACCAGTTCTCGACGTACTCGATGCGGTCGCGCGACAGGCACTTGAGGAACGTCGTGAGGAACTCGTTGAACTTGCCCGAGCGGCCGACCTCGAACTGCATCGACAGGAAGATCGAGTTCGACCAGTCGATCTCGTGGTCTCGGATGTTGGTCGAGACGAGGTCGGCGGGGATCGTGTACCAGTAGATGCACTCCTCGCCGGCGTACTCGCGCACCTTCGCCTTGGGGAAGTCCACGACCATGTCGAGCTCGCCGATGCGGAAGCGCACCGCTCCTCCGACGCCGTTGCGGATGGTCCGGGCGCGACGCAGCAGCGGCTCCCACCATTCCTTGATCGCGGCGAGCATCTCCGCGGGCGGCAGGATCTCGGCGCGCGTCGCCTCTTCGGCTCGCACCTCGGACTGACGGCTGTCACGCTGCTCGGCGAGGTAGGCCCACTTGTCGCCGAAGACGCGGTCGATCTCGGCATCCGTATAGAGGGTCTGGGTGACGGTGACGTCCGACCCCTGCACCTCGACCTCGGTTCCGGGGAGGAACAGGTAGCCCTTCTGGTCGGGGCGCTGCTCCTTCATGTGCGCGAGGAACTCGCGCTGGTCGGTGAAGATCGAATCGTTCTCGAGGCCCGTGCCGTTGTAGCGGAAGAGCTCTTCGCGGAGGAACATCGGCGGACCCGCCATCGGGAAGACGTGGGCGGCGTCGACCTTCTCGATGTAGTACATCGCGCGCTTGTTCTGCGCGTCGCGCTTGAGCTTCGCGAAGTTCTGCTTCGCGTCCTGCGGCAGGTCGTAGACCATGGGCCACCAGATCGCGCCCGACACCTGCGTGAAGTACGCGTCGGGCTTGCCGAAGTCGAACAGCTTCTCGAGATCGAGGGGATGCGAGTCGTTCTGGTTGAGGATCGACGCCGTCCCGTCGTCGAGCGACAGGGACGAGTCGCCGATCGGACCGTCCGAGGGGGCGCGCAGCGGCGTGACCATGAGCTTCAGGTCGCCGAACTGCAGGGGAACGCCGGCCTCGGTGCGAACGAGATTCGTGTAGCCGAGGGCGACGAGGTCCTGCTCGAGGTCGTCGGTCGGGTACTCGGGCAGGAGCACCTTGACGTCCTTCGGGACGTAGCGCTCGAGCATCGCCGGATCGAAGTGATCGCGGTGGCGGTGCGAAATATAGAGGAAGTCCGCTTTGCCGAAACGCTCCCAGTCGAGGGCGCGGTTATCCGGGAACGGGAACCACGAGCCGAAGAAGCTCGGACCGATGACGGGATCGCAGAGGATGCTGCCGCCCGCCGTCTCGATGAACATGCCCGCGTGGCCGAGGCCGGTGATTCTCATGTCGCTCCTGTGTCGTGGACGGAACCTGACGAGTCTACGCGGGGCCGGCTGGAAGGCCGCGGGATGCCACGGCGGTTCGAGGGACCCCCGGATGCCAGGGCCCCGGTGCCGCGCGACGATCAGCGGGCGATGATCGCCGACTGAAGGAAGCGGATGTTCTCGCCGAGAACCCCCGAGGCGAGGAGCCCCGACCCCAGAGGCCCGGAGGGGTCCTGCCCGAGGGGAGGCAGACGGCCCAAAGCAGCCGTCACGGCGGCGTCCATCCGGTCGATCTGCCAGGCGCGTTCGACGGCACCACCGCGGCCGGGATCGGCGAGTTCGGCGGCCTTCGCCGCGAACGCCGCGGCACCGAGCGCGTGCGCGCCCATGTGCGCCACGCCGGCCGCCTGGCCGGCCGCCCACGCCGCCGCCTTGCCCGCCGGCGACGTCGCGGATTGCGAGGCGCGCCCGGCGACGAAGCGCCGACGGATCTCCCCCGCAGCATCGAGCTCCCCGCGGGCGAAGGCGCGAGCGCGACGGATGCCGTCGCGCGCCCGGTCGTCGTGCGGAGCTTCCGCCTCGAAGAGGGGAAGGACGCGCTCGGCGCAGTCCGCCGCCCACGCCGCCACGAGACGGCGATCCGTCTCGCTCAGGGATTGAGGGGACAGCACGGGAGAACCCTCTCACACCGTCGCGTGCGCCGCCTCGATCACGGCCCCAGCAACCCTCGGATATCGGCCGCGTCCAGGGAGGCGGCGAACGCCTCGCCGTCGTCGATCACCGCGTCGAAGAGGGCGGCCTTGCGGCGCTGGAGAGCGAGGACCTTCTCTTCGATCGTTCCCGCGGCGATGAGTCGGTAGACGAACACGCTCTTGTCCTGGCCGATCCGGTGCGCCCGGTCGATGGCCTGGGCCTCGGCGGCGGGATTCCACCAGGGGTCGAGGACGAAGACGTAGTCGGCCTCCGTCAGTGTCAGCCCGAATCCCCCGGCTTTCAGGCTGATGAGGAAGACCGGTGCCTCCCCCGCGCGGAAGCCCGCGACCACGTCACCGCGCCGCGCGGTGCTGCCGTCGAGGTGTGCGTATGCCAGACCCGCGGCATCCAGTCTCTCCGCCGCCATGTCGAGGAAGGAGGTGAACTGGCTGAACACCAGCGCCCGATGGCCCTCGGCCGTCACCTCGACGAGGCGCTCGAGCAGGACGTCGAGCTTGGCGGAGCCCAGGTGAGCGTCGCGGTCGTCGACAAGACTCGGCGCCAGCGCCAGCATGCGGAGCAGCGTGAGCGAGCGGAAGACGATGAAGCGCTGCCGGTCGAGGTCGTCGAGCAGCCCCAGCACCTTCTGCCGCTCGCGCTGCAGCACCCGGTCGTAGACCGCGCGGTGCGCGGGGTCGAGGGGCACCGCGATCTCCTGCTCCTGCTTCGGGGGCAGGTCGGATGCCACGACGTCCTTCGTGCGGCGGAGGAGGAACGGCCGCACGCGGCGGCGCAGGCGCTCGAGGGTCTTCTCTCGGTGCGCTCCCGCGGCCGCGGCCGACAGGTCGGTGGGCGCATCGGACGGCAGCTGTTCGATCGCGCGGGTGTAATCCTCGCGGAACTGCCGGATCGACGGGAACAGCCCGGGCGCGGTCAGCGCGAGGAGCGCCCAGAGGTCGTCGAGCCCGTTCTCGATCGGCGTGCCGGTCGCCGCGAAGACGGCGTCGGTGCGGAGAGCCGCGATCGCGCGATGAACGCGCGTCGCGGGGTTCTTCACGAACTGCGCCTCGTCGAGCACGACGCCCGACCAGTGCGGCACGGCGAACTCCTCGGCATCCGTCCGCACGACCCCGTACGACGCGACGATGACGTCGACGTCGCCCGCGATCTCGGCGATGGCACGGTCGCGCCGCACTGCCGTGGCCTCGACGACGGTGACGCGCAGGCCGGGGGCGAATCGCGCGGCCTCATCGCGCCAGGTCGGCAGCACCGAGGTCGGGGCGACGACGAGCCACGGTCGCGCATCGCCGCGAGCGCGGGTGTGCGCCATCAGCGCGAGCAGCTGCAGCGTCTTGCCGAGGCCCATGTCGTCGGCGAGGATGCCGCCCAGACGGTGTGCGTGCAGCAGCGCGAGCCACGACAGTCCCTCGCGCTGGTAGGGACGCAGCTCGGCCCGGAAGCCCGGCGGGGTCGCGACCTCCGGCACCTCGGCGACATCGCGGAGCGCCCGCGCGAGCTGCCGCCACTCAACGGCCGCCTCGGACTGGTCGGCGAGGTCCTCGAACTCGGCCCACAGGGCGAGGTGGGTGCGCGGCAGGCGCGGCCCGGTCTCCCACTCGTCGAGCGCCGCAGCTTCCTCGAGCAGCTCTCGGAGTCTCTGCAGCGCCGGGTGCGCGAGCGAGAACCACGCGCCGTCCGACAGCTTGATGCGCGTGCGGCCGCGCGAGAGGGCGCTGAACAGCACCCCGAACGGGATCAGCCGGCCCTCGATCGTCACCACGATGCCGAGGTCGAGCCAGTCCCGGTCGAGCGACTCGACCGCGGTGATGCGCAGCGACGGGTCGCCGCGCAGTTCGCGGAACGTGGGCTGCTGACCGCGCGTGCGCACCCGCACCTCGTCGAGCACGTCGACGGCGGGGAGCACACGCGAGCCGAAGACCGCGGCATCCGCGTCGCGCAGGATCGCTTTCGCGAGCGGGGGCAGGTCGGATGCCGCCGTCCACGCCGTCTCGAACCGTTCGCCGATCTGCGCCTCGGCTCGCGGATCGCGCTCGGCGTGGTCGCTCTGATCGTCGTACGCCGCCCGGAACCCACCCGGGTAGACCCAGTCGAGCCGGTACTCGACGGCGTCGTCGTCGAGGTAGGAGACCTCGACAGTCAGCGTCGGGCGGGCCGGCGGCGGCGGAGGAACCCCCGCGCCGACGGACAGCGGGGCACGGCGGGCCAGACGCGGATACACCTCCGCGACGAACTCGGTCGCCTCGCTCGCGGGCACCTCGACGATCGTGCCGCCGAGCAGGGTGGGCAGAGGGGCCGGGAGGTCGACCGCCGCCAGCACGACGGGCACGGGATCGCGGTCGATCTCGAAGGTGAAGAGCCCCGCGGTGCCGATGGCACGGGCGTGCGCGGCGTCGACGGGACGCGTGTCGATCTCGAGATCCGCCGACACGCGCAGGGCTCCCCCGCCGACCGCATCGAGCGCCACCCGGGCGGTCGCCGTGCGCGCGAGTCGCACCGTCTGCTGCGGATGCATCGGGACCATTCGGATGCCGAGCCCCTCGGCCGCGGCCAGGTGCGGCCACAGCAACGGAGAGTCGACGCTGTCGAGTGCGACCGTGTCGCCGGACGGGGCGAACGGGCCCGTCGTCCGCAGCGCCTGCGCGAGGGCGTGCAGCTCGGCGAACCACCGCACCTGCGCGGGGTCGAACCGGCCCGTGGATCGACGCACGGCATCCCAGGTGGCATCCGCTCTGATCCACGCTTCGCGCGCACCCCGGACGAGGGGACGGGCGACGAGTTGCAGGTCGTCCTGTCGGTGCGCGAGCATGCGCGGAGTCACCGGCACGACGGCACGCGCTTCCCACCGGGCGGGGTCGTAGGCCTCGCGCTGGCGCAGCTCGACGCCGAGGGCGAGCGGCTCGAACGCGGCCGTCTCGCCCGCGGGAACGAGATCGCGCCACGAGGTCATGCGAGCATCCTGCCGGAGACCTCCGACATCGCCCGCCGCGATTCGAAGGGGCCGTCCCACCCGATCCGGCAGCCGGCCCGCGAGCGCCGAAACGCGGCCGCCGACGAGATGTCGGGGCCGCGTCGGGGCATGTCGTGAGCGGTCAGGACGAACGTGCGATACGCGCCAGCACGCCGTGCACGAACGAGCCGGAGTCGTCGGTCGAGAACTCCTTCGCGAGCTCCACCGCCTCGTCGATCGCGACGGCCGTGGGCACCTCGTCGTTGTAGAGGATCTCCCACGTGCCGATGCGCAGCAGAGCACGGTCGACCGCGGGCATGCGCTGCAGCGACCAGTCCTTCGAGAACGTCGTGATCTGTTCGTCGATCGCGTCGCGGTTGTCGATCACTCCATCGACGATGTCGCGGGCGTACAGCCATGAGGCCTGACGATCGGGCTCGGATGCCGCCCGCTTGGCCTCGGCGGCCAGCATGATCGGCAGTTCCTCACCGCGGACGTCGGCCTGGAACAG
The DNA here is from genome assembly GCF_000202635.1 of Microbacterium testaceum StLB037. Classification (NCBI taxonomy): domain Bacteria; kingdom Bacillati; phylum Actinomycetota; class Actinomycetes; order Micrococcales; family Microbacteriaceae; genus Microbacterium; species Microbacterium testaceum. Next base: position 3,818,758 of record NC_015125.1, on the reverse strand, counting down.
GATGTCGAGGGCGCGCTTGCGCGCCTTGGTGCGGGCGGACAACGTCAGCTGATGCGGCCGAGGTACTCGCCCGTGCGAGTGTCGACCTTGATCTTCGTGCCGGTTTCGAGGAACAGCGGAACCTGCATCTCGTAGCCGGTCTCGACGGTCGCGGGCTTCGTGCCGGCCGACGAGCGGTCGCCCTGCAGGCCCGGCTCGGTGTACGTGACCTCGAGGACCACGGACGGCGGGAGCTCGATGTAGAGCGGGTTGCCGTTGTTCAGGGCGATCTGCACCTGCTGGTTCTCGAGGAGGAAGTTGGCGGCGTCGCCGACGGTGGCGGCCCCTACGGTGATCTGGTCGTAGTCGGCGACGTCCATAAAGACGAAGCCCTCGCCGTCGTTGTAGAGGTACGTGAAGTCGCGACGGTCGACGTTCTCGATGTCGACCTTCGCGCCGGCGTTGAAGGTGCGGTCGACGGTCTTGCCGCTCATGACGTTCTTGAGCTTGGTGCGGACGAACGCGCCGCCCTTGCCGGGCTTGACGTGCTGGAACTCCACGACGTTCCAGAGCTGACCGTCGATGCTGAGGACGACGCCGTTCTTGATGTCTGCGGTGGATGCCATGAGTGCCCGTATTCCGTTTCGTGTGAGGGGAGGCGGCGCTCCGGCGCACACCCAGCCATCGAGTCTACGCGATGCTGCGCTCGGTCATCCGTCGGCGCGGCCCGCGATGACCTCGACGAGCAGGTGGACGGCCCGGGCGTACCCGGGCACCCCCTCGCCGATCACGTGCACGGCGGCCACGTCCTCGATGTAGGAGAAGTGACGGAAGCTCTCGCGTTCTTTGATGTTCGAGATGTGCACCTCGGCGACGGGGAGGGCCACGGATGCCAGCGCGTCGCGCAGAGCGACCGAGGTGTGCGTGAGTCCCCCGGCGTTGATCACGATGCCCGCGCAGTCGAGACGCGCGGCGTGGATCGCGTCGATCAGCGCGCCCTCGTGGTTGCTCTGGATCGCCCGCACCTCGAGCCCGTGGTGTTCCGCCGCCTCGGTCGTGACCCGCTCGACGTCGGCGAGCGTGTCGGAGCCGTAGATCTCGGGCTGGCGCGTGCCGAGCAGGTTGAGGTTCGGGCCGTTGACGAGCAGCAGGCGACGAGGCGTGGTCATGTCGGGCACGTTATCAGCGCCGTCCCTGCGCCGTGAGGCGCACGGGGGCGGTGCCGGCGCCGTATCCCGCGTAGGCGTCGATGCGCTCGACGAACTCGAAGAACACCTCGCCGATCGTGCGGGTGTAGAAGTGCCGGTACGCACCCGCGGCATCCTGGTCGTAGCCGAGGTGGAGTTCGCGCAGCTCGTCGACCTCGGTCTCGGTCAGGGCGAAGCGCGCGGCGATGTCGTCGTAGTAGTTGCCGGGCATCGCGAGCGGAGTGAATCCCCGCTCCCGGGCGGCGCGGGCGACCGTGCGCACGTCGTCGCAGAGGAAGGCGACGTGCTGCGGGAGCGCGGCCCCCGCGCGCTCCGCGGCGAGGATCGCCGGAGCGACGTTCAGGGGCAGGCGCACTCCGCCGCCGGGGGCGACGAGCACGCGGCTGGCGACGAGGCCACGCGGTCCCGGAACCTCGGTGGCACTGTCGACGCGGAGCGCGAAGCCCGCTGTGTAGAACAGGGTCGCCTCTTCGATGGCATCCCAGGGCTGGCTCAGGCTGACGTGGTCGACCCCGGTGATCGCGGTCGCGCGGAGCGGTTCCCCGTGCTCGAACTCCGCGACCCAGGCCGGATCGCCCTCGTCGGCTGCCTGCGCCCAGTAGACCTCGGTCCCGTCGGGCGCCACGGCGCCGTCGAGACGTTCCTCGGTCGCGTACGTGCGGCGGTACGCCCGGGGCACGCCGAGCTCGAGCATGCGGAGGTCGACCGCCTCGGCGTCGTCGACCTCGAGGCCGATCGCCGCGAGGCGCGGCTCCCACCCCCGGGCGTGCTGCTCGTTGAGGATGACCCGCGCCTCCCCCGCCGTCCACAGGGTGACCGGCTTGGTGCGGTGGCGACCGCGGGAGGTGAAGCCGAGCTGCGCGAGCAGCTCCTCGATCGCGGAGGTGTCCTCGGCCTTGACCTCGATGAAGTCGACCCCCGAGGGGGCCGCCGAGTCCGGGAGCATCCGCAGGTCGGCCGGCGCATCGGGCAGTGCCCGCGAGACGGCGTCCTCGAGCCAGCGCAGGGACCGCCGCGCGTGCAGCGCCGTGCGGCGGGCGTCGGTCTGTCGGAAGGTGTCGTTGAACACTTCGAGCGACCAGGGGCCGGTGTATCCGGCGTCGACGATGCGCGCGGTGAAATCGGTGAGGTCGAACTCCCCCTCGCCCGGGAAGAGGCGATGGTGCCGGCTCCACGAGAGCACGTCCATGCTCAGGCGCGGGGCGTCGGCGAGCTGCACGAAGAAGATCTTCTCGCCCGGGATGCGGGCGATGTCGGCGGGGTCGTGCCCGCGCGAGAGGATGTGGAACGAATCGAGGCACACCCCCACCGCGGGGTGATCGGCGAGCTCGACGATGCGCCACGCGCGGCGGTAGTCGTCGACGAAACGCCCCCACGCGAGGGCTTCGAAGGCGATCCGGATGCCGTACCCCGCCGCCAGATCGCCGAGGCGTCGCAGTTGCTCGGCGGAGACGGCGTCATCGTCCACCGTCGCGGTGGCGACGTTGCTGCAGCAGAGCACGAGATCCATCCCGAGGCGCTGCATGAGGCGGAACTTGGCCTCGGCGCGTCGCAGCACCGCGGCGAAGGCCTCCTCGTCGACGCCCTCGACGTCGCGCATCGGTTGGTAGAGGTCGAGGCTCAGACCCAGACGCCCGGCGAGGGCGGCGATCTCCTCGGGGCTTTCGGGGGCCGCCAGGAGGTCGGGCTCGAAGATCTCCACGCCGTCGAAGCCGGCGTCGGCGCAGGCGTGGAGTTTGTCGGCGAGCGTGCCGCTGATGCAGACGGTCGCGATCGAGGTCCTCATGGCGGCCGAATGTACCATCTGGTACAAAGCGGGTCCACTAGTCTGACCGAATGGCCGAGGCACGCAGAGACGCGGAGCGCACGCGCGCCGAGCTGCTCGCCGTCGCGACCGAGGTCTTCGCCGAAGAGGGGTACTCCGGCGCCCGGGTCGACGACATCGCCGCGCGCACCCGCACGACGAAGCGGATGATCTACTACTACTTCGGTGGCAAAGAGGGTCTCTATCGGGCCGTGCTCGAGGAGGCCTACCGCGGAATCCGCGAGGCGGAACGCGCGATCGACGTCGATCACGCCGACCCCGTGGATGCCATCCGCGCCCTCGCCGAGCTGACCTTCGACCACCACGTCGGGCACGAGGCCTTCATCCGTCTGGTCGCGATTGAGAACATCCACCGCGGCGAATTCATCCGCCAGATCGAGGGACTGCGAACGCTCTCGCAGCCGGCGAAGGGGCTCCTCGACGAGATCCTCGAGCGCGGTCGGGAGGCGGGTGTGTTCCGCTCCGACGTCGACGCGATCGACGTGCACCTCGTGATCAGCTCGTACTGCGTCTTCCAGGTCGCCAACCAGTACACCTTCGGCCACCTCTTCGACGTCGACCTGGCCTCCCCCGAGCGCCGCGCCCACCTGCGCTCCGCCCTGGGCGACGTCGTGGTCGGCTGGCTGACGGCGCCCTCGCGCTGAATCCGCCCGGAGTGCGCACGCCTGCGGGCTGCGACTGGCCGGGGTGCGCGAGCCTGCGGGTTGAGCCTGGCCGGGGTGCGCGAGCCTGCGGGTTGAGCCTGGCCGGGGTGCGCGGGTTCGCGGACTGGGCCTGGGCGGGGGATCGCGAGCAGCGTGTCACCGCCGTCGCGACACAACTCCGGCAGATCCGGCTTCCCCGAGGCTCAGGCACCCCCGACGCGGCGATCTGCAGGAGTTGTGCACCACCGCCCGGCACGCCGAGGATCCGCTCCCGGGCTTCGGCGCCGCGTCCTCCGGATTCTGTCGTTGACAGCGCGGCGCCGCCGTGGTTTCCTCTGAACGTACCGGTTAGTACATAACCGCCACACGGACACGAAGGAGTACCGTGAACGACGCGCACCCCTACCTCGTCGGCCTCATCGGCACGGGGGTCCTCCCCTCGCTGACGCCGCCGATGCACATGGCCGAAGCGCGCGCCCTCGGACTGACCTACGTCTACCGTCCGCTCGACCTCACCGCCCTCGGCATCGATGCCGAGCGAATCGGCGAGGTGCTGGCCTGGGCCGAGCGGCTCGGCTACGACGCCGTCAACGTCACGCACCCGTGCAAGCAGAGCGTGCTCCCCCACCTCGACCGCATCGATCCCGTCGCCGCGGCCCTCGGCGCGGTCAACACCGTGCTGTTCACCCCGACCGGCCGCGTCGGCCACAACACCGACACGACGGGTTTCGCCGCCGCCTTCACCGACGGACTCCCGGATGCCGGAACCCGGCACGTCGTCCAGCTCGGCGCGGGCGGGGCCGGGTCCGCCGTCGCCGACGCGCTGCTGCGGCTCGGGACCGCGCGCCTGAGCATCGTCGACCTCGACCCCGCGCGGGCCGGCGCGTTGGCCGCGGACCTGGGCGCTCGGCATCCGCTCGCCGTCGTCGACACCGCCGCACCCGCCGAGCTGGCCACCGTCCTCGCCGACGCGGACGGTCTCGTGCACTGCACGCCGGTCGGCATGGCCGAGCATCCCGGACTCCCCCTCGACGCCGCGCTCCTGCGCCCCGAGCTCTGGGTGGCTGACATCGTGTACCGCCCCCTCGACACCGAACTCCTCGTCATCGCGCGCGAGCGCGGCTGCCGCACGCTCAGCGGCGGACGCATGGCGGTCCACCAGGCCGTTGACGCGTTCGCCCTCATCACGGGGACGCGACCCGACCCCGCCCGCATGACCGCCCATTTCCTCGACCTCGTCACGACCGACAAAGGCCTCGACGTCCCCGTCGACCCGGCCCTCGCCCGCTAAGGAGCATCCGTCCATGACCACCCCCGCAACGACGCGGAAGACTCCCGTGAAGGCGGCCACCGCCAGCTTCATGGGAAGCGCCGTGGAGTACTACGACTTCTTCCTCTTCGGCTCCGCAGCCGCCCTCATCTTCCCGACGGTGTTCTTCCCTTCGGGCGACCAGGCGGCGCTGGTGATGTCGTTCGCGACCTTCGGGTTCGCCTACATCGCCCGCCCCTTCGGCGCGATCATCCTCGGCCACTTCGGTGACCGCATCGGCCGCCAGAAGGTGCTGATGTTCACGCTGCTGCTCATGGGGCTCTCGACCTTCGTCATCGGCTGCCTCCCCGGCTTCGCGCAGATCGGCTGGTTCGCCCCCGTACTGCTCGTGCTGTGCCGTCTCGCCCAGGGCCTGTCCGCCGCGGGTGAGCAGGCGGGTGCCTCGTCACTCACCCTCGAGCACGCGCCCGACGGTCGCCGCTCGTTCTTCACCTCGTGGACGCTCACCGGCACCCAGGGCGGTCAGATCCTCGCCGCGCTCATCTTCATCCCGGTCGTCGCCCTGCCCGACGACATCAAGTTCTCGTGGGGCTGGCGTGTGCCGTTCTGGCTCAGCGCCGTGGTCGTCGTGGTGGCGTTCTTCATCCGCCGGAGTCTGCACGAGACCCCCGAGTTCGAGCAGGCGAAGGCGACCGGTCAGATCGCCCGGATGCCACTGGTCCCGCTGCTGAAGAACCACTGGCGCGACGTGCTCCGCGTGATCTTCTGCGCCTTCATCGCCGCGGTCTCCACCGTCTTCGGCACCCTCGCCATCGCGTACGGCAAGGAGGTCGGCCTCGCCGCCAGTGTGACCCTGTGGCTCGTCGTCGTCGCCAACGTCGTGGCGCTGTTCACGCAGCCCCTGTTCGGCAAGCTCGCCGACCGGATCGGCCGCAAGCCCGTCTTCATCTACGGCGCCCTGTCGTCGGCGGCGTTCATGCCGTTCTACATGCTGTCGATGGGCGCCGGGAACGACCTCCTCACCTTCGGCCTGGCGATCCTCACGTTCTCGTGCGGATACGCCGCCGCCAACGCCGTCTGGCCGTCGTTCTACGGCGAGATGTTCAGCGTCCGGGTGCGCTTCTCCGGTATGGCGATAGGCACGCAGCTCGGCTTCCTGATGGCCGGGTTCGCGCCGAGCATCGTCGCGGCCCTCGGTGGCGGCGGCGCGGGCGGCTGGGTCGTCATCAGCCTCTTCACCGCCGCGATCGCGATCATCGCCTCGGTGAGCGCCCTCACGGCGCGCGAGACGAAGAACGTGCCCACCGACCAGCTCGGCCTCCGCGCCGAACAGCGCGTCCCCGCCGGGGTCTGATCCCGACGTCGAACGGCCCCGTCTCCGTCCGGAGGCGGGGCCGCTTCGCGGGTGGGGCGTGCCGTCTCTCGCAGAAACGACGAAACCTCGCAGGATTCCGGGGGGAAGCTGCGAGGTTCGCGCGGATCTACGCCCCGACCTCCTGATATGCCGCGAACAGCAGCGACTCGTCCGGCGCCTGCAGCACGGTCGGGCGAGCGAGGTCGTCGAGCACGATGAAGCGCAGCATCGCGCCGCGGCTCTTCTTGTCGCGCTGCATCGTGGCCTTGAGCGTCTGGAACGCCCCGGCGCGATACGTCGTCGGCAGCCCGAGCGACTCGAGAACCGTGCGGTGGCGCTGCGCGACGTCGTCGGACAGGCGTCCGGCGAGCCGTGACAGCTCGGCCGCGAACACCATGCCCACCGAGATCGCGGCGCCGTGACGCCAGCGGTAGCGCTCGGCGTGCTCGATCGCGTGCCCGAGGGTGTGACCGTAGTTCAGCACCTCGCGCAGCCCCGCCTCGCGCAGGTCTTCGCCCACGACGCGCGCCTTCATGTCGATGGCCAATTCGACGCAGCGGCGGAATGCGTCGCCGCGCGGGTCCACGATCCCCGACGGGTCGGCCTCGATGAGATCGAGGATCTCCGGATGCCAGATGAAACCCGCCTTGACGACTTCGGCGAATCCGGCGGTCGCCTCGTTCTTCGACAGCGTGTCGAGCAGGTCGAGGTCGCACACCACGGCGACCGGCGGCCAGAACGCGCCGACGAGGTTCTTCCCCTCCGCGGTGTTGATGCCGGTCTTGCCGCCCACGGCCGCATCCACCATGCCGAGCACGGTCGTCGGCACCTGGACGAGCGCGACGCCGCGCAGCCACGTCGCGGCCACGAAGCCGGCGAGGTCGGTGACCGCTCCCCCGCCGAAGCCGATCACGACGTCGGTGCGCGTGAAGTCGGCCTGTCCCATGACCTGCCAGCAGAACGCCGCGACTTCCACGCGCTTGCCGGCCTCGGCATCCGGGATCTCGGCGAGCAGCACCTGGCGGTCGCCCATCAGCTGGGCCCGCAGCGCTTCGGCCTGTTTCGCGAGCGTCGGCGGGTGAACGACGAGCACCTTCTGCGCCGCCGCCGGCAGCACCTCGCCCAGCGACGCGAGGAGGCCGCGGCCGATCGTGATGTCGTAGCCGGAGTCCCCGGCGACGCTGATGGTGGTGGTGTCGGTCATGCCGTCTCTCCGGCCGGCACACGGCGTGCCCAGGCCACGATGTCGTCGACGACCCGCGCGAGCGGGCCCGACGAGGTGTCGAATGCGATGTCGGCGGTCTGCTCGTACACGGGCCGCCTCTCCTCGAAGATGCGCAGCCAGCGCGCGACGGGGTCTTCGCCGCCGAGCAGGGGCCGCTCGTCTCCGTGGATCCGGGATGCCACGACGTGCGGGGCCACGGTCAGCAGCACCACGCGGTGCTCCCGCAGGCGTTCGCGGGTCAGCGGGTCGAGAACCGCTCCCCCGCCGAGCGCGACGACGCCGCCCCGGCCCAGCGCCTCGACGACCGCCTCGCGCTCGAGGGCCCGGAAGTGCGGCTCGCCGTGGGCGACGAACAACGCCGGGATCGGCCCGTGGTCGCGCACGACGAGCTTGTCGGTGTCGGTGAACGGCGTGCCGAGCGCGCGCGCGACACGGCGTCCGACGCTGGTCTTGCCCGCCCCCATGGGGCCGATGAGCACGACGGCCGAGGCGGCGGGCGTTCCGGCATTCCGGACCGTCGCCTCGGTGTTCACCGGCTCAGGCGAGGTCATGCGCGAGCAGCGCGGCGTCGGACGCGTCGGTCGTGCGCAGCGTCTCGGGGAGGTTCGCGAGGTAGGACTCGAGGTTGCGTCGCGTCTCGGCGATGTTGTCGCCGCCGAACTTCTCGAGCACGGCGTCGGCGAGAGTGACGGCGACCATGGCCTCGGCCACGACGCCGGCGGCGGGAACGGCGCAGACGTCGGAACGCTGGTGGTGCGCGGCCGCGGTGTCGCCGGTGGCGACGTCGACGGTGCGCAGCGCCTTCGGGATCGTGGCGATGGGCTTCATGCCCGCGCGCACGCGCAGCACGGTGCCCGTCGACATGCCGCCCTCGGTGCCGCCCGCGCGGTCGGAGGAGCGTGTGATGCCGTCGCCCGTGGCGAACAGCTCGTCGTGGGCTCGCGAGCCGCGACGGGTCGTGGTAAGGAAGCCGTCGCCGACCTCCACGCCCTTGATCGCTTGAATGCTCATCAGCGCCTGAGCGAGCTTGGCATCCAGTCGACGGTCCCACTGCACGTGGGAGCCGAGCCCCGGCGGCAGGCCGTAGGCGAGGACCTCGACGACGCCGCCGAGCGTGTCGCCGTCCTTCTTCGCGGCGTCGACCTCGGCGACCATGGCCGCGCTCGTCTCGGGGTGGAAGCAGCGCAGCGGATCGGCGTCGAGGGAGTCGACGTCGTCGGGTGACGGGAACGCGGCGTCGTCGGGCACGCGGACCGGACCGATCGAGAGCGTGTGGCTCACGAGACGGATGCCGAGCTCGCCGAGGAACGAGCGGGCGATCGCACCGAGGGCCACGCGGGCGGCCGTCTCGCGGGCGGAGGCGCGCTCCAGGATCGGGCGGGCCTCGTCGAAGCCGTACTTCTGCATGCCGACGAGGTCGGCGTGGCCGGGACGCGGGCGCGTGAGCGCGGCGCCGCGGCCACGCGACTTGTCGGACAGCTCGATCGGCTCGGGGCTCATGACCTCGGTCCACTTCGGCCACTCGGTGTTCCCGATGCGCAGCGCGATCGGGCTGCCGATGGTGAAGCCGTGCACGATGCCCGTGGACAGCGTCAGCTCGTCTTCTTCGAACTTCATACGAGAGCCGCGGCCGTAGCCGAGGCGACGACGCGCGAGTTCGGCGCGGATCTGCGCGGATGAGACGGGCACGCCGGCCGGCATCCCCTCCATGAGGGCGATCAGTTCGGGGCCGTGGGACTCGCCGGCCGTGAGAACGCGAAGCATTCCCCTAGTCTCCCACGAGCGCGGTGCGCATCGCGGCCAGCACGGCGTCCTCGCGATCCAGGGGCACAGCCGGATCGCCGCCGACGAAGATGCGCACTTGCAGCAGGGCCTGGTGCAGCAGCATCGGGAGCCCGTTGATCGCCTCGTTGCCCGCGTCACGCCACCGTTCGGCGAGGGCTGTCGGCCAGTTACCGTAGACGACGTCAACGAGCAGCCCGCCGTTCTCGGCGAAGGGACGGATGCCGGGACCCACGTCGACCTGCCCCGGCAGAGCCGCGATGGTGACGTCGACGGGCAGGGGCGCGTGGGGATCGTTGAAGGACCCCCGAGTGATCTCCACGCCGATCGACTCCCCGAGCTCGCGCAGGGGGACGACGGCCTCCGGGCGCCGGGCCACCACCTCCACGTGCCGCACGCCGCGTTCGCAAAGGGACAGCACCGCGGAGGTGGCCGTGGCGCCGGCGCCGAGAATCCGCGCGGTATTCGGTTCGACCACGCCCGCCTCGCGCAGCGCACGCGCCAGGCCGCCGACGTCAGTGTTGAACCCGCGCGGGCCCTCGGTCGTGAGGAGGTAGGTGTTGACGGCGCCCGTGCGTCGCGCCGCGTCGTCGAGCGCGACAGCCTTACGGAACGCGGCGTTCTTCAGCGGCATCGTGAGCGAGAGCCCCCGCCACGTGGCATCCAACTCAGCCAGGTGCGCGGGGAACTCCGCCTCGGCCACCCTCTGTCGCCCGTACGTCCAGGAAAGACCGAGCTCGCGGTACGCCGCCGTGTGCAGCGCCGGCGACCGCGAGTGGTCGATCGGGTCTCCCCAGACGGCGAGCCGGGTCGCCGTCAGCATCCGCCGTCGGGGTTGTCGCGGCACCACTGCTGGAACTGGTCGACGGCCTTGAGCTGGTCGGCGTAGGTCGTCGAGAACACCGTCTCGCCCGTCGCTAGGTTCACGGTCGTGAAGTAGTACCAGTCACCGTCCGCCGGGTGCATCGCCGCATCGATCGCGAGGTCTCCCGCGTTGGCGATCGGTCCGATGGGAAGACCGGGGTGGATGTAGGTGTTCCACGGGTTGTCGCTCGTCAGGGCGTTCTCGGACGACGACGAGGATCCCGCGCCGATCTCCCCCACGCCGTACTGCGCCGTCGAGTCCATCTGCAGCAGTCCGTGCGTCTCGTCGTTGTCCGGCTGCAGGCGGTTCTCGATGACGCGTGACACCTTGTAGAAGTCGTCGGACGCGCGCGCCTCGCGCTCGATGATCGAGGCGATGATGAGGATCCGCTCGCGATCCGCCTCGGGGACGCCGGCTTGATCGAGCGACTGCACGGTGCGCTGCACCATGCGCGTGATGACGTCTTTCGCGGTGACGCCGTCGTCGAAGTCGTAGGTCGCGGGGAAGATCCAACCCTCGAGCGTCGAGGCGGGCACGCCGTACTGCGACGGGTCGGCGACAGCGGCGTCGAGATCGGCGCGCGGGATGCCGGCCTGCTCCGAGATCGCATCGAGCGACTGCTCGAGGGTCAGCCCCTCGCGCAGCTGGACGGAGCTGTCGAGCCGGGTCGCCGGGTCGCGGAGGGCCGCGATGACCGCCTCCGACGTCATCTCCTTCTGCAGCTTGTACACGCCGGGCTGGAAGGTGAAGCCCACGGAGTTGTCGACCATGTACTTGTACAGCGAGTTGGAGGCCTTGGTGACCCCGGCCTCGAACATCTTCGGAGACACCGACTCGCCGGTGTCTCCCGAGACGATTGTGACGCGCGCTTCGCCGTTGGCCATTCCGGCCTCGTAGTCCAGCGACTCACCCGTGCCGAAGAAGGCTTGGACCCGCTCGCCGTAGGTGTTCCAGAGGGCGAACCCTCCGCCCGCCAGTCCGCCGAGGATCACCAGGACGATCGTCAGTGCGATCCATCCCCCCGTGCGGCGGCGCTTCTTCGGAGGCCGCGGTGCGGGAGCGCCGATCTGATCGGTGTGCGCGCGGCCGGTGAAGAGGTCTTCGAGCGAGCCGCTCGGGACGGAGCCGTCGGCCCCCGCGGAGCCGGCCGTCGCCCCTACGAGCGCGGGCTCGCGCTCGGGCCGGGCGATCGGCATCTGCTGGGTGGGCTGCTGCGCGGCGGCGGTGCGGCGTGCGGTCTCGTCGGGGGTCTGCGGTGCGGGGGTGCGTGCTGCAGGGGTTTGCGGTGCGGGGGGCTGCGCCCCGGGGGTGCGCGCCGCGGGCGGTTGCGCGGCGGGCGTTTGCGCTGCGGGGGTCTGCGCCGCGGGCGTTTGCGCGGCGGGGGTGCGCGCTGCGGCCGGCTGAGCAGCGGCCGGCTGAGCGGCGCGCGCGGAGGCGTCTGCCGGCGGCTGAGCCGAGCTCACGGCGGTCGGCTGCGACACGGCGGGCTTCGGAGCTGCGGGCTGCGCCGGCGCCTGCTCCTCGGACCGCGCCCCGCGCGTCGGCTCGGCCGCGGGCTGTGGAGTCACGGATGCCACGGCCTCGGGCGCCGTGGGGGCGGCAGGCTGGGCGGCGGTCGGGCCGGTCTGCGCGCGGGCCGCACGCGCCGCGCGACGCGACGGAGGCGTCTGCGGACCGGACGTGTCGGCCGACTCGTCGGTCGGTGTCGAGCGTCGCCGAGCACTGTCCGAAGCGGCTGCGCGGGGGTCGGGCAGCCGTCCGTACAGTTCGGCGAAGGGGTCGTTGGCGTTGGGGTCGTTTTCGGGCATGTCAGGCGGGCTCCTGTCCCGGTGTGACGGCGGGTCCGGCCGGCTCGCCGGACTGTCGCTCCACGTCGAGCGCCTGCTGCAGCAGAACCACAGCGGCGACTTGATCCACAATGCTACGAGAATCCCGCTGAGAACGACCTGCCTGCCGGAGCACGCCGTGCGCGGACACCGTGCTGAGGCGCTCGTCGACGAGTCGTACAGGCGCCGCCAGCGCGGCCGCCAACTCCTGGGCGAAGGCGCGTGCGTCCGCGGTCGACGCGGTGTCCTCGCCCCGCAGATTGAGCGGGAGTCCGACCAGCACCTCGAACGCCTCGTATTCTGCGGCGAGGGCGACGATGCGTCGCACCGGTTCCCCTTTGCGCGGAACCGTCTCGACGGGAACGGCCAGCACTCCGTCGGGATCGGAGCGGGCCACGCCCACTCGGGCGCGGCCGACATCGATCCCCAGACGGATGCCCCGCCGGAATCCCGTCACGCGGTGGTCGCCCGCACGTCCGCGACGATGCCCTCGAGCGCCTGCGGAAGGGCCGTGGCATCCGTTCCCCCGCCCTGGGCGACGTCGGGACGTCCGCCTCCGCCGCCACCGAGGATCCCGGCGGCCGCCTTGGCGAGCGCGCCGGCGGCGAGTCCGCGTTCGCGCGCGGACTCGTTGGTGACGACGACGACCGTGGCACGACCCCCGGCGACCGACGCGAGGGCCACGACGGCGGGATCGGTGCCGAGACGGTCGCGTACCTGCAGGGCGAGCGAGCGCACGTCGTCGGCCGATGCGCCTTCGCCGAGGCTCTCGGCCACGACGCGCACGGTGCCGACCGAGATGGCCGCCTCGACCAGCTGGGGCAGGCGACCGGTCAGGGCCTGCGCCTCGAAGGCGGCGATCTTCTTCTCCGCGGCCTTGAGGTTCGCCGCGAGTTCGGCGATGCGACTGGTGAGCTGCTCGCGCGGGGTCTTGAGCGACGTCGACAACTGCGACACGATCGCGCGCTCGGCGGCGAGGTCGCGGAAGGCGTCGAGGCCGACGAGCGCTTCGACGCGGCGGTTGGAGGCGCCCACCGACTGCTCGCCGACGAGGTTGACCAGGCCGATCTCGGAGCTGCGGGCCACGTGCGTGCCTCCGCAGAGCTCGCGCGACCACGGGCCGCCGATGTCGACCATGCGCACGGTGTCGCCGTACTTCTCGCCGAACAGCGCCATGGCGCCCGCGGCCTTGGCTTCGTCGAGCGACATCACGCGCGTGGTGACCTCGAGGTTGTCGCGCACCGCGTTGTTCGCGATGTCCTCGATCTCGGTGCGGGTCTCGGGAGAGAGCGCCGACCCCCAGCTGAAGTCGAAGCGCATGTAACCGGCGCGGTTGAGCGAGCCGGTCTGCGTCGCCGTCTTGCCGAGGGTGTCGCGGATCGCGGCGTGCACGAGGTGCGTGGCCGAGTGCGCCTGCTGCGCGGAATGGCGGTTCAGTGCGTCGACGACCGTCGTGGCGGGCGCGCCGACCGAGACCTCTCCGGTCGTGACCTCGACGGTGTGGCTGATCAGGCCCGGAACCGGTCGCTGCACATCCAGCACTTCGAGTTCGTAGCCCGGGCCGACGATCGTGCCCTTGTCGGCGACCTGGCCGCCGGACTCGGCGTACAGCGCGGTCTCGCCCGTGATGATCTCGGCGATCTGACCCTCGGATGCGCGGTCGGTCCCCTGACCGTCGACGAGGATGCCGAGGACCTTCGACTCGGTCTGCAGCTCGGTGTATCCGGTGAACACGGTCTCACCGAGCGCGCGGAACTCGCGGTACGCGCTCTGATCGGCGATCGCCCCCTTGCGGGCTCGGGCGTCGGCCTTGGCGCGCGTGCGCTGCTCCAGCATGAGCTGGTCGAAGGCGCCGCGGTCGACGGACAGGCCCGCCTCTTCGGCGATCTCGAGCGTGAGGTCGATCGGGAAGCCGTACGTGTCGTGGAGAAGGAAAGCCTCGGAGCCCGAGAGGGTGGTGCCCCCGCCGTTCTTGGCTTCCGCCACCGACTGGTCGAGGATGGCGGAACCGGCAGCGAGCGTGCGCAGGAACGTCTGCTCCTCGGCGATCGCGTACGCCGAGAGGCGGGCGTAGTCGGCCTCGACCTCGGGGTAGGACTCCTTCATGGCGTCGCGCGAGGCGGCGAACAGCTCGGGGAAGGTCGCCCCCTCGACCCCGAGCAGGCGCATCGAGCGGATCGCACGGCGCATGATGCGGCGGAGGATGTAGCCGCGGCCCTCGTTCGAGGGGGTCACGCCGTCGGCGAGGAGCATCAGGGAGGACCGCACGTGGTCGGCGACGATGCGCAGGCGCACATCGTCCTCGTGCGATTCGGCGCCGTACGCCTTGCCCGCCAGCTTCGCCGCCAGGTCCAGCACGGGGCGCACCTGGTCGGTCTCGTACATGTTGTCGACGCCCTGCTTGATGAACGCGATGCGCTCCAGGCCCATGCCGGTGTCGATGTTCTTCGCGGGGAGTTCGCCGACGATGTCGAAGTCGTACTTCGAGCGCACGTTCGTGATCTCGTACTGCATGAACACGAGGTTCCAGATCTCGACGTACCGGTCGTCGTCGGTGGCGGGGCCACCGTCGATGCCGTAGGCGGGGCCGCGGTCGAAGAAGATCTCCGAGCAGGGGCCTGCGGGGCCGGGAAGACCCGTCGACCAGTAGTTGGTGTCCTTGCCGAGGCGCTGGATGCGCTCGTCGGGAAGGGTGCTCAGCTTCAGCCAGAGGTCGCGGGCCTCGTCGTCCTCTTCGTAGACGGTGACCCACAGATCCTTCGGGTCGAAGGCGAGGCCGCCCTCGGCCTCAGGAGCGGTCAGCAGCTCCCACGCGAAGCGGATCGCGTCTTCCTTGAAGTAGTCGCCGAACGACCAGTTGCCGAGCATCTGGAAGAAGGTGCCGTGGCGAGGGGTCTTGCCGACCTCCTCGATGTCGTTCGTGCGGATGCACTTCTGCACGTCGGCCGCGCGCGGGTAGGGCGGCGGCACGACCCCGCTGAGGTACGGGATGAAGGGCACCATGCCCGCCACGGTGAACAGCAGGGCCGGGTCGTCGGTGACGAGCGAGGCCGAGGGGACGATCGTGTGATTCTTCTTCTCGAAGAAGTCGAGGAAGCGCTGGGCGATCTCGGCGGTTTTCATGGCGAATCTTTCGATGGGCGTGCGGATCCTCCCCCGGCGCCGGGGGCGGGATGCCGGAAGGTCAGTCGGACGAGGATGCCGAGCGCGCCGTGTCGGCGGCGTTGTCGAGGGCCGCACCGGCGGAGGCGGCGACGCCCTTGACGTCGTCGACGATCTCCGAGAGACGCGTTTCCTGCTCGTGATAGGCGTCGCTCATCCGGTCGGTGAACTCGCCGATGCGCGAGTCGAGCTGCGCGAACAGCTCCTGGCCGCGGGGGTCCTTGTTCACCAGGTGGGCGGCGACGAAACCACCGACGATGCCGAAGGCGAACCAGACGAGGCTTCTCACGATCACCACTTCTTCCTCGATACAGCGCCGCGGTCGCGGCATCCTTCATCGTAGGCGACGGCCCCCGCGGCGCGCGCGTCCGGCGACCGGATCGGGAACGACGAAGGGCGCCGGGAGAACCCGACGCCCTTCGTGTGCTCGCTGGGATCAGCGGGCGGCGTAGTACTCGACGACGAGCTGCACGTCACACGTGACGGGCACCTCGGCGCGCTTGGGGCGACGCACGAGCTTCGCCTGGAGCGTCGAGAGGTCGACCTCGAGGTAGCCCGGGACGGGGGGCAGCACTTCTGCGTGCCCGCCGGCGGCGGCGACCTGGAAGGGCTCGAGGCCCTCGCTCTTCGGCTTGACGTGGATCTGCTGCCCCGGCTTCACGCGGAACGACGGGCGGTCCACGAGCTGGCCGTCGACCAGGATGTGGCGGTGCACGACGAGCTGGCGAGCCTGCGCGGTGGTGCGGGCGAAGCCCGAACGCACGACGAGGGCGTCCAGACGCATCTCGAGCAGCTCGACCAGGTTCTCACCGGTCAGGCCGTCGGTGCGGCGGGCCTCGTTGAACGCGATGCGCAGCTGCTTCTCGCGGATGCCGTACTGCTCGCGCAGACGCTGCTTCTCGCGCAGACGGACGGCGTAGTCGCTGTCGGCCTTGCGCTTGGTGCGACCGTGCTCACCCGGAGCGTAGGGACGCTTCTCGAGGTAGCGGGCGGCCTTGGGGGTGAGCGCGACGCCGAGGGCGCGCGACAGACGCACCTTGCGGCGGTCCTGAGACTTCGTGGTCACGAAGTTCTCCTTCCGATGACGCGGCCGCGCCTTTCGCGGCTCGCGGGCGTATCGCCCCCTTCCGCCCGATCCGGAGCGCACGCCGGGGCGCACCGGAAGGTGATCACAGGAAGGAGGGGATGCCCGAAAACCCTGTTTCGAGCCGATTCATGTTATCAGAGCCGCCCGCGAGCTCCCGCAGAGCGCTCAGTGGCCGTCGAGGATGCGGCGGATCTTCTCGAGGCGGGCGGACACGTCGCGCTCGGCGCCGTGGTTCGTGGGCTCGTAATACCGCTTTCCCACCAGTTCGTCGGGTAGGTACTGCTGCGTCACGATGCCGATCTCGCTGTCGTGGGCGTACTTGTATCCCTTGCCGTGGCCCAGGCGTTTGGCTCCGGGATAGTGCGCGTCGCGGAGGTGCAGGGGCACCCGGCCGAAGCCGCCCGCACGGACGTCGGCGATCGCGGCGTTGATCGCGTTGTACGCCGCGTTCGACTTGGCCGTGGTCGCGAGGTAGACCGTGGCCTCGGCGAGCGGGATACGCCCCTCGGGCATGCCGATGAAGGCGACGGCGTCGGCCGCCGCGACAGCGATCTGCAGGGCCTGGGGGTCGGCCATGCCGATGTCCTCCGCGGCGGAGATGACCAGGCGCCGCGCGATGAAGCGGGGGTCCTCCCCCGCCTCGATCATCCGCGCGAGGTAGTGGATCGCGGCATCCGGATCCGACCCGCGCACCGACTTGATGAACGCGCTGATGACGTCGTAGTGCTCGTCGCCCTGGCGGTCGTAGCGCAGGAGCGCCCGGTCGACGGCCTGGGCGATGTGGTCGGCGGTGATGACCGGCGGCTCGGCGATCTCGGCCTCCGCGGCGGGGTCATCGGCATCCGGATCGTCCTCGTCCTCGACCTCGGTAGCGTTCGGTGCGGCGTGGCCGGCGTCGTCGCCCGCGACGGAGGCCGCCGCCTCGAGGGCCGTGAGCGCACGTCGCGCGTCGCCCGAGGCGAGGCGGACGAGAGCTGCTCGGGCGTCGTCGTCGAGTACCACGCGGCCGGCGAGACCGCGCGGGTCGGTCACCGCGCGGTCGACGAGGGCGCCCAGATCGTCGTCGCCGAGCGGGCGGAGTGTCAAGAGCAACGACCGCGAGAGCAGCGGCGAGATGACCGAGAACGAGGGGTTCTCGGTGGTCGCGGCGATCAGCACGACCCATCCGTTCTCGACGCCCGGCAGGAGCGCGTCCTGCTGCGCCTTGGTGAAACGGTGGATCTCGTCGAGGAAGAGGATCGTCGACTGCCCGTACAGGTCGCGTTGCGTGAGGGCCTCTTGCATGACCTCACGCACGTCTTTGACGCCGGCCGTGATCGCCGACAACTCGACGAAGCGGCGCCCCGACGACCGTGCGATGGCCTGGGCGAGCGTCGTCTTGCCCGTCCCCGGCGGCCCCCACAGGATCACCGAGACGGCGGATCCGGATGCCGAGGAGTCGGTGGTCGCGAGGGTGACGAGCGGCGATCCCGGGCGCAGGAGGTGGCCCTGGCCCGCGACCTCGTCGAGGCTCGTGGGCCGCATCCGGACCGCGAGCGGGGTCTGGCCCTGGAAGAGGGCGGAGGAGGCGGGCACCGATCCAGGCTAACCGGGGCCACCGACACCGGCGTCGGTCTTTTGTCGGGCTCGCGGCGTGCTGCGTAGGATCGGGGACGGTCGCAGGGCGGCCGGAGGAGGTCGATGTGGCGACGGGCGGGAAAGACCGGCAGAGCCGCGAGCAGCGGGAACGCGCTCGTGCGTACCAGGCGCGGCAGGAGCTGCATCGTCGTCAAGGTCAGCGCCGTCGGCGCGACAACCTTCTCGGGGTCGTCGTCGGCGTCATCGTGATCGCCGGCGCGATCGCGGCCCAGACCGCGTACTTCGTGGCGGGTCCGGGCGCTCCCGCACCCTCTCCGACGGTCACGGACTCCCCTTCTCCCTCCACGGCTCCCGACGCTCCGCTTCCCGAACCGGAAGAGACGACGGCCCCGACACCCTGATCCCGTCACGCCGCGGTCGGGCGTACTAGGCTCGGGATCGTCCTTCTCCCCCAGGCGGCTTTGCCGCGATGAGGTGCTATTTCCGTGACTTCCGCTTCCTCCCCCGACACCGCCGGTCCGCACGACTCCGCGAGCGACGCGACCGACGAGCTGGTTCCCGCCGACGAGACGACGGTCTCCCCCGACGAATCCGCGGCGGCCACCGATCCGGCCGACGTCCCCGCCGAGTCCGTCGACGCCTCCCCCGCGGATGCGTCGGAGGCCGCCGAGGCTCCCAGCGCCGCTGACGAGTCGCCCGTCGAAGCGGCGGAATCCGGCGACGGTGTTGCCTCCCCCGCCGCCGGCGAGGAAACCGCCGGCGAGGAAATCTCCGAGCCGGCCGAACAGGATGCCGCCGGGCCCGTCGCCGCGACGCCCGCTGCGCCCGTGCCCGCTCCGGCTCCGTCGCCCCGCCCCGGGCCGCGCCCGGGCGCTCGCGTGGCCGCTCCGACCGAGCCGTGGGGTCGCGTCGATGACGAGGGCACCGTTTCGGTGCGCGAAGCCGACGGATGGCGCGTCGTGGGCCAGTACCCGGACGGGACTCCGGCCGAAGCCCTCGCGTACTTCGAGCGCAAGTTCGCCGACCTGGCGAGCGAGGTCACCCTCCTCGAGGTTCGTCACCGCCGAGGCGGCGCGTCGGCATCCGACCTCCGTGCCACCGCATTGAGCGTGCGCGGCAAGCTGGACGGGGCCGCCGCCGTGGGCGATCTCGCCACCCTCATCTCGCGCATCGATGCTCTCACCGCGGAGCTGGCCGAGGCGAGCGAGAGCGAGGCCGCGGCGGCCAAGGAAGCCGTCGCAGAGGCGGTACGCGAGCGCACCCTCATCGTCGAAGAGGCCGAGGCTCTGGCCGCCCGCGACCCGCAGACCGTGCAGTGGAAGCAGAGCACCGCCGACATGTCGGCTCTCTTCGACCGCTGGCAGGCGCACCAGCAGAACGGCCCCCGCCTGCCCAAGTCGACGGCTCAGCAGCTGTGGCGTCGCTTCCGTGACGCCCGGGCGAGCTTCGACCGCCACCGCCGCGAGTTCTTCTCGGCGCTGGACGACACGCACAAGGCTGCTCGCGACGTCAAGACGCGTCTCGTGGAGCGCGCCGAGGCCCTCGCCCCGCGTGGCGAGGACGGCATCGGCGCCTATCGCGACCTGCTCGACGAGTGGAAGGCCTCCGGCCGCGCCGGTCGCAAGGTCGACGACGCGCTGTGGGCGCGGTTCAAGGCTGCGGGCGACGCCCTCTACGGCGCCCGCGGCGAGCGGGAAGCCGCGGACATCGAAGCGTCGCGCGAGAAGATCGAGCAGAAGCGTGCCCTGCTCGAGCAGGCCGCTCCGATCGTCGACGAGAAGAACCTCGCCACGGCCCGTCAGCGACTGACCGCGATCCAGCGTCAGTGGGACGAGATCGGCCGGGTGTTCCCCCGCGACGTCGAGCGCGGCCTGGACGACGAGCTCCGCAAGATCGAGCAGAGCGTCCGCACGCGGGAAGACGCGGACTGGAAGCGCAACGACCCCGAGCAGAAGGCGCGTGCGAACGACATGACGCGCCAGATCACCGACGCGATCGCCAAGCTCGAGTCCGAGCTCGCCGATGCCGAAGCGCGCGGTGACAAGCGGGCGGCTGCTCAGGCCTCCGAGGCGCTCGAAGCGCGCCGTGGATGGCTGCGCGCCCTCGGCGGCTGATCGGTTCTCTCCACAGATTCCCGCTCCGGCGGGGCAGGGCGACACCCTCGCGTCAGACTGACGGGATGGTGTCGCCCTTCCTGTACTTCCCGGACGAGCGTCTCTCGCTCGCCGAACTCACCGCGGCGTGTCTCGACGGCGTTCTCGTCGGGATCGGCGCCGGCTACATGCCCGCGGATGCCGCCGAGACGCCGTGGATGCGCGCCCGGAGCCTCGCACCGCTGACCGGGAAGCGGCTGGCGCTCGTCCGGCACAGCGCGGGTTGGGTCCACGGAGGCGTGCTCGTCGAGCCGTCCCCGCACCACCTCCAGCGCGCGTGCGAGCGACGCGTCCGGGTCACGCACGACATCCACGTCATCTACCACGATGTGCGGCTCGACCCCGCCGACACGATGGAGGTGGCGGGGGTGGCCGTGGCCACGCCGACGCGCGCCCTGGCTGATCTGGCGCGTCTGGAGGAACCCGCGGCGGCCGCGGCCTGGGCCGCTACCGACCCGGACCTCGCGGAGCAGGCGAGGGCGTGGATTCACGAGCGTCCCCGCATCCCCTACGGTCGTCGTGCCCTCGACGTCCTCGAGGGCGCGACGGCCGCTGAGCGCGCGACGGCCGCGGAGGGCGCCACGCCGCGGAGGGGGCTATGACGAGGTGACGCGGTACACGTCGTAGACGGCGTCGATGCGTCGCACGGCGTTCAGCACGCGGTCGAGGTGCACTGTGTCGCCCATCTCGAAGACAAACTTGCTCAGGGCGAGGCGGTCGTTCGACGTCGACACGGTGGCCGAGAGGATGTTAACGTGGTGCTCGCTCAGCACGCGGGTCACGTCGCTGAGCAGGCCGGAGCGGTCGAGGGCTTCGACCTGGATCTGTACCAGGAACAGGCTCTTCGTCGTCGGTGCCCACTCGACGTCGATGAGACGGTCGGGGTCTTCCTTGAGCGACTTCACGTTGGTGCAGTCACCGCGGTGCACGGAGACGCCGCTTCCGCGCGTGACGAAACCGACGATCTCGTCGCCCGGAACCGGGGTGCAGCATTTCGCCAGTTTGACCAGGATGTCGGGGGCGCCCCGGACGAGCACTCCCGAGTCGCTGTTGCGCGGGGCTCGCCGGCGCCCGACCTGAGGCAGGTCGATCGGCCCGGTCGAGGTGTCCTCCGCGCTGACCAGCGCGGTGACCTTCTCGATCACCGACTGCGTCGAGACGTGTCCCTCGCCGACCGCGGCGTACAGCGCGGAGACGTCCTCGTAGTGGAACTGCCGCGCGACCTCCGTGAACGAGTCCTGGCTCATGAGGCGCTGCAGCGGCAGATTCTGCCGGCGCATCGCGCGCGCGATCGAGTCCTTGCCCTGCTCGATGGCCTCCTCGCGACGTTCCTTCGTGAACCAGCCGCGGATCTTGTTGCGCGCGCGGGTGCTCTTGACGAAGCCGAGCCAGTCCTGGCTGGGGCCCGCGTCGGGGTTCTTCGAGGTGAACACCTCGACGACGTCGCCGCTCTGCAGGGCGGTCTCCAACGGCACGAGCCGCCCGTTGACCTTCGCCCCCATGGTGCGGTGACCGATCTCGGTGTGCACGGCGTAGGCGAAATCGACGGGAGTGGCGCCCGCGGGCAGTCCGATCACGCGTCCCTTCGGCGTGAAGACGTAGACCTCTTTCGCGCCGATCTCGAAGCGCAGTGAATCGAGGAACTCCCCCGGGTCGGCGGTCTCGGCCTGCCAGTCCGAGATGTGCGCGATCCACGCCATGTCGGCGTCGACGGCCTTGGCATCCGCCTTGCCGCCCGCCATGCGCTCCTTGTACTTCCAGTGGGCCGCGACACCGAACTCGGCCTGCTGGTGCATCTCGTGCGTGCGGATCTGGATCTCGACCGTGCGACCGCCGGGTCCGATCACCGTCGTGTGGAGCGACTGGTACAGGTTGAACTTGGGGGTCGCGATGTAGTCCTTGAATCGCCCCGGCAGCGGCGTCCAGCGGGCGTGGATCGCGCCGAGCACCGCGTAGCAGTCGCGCACCGTGCCCACGAGGATCCGGATGCCGATGAGGTCGTAGATGTCGTCGAACTCACGACCGCGCACGACCATCTTCTGGTACACGGAGTACAGCTGCTTCGGGCGCCCCATGACGCGGCCACGCACCCGGAGTTCGCGGAGGTCGGCGTCGACGGCGTCGATGACGTTCTGGACGTACTGTTCGCGCTGCGGGGTGCGCTGTTTGACGAGACTCTCGATCTCGGCGTAGAGCTTGGGGTGCATCACCGCGAACGAGAGGTCCTCGAGCTCGCTCTTGATGGCCTGGATGCCGAGCCGGTGCGCGAGCGGCGCGTAGATCTCGAGCGTCTCGGTGGCCTTCTTGGCCGCCTTGTGCGGGGGGACGAAGCCCCACGTGCGGGCGTTGTGCAGCCGGTCGGCCAGCTTGATGAGGAGGACGCGGATGTCCTTCGACATCGCCACGATCATCTTGCGGACGGTCTCGGCCTGCGCGCTGTCGCCGTACTTGACCTTGTCGAGCTTCGTGACGCCGTCGACGAGCATCGCGACTTCGTCACCGAAGTCGGCGGCCAGTTCGTCGAGCGGATAACCGGTGTCTTCGACGGTGTCGTGCAGCAGGGCGGCGGCGATCGCCTTCGGGCCGAGACCGAGTTCGGCGAGGATCTGCGCCACCGCGAGAGGGTGCGTGATGTACGGCTCGCCGCTCTGGCGCTTCTGCCCGTCGTGGGCCTTGTCGGCGACCGCGTACGCGCGCTCGATGATGCCGAGATCGCCCTTGGGGTGATGCGTCCGGACGGTGCGCAGGAGCTTGTCGACGTCGTCGCGACGAGCGGCGCGCGAGAAGATCCGCGGAACGAGTCGGCGCAGCGAGGACGGCGGTGGTGCGGAGGCCGCGGTTTCGGTCATCCTTGCCCCTCCCCCCGTTATGACGTCAGTCGATCAATCCTACGCCCGGCGGAGCGGGTCCCCGCCGTCAGGCGGGGACGCCCGCCTTCTCCCGCGCGGAGCGCACGCGCGCATCGCGCTGAGCGATCGGCGACTCCCGCTCGCGCAGCAGCGCGTACAGCGGCACGGCGACGAACAGCGTCGAGTACGCGGCCACCAGGGTTCCGACGAAGATCGACAGCGAGATGTCGCTCAATGTGCGCGCACCGAGCGGCACACCGATGAACAGGATCGCGCCGATCGGCAGAACGGCGACGATCGTCGTGTTGATCGAGCGGATGAGGGTCTGGTTCGCCGCGAGGTTGACCGATTCGGCGAAGGTGCGTCCGGAGATCTCCCCGTCTTCTCGCGTGTTCTCCCTCACCTTGTCGAACACGACCGTGGTGTCGTACAGGGCGTACGACAGGATCGTGAGGAAGCCGATCACCGCCGCGGGCGAGATCTCGAACCCGAAGAGCGCGTAGATGCCGACGGTGATGACGAGGACGTCGACGAGGCCGATGATGGCAGCGACCGACATTTTCCACGTGCGGAAGTACAGCGCGAGGATGAGGAAGGTCAGCGCAAGGAAGATGGCGAGACCCCACAGGGACTGGCGCGTGACGTCCGCACCCCATGTCGCTCCGATGAAGGAGTTCGTGACCTCGGAACTGGGCACCTGGTACGCCGAGGCGAGCGCCGCCGAGACCGCCTGGGTCTCGTCGTTGCTCATCTGATCGGTCTGCACGCGGACCGCCTCGTCGTTGATCACGGTGACGCGGGTGGAGGCGCCCGGAACGACCGAGGAGACAGCCTGCGTCGCCAGCGACTGATCGACGGTCGCCGGGTTCGAGATCGTGAACTGCGATCCACCGGTGAACTCGATCGAGAACTGGATGGGCCGTGCGAGCGGAACCAGCGCCGCGCCGATCACGAGAAGGGCGGCGATGAGGAACCAGATCCGGCGACGCTGGACGAACGGGAAGGAGGTCTTCCCGGAGTAGAGGTCGTTACCGAGCTGCGTCATGGAGCGCATCAGTCGTCTCCCTCCTTCGTGGAGCGGCTATCGCCGCGAGCGGCGGCGAGCTCAGCCTGCTTGCGTTCCGCGATCGTCTGACGGCGCTGCGCCTCACCGCGCGAGCGCTTGGTGCGGCCGGTGTCGGCGACGGGCGCACGGAACTGCGCACGACCGCGGTAGACGGCACCGAGGGCCTCGGGGTCCATGCCGGACAGCGGGTGCCCCGAGCCGAAGAACCGGGTCCGTGCGAGCAACTGCATCACCGGGTGGGTGAACAGGATGAAGATCAGGATGTCGATCGCGGTCGTGAGCCCGAGGGTGAACGCGAAGCCCTTCACCGTGGCATCCGCGAGGATGTACAGCACGACGGCCGCGAGGATGTTGATCGACTTCGAGATGTAGATCGTGCGCTTGGCGCGGGACCAGCCGTCCTCGACCGCGGCGGTGATCGACTTGCCGTCGCGAAGCTCGTCTCGTATTCGTTCGAAGTAGACGATGAACGAGTCCGCGGTGAAGCCGATCGTGATGATGAGGCCCGCGACGCCGGCGAGCGACAGGCGGAAGCCCATACGCCAGGCCAGGATGCAGAGCATCACGTAGGTCAGGACCGCCATCACCCCGAGCGAGGCGATGATCACCGTGCCCAGGGCGCGGTAGACGATGAGCGAATAGAGGGCGACGAGCGCGAGACCGATGAGACCGGCGATGAAGCCGACCTGCAGCTGCTGCGAACCGAGCGTGGCCGAGACGGTGTCGGAGCTGACGACGTTGAAGCTCAGCGGCAGGGCGCCGTACTTCAGCTGGTCGGCCAGGGCCTTTGAGGACTCCTGCGTGAAGCTGCCCGTGATGCTGGGGCGACCGTCGAGGATGATGCCGTTCATCGACGGGGCCGAGAGGACCGACCCGTCGAGCACGAAGGCGAACTGGTTGAACGGAGCCTGCTTGCCGTACAGGCGCTGGCTGATCTGGCCGAACTTCTCGGTGCCCTGGTCGTTGAAGACGAGGTTCACGGCCCAGCGGCCGGTGTTCTGCTCCTGGCCGTTGGTGGCATCCGCGATGTCGTCTCCGTCGAGCTCGACCGGCCCGAGGATGTACTTGGTGCCGTCGTTGAGCCCACACGTGATCATGGGGTCTTTGGCGGGCGCCTGGGCGGGGTTGCTCGGCGGGTTGGCGCAGTCGTAGGCGAGGAACTGCGCCTGGAGCGCCGGCGTGATGTACGCCGGGTCGCTGCCGTCCGTCGGCGAGGCGGTCGGCGTGGACGGCAGGTTCGCGTCGGGCGTCGGGTACGGCGTGGTGTTGCCGTCCTCTCCGACGAAGGTCGTCGCGGGCGAACCCGTGAACAGCACGGGTCGCAGCTGCAGCTGAGCCGAGCTCTGGATGCGCTGGCGCGTGGCCTCGTCGGCTTCGCCGGGGATCTGCACGACGATCTTGTCGCTGCCCTCGGTCGCAATGTCGGTCTCACCCACGCCGGACGCGTCGACGCGCTGGCGGATGATCGACACCGCCTGCTGGAGCTGCTCCGAATCGGGAGTGGCTCCGTCCGTGGTCTGCGCCTGCAGGATGATCTGCGTTCCGCCCTGCAGGTCGAGGGCGAGGTCAGGGGTCCAGGAGCTGGCCTTGAAGGCGTACACGCCCAGAGCGTTCAGCCCGAACAGCACCGCCGTGATGGCGAGGAGACCGGTCAGGACACGCCAGGCATGGCGGACAGGAGGAGAGGGCGCCACGGAGTCGGCTTTCTATGCGGCGGAACGAGAGAACGAACGGTCGAGGCGTCAGGCCTGCGGACGGTCCTTGTCGGTGCGGTCGGCGTCGGCTTCGGCGGCCTGGCGCGCGGCGCGGTGGTCGTCGCTGATCGAGGTGATCTCGCCGTCGGTGACACCGGCGATGTACTCGGCCTCGGTCTCCTCGGCCTCGATGAACTCGTCTTCGGTCACGGTGCCCGAGGTCGGGTCGACGATGCGGAGGACGGCCTGGCTGTGGACCTTGATGACGACGCCGGGGGCGATTTCGACGTGAGCCGGCTTGTCGAGGTCTTCACCGTCGTACTCGACGATGGTGCCGTAGAGCCCGCCCTGCAGCAGGACCTCAGCGCCGGGAACCGTCTGACGCGCCTTCTCCTCCAGCTCGAGCTTCTGCTTCTGCATGCGGCGGCGAGAGCTCCAGAACATGAAGATCAAGAGGCCGATCAGCAGGATGATGAGGCCGTAATTGGCGAAGAAGCTCGCGAAATCCATGGAGGCGGTGCACCTTTCAGGTCAGGCGCGCCGTGCGGCACTGCCTAGCGGGGGTCGGGGAATCCCTCGCCGAGTATAGGTCATCACCCCTGGCTGAACCGGAGCAGCCCGTCCGGGTGAGGAGCACCGAGGTGATCGTAGGCCTCGGGGGTGGCGACGCGGCCGCGCGGCGTGCGGCCCATGAAGCCGATCCGCACGAGGTAGGGCTCGACCACCGACTCGATGGTCTCGGGCTCCTCGCCGACCGCCACCGCGAGCGTGCTGAGCCCCACCGGTCCCCCGCGGAAACGGCGCACGAGCGCATCGAGCACGGCGCGGTCGAGTCGGTCGAGCCCGATGGCGTCGACGTCGTAGAGGTCGAGGGCGGCCCCCACGGTCCGCACGTCGGCGTCACCGTCGTCGGTACCCTCGGACGGCCCGTGCACGACGAGATAGTCGCGTACTCGTCGCAGAAGACGGTTGGCGATGCGGGGCGTCCCCCGTGAACGGCGGGCGATCTCGGAGCGCGCCGTGCCGGGGAGCCCGACGTCGAGCATGGATGCCGATCTCGAGACGACCCGTTCGAGTTCTTCGGGCTCGTAGTACTCGAGGTGCGCCGTGAAACCGAACCGATCGCGTAACGGATTGGGCAGGAGGCCCGCACGGGTCGTCGCCCCCACGAGAGTGAACGGCGAGAGATCGAGCGGAATGCTCGTCGCCCCGGCGCCTTTGCCGACCATGATGTCGATGCGGAAGTCCTCCATGGCGAGGTACAGCATCTCTTCGGCCGACCGAGCCATGCGGTGGATCTCGTCGATGAACAGCACTTCGCCCGGAGTGAGCGACGACAGCAGAGCCGCGAGGTCGCCCGCGTGCTGGATGGCCGGACCGCTCGACAGGCGCAGCGGACGCCCGCTCTCGTGGGCGACGATCATCGCGAGCGTCGTCTTGCCGAGTCCGGGAGGGCCGGACAGGAGGATGTGGTCGGGCGAGCGCTGCTGGATGCGCGCCGCGTCCAGCAGCAGCTGGAGTTGCCCGCGCACCTTCTGCTGCCCGACGAACTCGGCGAGCGAGGTCGGGCGCAGCGCCCCCTCGATCGCGAGCTCGGTCTCGTCGTCGGGGGTCCCGGCGTCGCGGACGTCAGCCACCCACGGTCTCCTTGCGCGCAGGCCCCAGCAGCGCGAGCGTGAGGCGCAGCAGTGCCTGGACCGAGGCGCGGTCGCTCTCCGAGGCGTTCTCGGCCACGGATGCCACGGCCTCGGCCGCCGTGCGCTCGGTCCAGCCGAGACCCACGAGCGCCTGCGTCACCTGCAACGGCACCTGTCCGTGGCCGGCGACGGCTGCGGGAGCTGCGGCGGGGACGACGGCGAGCTTGCCCGCCAGCTGCACGACGATGAGCTTCGCGGTCTTGGGGCCGATGCCGGACACCCTGCGGAACGGGGCATCGTCGTCATCGGTCACCGCCTGGGCGATCTGCGGCACGGTCAGCGACGACAGCACGCCCAGCGCCGACTTCGGACCGACGCCCGTGACGCTGATGAGCTGCGTGAACACGGTGAGTTCTTCGCGGCTCTCGAAGCCGTAGAGCGAGAGGGCGTCTTCGCGAACGATGAGGTTCGTGTGCACGTGCACGTCGTCGCCCACGTGCACCGTCCGCGCGAACTGCGAGGTGACCGCCACCGAGAAGCCGACACCCCCGACCACGATGACCAGAGAGTCTTCGGCGACGTGAGCCGCCGTCCCGTGGAGCGAAGAGATCATGCTCACAGCTTACGCATCGCTTCGTACATGTGTTCGAGCGACACGAGGCTGGGGGGAACGCCTCTTCTCGGCATCCCGCCATGCCCGCTGAGCGGGAGTGAGCGTGGTCTCCCCGGACGCGGGGGCCGCTCCCCCGCGCCAGGCGTGGCACAGCGCGATCGCCAGGGCGTCCGCGGCGTCCGCCGGCTGCGGCAGGGCGTCGAGTCGGAGCACCCGCGCGACCATCGTCTGCACCTGCAGCTTGTCGGCCGAGCCGTAGCCGGTGATCGCCGCCTTGACCTCGCTGGGGGTGTGAGTGGCCGCCGGGATGCCGTGCTCGGCCGCGAGGAGGAGCGCGATGCCGCTGGCCTGAGCTGTCCCCATCACCGAATGGCGGTTGTTCTGCGCGAAGACGCGCTCGACGGCGACGACCTGGGGGTCGTGTTCGCGCAGTACCGAGCGGATGCCGGCGGCGATCGCCGCGAGCCGCTTCTCGATCGGGTCGCTCGGCGCCGAACGGGCGACGCCCACGTGCACGAGGGACGCCGTGCGGTTGGGTGACACATCCACGACGCCGATGCCGCAGCGGGTCAGGCCGGGGTCGATACCGAGGACGCGGAGGGAACGAGACACGGCCCCCACGCTAAGCGCAGGGGCCGTGCTCGAGCTCAGGGCGCGCCCTTACTCGTCGTTCTCGAGCTCCGCCTGCACCTCGGGGGTGAGGTCGAAGTTCGTGTAGACGTTCTGGACGTCGTCGCTGTCTTCGAGGGCGTCGATGAGGCGGAAGACCTTGCGCGCGGTGTCGGCGTCGACCTCGATCTTCAACGAGGGGACGAACTCGACGTCGGCCGAGTCGTACTCGATGCCGGCTTCCTGCAGTGCGGAACGCACCGTCACGAGGTCGCTCGCTTCGGTGATGATGCCGAAGCCGTCGCCGTGCGGCTCGATCT
Source organism: Microbacterium testaceum StLB037 (assembly GCF_000202635.1). Lineage (NCBI taxonomy): Bacteria > Bacillati > Actinomycetota > Actinomycetes > Micrococcales > Microbacteriaceae > Microbacterium > Microbacterium testaceum. The sequence goes on along the minus strand of NC_015125.1, from coordinate 3,790,012 downwards.
CCTCGGCGCCGGCCTCGAGGGTCGCGAGCATGACGTCGTCCTCCGTCGTACCCTCGCGCGGGACGACGATGACGCCCTTCCGGCTGAAGTTGTAGGCGACGCTGCCCGGGTCGGCCAGCGTGCCGCCGTTCCGGCTGAGCGCGGTGCGCACCTCGGCCGCCGCGCGGTTCTTGTTGTCGGTCAGACACTCGATGAGGAAGGCGACGCCGTTCGGGCCGTATCCCTCGTACATGATCGACAGGTACTCGACGGCTTCGCCGCCGATGCCCGCGCCGCGCTTGATCGCGCGGTCGATGTTGTCTTTGGGGACCGAGGTCTTCTTGGCCTTGAGGACGGCATCGAAGAGGGTCGGGTTGCCCTGCAGGTCGGCGCCGCCGAGCTTGGCCGCGACCTCGATGTTCTTGATGAGCTTGGCCCACGACTTGGCGCGGCGGGCATCGACGACCGCCTTCTTGTGCTTGGTCGTGGCCCATTTGGAGTGTCCGGACATAGGTTCCAGTCTAGAGCGCGGGTGCGCCCGCGCCGCGTCGAGCGCTCACCCGCGCGAGGAAGCGCTCGTGGAAGCGCGTCTCCCCCGTCGATTCGGGGTGGAACGCAGTTCCGAGGAGGGCGCCCTGTTCGATCGCGACCACGCGCCCATCGGGAAGGGATGCCAGGGGCTCGGCATCCGGTCCCCACTCCACGACCGCGGGCGCTCTGATGAACACGGCGTGGACCGGCGGGTCGCCGAGCGCGGGGACGTCGAGATCGGTTTCGAACGACGCGGTCTGGCTGCCGAAGACGTTGCGCGCGACGCGGGCATCGATCCCGCCGAACGTGCGCTGGCCGGTGATCGCGCCGTCGATCCGGTCGGCGAGGAGGATCAGTCCCGCGCAGGTGCCGTACATCGGCATGCCCGCGGCGATGGCCGCCCGGACGGGCTCGAACAGGCCGAAGGCGCGGGCGAGCTTGTCGATGACGCTCGACTCGCCGCCGGGGAGGACGAGGCCCTCCACGGCGGCGAGTTCCTCGGGTCGACGTACGGGACGTGCGTCGGCGCCGAGGGCGGTCAGCACCGCGAGGTGCTCGCGCACGTCGCCCTGGAGGGCGAGCACGCCGACGCGCGGAGCGTTACCAGCCACGCTCGGCGAGGCGGTGCGGAGCGGGGAGGTCGGCGACGTTGATGCCGACCATCGCCTCGCCGAGACCGCGCGAGGCCTCGGCGACGATCTTCGGGTCGTCGTGGAAGGTGGTCGCCTTCACGATCGCGGCGGCACGCTGGGCGGGATTGCCCGACTTGAAGATGCCCGAGCCGACGAACACGCCGTCGGCGCCGAGCTGCATCATCATCGCGGCGTCGGCGGGGGTCGCCACTCCCCCGGCGGTGAACAGGACGACGGGGAGCTTCCCGGTCTCGGCGATCTCGGCGACGAGGTCGTAGGGCGCCTGCAGCTCCTTGGCCGCGACGTAGAGCTCGTCCTTCGTCTTCGCGCGGAGGGCGTTGATCTCGCTGCGGATCGTGCGGATGTGCTTGGTCGCCTCCGAGACATCGCCGGTTCCGGCCTCGCCCTTGGACCGGATCATCGCCGCCCCTTCCGTGATGCGGCGAAGGGCTTCGCCGAGGTTCGTCGCGCCGCAGACGAACGGAACCGTGAAGTTCCACTTGTCGATGTGGTTGACGTAGTCGGCGGGTGACAGCACTTCGGACTCGTCGATGTAGTCGACGCCGAGCTCCTGCAGGATCTGCGCCTCGACGAAGTGACCGATGCGGGCCTTGGCCATGACGGGAATCGACACCGAGGCGATGATGTCGTCGATCAGGTCGGGGTCGCTCATGCGCGCGACGCCGCCCTGTGCGCGGATGTCGGCGGGAACGCGCTCGAGCGCCATGACGGCGACGGCGCCGGCGTCCTCGGCGATACGGGCCTGCTCGGCGGTGACGACGTCCATGATGACGCCGCCCTTGAGCATCTCGGCGAGACCGCGCTTGACGCGGGAGGTTCCGGTGTCGGTCATGTCCACTCCGTTCCGCGCTCGGGGCGCGATCTTCCGCGCGTCGGGTCGCGCTCCATTTGGCTTAGGCCAAAACGTAGCATGGCTGAGGACATAAGGTGGACAGGGACCCAGGGGGGCTATGACCATCGACATGACCGGCCGATCGGCATCCGGAATCGCGTCCGACCTGCGTGAGCGGATCGAACGCGGCGAACTGGCGCCGGGCACGCTGCTGCCCTCGGTGCGCGCCGTCGCGGCCGAACTCGGCGTCAACCGCAACACCGTCGTCGCGGCGTACCGTCAGCTCGCCCAGGCCGGGCTCGTCGAGGCGCGCGGACGCGGCGGCACCCGCGTGGCGGATCGGACGACCGTGGCGCAGGAGGGGTATGCGCCCGGCACCGTCCTGCGCGACGTGGGCACCGGGAACCCCGATCCGACGCTCATCCCGGACCCCACCGCCGCCCTCGTCCGCTCCACGCGTCCCGTGCTGTACGGCGAGCCGGTCATCGACCCGGGCCTCGAGGCCTGGGCGCGTGACTGGATGGCGGACCAGCTCCCCCATGACGACCTCCGCATCACCGTGACGAGCGGCGCGAGCGATGCGATCGAGCGATTGCTCGCTCAGGCCCTGCAGCGGGACGACGCCGTGGCGCTCGAGGATCCGTGCTTCCTCTCCGCCCTGCACACGGTCCGAACGGGCGGGTACCGTGCGGTTCCGGTGGCGGTGGATGCCGACGGGATGACCGTCGACGGGCTCAGCGCCGCGCTCGACGCCGGGGTGCGTGCCGTGATCGTCACGCCGCGCGCCCACAACCCCACCGGGGCGAGTCTCAGCGCCGAGCGCGCCGCGGCGCTGCGCGACGTGCTGGCGGCACATCCGTACGTGCTCGTGATCGAGGACGATCACTTCTCTCTGCTCTCACGCGCGCCGCTGCACTCCGTCATCGGTCCGGCGCAGCGGCGGTGGGCGCGCATCCGCTCGATGTCGAAGTTCCTCGGACCCGACACGTGCCTCGCCGTCACGGCATCCGATCCGGACACCGCCGACGGACTCGCCGTGCGGCTCACGCCCGGCACGACGTGGGTGAGCCACATCCTCCAGCGCATGACGCTCGCGCTCGTCACGGATGACGCGGTGCGCGCGGACATCGAGCGCGCTGCCGCGCACTACGCGGCCCGCAATGCGGCATTCGCCCGTGCGCTGACCGACCGCGGCCTTCCCGTGGCGCCGGGCGACGGCCTCAACCTCTGGGTTCCAATGCCCGCGCCCGCCGCCGACGTGCGCGAGGAGTTGATGCGCCGCGGCTGGCTTGTCCGCGAGGGCGACCCGTTCTTCCTCACCCCCGCCACGGGCTCTTTCCTTCGCCTGACGGTGCACGATCTCGACGAGGCCTCGGCGGTCACTCTGGCGGACGACATCGCCGTCGCTGCGGGAACGCGGCGACCTACCGCGCGAGGTGGAAGGATCGAGGCATGAAGGTTCTCTCGATCCAGTCGGCCGTCGCGTATGGACACGTCGGCAACTCCGCCGCCGTCTTCCCCCTCCAGCGCATCGGCGTCGAGGTTCTCCCCGTCTACACGGTCAACTTCTCCAATCACACCGGCTACGGCGCATGGCGCGGGCCGCTGATCTCGCCCGACGACGTGGCCGCGGTGATCACCGGGATCGAGGAGCGCGGGATCTTCCCCGAGATCGACGTCGTGCTCTCGGGATACCAGGGCGGCGAGGGAATCGCCGACGTCATCATCGACACCGTCGCGCGGGTGAAGAAGGCGAATCCGGAAGCCGTCTACGCCTGCGACCCGGTCATGGGCAACGCCAAGTCCGGGTGCTTCGTGGCTCCCGCGATCCCCGAGCTGCTGCGTGAGCGCGTCGTGCCCGTCGCCGACATCCTCACCCCGAACCAGTTCGAGCTCGGCTTCCTGACGGGCACCGAGCCGGGCAGCATCGACTCGACCCTCGAATCCGCCGATGCGCTGCGCGACCGCGGCCCGCGGACGATCCTCGTCACGAGCGTCGAGCGACCCGACCGCGAGCCCGACACGATCGAGATGATGGTCGTCGATGACAACGGCGCGTGGATCGTGCAGACGCCGCTCATCCCCATGAAGGCGAACGGGTCAGGCGACGTCACGGCGGCGCTCTTCACCGCGCACTACCGCCGCAGCGCCGGCGACGCGGCCGATGCGCTGGCTCGCACGGCATCCAGTGTCTTCGACCTGCTCACCAACACGTACGAGTCGGGATCCCGCGAGCTGCGCCTCATCGAGTCGCAGGAGGCCTACGCGCACCCGCGCCTGCAGTTCTCGGTGCGTCAGGTGCGCTGAAGCGGGTGAGGCGGCTCAGCCGCCGTACACCTCGCCGTAGGCCGACTGCCAGGCCGGCGCATCGTCCGGGCACAGGAACGATGTCCCGAACACCATCACGCTCGCGACGTTGCGTTCTCCTGCGGCGAGGGTCGCGGCATCCGCATCCTTCGGGAGGATGGCGGCGAACAGGGGCGACGTGGCGACATGCGTCTGCAGGGTCGACGCGTCGACCCTGTGGCTGTTGAGGATCGCCGACTCGCACGCATCCGCAGCGAGAGCGAGGGCGATGTTCTCGTCCTGGGCCGACCACGTCGACCCCTGACCCTCGACGTAAGCGCGCTGCTGGGAGATGAACTCCTTCTGCGCGGGCGTGACCGCGACGAGCGGTGTCCCATCCAGCGGGAGCTGCTGCTCCTCGAAGAACTCCTGCCGCTCGGCCAGAGGATCGTCGATGCTCTCGGCATCCGCGCCGTCCGCGGGATCGACGGGCTGCGTCTGCGTGGGGGCGCTCTCGTTCTCACCCGCTCCGCCGAGGTTCGGGACGGGGAAGCAGGCCGTCATACCGACGATCACCGCGGCCACCGTCAGTGACAGAACGAGGGCGCGAGGGCGAGAGGTCATGACTCCCACGCTAGCGACGCTCGGTCATGAGGCGAGGGGCTTGCGAACACCCGACCTAGTCGCCCCAGGCCTCCGCGACCGTGCGCCGCACGTCCCCGAGGAGCTGCGGCAGGGCCTTGGTCTTGGCGATGATCGGGAAGAAGTTCGCGTCCGACGCCCAGCGGGGAACGATGTGTTGGTGCAGGTGCGCGTCGACTCCGGCCCCCGCGATCGCGCCCTGGTTCATCCCGAGGTTGAACCCGTCGCACCGCGACACGGCGCGCAGCACGCGCATTCCGCGTTGCGTGAGCACTCCGATCTCGGCGACCTCTTCGTCGGTCGCCTGGTCGTAGGTGGCGATGTGACGGTACGGGCACACCAGCAGATGGCCGGAGTTGTAGGGGAAGAGGTTGAGCAGCACGTACGCCGTCTTGCCGCGCGCGACGATCAGCCCGTCCTCGTCGGATTTGCCGGGAGCCGCGCAGAACGGGCAGTTCTGCTCCATGGGCTCCCGGCCCGCCGAGATGTAGGCCATACGGTGCGGGGTCCACAGGCGCTGGAACTCGTCCGGTACCCCCGGCAGGGTCGCCGCGTCGATCAACTCGGCGTCGTCGGTTCCCGTGGCATCCGGGTCCGGCGTCACGCCAGGTCCTCCGCGGTGTTGACGAGCGTGCGGGACGAGATGGCGCCGGTGATCCGCGCCACGGCTTCGTCGACAGGGATGCCGTTGAGCTGCGTTCCGTCGCGGAAACGGAACGAGACCGTGCCGTTGGAACGGTCCTGCTCGCCGGCGATCAGCATGAGCGGCACCTTCTGCGTGGTGTGCGTGCGGATCTTCTTCTGCATGCGGTCGTCGCTGTGGTCGGCCTCGGCGCGAACGCCCTTGCTCTTGAGGTCGGCGACGATGCCCTGCAGGTAGTCGCCGTACTCGGCGGCGACGGGAACGGCCACGACCTGCACGGGCGAGAGCCACACCGGGAAGGCTCCGGCGTAGTGCTCGAGCAGGATCGCGAAGAAGCGCTCGACCGAGCCGAAGAGGGCGCGATGGATCATCACCGGACGGTGCTTCTCGCCGTCGGGACCGGTGTACTCGAGCTCGAAGCGCTCGGGCTGGTTGAAGTCGAGCTGGATGGTCGACATCTGCCAGGTGCGGCCGATGGCGTCCCGGGCCTGCACCGAGATCTTCGGGCCGTAGAACGCCGCCCCACCCGGATCGGGCACGAGCTCGAGGCCCGAGGCCTCGGCGACCTCGCGGAGGGTTTCGGTCGCCTCGACCCACAGGCTGTCGTCGCCGATGAACTTCGGGTTGCCCTCCTCCTTGGTCGACAGCTCGAGGTAGAAGTCGTTGAGGCCGTAGTCGCGCAGGGTCTGCAGCACGAAGTCGAGGCTGTGGGTCAGTTCGCCCTTGACCTGGTCGGCCGTGACGTAGATGTGCGTGTCGTCCTGGGTCATGCCCCGCACGCGGGTGAGACCCGACAGCGTCCCGCTCTTCTCGTAGCGGTAGACCGAGCCGAACTCGCTGAGGCGCAGGGGCAGCTCGCGGTAGCTGCGGCCGCGCGAGCGGAAGATCAGGTTGTGGAACGGGCAGTTCATGGGCTTCAGGTAGTACTCCTGGCCCTCGCGCGAGACGTGCCCATCGGCATCCACCACCTCGTCGAGCACCATCGGCGGGTACATGCCGTCGGCGTACCACTGCAGGTGACCACTCGTCATGAACAGGTCGCCCTTGGTGATGTGCGGGGTGTTCACGACCTCGTAGCCGCTGGCGAGCAGGCGCTCGCGCATGTAGCGCTCGATCTCGTAGCGGATGATGCCGCCCTTGGGGTGGAACACCGAGAGGCCGGGGCCGATCTCGTCGGGGAACGAGAAGAGGTCGAGCTCCTTGCCGAGCTTGCGGTGGTCGCGCTTCGCGGCCTCTTCGAGGCGGTGCTGGTACGCGCGCAGCTCGTCTTTCGTCGGCCACGCGGTGCCGTAGATGCGCTGCAGCTGCGGGTTCTTCTCGCTGCCGCGCCAGTAGGCGCCCGCGATGCGGGTGAGATCCCAGCCGTTGCCGATCAGGCGCGTGCCGGGCACGTGGGGTCCCCGGCAGAGGTCCTTCCACGCGGTCTCGCCGTCGCGGGTGACGTTGTCGTAGATCGTCAGTTCGCCGGCGCCCACCTCGACGGAGGCGCCCTCCGCGATTTCGGTGGCTGAGCCCGTCGAAGCCCCGCCCTTGAGGCCGATGAGCTCGAGTTTGAACGGCTCGTCGGCGAGCTCGGCGCGTGCCTCGTCGTCGGTGACGACGCGGCGCACGAACCGCTGGTTCTCGCGGACGATGCGCTCCATCTCCTTCTTGATGACCTTGAGGTCCTCGGGAGTGAACGGCTCGTCGACCTGGAAGTCGTAGTAGAAACCGTCGGTGACGGGCGGACCGATGCCGAGGTTGGCCTGCGGCTTGACGCGCTGGACCGCCTGGGCGAGCACGTGCGCCGTCGAGTGCCGGAGGATCGACAGGCCGTCGGCGCTGTCGATCGTGACGGGCTCCACCTCGTCGTCGGCCGTGACGGTCGTGGCGAGGTCTTTCAGCTCGCCGTTGACGCGCAGGGCGACAACCGAACGGTCGGGGAAGAGGGCGAAGCCATCGGCGGGGAAATCAGTCACAGCACATCTCCTGAAAGGGTCGCTTCCAGGCTACCGGGCGGGCGTGACCTCAACGGCACCGGACGTGCCGCATAGTGGAGCGGTGACTTTGGCCATCATCGGCGGCGTGCTCTGGATCCTCGGGATCATCGCGCTGCTCACCGGCGTCTTCCCCGCGGACGCCGCCCTCGCCGTCGCGGACCGCGTCTGGCCCATCCTGCTGTTCGTCGTCGCCGTCACGGTCGTCGCCGAGTTGGCATCCAAAGCCGGGCTCTTCGACGTCGTGGCCGCGCGCCTCGCTCGCGTCGCGCGCGGGCGCACGGTGTGGCTGTGGGTGCTCGTCGTGGCGCTCGCGACGGTCGCGACGGCCTTCCTGTCGCTCGACACCACCGCCGTGCTGCTGACGCCGGTCGTGATCTCGATGGCCGTGGCGCGAAAGCTCGATCCGCTCCCCTTCGCGTTCGTCACGGTCGTGCTGGCGAACACCGCCTCGCTCGTGCTGCCCGTGTCGAACCTGACCAACCTGCTGGCATCCGAAGCCCTCGGGGGCGGGCACGACCCCGTCGCCTTCCTCGCGCTTCTCGGGCCCTCGGCGCTGATCGCGATCGTCGTGTCGGTCGTGGTCTTGACGGCGGTGTTCCTCCGTCGCCTGCCGAAGACGTACCCGGATGCCGCCTCCCCCGCCGTCTCCGACCCGCTCCTCCTGCGCGTGTCCGGGGTCGTCACCGTCGCCTTGCTGCCGCTCCTGGTCGTCGGCCTCGAACCGTGGATGCCGGCCCTCGGCGCCGCCGTGGTGCTCGTGGCGGCGTTCGCGTGGCGCGCGCCGCGGGTTCTCGGCGTCCGTCTCGTCCCGTGGTCGTTGCTCGTGTTCGCCGGCGGTCTGTTCCTCGCCGTGGGTGCCTTGGAGGCTCTGGGCATCGGGCGCATCACGTCGGTGCTGGCAGGAACCGGCGACGACCTCGTCTCGCTCTGGCAGGTGGCCGGCGTCGGGGCTCTCGCGGCGAACGGCATCAACAACCTCCCGGCCTACCTGGCGCTCGAGTCCGTCGCGGGATCCCCCGCTCGACTGGCGGCCCTCCTCATCGGCGTCAACGCCGGACCGATCGTCACGCCCTGGGCATCCCTCGCCACACTCCTGTGGCACGACCGTCTGGTGGCGGCGGGCGTCGAGGTGAAGTGGGGGCGCTTCATCGTGCTGGGCGCCGTGATCGCGCCCCTCATTCTGCTCCTCGGGGTGTTGCCGCTCGCCCTGTGAGGGTCAGTCCTCGTAGGTGCGCGACCACGCTTTGCGCGGCTCGATGAACCACACGGCCAGACCCTCGCGCATTCCGTAGGGGCGCCCCTCGTACACCTGCGAGATGCGGTCGACGTAGGGCAGAGCGGCATCCCCCTCGAGGCGGTCGACGGCCTCACCGCGGACGAAGGCCATCGCGTAGGGGTTGTCGGCTCCCGTCACCGAGATCGCGACGCGGGGATCGCGACGCAGGTTGCGATCCTTCAGCGTGTCGACCTCGGTGAAGAACACGAGCCGCTCGCCGTCGACGCCCACCCACAGCGGCGTCGAGTGCGGGGAGCCGTCCCGCATGAGGGTGGCGAGGTGCGCGACCGCCGTGGTCTCGAAGAAGGGCTTGGTCTCTGTCCAGTCGCTCATGAGGGCGACAACCCCGCAGCCGGGCAGTGCTATTCCCCGCTCACGAGTGAGGGCCGGCCGCCATCTGGTCGTTCGGTACCTCGCGGAAGACCATCTCGTCGCGCTGCATGCTCTCGCGCGGGGTGAACTCCTCCGGTTCGGGGATCACGTACAGTCCGCGCCCCGAGTTGGCGTTGTACGTCAGCGCGTGCAGCCACGGGGCACTCAACTGCGGAGTCCGACTCCCGTGGTACTTGAACACCAGCGAGACGTTCGGGTGGATGTAAACGGTCGTCCGCCCACCACCCGTGCTGATGTCGTCCTTCCACGTGAACGGAAAACTCTCTCCCCGCCGCACCTTGGCCATGATGACCGCCTGCAGGTGCGCCAGGAGCCGATCCTCGAACTCCATCTTCGTGTTTCCGTCGTAGATGAACCGTCCCATGTGACACCTCCTCGCCGGCACCTCGTCAGACCGCGCATCTTCCGGCGAGAAGAAGGGGGACACGGATGCCGGGGTGCCAGCCGCTCTCCTGCAACCTCTCGCGAGTCCGGCCCGACGGCAAACCCCCTTGCGAACAACTGCGGTTCGGGTACACCTCATCGCGTTCCCCGGCCCTCGCTCCACGTAGAGGTGCGCGGAACGTCAGCCGTCGCGCGAGATGCGGAGGATCACCCGGTCGCCCGGACGTCGCTGGATCTTGCGGACGATGGCCTCGAAGCCGAGGATCGCGCGGTACTGCAGGCCGTATTTCCGCCGCAGGGCCGTATCGGCGCGGGAATCGTCGGTGGCTGCCCCGGCGACGCGTCCTTTCGCGACGACGGTGATGGCATCCGGGTCCACCGCGCCCATGCGGCTGCAGGGCCGGAGGGTCACGCGGGAGTCGTTGCGCAGCCGCTTGACCTTGCCCGTGTTGCGTTCGCTCGTGACGACGAGCTCATCGCCGTCGCGTGCGATCCATACGGGAACGGCGACCTCGGCGCCGTTGCGACGGAAGGTGCCGAGCGAGACGAACGGTGAGGCGGCGATCTCACGCCACTGCGTGTCGGGGACGGTCATGGGTCCACGGTAGGCGTCCGGGTGACGAAAAGGGCGGGGGCTTGCGGGCCGGGCGGTTGTTCACACGATCGGAGCACGAGCCGCCGTCGGCAGGGTGGGCGCGGCGCTCATCCCCGCGTCACCACCTCCCCGCCGCTGAGGTCAGCCGCGGGTGCCGCTGTCGCGGTCCCACTCAAGGGATTTCCACTGCAGGAACGAGCAGAGGTTGCCGGCGACGACGAGCTCTGCCGCGAGCGAGGCGATGTCGTGGATGGAAAGCGTCAGATCTTCGGGGCGTCCCGTGAGCGTGGCCTCCCACACCGGCTGGTCGTAGCCACGTGGCTGCATGTAGATGGAGGCCTTCGCGTTGCGGAGACTCATGACCACGAGACCCGTGTCCTGACTGTCCGCGTCCTCCTGCTGGGCGACACGGATCGAGCCGCCGAACACGTGACCCTGATCCTTGAACTCCTGCACCCACTGCTGCAGCTGCTCCTGCGATCGACGCGGGGGCGAATCCTGAAGCTCATCCATAGAAGAAAGGATGCCACGACCCGCCGACATCGCCGCTTTCGGGCGTGCGTGATTACCTCGGAAACGAGAAAACCCCCGGCGGAGCCGGGGGTTTCATTCGGTGCGCGATACTGGGATCGAACCAGTGACCTCTTCCGTGTCAGGGAAGCGCGCTACCGCTGCGCCAATCGCGCCTATACAGGCTGTTCAGTTGTGAAGCGAGGTGGCGACGGGATTCGAACCCGTGTAAACGGCTTTGCAGGCCGGTGCCTAGCCGCTCGGCCACGCCACCGTGTGTGGTTCGACCCACGTGTCGTGATCTCTCGTCGGTTTCCCTGACGATGATCCCTTCACTCGAGCGGATGACGAGATTCGAACTCGCGACCCTCACCTTGGCAAGGTGATGCGCTACCACTGCGCTACATCCGCATTTCGTTCCCGGGGCTTGCCCCGAGCACTCGTAAGACATTACCCGATCTGAGCGAGGGTGCAAAACCGGACGCGCCCCGGGTGTGTCTCGACGTCGTGGTTCGGAGCAGGTCGCGGCATCCGGTACGATCGATGAGTCCCGTTCGGGATGAGGGCGATTGGCGCAGTTGGTAGCGCGCTTCCTTCACACGGAAGAGGTCATCAGTTCGAGTCTGGTATCGCCCACCACAGAAGCCCCCGGTTCCCCGGGGGCTTCTTCGTTTCCCGGCGCGCCGCCGATCAGTGGCCGGCGTCCGCGTGCTCCGGCGGCCACGCCACGGAGAAGCGTTCGAAGATGATCTCGTCGCTCTCCTCGGACCATTCGCGCCCGAGAGCCGCCGAGATGCGTGTCCAGTAGCGACGGTGTTCGACTCGCCAGCTTTCGAGGGACCGATCGTCCTCGCCCTCGTCGTAGGCGAAACGGGCGTCCGCGCTCTCGAAGACGTCGAGACGCATCTCGGTCGTCCGGAGGATCGCGCGGGGTGCGCCCCGGCCGTCGCAGGCGATCCAGTGCGAGCCGATCCGCGGGAGGAGCTGCCCTTCCGCGGTGTACTCGGCGACGAGCGAGGAGGTGGCGCGCTTCTCCCCCTCGAGCACGCACGCGAGCAGTTCGTCGGCGAGTCTCTCGGTGTCGCCGAAATGCTCGACGGTGTACTCGGGGCAGGCGGCGACGGCGTCGGGATGCGCGGCGGCATAGTCCTGCCACATCCGATCGGCGGCTGCGGTGTCGACGACGATGGGTGAGATGGCGCTCATGCCCCCATCCTCGCAGCCCCCGTCAGCCGCGTTTCCAGCCGTAGCGCGCGGTCAGCGCCGCCGCGACCGTGTCGAAGCGGCGTCGATCGAGGGCCGCGGCCTCCCGGCGCATGCCCGCGTCGTGCACGAGGTAGACCTGCTCGATGTCGACCCACGACGGGCGCCTCTGCGGGTCCCACTCCCCCGTGCCGAGCGACAGGTACTGCCGATCGCCGTCGTGCGGCTTGCTGGTGAGGCGTACGGCGTACGAGCGGGTGGCATCCGCCCGTCCGATCACGAGCACGGGACGGTCCTTGCCGCGCCCGTCGCGTTCCTCGTACGGCACCCAGGTCCACACGATCTCGCCCCCGTCCGGCGCGTTGTCGCGCTGAGGGGCGTAGGAGAGCGTCAGGCGCCGCGGTGGATCGATCTCGACCGTCTGTGTGCCCGAGGGGGCCGTGGAGGGCCGTACCGGGGCGGAGCCGGCTCGGGTCGGGGGCGACGAGCGGAACATCCCGAGAAACGCCGACACGAGACGAGAGGTGGTTCCCATTCCCCCACCCTAGGCATCCTGCGGTCGCGCTCCGACGGAGCCCACCGCACGGCGGCACCGGAGGAAAAGAGAGACGGGGCGCCACCGACGATTCGGTGACGCCCCGTCCGGGGGTGACGAAGGTCAGGCCCGAGCGTCGCTCAGGACGTAGCCCTCCTCGCCGTGAACCACGGTGTCGATGCCGGCGATCTCGTCTTCGTTCTTGACGCGGAAGCCGATGGTCTTCTCGATCGCGAAGCCGATGATGAAGGCGAGCACGAAGGAGTACACCAGGACCGCGAGGGCCGCGATCGCCTGGACGATGAGCTGGTTGAACGAACCGCTGTTGATGAGGCCGGTGCCGGTGGCGAAGATGCCGAGGTACAGCGTTCCGAGCAGACCGCCGACGAGGTGGATGCCGACGACGTCGAGCGAGTCGTCGAACCCGAGCTTGAACTTCAGCTCGATCGCCAGGGCGCAGACGGCACCGGCGACCAGGCCGAGCACGATGGCCCAGATCGGCGTCAGGGCGGCACAGGCCGGGGTGATGGCGACGAGACCGGCGACGGCACCCGAGGCGGCCCCGACCGAGGTGGGCTTGCCGTCCTTGATCTTCTCGACGATCAGCCACGAGAGCAGAGCTGCGGCGGGAGCGGCGATGGTGTTGACGAACGCGAGGGCCGCCGTGTTGTCGGCGGCGAGCTCGGAGCCCGCGTTGAAGCCGAACCAGCCGAACCACAGCAGGCCGGCGCCCAGGAGCACGAACGGCGGGTTGTGGGGGACGTGCGCGCCCTTCTGGAAGCCGACGCGCTTGCCGAGGACGAGGGCGAGGGCGAGGGCTGCGGCACCGGCGTTGATGTGCACCGCGGTTCCACCGGCGAAGTCGATCGCGCCGACGCCGAAGACGTCCTGGAGGCCGTGGGTGATCCAGCCGCCGTAAGAGAAGGAGCCGTCCTCGGCGAGGCCGAAGTTGAAGACCCAGCTCGCGACCGGGAAGTAGACGACCGTCGACCAGATGAGGGCGAAGATCATCCAGGAGCCGAACTTGGCGCGGTCGGCGATGGCGCCCGAGACCAGAGCGACCGTGATGATGGCGAACGTGGCCTGGAAGGCGACGAAGGCGAGCGGCGGGTACGCCGCGCCCTCAGGTGCGGTGAGGACGCTGGAGAGACCGAACTCGTTCCAGTCGATCATCCAGGGGAGCTGGGTGACGCCGGCGTCGGTCGCGGGGAAGGCGATCGCGTAGCCGTAGAGCACCCACAGCACGCCGATCAGGCCCATCGCGCCGAAGCTCATCATCATCATGCTGATGACGCTCTTGGCCTTGACGAGGCCACCGTAGAAGAACGCGAGTCCTGGCGTCATGAGCAGCACGAGGGCGGCTGCTAGCAGGATGAATGCGGTGTTGCCTTGATCCATCTCGGAGGAAACCTCTCTGCAGGGACGCAGGTGTAGCGTCGGGTCCCCCCAGTGTTCCCAGCGCCGGTTTCCATCTCCGTTCGAGAGGTGTTACGGGGACGTTACAGCGCTCGGCCCCAGGTAAACATCGCGTTTCGCGTGGCCGGGAGCCACGCATGAGGACGCTGAATCAGGAGTGTGTGAGCGCGACGAGCCGCGACGTGGCGCGCAGGTACTTCTTGCGGTAGCCGCCCGCGAGCATCTCCTCGCTGAAGACCGTGTTGAGCGGGACGCCGGTTGCGCGGATCGGGATCTGCGCGTCGTAGGCCCGGTCGATGAACGCGACGAGGCGCAGCGCGGCCGACTGATCGTGCAGAACCTGCACGTCGCGCAACCCGATCGTGTCGACACCGTCGATCAGACGGATGAAACGCGAGGGGTGCACCCGGGCGAGGTGTCCGACGAGGTCGGCGAACGCGTCATCGGATGCCACTCCCGCGGCGGCCGCGGCATCCATCGCCCGTCGGTACTCGTCGTCACCGAGCACCTTCGCCTCGCCGTCGATGGCGCGCTGGCGGAAGTCGGTGCCGTCGATGCGGATCGTGCGGAAGCTGTCGGACATCGACTGGATCTCGCGCAGGAAGTCCTGAGCCGCGAAGCGCCCCTCGCCCAGAGCGTTGGGAGGAGTGTTCGACGTCGCCGCCAACCGGGTTCCGGATGCCACGAGCTCCCCCAACAGGCGCGTCATGACCATCGTGTCGCCCGGGTCGTCGAGCTCGAACTCGTCAATGCACAGCAGGTCGGATCCGCGGAACAGCTCCACGGCCTTGGCGTAGCCGAGGACGCCGACGAGGGCGGTGTACTCGATGAAGGACCCGAAGTACTTCCGGCGGGCGGGCATCGCGTGATAAATCGACGCGAGCAGGTGCGTCTTGCCGACGCCGAAGCCGCCGTCGAGATAGACGCCGGGCTTGACCGGCGCGACCTTCTCCGCGCGACGGAAGAAGCCGCCCTTCTTCGCAGGAGCCGACTGCTTTCCCGCGAACGCCTGCAGCAGCTCTTTCGCTTCCTGCTGCGAGGGGTACGCGTCGTCCGCGCGGTACGACTCGAACGTCGCGCCGTCGAACTGCGGCGGCGGAACGAGGGCGTTCACCATCTCGGCGCCGGTGACCGCGGGCTCGCGCTCGGTGAGGTGGATGAGGCCGGTCGTTGCGGGAGTGGAGGTCATGGCCGTCCTGTGTCCAAGTCTTACGGGAGGGGTGCGTGCCCCATGCCGCGGATCTAGGGTCGATGGTGCGGTGTCCACCCTATGCCGCCGCATCCCCCGCCCCGACCGAGGAGATCCCCGTGACCGTCGAGTTCGACACCAGCTCCCCCAAGTTCGCCGACTACGCCGAGCCCGGCCGGCTCGTCACCGGCGAATGGCTCGAGCAGCGCCTGGGTCAGCCGGGTCTGGTGGTCGTCGAATCGGACGAGGACGTCCTGCTCTACGAGACAGGACACATCCCCGGAGCCGTGAAGGTCGACTGGCACACGGAGCTCAACGACCCGGTGGTCCGTGACTACGTCGACGGGGAAGGGTTCGCGAAGCTGCTGAGCAGCAAGGGCATCTCTCGCGACGACACCGTCGTCATCTACGGCGACAAGAACAACTGGTGGGCCGCTTACGCGCTCTGGGTCTTCTCGCTGTTCGGACACGAAGACGTCCGGCTGCTCGACGGCGGGCGTGACAAGTGGATCGCCGAGGGCCGGCCGTTCACCACCGACAAGCCGGTCATCGAGCCGACCGCCTACCCCGCGGTCGAGCGCGACGACTCCGTGCTGCGCGCGTACAAGGATGACGTGCTCGCCCATCTCGGCAACCCGCTCATCGATGTGCGCTCCCCCGAGGAGTACTCCGGCGAGCGCACCTCGGCTCCGGCTTACCCCGAAGAGGGCGCGCTGCGCGCCGGTCACATCCCGAGCGCCCAGAGCGTTCCGTGGGCCAAGGCCGTGGCCGAGGACGGCGGCTTCAAATCGCGCGAAGAACTGGATGCCATCTACCGCGACGGCGCGGGGCTGAAGGACGGCGACAAAATCGTGGCGTACTGCCGCATCGGTGAGCGCTCGAGCCACACGTGGTTCGTCCTCAAGCACCTGCTCGGCTTCGACGACGTCCGCAACTACGACGGGTCGTGGACCGAGTGGGGCAGCGCGGTCCGCGTGCCGATCGTCTCCGGCTCCGAGCCGGGCGAGGTCCCTTCGCGCTGAGCCCGTGCGGCGTGGGCGTGGGAGGATGACGGGGATGTCCGAGAACACCCTCCCCGCCCGTCTGGCCGAGATCCGCGACGAGTTCCTCGAGCTCGACGAGCCCGACCGCTTGCAGCTGCTGCTGGAGCTCTCGCAAGAGCTCCCCGCGGTGCCGGCCGAGTACGCCGATCACCCGGAGCTCCAGGAACGCGTCGCCGAGTGCCAGTCGCCCGTGTTCATCATCGTGACCGTCGACGACGCCGATCGCGTCGCGATGCACGCCACGGCTCCGGCGGAGGCGCCGACCACCCGAGGTTTCGCGAGCATCCTGGCGCAAGGACTCACCGGGCTGAGCGCCGACGAGGTCCTCGCGGTCCCCGACGACTTCCCGCAGAGCATCGGTCTCACCCGTGCCGTCAGCCCGCTCCGGATCGCGGGCATGACCGGCATGCTCATGCGGGCCAAGCGCCAGGTCCGCGCCAAGCGCGGCGCCTGAGCCGCGGCATCCGGTCACTCGTCGGCCGCGAGTCCCTGCCGTCGCACCCAGTCCTGGATCACGCGCGTGAAACGGGTCTCGTCGTAGTTCCAGAGCTTCGTGTGGCGCGCCACCTCGAACGTCTCCATCGTCACGAGGTCGGGACGCGCCGCCGCGAGGGCATGCGAGGCGTCGCTGGGGACGAAGCCGTCGTCGTCGCTGTGGAGGATGAGCACGGGATGCCGTAGCTCAGCCGCGTGGGCGACCCGGTCGAGGCGGTCGAGGGGAATGGGGTCACCGCCCCTCACGAGACGGGCTCCCCAGCGGGAGTCGAGGATGCGTTCCGTCAGGCCCAGCACCGGGGCGGGGAGGTTGAGCAGCCGACTCTGGTACCGCAGGACCGTTCTCCAGTCGACGACCGGTGACTCGAGGATCAGCCCGGCGATGGCGTCACGGTGGGACGACAGGGCTTCGGCCTGCAGGCACATCGCCCCGCCCATGGACCACCCCATCAGGAGGACGCGCTGCGCCCCGCGGTGCAGGGCGTACTCGATGGCGGCCTGGACGTCGCGCCACTCCGTCGCCCCGAGGGCATAGGTGCCGCTCGCGCTCTCCGGCGCTTCGCCGTCGTTGCGGTACGACACGGCGAGCGCCGTGATGCCGAGGGCGTGGAAGATCGGGATGGCGCGCAACGTCTCGGCTCGTGTGGTCCCTCGACCGTGCACCTGGACGACCCAGACGCCGGAGTCGCCGTCGGCCGGGAACTCCCATGCGGGGCAGGGACCGACCGGGGTCTCGATCTGCACCGACAGCACCGGCAGGCGCAGTTGGTCGGGTTCGTGGAAGTACCAGCCGCTGAAAGCCGCCTCGGCGGCGAGGCTCCCATCGGACGGGACGTGGGTGAGGAGCTTCCTGGTGACGGTCTTCCCATCGTCCGCCACGACCGAGCCGAGCCGGAGGTAGTCGGAGGTCCCCGTGGTGAAGATCCCGTAGCGCCCGGGCAGGGCGGTGTCGGCGGTGCGCTCGAGCGTCACCGTCTGGGCGGCGGCATCCAGGCTCACGATGCGCGTGTTCGGGATGCGCCCCGCCGGCGTCACGACGGTTCGCGCCATTCTCAGCGAGACGGCGCTCAGGGCGGTCGCGCTCGCCGCGAGGGCCACCGCGAGCGCGGAGATCCCGACGCGGGCGATGGAGGCCGTCCGCCTCGAGGGGCGGGACCGCGCGGCGCGCCTGGGAGCGTTCATCGAGGCCTCACTCTAGTCTGTGGCCGTGACTGACCTGGGCTCCCCCGAGGCGTCGACCCCCTTCGCCCGGGCGATCGAGGAGGTGCGCGCCGCGACGTTCCGAGAAGATTTCGTCGTGCGCGAGATTCCCTCCCCCGCTGGGCTCGCGCCGCATTCCCTGGCGTTGGCCGGTGACGTACGGCCCGAGGAGCATTCGACGGACTCGCCCTTCGGTACCGGGCGCTTCATCCTTCTTCACGACCCCGATGAACCCGATGCCTGGGGCGGGGCGTGGCGAGTGGTGTGCTTCGCGCAGGCGCCTCTGGAACCGGAGATCGGCATCGATCCGCTGCTCGCGCAGGTCGCGTGGTCGTGGCTCATCGACGCTCTCGATTCGCGGGGAGCCGAACGCCACTCCGAATCGGGTACCGCCACCAAGACCCTCTCGACCGGCTTCGGGGCGCTCGCGTCCCAGGGCGAAGGGTCGCAGATCGAACTTCGCGCGTCATGGTCGCCGCGTGGTCCCATCCGCCCCCATCTCGACGCGTGGGCGGAACTCGTATGCATGCTGGCCGGCCTCCCCCCGGGGTCGGAGGGCGTCGCCGTCTTCGGAGCCCGGAGGCCCACCCGTGGTTGAGTACTTGGTCATCGAGGATGCCGCCGGCCTGGCGCAGGCATCCGATCGGCTTGCGGCGGGCACCGGTCCGGTCGCGGTCGACGTCGAGCGCGCGTCGGGGTTCCGATACTCCCAGCGGGCGTATCTCATCCAGGTGTTCCGCCGCGACGCGGGTGTCTTCCTGTTCGACCCTTCGACGATCGAGGACTTCTCCCCGCTGCAGGCAGCGCTCGCCGACGTCGAGTGGGTCTTCCACGCGGCGAGCCAGGACCTGCCTTCGCTGCGCGAGCGGGGGCTCGAACCCCCGCGGATCTTCGACACCGAGCTGGGTGCGCGTCTTCTCGGTCACGAGCGCGTCGGACTCGGCGCGGTCGTCGAGCAGACGCTCGGCATCACTCTCGCGAAGGCCCACTCGGCCGCGGACTGGTCGACGCGTCCTCTGCCGGCATCCTGGCTCGAGTACGCCGCTCTCGATGTCGAGCACCTGATCGACGTCCGCGACGTGCTGGTCGCCGAGCTCGAGGAGCAGCAGAAGACCGAGTTCGCCCGCCAGGAGTTCCAGGCGGTTCTCGAGCGTCTGCCGAAGCCGCCACGGGAAGACCCCTGGCGGCGCATGAGCGGGCTCCACACCGTGCGGGGGCGTCGTGCCCTCGCCGTTGCTCGCGCGCTCTGGCAAGCGCGCGAGGAGTACGCCCGCGAGCAGGACGTCGCTCCGGGGCGTCTCGTGCCCGATCGCGCGCTCATCGCCGCCGTGCTGGCGGATCCGGCGAGCAAGCAGGCGCTGGCCGGGGTCAAGGAGTTCAACGGGCGCGCCAGCCGAACCCAGCTGGACCGCTGGTGGAACGCCATCGTGGCCGGTCGCGAGGACACGGACCTTCCGCCCGACCGCGTGCCGAGCGACACCTTGCCGCCACCCCGCGCGTGGGTCGACCGCAACCCCGAGGCCGATCGTCGGTTGAAGGCCGCTCGGCCCGCCGTCGAGGCGCGCGCGGCAGAGCTGAGCATGCCGACGGAGAACCTCCTCACCCCGGAGACGCTTCGCCGCGTGGCGTGGGCGCCGCCCGCCGAGGTGACGGTCGAGACCATCGGCGCGGCTCTGTCCGGCCTTGGCGCGCGCCCCTGGCAGATTGACCAGACCGCACAGGTGATCGCGGATAGCTTTGTAGCTTCCCTCAACGTCGTTGACGACGTCCCCGCCACGGATTCGTAGGTTCGGACAACCGATTCCCCGCCGGGAATCCGCCTTCCTAGGCTGGGGTCATCCCAAACTTTGGAGGCAGAGTGGCCGAGATGACGGACGTCTTCTTCGTCGACGGAATGCGCACCCCTTTCGGGCGCGCCGGCGAGAAGGGCATGTACTGGAACACCCGCGCGGACGACTTGGTCGTCAAGGCGATCATCGGGTTGATGGAGCGCAACGGCGACGTGCCGAAGGACCGGATCGACGACGTGGCCATCGCCGCGACGTCGCAGACCGGTGACCAGGGACTCACCCTCGGCCGGACGGCGGCGATCCTCGCGGGTCTGCCCATGACGGTGCCGGGCCTGGCGATCGAGCGCATGTGCGCCGGCGCCATGACGAGCGTGACGACCATGGGGGCCTCGATCGGTGTCGGCATGTACGACCTCGCCCTCGCGGGTGGCGTCGAGCACATGGGCCGCCACCCCATCGGGGGCAACGTCGATCCGAATCCGCGCTTCGTGGCGGAGAAGCTCGTCGACCCGGGCGCGCTGAACATGGGCGTCACGGCCGAGCGCATCCACGACCGGTTCCCCCATCTGACGAAGGAACGCGCCGACCGTTACGGCGCCGCGAGCCAGCACAAGGTGCAGGCCGCGTACGAGGCCGGCAAGATCCAGCCCGACCTCGTCCCGGTGGCCGTCAAGGACGCCGACGGCGCGTGGGGCCTCGCCACCGAGGACGAGGGGCGCCGCCCCGAGACCACCGTCGAGGGTCTCGCGACGCTCAAGACCCCGTTCCGGCCGCACGGGCGCGTGACGGCCGGCACGTCGTCGCCCCTCACGGACGGCGCGACCATCAGCCTGCTCGCCGGAGCCGATGCCGTGAAGGAGTTCGGTCTCGCGCCCAAGATGCGCATGGTGTCGTTCGCCTTCGCGGGCGTCGAGCCCGAGATCATGGGGATCGGCCCGATCCCGTCGACCGAGAAGGCGCTCAAGAAGGCCGGTCTCACGATTGACGACATCGGCCTCTTCGAACTGAACGAAGCGTTCGCCATCCAGGTCATCTCGCTGCTCGATCACTTCGGCATCGCCGACGACGACCCGCGCGTCAACCCGTGGGGCGGTGCGATCGCCGTGGGCCACCCGCTCGCGGCATCCGGAGTCCGTCTCATGATCCAGCTGGCGGCGCAGTTCGCCGAGCGTCCCGATGTCCGCTACGGTCTCACCGCGATGTGCGTGGGGCTCGGCCAGGGCGGGTCGGTCATCTGGGAGAACCCGTTCTTCGACGGAAAGAAGAAGCGCAAGTGACCGACTACACCTCGATCGACTTCACGCCCCTCGACGCCCTGACGGGTGACGAGGTGGTGACCCACTCCCCCGTCCGCGACGTGCGCCTGCCCTCGGGCAACGTGCTCGCGCTGATCACGCTCGACAACGGGCGCGACCACACCCGACCGAACACGCTCGGGCCGGCGACCCTGGCTGAACTCGGGCAGACGCTCGAGACGCTGAAGAAGCGCGCTGCCGCGGGAGAGATCCACGCGGTCGCGATCACCGGCAAGCAGTACATCCTCGCCGCGGGCGCCGACCTCTCCGACGTCGCGAAGCTGCCGTCGAAAGACGTCGCCCGCCTCATCGCGCAGCGCGGACACCAGGTGATCGGTTCGCTGTCGGAGCTCGGCGTGCCCTCGTTCGCGTTCGTGAACGGCCTCGCCCTCGGCGGCGGTCTCGAGATCGCGCTGAACTCGACCTACCGCACGGTCGACTCCTCGGCCGCGGCGATCGCGCTGCCCGAGGTGTTCCTCGGCATCATCCCCGGCTGGGGCGGCGCCTACCTGCTGCCGAACCTCATCGGCATCGAGAACGCGCTCGAGGTCGTCATCTCGAATCCGCTGAAGCAGAACCGGATGCTCAAGCCCCAGCAGGCCTTCGACCTGGGGATCATGGATGCCATCTTCCCGGCGGCCTCCTACCTCGAGGACTCGCTGCGCTGGGCTGACGGCGTGCTCACCGGTCGGGTGCGCGTCGAGCGGAAGAACGAGCCGGGCAAGCTGGAGCGCCTGACCAAGTGGCCCATCGCCATCAAGATGGCGCGCGGGATGCTCGAGTCGAAGATCGGGACCGTTCCCCGCTCCCCCTATGTCGCCCTCGACCTGCTCGACAAGGCGAAGAGCGGCACCAAGGCCGAGGGCTTCGCGCGCGAGGACGAGGCTCTCGCCGACCTCATCACGGGCGACCAGTTCGCGGCATCCATGTACGCCTTCGACCTCGTGCAGAAGCGCGCCAAGCGTCCGGTCGGGGCCCCCGACAAGGCGCTCGCGAAGAAGGTCACGAAGGTCGGCGTCATCGGCGCCGGGCTCATGGCCTCGCAGTTCGCGCTGCTGTTCGTGCGCAAGCTCCGGGTGCCGGTCGTCATCACCGACCTCGATCAGGGACGCGTCGACAAGGGCGTGGCATCCATCCGCGAGGAGATCGGCAAGCTCGAGGCCAAGGGCCGCTTGGACGGCGACACCGCCAACCAGCTGCGCGCCCTCGTGCACGGCACCACCGATCGCTCGGAGTTCGCCGACTGCGACTTCGTCATCGAGGCAGTGTTCGAGGAGGTCGGGGTCAAGCAGGAGGTGTTCTCGTCCATCGAGAAGATCGTCGCGGACGACGCGATCCTCGCGACCAACACCTCGTCGCTCTCGGTCGCGGAGATCGGTTCGGTGCTGCAGAACCCCGAACGTCTCGTGGGCTTCCACTTCTTCAACCCGGTCGCGGTCATGCCGCTCATCGAGGTCGTGAAGACGGATGCCACCTCCGACGCCGCTCTGTCGACGGCGTTCGTCGTCGCGAAGGGCCTGGGTAAGAACGCGGTGCTCACCGCCGACGCGCCCGGCTTCGTCGTGAACCGTCTGCTGGCCAAGGTCATGGGCGAGGCCGCGCGCGCCGTGTACGAGGGCACGCCGATCACGGTCGTGGAGAAGGCGTTCGCTCCGCTCGGGCTGCCGATGGGTCCGTTCCAGCTCATCGACCTCGTCGGCTGGAAGGTCGCGGCGCACGTGCAGGACACGATGGCGCACGCGTTCCCCGACCGGTTCTTCTCGTCGGAGAACTTCCACGAGCTCGCCGCGCTTCCCGAGGTCGTCGAGAAGGACAAGGGCGGACGCGTGACCGGCTGGACGAAGGCCGCGCAGAAGGTGCTCGTGACCGGCAAGACGCCCGTCGCGCCCGAGACAATCCTCGCCCGCGTGCAGGACGGCCTCGCGCAGGAGATCAAGATCATGCTCGACGAGGGTGTGGTCCCCGAGGTGCAGGACATCGACCTGTGCCTCATCCTCGGTGCCGGCTGGCCCTTCATCGACGGAGGGGCCTCGCCCTACCTCGACCGCGAGGGAGCATCGGAGCGCGCCTTCGGCGACACGTTCCACCACCCGCCCATCCGCGGCATCGGGGCCTGACCCCCGGTACGACAGCGGCGCCGCTCCTTCGGGGGCGGCGCCGCTGTCGTTCGTGCGGCGGTCACGAGGACAGGCGAAGCGACGAGAACAGGCCGCGTATGGGCGTACTGGCCTGTTCTCGGTGCATTGCCCTGTTCTCGTGACGGTGGGGATGCGCCCGCACACGCGGAACAGGCCGGGATATCGGCATCCCGGCCTGTTCGTGGTCGATCGAGCGCCTACGGGCGCGACTTCTCCCACTCGATCGTCGGGATCGAGCCCGTCGGCGTCTGACGGGCGACCGGGATGCGAGTACCGAGGACCTGAGCGACCACGTCATGGGCGATCTTGGATGCCGTGAGCCCGGCATCCTCCAGAATCTGCTCGCGTGTGGCGTGGTCGATGAACTCGTCCGGGATGCCGAGCTCGTCGACGGCCGTGTCGACGCCGGCTTCGCGGAGCACCTGACGAACGCGCGTGCCGACGCCACCGACACGGATGCCGTCTTCGATCGTGATGACGAGGCGGTGCTCGCGCGCGAGCTCGATGACCGAGGGCTGCACGGGAATGGCCCAGCGAGGATCGATGACCGTGGCGCCGATGCCCTGGGCGCGGAGCCGCTCGGCGACCTCCATCGCGAGGTGGACCATCGGGCCGATGCCGACGAGCAGCACGTCCTCGCTCGAGCCGCGGGCGAGCACGTCGACGCCGTCGGCGAGGCGTTCGACGGCCTCGAGATCCGCGGGGACCTTGCCCTTCGGGTAGCGCACGACGGTCGGTGCGTCTTCGATCGCGGTGGACTCGCGGAACTCCTCGCGCAGGCGCGCGGCGTCGCGCGGAGCGGCGATGCGGATGCCGGGGACCAGCTGCAGCATCGCCAGATCCCAGATGCCGTGGTGGCTCGGACCGTCGGGGCCGGTCACGCCGGCACGGTCGAGGACGAAGGTGACGCCCGCCTTGTGGAGGGCGACGTCCATCATGACCTGGTCGAACGCGCGGTTCATGAACGTGGCGTAGATCGCGACGACGGGGTGAAGCCCACCGAAGGCGAGGCCAGCGGCGGACGCGACCGCGTGCTGCTCGGCGATACCCACGTCGTAGACACGCTCGGGGAAGCGCTCCGCGAACTGCTGGAGGCCCGTCGGTCGCAGCATCGCGGCCGTC
Organism: Microbacterium testaceum StLB037; assembly: GCF_000202635.1. NCBI lineage: Bacteria > Bacillati > Actinomycetota > Actinomycetes > Micrococcales > Microbacteriaceae > Microbacterium > Microbacterium testaceum. The sequence goes on along the minus strand of NC_015125.1, from coordinate 3,765,883 downwards.
ATCGCGATCACGTCGTCTCGTTCGGCGCCGACGGCGGTGAGCTCCTCGGCGAAGACGTCGGTCCACTGCGGGCCACCGCCTGCACCGAGCGCTTCGCCCGTGATCGGATCGATCTTGCCCACGGCGTGGAACTGGTCCGCCTCGTCGCTCATCGCCGGGGCGTAGCCGCTGCCCTTGTCGGTGATCGCGTGGACGATGACGGGAGCACCGTACGACTTGGCGAGCTCGAGCGTCTCGATAAGCGACTCGAAGTCGTGCCCGTCGATCGGGCCGAGGTACTTGATGTCGAGGTTGCTGTAGAGCGCCTCGTTGTTCGTGAAGCGCGAAAGGAAGCCGTGCGTGCCGCCGCGGACACCACGGTAGACGGCGCGGGCGGCCGGACCGAGGCGACGGAAGAGCGTGTCCGAGTTGCGGTGCAGCGTGCGGTACGCGTCGTTCGTGCGGACCCGGTTGAGGTACCGCGCCATGCCGCCGATCGTCGGCGCGTAGGAACGGCCGTTGTCGTTGACGACGATCACGAGGTTGCGGTCGTTGTCGTCGCTGATGTTGTTCAGCGCCTCCCACGTCATGCCGCCGGTGAGCGCGCCGTCGCCCACGACGGCGACGACGTGTCGGTCCCGTCGTCCCGTACGGCTGAACGCGCGCGAGACCCCGTCGGCCCAGCTGAGCGAGCTCGACGCGTGCGAGGACTCGACGATGTCGTGTTCGCTCTCCGAGCGCTGCGGGTAACCCGCGAGGCCCCCGCGCGAGCGGAGGTTCACGAAGTCCTGACGGCCGGTCAGCATCTTGTGCACGTAGGACTGGTGGCCCGTGTCGAAGATGATCGGGTCGGCCGGGGAATCGAAGACCTTGTGCAGGGCGATCGTCAATTCGACGACGCCGAGGTTCGGGCCGAGGTGCCCGCCGGTGCGGGAGACGTTCTCGACGAGGAACGCGCGGACCTCCGCGGCCAGCTGGCGCAGTTGATCGGGGTTCAGGTCGTCGAGGTCACGGGGGCCGTGAATGCCGGGTAGGAGAGCCATAAGACTCCTCTCGTGCTGTGCGCGCGGGAACGTGCGTACTTGTCGATTCTAGTCTTCGGGGCTCGTCCGGGCCCGGCAACGGCTTGCGGGACGGCGCGATCAGTGGTCTCGCCCGCTCCTCGCGATGGATGCTCGCTGCGCGAAGAAGTGCGCTCGGAGAGCGTTCGTCCGTGCACGGAGGGACGGTCGCAAGCGACGAGCGCCCGCCCCGACGGATCGGGACGGGCGCTCGGACGATGCGGCGATCAGACCAGCGAACGCAGCACGTACTGCAGGATGCCGCCGTTGCGGTAGTAGTCGGCCTCTCCGGGGGTGTCGATGCGGACCACGGCGTCGAACGTGATGGTCTGCTTGCCCTCGGGCGAGAACTCGCTCGGCTCGGCCGTGACCTTCACGGTCTTCGGCGTGACGCCCTCGTTGAGCTGCTCGAGGCCCTCGATCGAGACGATCTCGGTGCCGTCGAGGCCCAGCGACTTCCAGCTCTCGCCGGCGGGGAACTGCAGCGGCACGACGCCCATTCCGATGAGGTTCGAGCGGTGGATGCGCTCGAAGCTCTCGGTGATGACGGCCTTGACCCCGAGCAGGTTGGTGCCCTTGGCCGCCCAGTCGCGCGACGAGCCCGAGCCGTACTCCTTGCCGCCGAAGATGACGAGCGGGGTGCCCTGCGCCTGGTAGTTCTGGCTCGCGTCGTAGATGTACGACTGCGGGCCGCCCTCCTGCGTGAAGTCGCGGGTGTAGCCACCCTCGATGATCTGACCGTCGTTGACGGCGGCGACCATCTCGTTCTTCAGGCGGATGTTGGCGAACGTGCCGCGGATCATGACCTCGTGGTTACCGCGGCGCGAGCCGTAGGAGTTGAAGTCCTTCTGCGCGACGCCGTGTTCCATGAGGTACTGCGCGGCGGGGGTCCCGGCCTTGATGTTGCCGGCGGGGCTGATGTGGTCGGTGGTGACCGAGTCGCCGAGGGTCGCCATGACCCGCGCTCCGGTGATGTCGGTGACCGGCGAGGGCTCCATCGACATGCCGTCGAAGTAGGGCGCCTTCCGCACGTAGGTGGAGTCGGCATCCCACTCGAAGACCGGACCGGTCGGGGTGGGCAGGTTCTTCCAGCGCTCGTCGCCCTCGAAGACGGTGGCGTACTGCTGGATGAACTGCTCGCGCGAGATCGATGCGTCGATGATCGTCTGCACCTGGTCGGGGGCCGGCCAGATGTCCTTGAGGAAGACGTCGTCGCCGTTCTGGTCCTTGCCGAGCGCGTCGGTCTCGAAGTCGAAGTTCATCGACCCGGCCAGGGCGTACGCGACAACCAGCGGAGGGGATGCCAGGTAGTTCATCTTCACGTCGGGGCTGATGCGCCCTTCGAAGTTGCGGTTACCCGAGAGCACAGCCGTGACGGCGAGGTCGTTCTCGTTGATCGCCTCGGAGACCTCTTCGATGAGCGGACCCGAGTTGCCGATGCAGATCGTGCAGCCGTAGCCGACGGTGTAGAAGTCGAGACCCTCGAGCGCCTTGTCGAGGCCGGACTTCTCGTAGTAGTCGGTGACGACCTTCGAGCCGGGTCCGAGCGTCGTCTTGACCCACGGCTTGCGCTTGAGTCCCTTGTCGACGGCGTTCTTGGCGAGCAGGCCCGCCGCGATCATGACCGAGGGGTTCGAGGTGTTGGTGCACGAGGTGATCGCCGCGAGCGTGACAGCACCGTTGTCGAGCAGGTACGACTGCCCGTCGGGGGTGGTGACCTTGACCGGGTTCGAGGCGTTCACGGGGTGACCCGAGGAGATCAGGACATCGCCGCCGGTGACGTCCTCGGTCTCTTCGCCGGGGACGGCGCCCGGGTCGGATGCCGGGAAGGTGCCGTCGACCTCGAGATCGACGATGGAGTCCGAGACCGAGGCATCCGCGTAGTTCAGGATGTCCTTCTCGAACTGCGACTTCGCCTCGGAGAGGAGGATGCGGTCCTGCGGACGCTTGGGGCCGGCGATCGAGGGGACGACCGTCGAGAGGTCGAGCTCCATGTACTCGCTGAACACGAGCTCGCGGGCCGGGTCGTGCCAGAGCTTCTGCTCCTTGGCGTACGCCTCGACGAGGGCGACGGTCTGCTCGTCGCGACCGGTCAGGCGCAGGTAGTCGAGCGTGACGTCGTCGATGGGGAACATCGCCGCGGTCGAGCCGAACTCGGGGCTCATGTTGCCGATCGTGGCGCGGTTCGCGAGCGGCACCGAGGCCACACCTTCGCCGTAGAACTCGACGAACTTGCCGACGACGCCGTGCTTGCGGAGCATGTCGGTGATCGTGAGCACGACGTCGGTCGCCGTCACGCCGGCGGGGATCTCGCCGGAGAGCTTGAAGCCGACGACGCGCGGGATGAGCATCGACACGGGCTGGCCGAGCATGGCCGCCTCGGCTTCGATGCCGCCGACGCCCCAGCCGAGCACGCCCAGGCCGTTCACCATGGTGGTGTGCGAGTCGGTGCCGACGCAGGTGTCGGGGTAGGCGCGGAGCACACCGTCGACGGTGCGGTCGTAGATGACCTTCGCCAGGTGCTCGATGTTGACCTGGTGCACGATGCCGGTGCCCGGGGGCACGACCTTGAAGTCGTCGAAGGCCGTCTGGCCCCAGCGCAGGAACTGGTACCGCTCGCCGTTGCGCTCGTACTCGATCTCGACGTTGCGCTCGAGGGCGTTCTCGCTGCCGAACAGGTCGGCGATGACCGAGTGGTCGATGACCATCTCGGCGGGCGAGAGCGGGTTGATCTTGTTGGGGTCGCCACCGAGGGCGGTCACGGCCTCGCGCATGGTGGCGAGGTCGACGATGCAGGGCACGCCGGTGAAGTCCTGCATGACCACACGGGCCGGGGTGAACTGGATCTCGGTGTCGGGGTCGGCCGTGGGCACCCACGAGCCGAGGGCCTCGATCTGCTCCTTGGTGACGTTGGCGCCATCCTCGGTGCGGAGAAGGTTCTCGAGCAGCACCTTCAGGCTGAACGGGAGCTTCTCGTGACCGGCGACCGTGTCGATGCGGAAGATCTCGTAGTCGGTGCTGCCGACTGTCAGGGTGCTCTTGGCACCGAAGCTGTCAACCGTGGACACGATCGTCTCCTTCGTCGGCGAATGCGCAGGCGTCAGCCCGCCAATCCCATCTTCCCCGCGCTGCTCGGTCCCTGCCAGGAAGGCCGACCTAACCGCTCGGAAGACGGGTATTTATCTTGATATCAAGATAAATGTATCAGTCTTCGCTCGCAACGGAGCGAGCCGGGCCCAGGGCGCGGACCGTCAACCAGGTCACCGCGAGCATCGGGGCGAACAGCGGAAGGCCCATGACGATCTTCAGCGTTCCGAGGGCGACGACGTCGCCGGCGAAGTACAACGGCAGCTGGACGATGAGCCGCGCGGCGAACAGGGCCGCCCACGCGATCGACAGCCACATGTAGGCGCGGCGCTTGCGCCGATCGGCCCTCCACCGCGTCCCCTCGCCCGTCAGATACCCCGCCGCGAGCCCGATCAGGGGCCAGCCCACCAGGGCCGACACGAGGAAAGCCGTACCGTACGCCCCGTTCGTGAAGAACCCGAAGACGAAGTTGTCCTGCCCGCGACCGGTCACCAGCGCGAGCACCGCGGCGGCCACCGTCGCGAGGAGTCCTCCGATCGCGGCGCTCGGCGGGGACTTGGCGATCAGACGCGCGACCGTGAACACCACCGCGAGGCCGACCGAGACGCCGAGACTGAGCCACAGGTTGCCCTGGCGCGTCTCGGGGTCGATCGTGACGGTGAAGAGGATCACGAACGCCAACGACGGCAGGACGGATTCCAGGATGCCGCGCCACCCGCCCATCGCCGACCAGACGGCGGAGCCGGTCGAGGCATGGGCGGCCGGGTCGAGTCCCGCGCGTCGCGCGGCGTTGCCGAGTGCGGCGCCGAGCGTGTCCGCCGCGGCGGGCGGTTCGAGCGGGACGCTCTCGCCGTCGCGGGCCGGCCGTGCCGCGTCGTCGCTCATGTCGTGCCGGGGGTGGCCGGCATCCGGAGCGGGATGAGATCGCGCGGGGGCATCGGCGAGCCGCCCCGCACGACCACGATCGACCGATAGAGGTCTTCGATCGCGGCGGCCGCCTCGACGTCGGTGGTGGCCGCTCCGCCGATCACGCCGCGGAGGAACCAGCGCGGGCCGTCGACGCCGACGAAGCGCGCGAGGCGCTTGCCCGCGCCGTCCGGGGTGCCCATGACGGGGACCTCGGCGAGGAGCTCGGGGCCGAGGGGTCCCTCACGCTCCTCGACGCGACCGCCCTGCTGCTTCACCTGCTGGCGGATCTGCTCGCGCGTCTCGCCCCACAGGCCGCTCGTGCGCGGAGCGGCGAACGGCTGCACCTGGAGCGTCGAGTCGGCGTAATCGAGGCCCACGGCCACGATGCGCTTGGTCTGCTCCTCGACCTCGAGGCGCAGGTTCAGACCCTCGCGCGGGAGGATCTTGATGCCGCCGAGGTCGATGTAGGGCCGGACGGGGTTCGCCTCGGCCTCGTCGAACGGGCCGGCGCTGTCGCGGTCGATCGGGGCGCTCTTGGCCGTGAGGGCCAGCTCGAGGCCGGCATCTTCCGGCTCGATGGTGGGCTGGGCGTCGTCGGTCATCGGGTGCTCCCTTGCAGGTTCTGGTATCCACTCGATCCGAAGCCGCCCTCGCCGCGCACGCTGTCGGGAAGGTCGTCGACGGGGACGAAGCGCACGGGTGGGACGGGCATCACGATGAGCTGGGCGATGCGATCGCCTACGGCGATGTCGTAGGCCTCGTCGAGGTCGGTGTTGAGCAGCGCCACCTTGATCTCGCCGCGGTACCCGGCGTCGATCGTGCCCGGGGAGTTCACGATCGTGATGCCGTGCTTGGCGGCGAGGCCGCTACGGGGGACGACGAAGGCGGCGAATCCCTCGGGGAGGGCGATGCGCACCCCCGTGGACACGAGCGCGCGACGACCGGGCTCGAGACGCACGGCCTCCGCGGAGGTCAGGTCGGCTCCGGCGTCGCCCGGGTGAGCGAAGACCGGGGGCTCGGATGCGACAATTGGGACGTCCACCGTTTCGGTCACCCCACGAGGGTAATGCAGAAGAGGGGGTGCGGTATCCGCACCGGAGTCGAGTATCGCGAGCGCCTCAGCCCGTCCCTGTGGGCGCTGGTCGCCGCCGCTGTCTGCGGGCCCATGGCTGCGCTGGTGTTCTCCCCCGTCAACACGACCTTCGCCCTCGTCGTCGGGCTGGTCGTCGCGGTGGGGATCGTGGCCGCACTCGTCCTGCTGTCGCCGATCGTCGAGATCCGCGACGGCGAGCTGCGAGCCGGTCGAGCGCACATCCCGGTCGACGTGCTCGGGGAACCGTTCGGCGTGGAGGGCGATGCGGCGCGCACGGCCCGTGGGAGTGGTCTCGACCACCGGGCGTGGCATGTGATCCGGGGCGGTATCGACGGGGTCGTCACGGTTCCCGTGACCGACCCCGAGGATCCGACTCCTTCGTGGGTGGTATCCACCCGGACGCCGGATCGCCTGGTGGCGGCGATCCAACGTGCTCAGCTCAGGCTGCGCACTCCGCGCAGATGAAGCCGTTGCCGCTCTCATGATCGATCTGTGAGCGGTGCTTGACGAGGAAGCAGTTCATGCAGGTGAACTCATCTTCCTGCGGCGGGAGGACGACGACGTCGAGTTCGATGTCGGACAGGTCGGCCCCGGGCAGTTCGAAGCCCGAAGGGTTGTCGGCATCCTCGTTGTCGATCGATCCCGACGTCTTGTCGGGCACGCGCTCCTTGAGGGCCTCGATCGACTCGCTGTCGTCCTCGGTCTTGCGCGGTGCGTCGTAATCGGTCGCCATGCGTGCTGGTCTCTACTTCCGGTGATTGTGGTGCTGTGCGCCGTCGGGTACCCGATCGGGCGGCCATAGTTTGCATGACCCGACCTCGATAAGCAAATGCTCTCGAGACGGGTTGCGTTTCGGGCGAGGCCTGAAACTCGCGGCGCGCCCGCGATATTCCCGGAACCGGGAGAGCGCCGTGTCAGCATGGGCGTCGACCGCAGATCGGAGGGGTGTTTCGCATGGAGCAGCTCAAAGTCATCGGAACCGAAGATGACGTCCTCGTCGTCGCGACCGAATCAGGTGAACGCTTCGCCCTCGCTCTCGACGAGGTCATGCGCGTGCAAGCGCGCCGGGCGCGTCGGGACCGCGACGAGGATGATCGTGGACCCCGTCCCAGCCCTCGCGAGATCCAGGCGCACATCCGCTCCGGTCTCACGGCCCGCGAAGTCGCCACGCTGCTGAACGCGCGCATCGAGGACATCGAGCGGTTCGAAGGCCCCGTGCTCGCCGAGCGCGAGCACGTCGTCGCCCAGGCTCTGGCCGTGCCCGTGCTCCTCGGGGGCGCGCTCGAGCACGACTCCCCCATCACCTTCGGCACCGCGGTCCGCGCGAAGCTCGCCGAGGCCGGCGCATCCGCGGAGCGCTGGACCAGCTGGAAGGAATCCTCCGGCTGGATGGTCAAGCTGGAGTTCACTGCGAACGGGATCGACCATGACGCGCGCTGGAGCTTCGACCCCCGCCGCAGCACTCTGTCGCCGCAGAACTCCGACGCGATCCAGCTGTCGCGCCAGGGCTCGCTCCCCGAAGGCCTCATTCCGCGACTGCGCGCCCTGGACAGCCCGCTCCCCAAAGACGAGTCACGTTTCGACAGCGGTTCGTTCGGCCCGCGCAAGATCGACATCGAGGACGAACCGGGCGTGGAGGCCACGGGTCCCGTCGCCGCAGCGGTGCAGGCCGCGGCGATCAAGCGCGCCCCCGACGTGCCCGTGACGTCGTCCGAGACCGCCGATCTCCTCGAGGCGCTGCGCCGCCGTCGAGGACAGCGCGAGCCCCTGCCCGGCACGGCGGCGCCGGAGCCCACGTCGACGCGACCCGTGGGTGCCCCGGTCGCGCTGTTCGACGCTCTCGAGCCCGGTTACACGGATCCGGCGGCCGAGTCGTCCCCGGAAGCGGAGACCACGCCGTCCCCGAGCTCGTCGTCCGCGGGTGACGGTGGCCGTCGTACGAAGGGCCGCCCCTCGATGCCGTCGTGGGACGAGATCGTGTTCGGCGCGCGCTCCGACGAGAGCTGAGCGGCCTCAGCTGAAGGCGCCGAGCCTCAGGAGCGGCACCGTCCGCTCCTCGTCGGTGAGCGAACCGTGCTGGCCGACCATGCTCTGCGGGCGCTTGTCGGCCTCGCGATCGTCGTAGTAGGCGTAACGACCGCGGGCCGCGACGATGACGTCTCCGATGCGTTCCCGCACCTCATCCGCGACGCGGCCGAACAGACCCGCATCGACGGCTTCGTCGCGCGTCATCACCCAGGCCCGCGCGTGCTCGCGGTCTCGCCACGTCGCGGCCACGGCATCCGTTCGTCCGGGCTCCGTGTAGAGGTGCAGCATGCGCGGCTCGCCGCCGATGAGCGAGACGCCGTCGACGAGCGGATCGCCGTCGCCCACGAGCACATGTCGGTGGGCCGGGACGTCGACCATCCCGTGGTCGGCGGTGACCAGGATGCCGGTTGTCGGGCCGGCCTCGGCGGCGAGGGTCTGTGCCGCGGCGTCGACACGCTCGAGGGCGGTGATCCAGCGGTCGGACTCCGTCCCGTCGCGATGGCCCGCCGTGTCGAGCTCGGGGGCGTACAGATAGATCAGCGCGCCCGCGTGCTCCGTCGCGAGGGCAGCGGCCGTGGCCGCGCGTTCGGCGAGGTCGTTCGAGGGCACGAAACGGGCGCCGCGCAGGGTCGCTTCGGTGAAGCCGGTCCGCGTGTACTCGGGCCGTGAGACGACGAAACAGGGCCGGCCGCCGTCGACCTCGCGCTCGATCAGCGGTGTGCTGCGCTGCCAGGTTCTCGGGTCGAGGCCGTCGGTCTCCCACCCGTGCAACTGATTCGGTGCGACGTTCGTCCCCGGGATGCGGGCGCGGTAGCCGACGATGCCGTGGCTTCCGGGCTCGGTGCCGGTCAACAGGCTCGTCAGAGCTGCGGCGGTGGTGGAGGGGAAGACCGTCCGCGCGACATCCCGGCGGCCCCCCACCGAGCCGAGGAAGCGCGCGTGTCCGCGACGGGCGGCGAGGTTGTGGGCCCCGAGGCCGTCGACCACGAACACGATCGCGCTGCGCGCGGGAGCGAACCAGTCGGAGCGGCCCTCCAGTGCGGCGATCGACTGCTCCACCACACCGGTGAGGCTCCGGGAACGCGGCGGGTCCGCCGGTAGGCTGAGAGACATCGGAGCAAGTCTTCCACACGGCTCCCGATCCCCGTCCTGACGTGACGCCCGCCCGACCCGAGGCCGCATCCATGCCCGATTCCCGTTCCTCCTCCCCCGTGTCCGAGCGCATCGAAGATGTCGATGTCTCCACCGAGATGCAGGGGTCGTTCCTCGAGTACGCCTACTCGGTCATCTACTCGCGCGCTCTGCCCGACGCCCGCGACGGGTTGAAGCCCGTGCAGAGGCGCATCCTGTATCAGATGGCCGAGATGGGGCTGCGTCCCGACCGCGGCCACGTCAAGAGCGCCCGCGTGGTCGGCGAGGTGATGGGAAAGCTGCATCCCCACGGCGACGCGCCCATCTACGACGCGCTCGTGCGCCTCGCGCAGGCCTTCTCGCTGCGGGTCCCGCTCGTCGACGGGCACGGCAACTTCGGCTCGCTCGACGACGGTCCCGCCGCCCCTCGATACACCGAGGCCCGTCTGGCGGCAGCCGCCCTGGCACTCACGGAGAACCTCGACGAGGACGTCGTCGACTTCATCCCGAACTACGACGGTCAGTTCCAGCAACCCGAGGTTCTCCCTGCGGCGTTCCCAAACCTCCTCGTCAACGGCGCGACCGGCATCGCGGTCGGCATGGCGACCAACATGGCGCCGCACAACCTCATCGAGGTCGTGGGCGCAGCGACGCATCTCCTGCAGAATCCGGATGCCACGGTCGAAGAGCTCATGGAGTTCGTTCCCGGCCCCGACCTCCCCTCGGGTGGCATCATCGTCGGCCTCGACGGCATCAAGGATGCCTACACGAACGGCCGTGGTTCCTTCCGTACGCGGGCGAAGTCGTCGATCGAGTCGCTCGGCCCGCGCCGCACCGGCATCGTCATCACAGAGCTCCCTTACCTTGTGGGACCCGAGCGGGTGATCGAGAAGATCAAGGACGCCGTCCAGGCGAAGAAGCTCACCGGCATCGCCGACGTCACCGACCTCACCGACCGCAACAACGGGCTGCGTCTGGTCATCGGCATCAAGACCGGGTTCGATCCGAAGGCCGTGCTGGAGCAGCTCTACCGGCTCACCCCGCTCGAGGACTCCTTCGGCATCAACAACGTCGCCCTGGTCGACGGGCAGCCCCAGACGCTGGGTCTGCGCGACATGCTGCGCGTCTACATCGACCACCGCATTCGCGTCGTCACCCGTCGCAGCGAGTATCGGCTGGCCCGCAAGCGTGAGCGGCTTCACCTCGTCGAGGGCCTGCTCATCGCGATCCTCGACATCGACGAGGTCATCCAGGTCATCCGCTCGTCCGACGACGGCGAGCAGGCCCGCACGAAGCTGCAGGAGGTCTTCGACCTCTCGCACCCGCAGGCCGAGTACATCCTCGAGCTGCGCCTGCGTCGTCTGACGAAGTTCTCCCGCATCGAGCTCGAGGCCGAGCGCGACCAGTTGAATGCCGAGATCGCTCAGCTCGTGGAGTTGCTCGGTAGTGAGACGCTCCTGCGGCAGCAGGTGGCGAAGGAACTCGACGCCGCTGCCGAGGCCTACGGCACTCCTCGTCGGACACTGCTGCTCAACGGCGGTCCGGTGCAGCCCCGCTCGGCGAAGGCCGCTGCCGCCGCCGACCTGCAGATCGCGGACGCGCCGTGCCGCGTGTATCTCTCGGCCACCGGCCGTATGGTCCGCGCCGAGCTCATCGCCGACGCGCCCGCAGGGGGCGTCGTGCCGCCGACGCGCCGATCGAAGCACGACGCGATCCGCTCCGCCGTCGACACGACCACCCGCGGGGAGATCGGCGCCGTCACCTCGGCCGGCCGTCTCGTGCGCTTCTCCCCCGTCGACCTCCCCTCCGTCCCGGCCAACTCGGTTCAGCTCGCGGCGGGGACGAAGGTCGAGCAGTATCTCGCCCTGGCCAAGGGTGAGACTGTGGTCGCGCTCGTCCCGCTGAGCGATGGTCCGACGATCGCTCTCGGCACCGAGCAGGGGGTGGTGAAGCGCGTCGCGGCGAGCGAGCTCGGCACGAAGCCCGAGATCGAGATCATCGCCCTCCGCGATGGTGACCGCGTGGTCGGGGCCGCTCCCGCCGGCGACAATGCCGAACTGGTCTTCGTCGCCAGCGACGCGCAGCTCCTGCGCTTCGACGCCTCATCGGTGCGCCCTCAGGGGCGCTCCGCGAGCGGTATGGCCGGCATCCGGTTGTCGGATGGCGCGCGCGTGATCGCGTTCGCGGTCATCGGAGCATCGGCGTTCGACGCCGTCGTCGTCACGGTTGCGGGTTCGACCGCCGCGCTCCCCGGAACCGACGCGGGCAGCGCCAAGGTCTCGGCGTTCACCGAGTACCCCGCGAAGGGTCGTGCGACCGGGGGCGTGCGCGCGCAGCGTCTGCTCCGCGGCGAGGACGCCCTCGTGCTCGCGTGGGTCGGGACCGATCCGCGCGCCGTGGGTACGGACGGCTCGGTCCGGGCCCTCCCCGAGGGCGGCGCCAAGCGCGACGCGTCGGGGCAGCCGCTGGACGCGGTCATCGGCGCGATCGGCACGTCGGTTCGCTGACGGCCGCGACTCGCGGTTCCGCGCGAAGGCCTCTTGCCCCGTGACCGGCGAGATGGTCAGCCCGCGCCGGTCGCGGTTCAAACGTCGATGCGCTCGCGCGCCAGACGGTCGCTCGAGTCGATGATGAACTCGCGGCGCGGGGCCACGTCGCTTCCCATCAGCAAATCGAACACGGATGCCGCCGCCTCCATGTCCTGCACACGGACGCGACGCAGAGTGCGCCCGGCGCGATCCATGGTCGTGGTCGCGAGCTGGTCGGCATCCATCTCTCCGAGGCCCTTGTAGCGCTGCACGGGCTCCTGCCAACGCTTGTTCGAGCGCTTGAGCTTGGTGAGCAGGTTGTGCAGCTCCTGCTCGCTGTAGGTGTAGATCGTCTCGTTCGGCTTCGAGCCGGGGTTCATGACGACGACGCGGTGCAGGGGCGGCACAGCGGCGAAGACCCGGCCCTCCTCCACGAGCGGCCGCATGTAGCGGAAGAAGAGTGTCAGCAGCAGGGTGCGGATGTGGGCGCCGTCGACGTCGGCGTCGCTCATCAGGATGATCTTCCCGTAGCGGGCCGCGCTGAGATCGAACGACCGGCCCGAGCCGGCGCCGATCACCTGGATGATCGAGGCGCACTCGGCGTTGCCCAGCATGTCGCTGATCGACGCCTTCTGCGTGTTGAGGATCTTGCCGCGGATCGGCAGGAGGGCCTGGTACTCGCTGTTACGGGCGAGCTTCGCGGTTCCCAGGGCCGAGTCGCCCTCGACGATGAACAACTCGGAGTCGTTGACGTCGTTCGATCGACAGTCGACGAGCTTCGCCGGCAGAGACGAGGACTCGAGCGCGTTCTTGCGTCGCTGCGTCTCTTTGTGGGTGCGTGCCGAGATGCGCGCCTTCATCTCGGAGACGATCTTCTCGAGCAACTGCGCCGTCTGCGCCTTGTCATCGCGCTTGGGCGAGGCGAAGCGCGCCGCGAGCTCCTTCTGAACCACGGATGCCACGATCTGCCGCACCGCGGGAGTGCCGAGCACCTCTTTGGTCTGGCCCTCGAACTGCGGCTCGGGGAGGCGCACAGTGAGCACGGCCGTAAGGCCCGCGAGCAGGTCGTCCTTCTCGATCTTGTCGTTCCCGACCTTGAGCTTGCGGGCGTTCTGCTCGACCTGCGCGCGCAGGATCTTCATCAGCCCCTGCTCGAAGCCCTGCTGATGCGTGCCGCCCTTGGGGGTGGCGATGATGTTGACGAACGAACGGGTCGTGGTGTCGTAGCCGGTCCCCCAGCGCACGGCGATGTCGACCTCGCACTCGCGGTGCACCTCGGTCGGGATCATCGATCCGCCGGGTTGCAGTACCGGCACGGTCTCGGTGAACGTGCCGGTACCGGTGAGTCGCCAGGTATCGGTGACGGCGGCGTCGGGGGCGAGGAACTCCGCGAACTCCGAGATACCCCCGTCGAAGCGGTAACTCGTTTCGACCTTCTCGTCGCCCCGCTCGTCGAGCACGACGATCTCGAGCCCCGGGACGAGGAACGCGGTCTGGCGGACGCGCTGCACGAGCTCGTCGAGGCCGAAGGCGGCGTCCTTGGTGAAGATCTGGCGGTCGGCCCAGTAACGGATGCGCGTGCCGGTCACGCCGCGCGGCGCCTTGCCGATCACGCGCAGCTCGCTGCTGCGCTCGAACGGGGTGAACTCCGAGTCGGGGGTGTCCCCCGCGAACTGCCCGGGCTCGCCGCGGTGGAACGACATCGCGTAGGTCTTCCCGGCGCGGTCGACCTCGACGTCCAGGCGTTCGGACAGCGCGTTGACGACCGAGGCGCCCACACCGTGCAGTCCACCGGAGGCCGCGTACGAGCCGCCGCCGAACTTACCGCCGGCGTGCAGCTTGGTGAAGACGACCTCGACGCCGGTCAGACCTGTACGGGGCTCGACGTCCACCGGGATGCCACGGGCGCGGTCGCGCACCTCGACACTGCCGTCCGCGTGCAGCACGATGTCGATCCGCGAGCCGTGACCGGCCAGGGCCTCGTCGACGGAGTTGTCGATGATCTCCCACAGGCAGTGCATGAGTCCGCGGGAATCGGTGGAGCCGATGTACATGCCCGGGCGCTTGCGAACGGCTTCGAGGCCCTCGAGGACCTGGAGATGATGGGCGGAGTACTCGGACGTCACGATTTCCCAGCGTAATCGGGGCCACCGACATCGCCTGGCAGACACACAGCGGGGTCGGGTCACCGTACGCGCACAGCGAAATGTGATCAAGCTGCGGCATAGGGGAAACATCCCCGTGGTTGTATATGGAGACTCGCCCAACGACCACTTGAGGAGGGCACCCGAGATGACCACCACGACCGCACCCGAAGCGTCTGTTCTCGACCACCGCCTGACGGCGGCGGATCGCTGTGACTCCTGCGGCGCGCAGGCGTACATCGCCGCCGAGGTCAACGGCAGCGAACTGCTGTTCTGCGCGCACCACGGCCGCAAGTACGAAGAGAAGCTGCGCAGCATCGCCACCTCGTGGCACGACGAGACCGCACGGCTCAACGCCGCTGACTGACAATCCTCGGAACAGGCCCCGGGACCGCGTCGACAGGCGCGGAACGGGGCCTTTTTCGTGCCGTCAGGCCCGGCCCGTCGTGTAGACGCGCGGAAGGACGGGCGACACGCGCAGAGCGATCTCCTCACCGATCGTGTCGATGAGTTCCGCGAGATCCGTTGCGCTGCACAGCGCTCCCCGCCCGAAGATCGTGAGGGGTTCGCCGACTTCCGCGGTCTCCCACGGGGCGACCGTCAGCGAGGTGAACCCGATCGCCTCGACACGACGCGGACCCGCCGAAGTGGCGACGTCGAATCGCCCGGCGAGGGCGCTGGGGAGCCCGTGCGCGCTCCCCACGTCCACGTGCACGCCCTGGGAATCGACCGAGGCGACCGTCGCGGTCAGGCTCGCGATGGGCTCGATGCCCAACTCCGCCTCGCCTGGGCCGCCGGCCGGACGGATGCCGTACGAGAACGCCCCGACACGCACGAGGTCCTCGCGGAACTCCCCGCGGGCGAAGCCCGCGGCGCTGGCGGCCAGGTGAGAGAAGCGCGGCTCCAGGCCGACGGCACGCGCCGCGTCGCGCGCCGCGAGGAACAGCGCACGGGCGTCGTCGTCATCGGCATCCGAGGCTTCCGAGATGTGCGACCAGATGCCCTCGAACCGGACGCGGCCTTGCTCGACGAGTGTGGCCGTGCGGGCGAGCGCGGCATCCCAGTCCTCGGGACGGATGCCGTTGCGGTGCAGGCCCGTGTCGATCTTGAGGTGCACGCGGGCAGAGCCGTCCGCGGTGAGGGCCGCGAGGTCGTCGAGGAGCGACTGGTCGCCCACACCGAGGTCGAGGTCGGCCGCGATCCCCGCCGCGAGGTCGTCGGCGCCGCCGATCAACCAGACGAAGATGCGCGCATCGGGACCGGCGATGGCCCGCACCGCCGCGCCGGTGACCACGTCGAACGCTCCGAACCAGCGCACTCCCTCGCTCCGTGCGCGCCGCACGAGCACCTCGAGGCCGTGCGCGTAGGCGTCGTCCTTGACCACGAACATCGGCTCGGCGGGCGCCACGGCGTCACGCACGCGGTGGAGGTTGCGGGCGAAGGCGTCGAGGTCGACGCGGTACTGCGCGCTCATGCGACGACCCTCCGCTCGGCTCGGACGCCCACGGCGGCGACGATCTCCGCCGCGCTCCAGCCGGTGGCATCCGTCCATTCTTCGAGCGAGGGGTGGCCCTCTGCCGGGTCGCCGAAGAAGACGACCTCCGCTCCGCGTGCGATGTCGGCGTCACCGACGTCGACGACGCAGACGTCCATCGCGACGCGCCCGACGATGCGGTGCCGGCGCCCGTCGATCGCCACCGTCACGGCGTTGCCGAGGGAGCGCACCACACCCTGGGCGTAGCCGCCCGTGACGAGGGCCACGCGCGTGTCGTGGGGGGCACGGTGCGTGTAGCCGTAGGAGACGCCCTCACCGCGCAGCAGCGCCTTGGTGCCCAGCGCGCGACCGCGCAGAGACAGTACGGGGAGCGCGTGAGATCCGGGCAGGCCGAACAGGGTCACCGCGTCGAGGGCGGTGGCATCCAGATCCAGATCGGCGAGCACGGATGCCACCCACTCCGCGCCGTGGCCCCACGCGTCGGCGGCGAGAACGTCGTCGTCGCCGCCCACGGCGAGGGGGGCGTTGCGGCGCAACGCGGACGCCGAGACCAACGCGACCGGAGCGACTCCCCGGGCGGCGGACGCGCGGGCAGGGAGCGTGGAGGTCACCCCTTTAGACTAACGGGGTCCGTCATCCCCGACCCCGGAGCGTGCATGCCTAGCCAGGGCTTCTCCCCCGTCACCCGTCTGCGCTACCTCGCCGGACGTGCCCGTCGCATCGACGTGGGCTCGGTCATCGAACGAGCCAAAGAGGCCTCGACGCAGCACGGCAAGGCGCTGCCGCTCGTCGTCGCCGACATGCTCTACCAGGCCGGCGTGAAGAACGTCGGTTTCCAGGACTACATCGACTACGACTTCGCGATCCTCACCCCCGCCGAGCGCGCCACGTACATGACGCACCCGGTCTCGAACCAGATCTCGCAGAAGTACGACCACCCCGACTACCGAGGACTCTTCCAAGACAAGGTGGAGTTCGACCGAAAGTTCAGCGACTTCCTCCGCCGCGACTGGATGGTGGTGGATGCCGACAACGCCGACGAACTGCGCGCCTTCACGGAGCGCCTCGGCACCATCGTCACCAAGGAGCCGGTCGGTCAGGCCGGCACCGGCGTGCACCGCTACCACGCGGCCGAGGTCGAGGACTGGACGCAGTTCCACCGCGGACTCCTCGAGCGCGGCGAGATCCTCGTCGAGGAGGTCATCCGTCAGCACGACGACCTCGCGGCCGTGTGCCCCGGCACCGTCAACACCACGCGCGTGACGGCCTTCTTCGACGGGGAGAAGACCCACATCCTCGCGATGGCGCAGAAGTTCGGCCGCGGCGCCGTCAGCGACCAGATGACCTTCGGCGGCTTCTACACGATGCTCGACGAGAACGGCCATGCCCTCGGCGCCGGCTACGACTCGCACGGGCACGTGCACGAACTGCACCCCGACTCGGGCGTGCGCATCGCCGACTTCCAGCTGCCGATGATCGACGAGGTCAAGGCGTTCGTCGACCAGGTCGCCCGCGTCGTCCCGCAGGTGCAGTACGTCGGCTGGGACATCGTCGTCGGCCCGGACGGCCCCGTGCTCGTCGAGGGCAACTGGGGCGCCGGTGTCTACGAGAACAAGCCGAGCGTGACGGGAATCCGCACCGGCCACAAGCCGCGCTATCAGGCGGCCATCGGGTTCTGACTCCGGATGCCGAGAGGCCCGTCCCCGTGCGGGGCGGGCCTTCCGCGTTTGTGTGAGGTGCTGAGATCTTCGCGGGTCTGGCGGCTTCGACGGGCTCAGCCGTCTGGGCGGGTGGACCCTGAGCCGGTCGAAGGGTGCGGCGGTCTTCGGTGGCTTCGATGAGCTCAGCCACCCCCGGTGGGGAGGACCCTGAGCCTGTCGAAGGGGCCGGGGTGCGGAGGCGTCCGGTGGCTTCGACGGGCTCTGCCACCTCGGTTCGCCGAGCGGGCGGCATCCGGAAACGCGAGAGGCCCGCCCGCAAAACGGGACGGGCCTCTCGCGGTGAGTTCTGTCAGCCGCGGCGGACGATACCCAACGGCGTGGACTCGTGTCCCTGGCCGAGCGGGTTGTCCTTGAGGATGGCGACGAGACGCTTCTCGCCGGCCTTGTCCATCGTCGACCCGAGGATGTTGCCACCCAGGTCGTTGATGTCGACCACGGCGACGTCCAGGTCGACGCCGAGCAGCGCCTTCAGGCGGGCCGCCACCTCGCGGGGACGCTCCGGACCGAGCACGACGGCCTGGTTGTACGGCGGGATCGTGCCCTTCGTGGGACCGTCGATCGCCCGTGCCTTGTCGCCCGCGATGCGGTAGAAGTCGCCCTTGCGGCCGAAGGCCTTCGTCACGGCCGAAACGGCCGCGGCGAACAGGATCCGGGGCGTACCGCACTCGCGCAGCGCCATCTCCATGGTCTCGGGCATCCCGAGACCGATGCCGTAGGGCGTGCGCGTCACGTACTTCGACAGGAACAGCGCGAGCTTGCGCGGCTTGATCGAGTCGAGCTTGTACGAGCGGCCCTGCGTGATGGCGACGATCTTCTCGGTGACGAACAGCAGGTCGCCCGGCTGGACGGCATCCTTCGCGTACTCGAGGATGAACGCGTCGAGGTCGTCACCCGGCATGACGACCCGCGTGCGGATCGGGATGCGCGCGTACGAGGTGCCGTCGACAGTGCGGGTGAGCGCCTTACCGGCGTTGGCCTCGCCGCTCATTCGAGGTAGTCCCGGAGTGACTGCGAGCGGCTCGGGTGACGCAGCTTCGCCATGGTCTTCGACTCGATCTGGCGGATGCGTTCGCGCGTGACGCCGAACGTGTCACCGATCTGGTCGAGGGTCTTGGGCTGACCGTCGCCGAGGCCGAAGCGCATACGGATGACGCCCGCCTCACGCTCGCTGAGCGAGTCGAGCAGCGACTCGAGCTGGCGCTGCAGCATGGTGAAGCCCACGGCGTCGGCCGGGACCACGGCCTCGGTGTCCTCGATGAGGTCACCGAACTCGCTGTCTCCGTCTTCACCGAGGGGGGTGTGGAGCGAGATGGGCTCGCGGCCGTACTTCTGCACCTCGATGACCTTCTCGGGGGTCATGTCGAGCTCGCGGCTGAGCTCCTCGGGCGTGGGTTCGCGACCGAGGTCCTGCAGCATCTGGCGCTGCACGCGGGCGAGCTTGTTGATGACCTCGACCATGTGCACCGGGATGCGGATGGTGCGGGCCTGGTCGGCCATGGCGCGGGTGATGGCCTGACGGATCCACCAGGTGGCGTAGGTCGAGAACTTGAAGCCCTTCGTGTAGTCGAACTTCTCGACCGCACGGATCAGGCCCAGGTTGCCCTCCTGGATCAGGTCGAGGAACTGCATGCCACGACCGGTGTAGCGCTTGGCGAGCGAGACGACGAGACGCAGGTTGGCGCCGAGCAGGTGGCTCTTGGCGCGCTGACCGTCGCGGGCGACCCACTGCAGGTCGAGTCCGAGCTGGCTCGTCTTCTCGGCCGCCGACATGTTCGACAGCTTCTCTTCGGCGAACAGACCGGCCTCGATGCGCATCGCGAGCTCGACCTCTTCGGCCGCGTTCAGGAGCGGGACCTTGCCGATCTGCTTCAGGTAGTCCTTGACCGGATCCGCCGTCGCACCGGTGATCTGCGCCGAGTAGACGGGAACATCGTCCTCGTCGCTCGACGAGATGACGATCGCTCCGGTCGGCAGCGCCTCGGCGGGCGCCTTCGGAGCCTCCTCGTCGTCGTCGGAGTCGTCCTCCGACTTCTTCGCGGCGGGCTTGGCCTCGTCGTCGCTGTCGTCGTCCTCGTCGGAGTCGAGCTCGACATCGACCTCTTCGTCGACCTCTTCTTCGTCTTCGAGGTCGTCGTCCTTCTTGGCCTTCGTCTTCGCCTTCGCGGGCGTCGCCTTGGCCTTCGCGGGAGCCTTCTTGGCCGACGTCTTCGTCGACGCCGTCACGGTCTCCTCGGAAGTGTCGAGGTCGGTGTCCTTCGCACTCCGGGAGCGGGTCTTGGTGTTCGTGCCTGCCACGTTTCGCCTTTCACCGGGAACGTACGTTGCACGGCCGCCGGTCGTTCTCGGACACTAGTAAGACCCTTGTCAAGCCCGGAGCCGAGGAGCGGGGCTCCTGGACCGGACGACAACGGGTCAGGTTCTTTATTGTCTCACATCCTCGACGCGGGACTTGACGTGCGCCGGGGATCTATGCGTAGTAACGCGCAGACGCCCCCGCGCATTCCTCGGTGAGCGAGGCGGATCGGCATCCGAGCCCGGTCGAGCAGGACCGTCCGTCGCGCGGAGGGTCTGGGCGACCTCGTTCAGCCCAGAGGACCGCGTCGGTCGTCGTCGCCCGCGCCGGAGGCCAGGAACCGCTCGAGCTCGGCGGCCAGCTCGTCGGCGCTGGGCAGATCACCGGTGTGGATGATGGGGGTGGCCTGCGTCGAACCGGCCATGTAGGAGTCGTAGCGCTCCTCCAGCCCCTGGAGCATGCGCGTGAGTTCTTCGCTCCCGGTGACCTGCTCGGTGACCTTCGCCAGGAACTCGCGGTTCTCCTCGCGCAGTACCTCACCCGAGAAGACCAGGCCGGTCGCCACGGTGAGGCTGTCGAGCGCCGCGAGGGTGGCGGCGGGGTACTCGGTGTCGGCGAGGTAGTGCGGCACGAGGAGCGCGAAGCCCGTCACCTTGGCGCCGGCCTCGGCGAAGCGGTACTCGAGCAGGTGCCCGGCCGTCGACGGGACCTGGGTGTGGGGACGCCACACCGAGTGCGCCTCGGCCAGGTCGGAGCGTGTGCCGCTCACCGTGGTGCCGATGGGGCGTGTGTGCGGGACGGGAAGCGGGATGGCGTGCACCCATGTCACCGATGACACCTGGAGACCGGCGGCGAGCTCGAGGACGCTCTCGGCGAAGGCCTCCCAGAGGAAGTCCGGTTCGTACCCGGCCAGAAGGAGGAACGGACTGCCCAAGGAGTCGTGCGCGAGCGAGAGCTCGAGGCGCGGCGGCCGGTAGTCGGTGAGGTGATCCTCGACGAAGG
This sequence comes from Microbacterium testaceum StLB037, assembly GCF_000202635.1. Lineage (NCBI taxonomy): Bacteria > Bacillati > Actinomycetota > Actinomycetes > Micrococcales > Microbacteriaceae > Microbacterium > Microbacterium testaceum. The sequence goes on along the minus strand of NC_015125.1, from coordinate 3,745,412 downwards.
TGATGAGGGGGCGCCGCGCACGGTAGTCGAGGAGCGTGTCGTTGTCGAAGGCGACGAGCGCGTGCGGTTCGAGATCATTGCGGAAGTACTCGACGAGCCGCGTCACCGCGCCGCCCGCGTCGGTGAATCCGGTGAGCGCGATCACCAGGGGAAGCCCCGAGGGCACCGGCGGCGCGGAAGGTGCGCGATCGTACAGCGGTGCGGAATACGGCATGCCCTCCAGCTTACGAGCCGGGTCCGGCGCCGGGGCGCGGTGCGTCCCGCTGCTAGCGAACACGGGCGAACCTAGGATGGAACGCATGCCCTTTCCTTCTGTGGCGCACACCGACGCCCCCCTCCGCGAATCCGATGCCGATGCGATCCTCCTGGTGGTCGCCAAGCCCGTGGGCGAAGGTGCAGACCCCGAGGGGTGGGACGGACTGGGCGAGGCTCTGAGGGCGGTCGGCTTCACCGGTGCCCCCGGCTCGTTCCAGCGCGTGTACCTTCCCGGCGTCGCCACACCTCTCGCTGTCGTGGGCGCGGGGACGTCGCCGGATGCCGCCGCCCTCCGCGACGCGGCCGGCGCGGGCCTTCGGCAGCTGACGGGCTTCGAGCACGTCGCCGTACAGGCGCTGACGCCCGCCGACTGGCGCCCGCTCGCGGAGGGCGCCGCCCTCGGCGGTTACCGCTTCGCCGGCTACAAGAAGGAGTCGCCGAAGACGCGCGCCCACCGGGTCACCGTCTTCTCGTCGGACGCTCCGACGGAGGACGACGTCGTCGCCGTCGCCGCAGTATCCGGCGCCGTCGCCCTCGTCAAAGACCTGGTGACCACTCCCGCGGAGTGGCTCGGACCCGCCGACTTCGCCGACGAGGCGGTCAAGGCGGTCGCCGGCCTCCCCGTCGAGGTCGAAGTCCTGGATGAAGAAGCCCTCCGCGACGGCGGGTTCGGCGGCATCCTGGGTGTGGGTCAGGGCTCGGATCGTCCGCCTCGACTCGTCCGCCTCGACTACTCCCCCGCCGACGCTCAGCGTCACGTCGCCCTCGTCGGCAAGGGCATCACGTTCGACACCGGAGGCCTGTCCCTGAAGCCGCCGGCATCGATGGTCGGCATGAAGTACGACATGTGCGGTGCCGCAACCGTGCTCGCGGTCCTCAAAGCGGCCGCCGAGATGGCCCTTCCGGTCCGCGTCAGTGCGTGGCTCTGCATCGCCGACAACATGCCGTCCGGGCGCGCCACCCGCCCCGGCGACGTTCTCCGCACGCTCGACGGAACCACCGTGGAAGTGTTGAACACGGATGCCGAGGGTCGACTCGTCCTCGCCGACGGGCTGGCGGCCGCGAGCCGAGAGCGGCCCGACCTCCTGATCGATGTGGCGACGCTCACCGGCGCGATCACGATCGCCCTCGGAAATCGGCACACCGGCGTCATGGGGGAGGACGAGGCGGTCGCCGAGTACCTCGCCGCCGCGTCGCGCGCTTCCGAGCTCGCGTGGCAGCTTCCGCTTCCCGCGCACATGGTGGACGACCTCGACTCCCCCATCGCCGATCTCCAGAACGCGAAGATCGGCGACCCGGCCGGCGGCTCCCTCTTCGCGGGACTCTTCCTGCGCCACTTCGTCGGCCGCGTGTCTGATGATGCCGACGCCGCACGGATCCCGTGGGTCCACCTCGACATCGCCGGCGTGGGGATGAACAAGGGTGCTCCGTTCGGGTACACCGACAAGGGTGTGACGGCCGCGACGGTCCGTTCGCTCGTCGAGCTGCTGGCGAGCTCGCGATGACCGACTACTCGGCCGACGTCGTCGTCCTCGGGGGTGGCAGTGGTGGCTATGCCGCCGCCCTGCGCCTGGCGGAACTCGGCAAGGACGTGGTTCTCGTCGAGAAGGACAAGCTCGGGGGTACCTGCCTGCACCGGGGCTGCATCCCGACCAAGGCCCTGCTCCACGCCGCCGAGGTCGCGGATGCCGCTCGCGACGCGAGCCGTATCGGCGTGAACGCCACGCTGTCGGGCATCGACCCGAGCGGCGTGCTTGCGTATCGAGAAGGAATCGTCGCGAAGAAGTTCAAGGGTCTCGAGGGTCTCATCGCGGCGCGGGGCATCCGCGTGGTCCGCGGCGAGGGGACGTTGGCGGCCGGACCGGCCGTGCGCGTGGGCGAAGACCTCTACCGGGGTGCGGACGTGATCCTGGCGACGGGGTCGTACAGCCGCAGCCTGCCCGGTCTCGATGTCGGAGGCCGCGTTCTGACGAGCGAGCAAGCCCTCGAGCTCGACGTCATCCCGGACCGCGTCGTCGTCCTGGGCGGCGGGGTCATCGGTGTGGAGTTCGCGAGCGTGTGGCGCTCGTTCGGCGTCGACGTCACGATCGTCGAGGCCCTCCCCCACCTGCTCCCCGCGGAGGACTCCGCGTCGAGCAAGGCGCTGGAGAGGGCGTTCCGCAAGCGCGGGATCGAGTTCCGGCTCGGTCGGAGGTTCGCCTCGCTGCGGACGGACGAGAACAGCGTCACGGTCGTGCTCGACGACGGCGCCGAACTCGCGGCGGACTACGTGCTCGTCGCTGTCGGTCGGGGTCCTGTCACCGCGGGCCTGGGGTACGAGGAAGCCGGAGTGGCTCTGGAGCGCGGCTTCGTCCGAACCGATGAGCGTCTGCGCACGGACGCCCCTCACGTCTGGGCCGTCGGGGACATCGTGCCGGGCCTGCAGCTCGCGCACCGAGGCTTCCAACAGGGCATCTTCGTAGCCGAGGAGATCGCCGGGCTGTCGCCGGTCCTCGTTCCCGACGTCGATGTCCCGCGCGTGGCGTACTCGCACCCCGAAGTGGCCTCGGTCGGGCTGACCGAGGCCCAGGCACAGGATCGTTACGGATCCGAGGCCGTCCGCTCCTACGAGTACAACCTCGCGGGCAACGGCAAGAGTGAGATCATCGGTACGTCGGGCATCGTCAAGATCGTCCGGCGGATCGACGGACCGGTCGTCGGCGCCCACCTCGTGGGCGACCGCGTCGGTGAGTTGATCACCGAGGCTCAACTGGCGGTGGGCTGGGAAGCCCACCCGGAAGACATCGCGCCGTTCATCCACGCGCACCCCACCCAGAGCGAGGCACTCGGCGAAGCCTTCTTGGCACTCGCCGGAAAGCCCCTGCACGCACTTTGACCGCTCACCGGTCACTAAGCTAGATACCGCATCCGGTACGAAGGAGACATATCCATGAGCACTTCCGTCGTCCTCCCCGCTCTCGGCGAGAGCGTGACCGAGGGAACGGTCACCCGCTGGCTGAAGCAGGTCGGTGACACCGTCCAGGAGGACGAGGGTCTGCTGGAGATCTCGACCGACAAGGTCGACACCGAGATCCCCTCGCCCGTCTCGGGCGTGATCGAAGAGATCCTCGTGCAAGAAGACGAGACCGTCGAGGTCGGCGCCGTGCTGGCGAAGATCGGCGACGGTTCGGGCGCCGCGTCCTCGGACGACGCTCCCGAGGCCGCCCCCGCGGCACAGGAGGAAGCCCCGGCGCAGCAGGAGGCCGCGGCCGAAGACCCCGCTCCCGCCGCCGAGCCCGCAGCGGCACCCGCGCCGGCGTCGTCCGGCGATGCGACCGATGTCAAGCTCCCCGAGCTGGGCGAGAGCGTCACCGAGGGCACCGTCACGCGCTGGCTCAAGGCCGTCGGCGACGACGTCGCGGTCGACGAGCCGCTGCTGGAGATCTCGACCGACAAGGTCGACACCGAGATCCCTTCGCCGGTCGCCGGAACCCTTCAGGAGATCCTCGTTCAGGAAGATGAGACGGTCGCCGTCGGCGCCACTCTCGCCCGTATCGGCAGCGGTGCTGCCGCTCCGGCCGAGGCTCCCGCCCCGGCTCCCGCCGCAGAAGAGAAGCCCGCCGAGCAGCCTGCTCCCGCGGTCGAGGAGAAGCCCGCCGCAGCTGCTCCCGCTCCCGAGAAGCCGGCCGAGCAGCCTGCGCCCGCCGAGAAGCCGGCCGAGCAGGCGCCGGCAGGGTCCTCGAACGACGACGTCACCTACGTCACTCCCCTCGTTCGCCGTCTGGCGCAGCAGCAGGGCGTCGACCTGAACACCGTCAAGGGCAGTGGCGTCGGTGGCCGTATCCGCAAGGAAGACGTCCTCAAGGCTGCCGAAGCCGCGAAGTCGGCTCCGGCAGCGGCTCCCGCCGCTTCTGCGGCAGCCGCCCCCGCGCCCGTCGAGGTCTCTCCGCTGCGCGGAACCACGCAGAAGATGTCGCGTCTGCGCAAGGTCATCGCCGAGCGTGCTGTGGCGTCGATGCAGGCCACCGCGCAGCTCACCACCGTCGTCGAGGTCGATGTCACGAAGGTCGCCGCTCTTCGCGACCGTGTGAAGGGCGAGTTCCAGCAGAAGACGGGTGACAAGCTCTCGTTCCTGCCGTTCTTCGCCCTCGCGGCGATCGAGGCGCTCAAGGCGTACCCGATCATCAACTCGACGGTCGAGGGTGACGAGATCGTCTACCCCGCCCAGGAGAACGTGGCGATCGCGGTCGACACCGAGCGCGGCCTGCTGACCCCCGTCGTCAAGGACGCGGGCGAGAAGAACATCGCCCAGCTCGCTCGGGAGATCGCCGATCTGGCTGCCCGCACGCGCGACAACAAGCTGAAGCCCGATGAGCTCGCCGGCGGCACGTTCACGCTGACCAACACCGGTTCGCGCGGCGCGCTGTTCGACACGCCCATCGTCTTCCTCCCCCAGTCGGCGATCCTCGGCCTCGGCGCCGTCGTGAAGAAGCCGGGCGTCGTCTCGGTCGACGGAAAGGATGCCATCTCCGTGCGCTCGTACGTCTACCTGGCCCTCTCGTACGACCACCGCATCATCGACGGTGCGGACGCCGCTCGCTTCCTCGGCGCCGTGAAGGCTCGCCTGGAGGGCGCGCAGTTCGAGGGTGACCTCGGGATCTGATCCCCGCCGTGATCGGCTCATGATGGCTGGTCCGCGACCGTTCTGACGTCGCGGACCAGCCATCGGTCTTTCTCCCGCACGATCGTCACGTACTGTGACGCGTCGGCGCTGTCGAGACGGACCACAGCGAGCCCACCGAAGTCGTCGACGAGCGAGATCCGGGCACCTGCAGGATCCGTGGGTGGCGCGTCCCCGGGGTCTGCCCGCCCCTCACGCAAGCTCTGCTCGCACACAGTCTCCCCAGCGCAGGCCGAGTAGGTGGTGAGCAGTTCTCTCGCCGCATCGACGATGTCTTCCTCGGCGGACGAGGACTCGGCCGGAGACGGTGCCGGAGTCTCCCCCGTCAGCAGCGGCGTCGGGCGGCCCGGATCCAGCACCGTCGGTCGGTCGGACGGACGCGGCGTCGCCGGGCGGGCGGCATCCGGAGTCCAGTCAAGGATCGATGAGGACGGCGACGCCGTGGACCCGGTCGGGGGGACGGGGTTCGTCGCGCCCGTGGGCAGAATCAGCCCGAGCACCACGGCGACACCGGCCGCGACCAGCGCGACGGTGAGTGCGCGGGGATATCGTCGGCTCCTCCATCTCTCTCGAAGGTCGCTCATCGCCGAGGTGACCAGGGTGGCGAGATCGGCATCGACGGCGGAGAGGAAGATCGGTGGCCGGCGCAAGGTGGGCGGAGGGGTGTCGCCGTCATCCACTCGCGGGGCCAGGGGTCCGAGAACCAGCGGAACGGGTTCGGCCCACGCGAACAGCCGTCGCTCCGCTTCGTCCCACGCGCGGGGCGGTTGGGTCAGCACGGCGTCGCGCGCGCGTTCGATCAGTGCTCGATCCTCGTCGTCGATCATCTCCGCCAATTGCGCTAGGGCGGCCGCGGTCACCCCCACGGCGTCTTCGCCGTCGACGTCTTCGATGAGCACCGGGCAGCCTCGAGCGGTCAGCGCCCAGGCCGCCCCGTGCGCGCGATCCTCCGCCCGGCGGCATCCCCGCAGGAGACCGACGGCGAGGGTGACGGACTCCCCGGGCGCGAGGGACAGGCCACTGCGCGTACGGCGACGGAGGTAGTCGTCCAGGAATTCGACGAAAGGAGGTGAGACGGCGGTGCTCATCCGTCGATGGTGGATGAGTCGCCGCTGGCACCACGCCCGGTGAGCGGTCGATGGTGGACAAGACCGAACATCCCTTGCATGGGGAGGAGGGGCGCCACGCGCGAAGATAGAATCATTCCTATGGCCGCTCGTACCTCCACCCCCGAGAAGCGTCCGGGATTCTTCTCGCAGCTTCGCACGCTCTACACCTTCACGCAGAAGGAGTACCGCTGGCTCCCGTTCGCGCTGGCCGGCATCGTGCTCGCGGGCGCAGGTCTGGGCGTGCTGATCGGTTTCCTGATCCCGCCGGTGGCGGTGTGGAGCGTGATCCTCTGGGGCTTCACGGGGCTGCTGGCCGGCATCCTGGTCGGAATGATCACGATGACGCGTCTGTCGACTCACGCGATGTACAAGAAGATCGACGGGATGCCGGGGGCCACCGGCCACGTGCTGTCATCGTCGCTCGGCCGCAACTGGCAGGCATCGGAAACGCCCATCGGCGTCAACCCCCGTACCCAGGAAGCCGTCTATCGAGCCATCGGTCGCGGCGGTGTCGTCCTCATCGGTGAGGGTTCGCGTACGCGCCTGTCCCGGCTCATGGGCGAAGAGCGCGCCCGCGTCCAGCGTGTGGCGACCGGCGTCCCGATCACCGTCATCTATGTCGGGCACGGGGAGGACGAGGTGGCCATCAAGAACCTCGCCTCGACCATCAAGGGTCTGCCGAAGAAGGTCGACCGTGCGACGATGGCCGCCGTCATCAAGCGTGTCTCGTCGGTGTCTCAGGGATTGGCATCGCTGCCGATCCCGAAGGGCGTCGACCCGAACAAGATGCGGGCTCCGCGCCCCCGTTGATCAACGAGAAAGGCCCCGCTTCGGCGGGGCCTTTGCTCTTTCAGCTCCGGACGAGGACGGTCCCGACGGCCTTGTCGTGAAGGCCCCGCTGGTCGGAGTCCCACACCACGGCGGGAATGACGAGGGCGAGAAGCACTGTGCGGACGATGGGCCGCCAGACGCCGACCCATCCGCCGGATGCCAGCTCCAGACGCATCCCCATCAGTCGGTGCCCCGGGCTCCCGCCGATGAGAGGGATGAAGAGGATCTGAGCCGCGAAGAAGATGAGGTTCGTGGCGATCGGGTTCGCGAACGGCACCCCCGTCACCGGGTCAGGATGCGAGAAGAACGCGAATCCGATCAGCCCGGCGCTCGCCACGTCGATCAGGAGGGCGGCGATGCGCCGCCCCGGGCGGGCGACGGAGCCGCGACCCTCGCGGGGAAGGCCGAGCCGCTGGCCCGGATACTCGTTGTCTGCGGCAGCGGTCACGAATCCAGCGTAATCGTGCCCGTGTAACATCCCCGAAACATGCGAGATATGACCGGGACACCGGTTCTGGGTAGGGTCGAGGAGGCTGGCCGAGGTCGGCCTGATCCCGAATGTTCTACCTCTGGAGTCTTCATGTTCAAAGATTCGTCCGAGGTGCTGAAGTTCATCCAGGACGAGGACGTCAAGTTCCTCGATATCCGTTTCACGGATCTTCCTGGTGTGCAGCAGCACTTCAACATCCCCGCCTCGACTGTCGACGAGGAGTTCTTCACCGTCGGACAGCTGTTCGATGGCTCGTCGATCCGCGGGTTCGCGAACATCCACGAGTCGGACATGCAGCTCATCCCTGACGTGACCACCGCGTATGTCGACCAGTTCCGCGAGGCGAAGACCCTCGTGATGATCTTCGACATCTATAACCCGCGCAACGGTGAGATCTACGGCAAGGACCCGCGCCAGGTCGCCAAGAAGGCCGAGAAGTACCTCGCCTCCACCGGCATCGCCGACACCGCGTTCTTCGCCCCCGAGGCCGAGTTCTACATCTTCGACGACGTCCGTTACGAAGTGAAGCAGAACTCGAGCTTCTACTCGGTCGACTCCGAAGAAGGCGCCTGGAACACGGGTCGCGCGGAGGAGGGCGGAAACCTCGCCAACAAGACCCCGTACAAGGGTGGCTACTTCCCCGTTTCGCCGGTCGACAAGACCGCCGATCTGCGCGACGACATCACCCTCAAGCTGATCGAGGCCGGTTTCGTCCTCGAGCGCTCGCACCACGAGGTCGGCACGGGTGGTCAGCAGGAGATCAACTACCGCTTCGACACGATGGTGCACGCGGCCGACGACATCCTGAAGTTCAAGTACATCGTCAAGAACACCTGCGAGGAGTGGGGCAAGGTCGCGACCTTCATGCCCAAGCCCCTCTTCGGTGACAACGGCTCGGGCATGCACACCCACCAGTCGCTGTGGAACGACGGCAAGCCGCTGTTCTACGACGAGACCGGCTACGGCGGGCTCTCCGACATCGCGCGCTGGTACATCGGTGGTCTGCTGGCTCACGCCCCCGCCGTTCTCGCCTTCACCAACCCGACGCTGAACAGCTACCACCGTCTGGTGAAGGGCTTCGAGGCGCCCGTGAACCTGGTCTACTCGGCCGGCAACCGTTCGGCGGCCATCCGCATCCCGATCACGGGTTCGAACCCCAAGGCGAAGCGCATCGAGTTCCGCGCGCCGGATGCCTCGGGCAACCCGTACCTCGCGTTCGCGGCGCAGCTCATGGCCGGTCTCGACGGCATCAAGAACCGCATCGAGCCGCACGAGCCCGTCGACAAGGACCTCTACGAGCTCCCCGCCGAAGAGGCCAAGAACATCCCGCAGGTCCCGAACTCGCTGCTCGACTCGCTCGAGGCCCTCCGCGCCGACCACGAGTTCCTGCTCGCGGGTGGCGTCTTCACCGAGGAGCTCATCGAGACCTGGATCGAGTACAAGATCGAGAACGAGATCCAGCCGATCGCTCAGCGCCCGCACCCCTTCGAGTACGAGCTGTACTTCGGGGTCTGATCGCCCGATCGTCGACGACGCCCGCTCCCGCCGTTTCGCGGGGGCGGGCGTCGCCGTTTGCGCGGGGCTTCCTGTGACGCTCCTGTGTGTCGCGCGAACGGTCTCGGACGATGTCAGAGGGCTTTGGCAGGATGGTCGCATCGATGAGAGGGGCCATCGTGGGTGATTATCGTGTCGATCCGGATCGCGTGATCGGGGTTCTGGCGAGCGTGGACGATGCCGGTGTCGGCATCGCGGATGCCATCTCCGGCATCGATGCTCTCGCCCTCGAGGGCGGCTCGCTGTCGGTGGATGGCCGCCGGACACTGTCCGCGGCCTGGGGCGATTTCCTCGAGGAGCGGAGTCTCGTTCCCGGAAAGCTCGCGCACATCGTCGCGGCCTCCGCCACGGCCGTGACCGAGGCGACCACCGCCGTGGTCGCAGGCGACGTCGAGATGTCCGTCACGGCGGGTGAAGCGGAGTCCCGCGCTCTGGATGATTGGGGCATCGATTCTCTCGACGCCTACACCTCGGGGGTGTACGGATGAGCACGCCGAGTGTCGCCGACCTGCCTCAGGTCCTCGATCCCGCCGTCGTCTCGGGACTCGCGGAGCGGCTCGTCACGGTGGCGAACGCCACGCAGACGTCGATGTCGACGGTTCATGACCGGTGGAATGTCCTCAGCGACCCCGAGGTGTTCCACGTGACCGGTGCCGAAGGGGTGCCACGGATGCTGGATCGGCCCCGCGACGACGCCCAGAGCTTCGCGGAATCGCTGATCGCCGCGCGAAACGCGCTGTACGAGGCGGCATCCTCGGAACTGCCCGACCTCCGCTCTCGTCGCGAAGAGCTGGCATCACGGATCGGCAGCGTCGTCGCGGACTACACGTCGGCAGAAGAAGCCAAGGCGATGGCGGACACGACCTACTGGTCGACGCGATCGAGCGGCACGGACCCTGACGTCGCCGCGGATGCGGCGCTGGGGCGGTCGTCGGCGGGGACGGTGCTGCGCAAGGCTAAGGACGCACTCGACGCGTTGCGCGACGATATCGAGCGTCTCCGGCGCGACATCGAGGACTCGGAGGACCGACTCGCATCGCGCTTGCGGGGTGTTTCCGGTGGTACTGAGGTCTACGCCGCCGGTGGCGAGCCGCTGCGCGTCGCGCAGACGTTCTGGGGATTCGTGGATAACGCGTACCCGGGAGCCCCGGCTGCGGCATCCACGAGCCGGACTCTGGCGGAGCAGCTCACCTACGAACTCGGGCGCGCGGCCGAGCGTCGCATCGATTGGCTTTCGACCGCCGACGAAGACGCGGCGAAGCGCTGGATGGAGGCGCACCCTGATTTCGTTCAGGCGGTCGCCTTCGTCGACCCGCATCGGGCGGGCGACCTCTTCGCGGATCTCGCGTCGACCTCGACGGCGGCGCCGAACGGCGAGTGGAACGCGGGTCCCCTCGCGCAGCTGCTCGCGCTGGCTCCGCTCGTGGTCGGGAACCTCAACGGCATCCCCGCTCCGCAGCGCGGGATGTTCAATCGCTCAGGGCTCGCTCAGGCCCTCGCGCGGGACGATCTCGACGACGAGACCCGGACGCGGCTCGAGCACCTCCGCGCCGTGATCGAGCAGCGCGGGGACGACGGCACGCGGCCGACGCTGCTCAGCTTCTTCCTCGACACCGAGGGCTCCCCGCGCGCGAACATCGCGTTCGGCGACGTCGACAACGCCGATCAGATCACCACGCTGACGCACGGCATCCGGACCGATCTGGGGTCGCTCAACGAATGGGCACGCGGGAGCGCCGACCTGCAGGCGGCGCTGACGAGCGAGCTGGAGCGCACGGGGCAAGACAAGAGCACTGCTGTCGTGCTGGTCATGGACTGGGACTCCGGAGGGGTCCTGAGCGTTCGGGAGATCGATCGACCGGATGCGGGAGCTTCCCGGCTCTCGCAGACCTGGCAGGGCTTGCGCACCGTGAACCCCGACGCGCAGCTGAACGCCGGCGCGCATTCGCTCGGCACGACCATGACCGGTCAGGCGTTGTCCGACAACCCCGGACTGGTCTCGCACGTGTGGTTCTTCGGCTCGGCTGGGGTGACCCCGCAGACGGGCGATGAACTCGCCGCGCAGATCCGCTCCGGGCAGACCGAGCTGTTCTCGACCCACGCGGACGACGACAACATCGCGGAGTGGGGACGCAAGGACTGGTTGGGCAGCGCGCACGCGGTCGACCCGCGCGACATCCCGGGCGTCGAGCGCTTCGGGTCCAACGGCGGGGTCGTGCCCGGGTACGGTTCCCCTGGAGGCGAGGACGGGGAATCGACCGACAGTCACGACGCGCACAACAGCACCAAGGATGTTCTCGTCGGGTGGAGCGTCGGGCCGGGCGGTGCGGCAATCCCCCGCTATGAATCGAGGGAGCAGACCGGCTATCTGGATCCGTCCGCCGAGTCCTTCAAGCATTTCGTGGTGGGATTGCGCGAGGCGCTGGAGACGGCAGGAGCACACTGATGACGAAAAGCGGCAGCAGACGAGGGCCCCTTGCCCTCCTTGGCGCGGTGATCGCCGCGACCGTCTTGACAGCATGTGGAGGTCCGCAAATGTCCCCTCAGGTCACCCCCTCCGAGGAGGTCAGCTTCGCCGCAGCCAAAGAGCAGAATCTCGCGTTCAAAGAGACCGTCGCCGAGGTGCAGAAGCAGATATTCACGGGCGAATGGCGCGTTGCGGAGTACGGCGATGTGCCAGAGCGATGCGACGAAGGATACGAGTTCTTCCTGCGCCGGAACCTGCCGGAGGGTTTCTCGTTCAACGGTGAGGGTCCCCAGCGCATGGCGGATCTCCGAGCGTGGATGACAGAAAACGGATGGCAGCTCGCTCCGTCGCCCACGTACGGGGAGGGCATCGAGAACATCGTGATCGTCGCGGGCAAGCCGGAGGCGAAGGTGTCCCGGCTGGACGTCGACATGATCCCGGGCAGCGCGGCCGACGGCACGGTCGATATGCTCGAGCTTCGTGCGACCTCGACCTGCGAGCCCGGCGACGCCGCGGCCCTGCTGGAGCAGCTGCGCGGCCCGCTGCAGGCGGTGCCGGATGAGACCGGCGTCCCAGACCTGGAGAGTCCAGATGCCACTCCTCTGTTCGAGCGACACACCGAGGGCTGACACGCGGCGGGCTCAGCCCGCGCGCTCCGCGCGCTTCTGCTCCTGGAAGACGCGGATCGCCTCGTAGCGTTCGGCCGAGCGCGCCTGGCGTTTCGCCGCCTCCTCTTCGCGCACCTTCGGCGGGGCGTTCGTCACCAGGTCGTCGAGGAGATGACGGACGGATGCCGCGATCTCGGCCACGGCGCGGTCGAAGACGTCCTGGTTGGCCCGCGAGGGTTTCGTCGTCCCCACGATCTTGCGGACGAACTGCAGCGCGGCGTCATGGCACTCGGCATCCGTCGCCGGCGGCGTGAAGTTGTGAAGCGGGACGATGTTGCGGCACATGGCGCCAGGCTAGACCTGAGCATCGATGATCTCCAGGCTCCCGGCATCCCCACAGGTGCCGTGCCGCCGTCATGGCGGAGGGGGACGGAAGGATGGATGCCATGCCCCTGCCTTACTCTTCGCGTCCCTGGCTGAGCTCCTACGCCGACGGGGTGCCGCACGAGATCGACGAACCGACGCAGACGCTGCCCGAGATGATGGCCGCGAGCGTTTCGCGGTACGGGAAGAGCCCCGCGCTCGAGTTCTTCGGCGCGACGACGACGTATCGCGAGCTCGGTCGCCTGATCGACCATGCGGCTGAGGGGCTGCGCCGGCTCGGCGTCCGCGCGGGCGATCGGGTCGCGCTGGTGCTCCCGAACTGCCCGCAGCACGTGGCGGCGTTCTACGCCGCGCTGCGACTCGGGGCCATCGTCATCGAGCACAACCCGATCTACACGCCGCGCGAGCTGCGTCACCAGTTCGAAGACCACGGTGCGCGCTTCGCCATCGTGTGGGACAAGATCGCCGACGTCGTCGCCGAGTTCCCCGCCGACCTGGCGCTCGAACACGTCATCAGTGTCGATATCACGAGGGCCATGCCGCGCGCGAAGCGCCTGGCGCTCCGGCTTCCGGTCCGTAAGGCCCGCGAGGCGCGCGCGCAGCTGACCGCCACACCGACATCGAAGCGGACGCGCCCCTGGGAGACCTTGCTGACCCACGGCGTGCTGTCTCGCAAGCACAAGGGACCGCGGCTCGACGACATCGCGCTCCTGCAGTACACGAGCGGCACGACCGGGAGTCCGAAGGGCGCGGTGCTGACCCATGCCAACCTGCGCGCGAACGCGATGCAGGGGCGCGCGTGGGTCCCCGGGCTCCGCGATGGCGAAGAGACCTTCTACGGCGTCCTCCCCCTGTTCCACGCGTACGGGCTGACCCTGTGCCTGACCTTCGCGATGAGCATCGGCGCCAAGCTCGTGCTGTTCCCGAAGTACGATCTCGAGCTCGTGGCATCCGCGATTCCGAAGAGCCCGCCGACCTTCCTTCCGGCCGTCCCGCCCATCTACGACCAGCTCGCCCGCGCGGCGGCCCGCGGCACGATCGACCTCTCGACCGTGCGGTTCGCGATCTCGGGGGCGATGAGCCTCCCGGTCGCGACGGTCGACCGCTGGGAGGCCGCGACCGGCGGTCTGCTGGTCGAGGGCTACGGCATGACCGAGTCCTCGCCTGTCGCTCTCGGGAACCCGATCGGGCCCTCGCGTCGCCCGGGCACGGTCGGCGTGCCCTTCCCCAGCACCGAGATCCGTGTCGTCGACCCGGCCGATCCCGAGAACGACGTCGCCCTCGGGGAGACGGGCGAACTGCTGCTGCGCGGCCCCCAGGTGTTCCAGGGCTACTGGAACCGGCCCACCGACACCGCGGAGACCCTTCTCGACGGCGGATGGCTGCGCACGGGAGACATCGCGTCGGTCTCCCCCGACGGCTTCGTGACGATCGTCGATCGGTTGAAGGAGATCATCATCACCGGTGGCTTCAACGTGTCGCCGAGCGAGGTCGAAGACGTGCTCGTCGGTCATCCCGACATCGAGGCGGCGGCGGTCGTCGCGCTTCCGAAACCCCGTGGTGGGGAGGACGTCGCGGCGGCGATCGTCGTGCGTGACGGCGTCGACCTCCCCGCGGACGCGGTCCGCGACTTCTGCAAGTCGCGACTCGCGGCCTATAAGGTCCCGCGCCGGGTGATCGTCGTCGACGATCTCCCCCGCTCGCTGATCGGCAAGGTCCTTCGTCGCGAGGTGCGCGAGCGCCTCATGTCCTGACGCGGGGGGATGCCGCGGCCCCGGAGCCGCGGCATCCCTCCCGCCGGGACCGATCAGCCGTAGAACAGCTTCTCAAAGACGCGGCGCGCGCGGCGGGTGGCGCCGAGGTAGTCCTCCTCGACCTGAGTTGCGGAGCGCGGCGGGTACTCGAGGATGCGACCGATGCCGTCGAGACGCGAGCGGTCCGCGGGAAGGACGTCGCTCGTCTGCCCCGAAAGCAGGGTGTTGGCGGACCGCAGGCGGCTGGCGAGGTGCCAGGATGCCGCCAGCTTCTCAGCCGCATCGGCGGGAACGAGACCGGCCTCCACCGCCGCGCTCAAGGCCCCGAGCGTCGACGTCGTGCGCAGCCCCGGCACCGCGCGCGCGTGCTGGAGCTGGATGATCTGCACCAGCCACTCGACGTCGCTCAGCGACCCCGGGCCGAGTTTGAGGTGGCGCGCGGGATCGGCGCCCTGCGGAAGCCGCTCGTTCTCGACGCGCGCCTTGATGCGGCGGATCTCGCGCAGGCCGTTCGGTTCGGCCTTCTCGGGGTAGCGCACTTCATCGGCCAGGGCCATGAAGTCGTTGATGAGTTTGACGCTGCCGGCGACGCCGCGGGCGCGGAGCAAGGCCTGCGCCTCCCACGACAACGACCACCGGCGGTAGTACTCGGCGTAGGCGTCGAGCGAACGGGCGAGCGGTCCGCTTCGCCCTTCGGGGCGCAGCTCGGCGTCGAGGTCGAGGGGCAGGCGGTGGTCCTCGGAATGCTCCCGGAGGCCGGCGACGATCTTGAGGGCGAGGGCGCTCGCGCGCTGGGGGTCGAGGCCGTTCGCCCGATAGACGTACATGACGTCGGCATCCGACCCGAATCCCAGCTCGCGGCCGCCGAAGCGACCCATGGCGATGACGGAGAAGTCGAGATCGTCGTCCTCGGGCGGGACCACGGCGCGACGCACAGCGCGCAGGGTCGCTTGGATCGTCGTCTCGGTGATCGTCGTGAGCGCGTCGGAGAGCTCCTCGAGCGAGACGACCTCGAGCACGGCGGCCATCGCGACGCGGAGCATCTCGCGGCGCCGAAGGGCTCGTACCGACCGCATCGCGTCGTCGATGTTCTGCCAGCGCGTCTGGATCGCGCGTGCTTCGTCTTCGAGCGCCTTGCCCGAGCGGGGGCGGAGCAGCGCATCGTCGTCGAGCCACGCCACGGCCTCGGGGATCCACTCCATCAACTCACCGATGTACCGCGAGCCCGAGAGCACGCGGGTGAGGCTCTCGGCCGCACCGGCGGAGTCGCGCAGCACGCGCAGGAACCAGGGCGTGTTCCCCAGACGCTCGCTGATGCGGCGGAACACCAGGAGCCCGTAGTCGGGATCGACGCCGTCGGCGAACCAGCGGATCATGATCGGCATGAGGTGCCGCTGGATCGTGGCCTTGCGGCTCAGTCCGCTGGTGAGCGCCGCGATGTGGCGGAGCGCCCCCGCAGGATCGCGGAAGCCGATCGCGGCGAGACGATCGCGCGCCTGCTCGGTCGAGAGCGTCCGCTCCCCCTCGGGCAGGGCGGCGACGGCCGAGAGCAGCGGTCGGTAGAACAAGCGCACGTGGATGTCGCGCACCTCGCGCTTGATGCCCTCCCACGCCGCCTGCACGCCCTCCGCGGAATCCGACAACCGCGTCGCTCGCGCGAGCACGCGAAGGTCTTCGGGCTTCTCGGGGAGCAGCGCCGTCCGCCGAAGCCCCCGCAGCTGCAGACGGTGTTCGAGCAGCCGCAGCAGGCGGTAGTCGCGGCCGAATGCCTCCGCCTCGGACCGGCCGATGTACCCCTCGGCCACGAGGGCGTCCAACGCCTCGAGCGTGCCGCGCTGCCGGATGCGCTCGTCGGTGAGCCCGTGCACGAGCTGGAGCAGCTGCACCGTGAACTCGACATCGCGGATGCCACCAGGACCCAGCTTCAGCTGACGGTTCACCTCGCTCGCGGGGACGTGGTCGGTCACGCGTTCGCGCATGCGCTGCACGCCCTCGACGAAGTTCTCGCGCGCGGCGCTGTGCCAGACGAGGGGCTGCATGGCGCCCACGTACTCGGCCCCCAGCTGCGCGTCGCCCGCGATCGCCCGGGCCTTCAGCAGCGCCTGGAACTCCCAGCTCTTCGCCCACCGGTCGTAGTACTGGCGGTGGGAGCCGAGGCTCCGTACCAACGCACCCTGCTTGCCCTCGGGGCGCAGGTTCGGGTCGACCTCCCACAGCGGCGGCTCGATCTCGGGACCGGAGATCCCCCGCATCGTCTGCACGGCCAGACGCGTGCCGATGTCGATCGCGCGCGCTTCGGACACGACCTCCTCGTCCGAGGACCCGCCGACGAAGATCACGTCGACGTCGCTGACGTAGTTCAGCTCGCGGGCACCGGTCTTGCCCATCGCGATGATCGCGAACTGCGTCGCCTCGACCTGCTCGCGCGGGAACGCGGCCGGTCCGGTTCCGGACACACGCGAGCGGGCCACGCTGAGCGAGGCTTCGAGCGCTGCTCCGGCGAGGTCGGCGAGGGAGGCCGAGACCATGTCGATCGCGCCGGCCGGGTCGTCCTGGCCGAGGTCGTACGCGGCGATCCGGGCCAGCAGACGCCGGTAGCGGACTCGCAGCGCGAGCCAGGCGGCATCCGAGGACTCCGCGGCGAAGCCGTCTTCGTCGCCGACGGATGCCAGGAGCTCGAGGCGCATGGCCTGCTCGTCGGGAATGGTCAGACCCGCCCCGGCGAGGTGAGCGAGCTCCTCGGGATGGCGGAGGTAGAACTCCGCGAACCCGTCGGAGGCGCCGACGATGTCCCAGAGCGCGCGCCACGCGCCGGCGTCCGCGGCGCAGGTGCGCACGGCATCCGTGTTCCGGCGAGCGATCTGGACGATCGACGAGAGGGCGCGATCGGGGTCGGCGACGCGCTGCGCCAACGTCGTGGCATCGGCCCTCGGGACGCCGGCGAGCTCCTCGAGCTCGCCCAGGAGCGCATCGGCCTCCGCGAGTCGCGAGAAGCCGATGCGCGCCAGGGCGGTGAGCGCCGTCGATCGATCGCCCGACATCATCGGTGTCCTGTCAGGGGCGGTGTCAGAGCGCTTCGAGGTTGCTCGCGAGCTCGAACGGCGTGACCTGGGCGCGGTACTGCTGCCACTCGCGACGCTTGTTGAGCAGAACGTACTTGAACACCTGCTCCCCCAGCGTCTCGGCGACGAGCTCGGACTCCTCGAGGTACTCGAGAGCGTGGTCGAGGCTTGCCGGGAGCGGCGCGTAGCCGAGGGCGCGGCGCTCGGAGTCGGTCAGCGACCAGACGTTGTCTTCGGCCTCGGCGGGCAGCTCGTACTCTTCCTCGATGCCTTTCAGGCCGGCCGCGAGCATGAGCGCGTACGACAGGTACGGGTTGGCTGCGGAGTCGAGGGCGCGGTACTCGACGCGCGTCGACTGACCCTTGTTCGGCTTGTAGAGCGGCACGCGCACGAGGGCCGAGCGGTTGTTGTGACCCCAGCAGATGAAGCTCGGAGCCTCGTCACCGCCCCACAGGCGCTTGTACGAGTTGACGAACTGGTTCGTCACGGCCGAGATCTCGTTGGCGTGACGGAGGAGGCCCGCGATGAAGTGACGGCCGACCTTCGAGAGCTGGTACTGCCCGCCCTCTTCGTAGAACGCGTTCATGTCGCCCTCGAAGAGCGAGAGGTGCGTGTGCATACCGCTGCCGGGCTGCCCGCTGATGGGCTTCGGCATGAACGTCGCGTACACGCCCTGCTCGATCGCGACCTCTTTCACGACCGTCCGGAAGGTCATGATGTTGTCGGCGGTGGTGAGGGCGTCCGCGTAACGCAGGTCGATCTCGTTCTGACCCGGGCCGCCCTCGTGGTGGCTGAACTCGACCGAGATGCCGAGGTCTTCCAGCATCCGCACCGAGCGGCGACGGAAGTCATGCGCCGTTCCCCCGGGGACGTTGTCGAAGTAGCCCGCCGAGTCGACCGGCTCGGGACGCCCGTCGGGGCCGAGCTGCGAGGACTTCAGCAGGTAGAACTCGATCTCGGGGTGCGTGTAGAACGTGAAGCCCGCGTCGGCGGCTTTGGCGAGGGTGCGCTTGAGCACGTGCCGCGGGTCGGCGACCGCCGGCTGACCGTCGGGGGTCGTGATGTCGCAGAACATGCGCGCCGTGGGGTCGATCTCTCCGCGCCACGGCAGGATCTGGAAGGTCGTGGGGTCGGGGTGGGCGAGCAGGTCCGACTCGTACGAGCGGGTGAGACCCTCGATCGCGGAACCGTCGAATCCGAGGCCCTCGGTGAAGGCCCCCTCCACCTCGGCCGGGGCGATCGCCACCGACTTCAGGGTTCCCACGACATCGGTGAACCACAGGCGCACGAACTTCACGCCGCGTTCTTCGATCGTGCGCAGAACGAAATCGCGCTGCTTGTCCATCGTCATCCCTCGTTCTCAGTCCGTGCGGTCAGCGGGTGGCGCCGTCGATGCTCAGCGGTCTTCGCGGGCGTCGTCTTCGGCCCACTGCCGGGACCGCTCGCGGAGGATCTCGGGCGCGCGCGCCGCTTCTTCGGCGGTGTCGAAGGGGCCTGCTCGGTCGATCGCCGGAGAGGCGTAGCCCTGCTCGACCTCGTGGGTCTCCAGGTTGTACCAGTACTTCGCGTTCTCGTCGCTCACGATCGCTCCTCGAGTGGGTCACGAGCCTCGGGCGCAGATCCGCCGGGCCTTCGTCGATCCTACTGATCCGGGCCGCCCGGCTGGATAGGCTGGAGGGCATGGCAACGAATGCGTCGCGCGCGGTCGGAGTGGACATCGGCGGAACCGGGATCAAAGCGGGGATCGTCGACCTGGATGCCGGGGAGTTGATCAGCGACCGCGTCAAGGTCGCCACCCCTGCCGGCGCGGAACCGGCCGACGTGCTCGCCGCCGTCAAGCAGGTGCTGGAGACGCTCGAGGCGCCCGCCGACCTCCCCCTCGGGGTGGCGTTCCCCGCGATCGTGAAGGGCGGACGCACGATGTCGGCGGCGAACGTCTCGAAGTCGTGGATCGGCTTCGAAGCCGAGAAGTTCTTCGAGCACGGCCTTTCCCGCGACATCCACTTCGCCAACGACGCCGACGTCGCCGGTATCGCCGAGGTGCGTTACGGCGCCGCGAAGGGCATCGACGGCCTCGTGATCCTCACGACGCTCGGCACCGGCATCGGCTCGGCGATGATCTACGACGGCGTGCTCGTGCCGAACAGCGAGCTCGGCCACCTGCAGCGCAGCGGTCACAAGCGGGATGCCGAGGGCTACGCCGCCTACTCCGCCATGGAGCGCGAAGAGCTGTCGTGGGAGAAGTGGGCCAAGCGCCTGCAGTGGTACTACGACTACGTCGAGTTCCTCTTCAGCCCCGACCTCATCGTCGTCGGTGGGGGCGTGTCCAAGCACTCGGAGGAGTTCCTCCCGCTGCTGAAGCTCCGCGCGCCGATCGTTCCGGCGAAGCACCGTAACAACGCCGGGATCATCGGTGCGGCCTCCCTCGCCGTGCCTTTGCCCGAGGCGTTGCCCGCTGTCAAGTGACAGCCGTTTCCTGACGGACGCGTTTTGGTCTCCCTATGGTGGGAGCCATGAAACGTCTCCCCGCCGTCCTCGTCCTCGCCACCGCCGCTGTCCTCCTGGCCGGGTGCAGCAGCGAAACGACGCAGGAGAACATCACCGTCACTCCCGGGCAGACCGGCACGTTCTCCTCCGGCGACACGTCCGTGGTCGTCGAGCCGGAAGAGACCGAGGCCCCGGCCTCGACCGAGGATGCCGCCTACCTCACCGAGGTGCGCAGCAAGCTCGGCGACCTCGGGAAGGCGACGGACGAGCAGCTGATCTCGCTGGGCGAGAGCACCTGCGAGCAGCTGGATGCCGGGACCCCCGCCGACCAGGTACTGCTCGTCGTTCCCGCGGGCCTCACGGCTCAGGCGGGTGACGGGACCATCGTCGCTCAGGCGGCCCAGGCGACCCTCTGCGGCTGACCAACACCGTCGACGGACCGGCGTGCAGGTCTGGCCCCGCGGTGCGAGCTCATCGATCGAGCGAGTGAAGCGAATGGGCCGGCCTGTACGCCGGGTTCTGTCCGGGGGACCCTTCAACAAGCTCAGGGCCCCCGTGGACGGTCATCTCTCTCGGCGACACGTTGCCGTGCCGCTCCAGCGGCCTACCCGGGGACTCGGCGAGCCGCGTCAACATCCCCTGTCTGGCCTTGCTCCGGACGAGGTTTACCTGGCGGATCGTGTCACCACGACCCCCGGTGGTCTCTTACACCACCCTTTCACCCTTACCCGCTCCCGCGACGAGTGCGGTGCGGGCGGTCTGCTCTCTGTGGCACTGTCTCGCGGATTGCTCCGGGTGGGTGTTACCCACCGTCCTGCCCTGTGGAGCCCGGACGTTCCTCGGCACGGGCGAACCCGTGACGCGACCGTCCAGCCGACCCATTCGCGTGCTCGAGTCTACCGGCGCGGCCAGGTCGGCCCGTCGCGTCACGCCTTCTCGGCGGTTTCGCCGATCTTCAGATCGAGGGGGAAGTCGAGCGGGAACGATCCGAACAGCAGCGTCCCGGCAGCCGCCGCCGATTCCCGGACGGCGGCGGCGACGGCCTCCGCGTGCACCACGGGCGTGTGCACGATGATCTCGTCGTGCAGGAAGAACGCCAGGTGCGGCCGGCGTCCGAACACCGGGCCGGACCGCGGCGCCGCGTCCGCGGCATCCACGGGTTCGAGGGCCGCCAAGCGCCCGCGCAGGTCGGCGAGCCACGCCAGTGCCCACTCGGCGGCCGTGCCCTGGACGACGAAGTTGCGCGTGAAGCGTCCACGATCGCGCGCCGAGCGACGAGCGCGGGTCTCGTCGATCCCGGATGCCTCGGCGTCGCCGGCGCGCGACTGCACCGCCCGCCAGGCCTCGCCGGGACCGGGTGACGTGCGGCCGAGCCAGGTCGAGACGACTCCGCCCTCTTCTCCGACGCGCGCGGCATGGTCGACGAGGGCCATCGCCCGCGGGAACGTGCGACGCAAGCGCGGGAGGAGGCGCCCGCTCTCCCCGGTCGTCGCGCCGTACATGGCGCCGAGCATCGCGATCTTGGCCTCGGCGCGCGTGGCCACCGCGCCGGCCTCGACGACACCCGAGTAGAGATCGCGGCGCCGCGCGGCGTCCGCGAGGGCGGTGTCGCGGGCCATCGCCGCGAGCACGCGGGGTTCGAGCTGAGCCACGTCCGCCGTGACGAGCGTCCAACCGGGGTCGGCGCGGACGGCGACGCGCAACTGCCGGGGAATCTGGAGCGCTCCCCCGCCCGACGACGCCCACCGACCCGTGACGACGCCGGCGGGCACGTACACGGGACGGAACCGTCCGTCGCGCACCCACTCCGACATCCACGTCCAGCCGTTCGCGGTGTACAGGCGCATGAGCTTCTTGTACGAGACCAGGGGTGCCACGACCGGGTGGTCGTGTTCGGCGAGCTCCCATCTGCTCGTGGATTCCACGAACAGGCCGACTCGGTGCAGCGATTTCAGGAGCCGCGGCTGCGAGTCGAGGGACGCGGCCGGGTCGTCGAGCGCCGCACGCACGCGCCCGGCGGCCTCCTCGATCCGGGCGGGAAGTGCCTGCCCTCGGCGCTCCCCCAGCTGGCGCTCCAGCAGTTCGCCGTGCGCGTCGACGCTCCACGGCAACCCGGCCGCGTGCAGTTCGACGGCGATCAGGGCCCCCGCCGACTCGGCGGCGGCGAGCAGCCGGAGTGCGGCAGGCGACGCCGAGTCGTCGATGGCGTCGCGCTGGCGGCGGTACTCCTCGAGGGTGGCTTCGGCGGAGTCCGGCGGACCGGATGCCGCCTCGGCGAGGTCGAAGAGCGTATCGGCGACGAGGGTGTCCGGGAGGACGGCGTCCCACGCGCGCGCCGCGCGCAGCCCGTGATCGTCGACCACGGCGGCCGCGTCGCGGAGGAGAGCGTGAACGAGCCGGAGGTCCCACGCGCGCGCCACGCGCACACCAGCGGCGAGCAGACCGGGGTACCAGGCGCGGGTGTCATTCCAGATCCACCGGACGGCTCCCGCCGCCTCTCGCGCGCGGATCGTTCCGGGGAGGTCGGAGAGCGCGACCGTGACGGTCGTTGTCGCGGTGCCCGTGGCATCCAGGTCGATCAGGACGACGTCGCCGGTAGCGGTCCGGGCGACGACGACCGCGTCAGACGCCGCGGATGCCAGGGCGGCTCACCGCGATTCTTCGGTACGCACGAGGATCGCCCCGCACTCGGGACAGAAGACGACCTCGTCGGTCTGCGCGCGGCGGACGTTCGCGAGATCACTCGGCGGCAGCACCATGCGGCAGGCTTCGCACGCTCCGGCGCGCAGGAGCCCGGCGCCGTTTCCGCGCGCGGCCAGGCGCTCGTACAGAGCGAGGAGGTCAGCCGGGAGGGACCCGGCGACGGCCTCGCGATCGCGGCGGGCGCCCTCGAGGCGCTCGGTGGCCTCTGCCACGACGCGCTTCGCTTCGGCGCTCAGCTCGGCGCCGCGTGCGTTGGTCTCGGCGATCCGTGCTTCTTGCTCGGCGACGGCGGCATCCGCACTCTCGAGACGCTCCATGAGCTCGATCTCGATGTCTTCGAGATCGCTCTTGCGGCGGGCGAGAGCGGCGAGCTCGCTCTCGAAGCCCTGTGCCTGCTTCGGGTTCGAGGACGCGGCGAGGCGCTCGGTGTCGCGCGCGATGCGCGCATCGACGACCTTGACGTCGGACTCGAGCCGCGCAATCTCGGCGGTGAGGTCGTCGCGGGCGTTCGCACGCGCCGACAGCTCCTGGGCGAGCGTGGCGCGCTGAGCGATCAGTTCGCGCACTTCCGCCGCTTGCGGTGGGTTGCCGGCGACGCGCTCGTCATGCCGGATCCGGGCATCGAGGTCGGCGAGATCGAGCAGTTTGCGCTGGTCGGCGGGGTCGGCGTTCACGGAGTCCACGCTACCGCGAGGGTCGGACACCGCACCGCCCTAGGTAGCCTGGAACGTACGGACCCCCCCAGATGAAGGGATGCCATCACCGTGACGTGGAGCATCGACCCTGTGCAGGCGCGCGCCGTCTGCCGCACCGCCGACGAACACGCCGAGGCGATCGACGACGTCGTGACCGCGACGGCGAACGCCTTCGACGCGGCCCAGACGGCCGTGGGAGAAGGCGAGACCTCGGCGGCCCTCGCGGAGGTCGCCGCGGACCCGTTCCTCATCCGTCTCGCGGGCATGCGGCGGCACATCAGCACCGTCACCGAGACGACGGAGAGCGTGATCGCGCTGTACGAGCACACCGACTACGACATGGCCGCGCAGACGCAGTCGACGCTGAACGGACTCGAGCCGTGAGCACTCCCGTCCTCTCGACCGGGTCGCTCGTCGCGGTCCCCAGCTCGACCGCGGTCTCGGCCGCGGCAGACACACTCGCCGGCGTCTTGGACGGACTCGACGACGCCATCACCGACGTCACGACGACCTGGAGCGGTCTCAGCGCGGTCTACGAGGCGCCCGAGGCTCAGACGGCCTACGGCGCGATGGCGCCGCTGCCGCTCGCCGTCGACGAACTGACCACCGCGCTGTCGTCGGCCGTCTCGGCCCTGCGGACCTACGCCGACACGCTCGCGTCCCTCGAGACGCGCCGCGCTGCCCTGCTGACCGACCTGCAGACGGTCGACGAGCAGTCGGACCTCCCGATGGCGGACCGCGACCCGGACGCGCCGACCTTCTACGAAGTCGGTCGCGCGCGGACGACGTTCGAGGCCGACGCGACAGCCGCCGACCAGGAGTGCGCGCGAGCTCTGCGGGCGCTGCGGACCTCGGCATCCTGGCTCCTGAACGACGGTCTCGAGATCGTCAACGGCAACGCCGGCTCGGCGGTGCAGGGTCTGGCCGCCGAACTGCTCACGCGCTACCGCGGCACGCTCATGGTGCCCGGTCCCGGAGCGCTTCTCCCCGACGAGATCACGCTCACAGCCGGGCAGATCAACCCCACCTGGCCGCGCAGCCTCATCGACGGAGAGGTGTGGGTCCAGCGGCCGTCCGGGGCGTGGATGCTCGAGAGCAACCTCCTGCCCGACACTCCCCCGCGCATCTCGGGCCTGCCGGGATGGAACGGTCAGCCGCAGTTCGCCCCCGACGGGGTCGGCACGCCGCCGGCCTGGGCGGGGCGAGTGGGCAAGGGGCTGGGGCTCCTCGGCGCGGGGCTGACGTACTGGAGCGTCTACGGCGAGAGCTACAACGACACCCTCACCCGGCATCCGGAATGGTCCGAGGATCAGCGCCAAGAGGAAGCCGCGGTCGACACCCTCGTCATCGGCAGCTCCTCGGTCGCCGGCGGTGCCGGTGGTGCGTGGGGCGGTGCCCTGCTCGGAGCGGGCATCGGTTCGATCTTCCCGGGTCCCGGCACGGTGATCGGCGGCGTCATCGGTGGTGTGATCGGCGGTGTCCTGGGCGGCTGGGGCGGTCAGGAGATCGCGCAAGACGTGATGGACGACGTCCGTCAGGAGAACGTCGAGATCATGGCGCCCGGCCCGATCGGGGTCGAGCCGCAGGCGCAGGGAAACCTCCTGTGACCGCGGGCCTGCTCCTCGGCGTCGTCTTCCTCGTCCTCGGCGTGGTCGCATACTCCGGCCGATGGAAGGGCTGGATGCGCGTCCGCCGTGGCTTCGGCAGCACGATCGGGTTCGCCTGGCTGTGGCTCGGCGCGGCATTCCTGGCGGCGACCGTCGGCCTCCTGGTCAGTCCGTACTCGCGTGAGCTCTTCGCCGTTCTCCTCGGGGCCGCGGCGATTCTGCTGCTCGTGGCGATCATGGGCGTGTTCTGGCTGCCGCGCTTCCTGCTGCCGCGGTGGTACCGCGCCTGGCGGGGCGAGGCGTCGACGAAGGGCGGACAGGCGTGAAGTTCTTCACCACCGACGAGCGGGCACCCGCACCCGAGGTGCGCGAAGCGTCCACGACCCACGCGACCGTGCGGTACCCCGACAGCTTCGTCGCCTCGGAGTATGACGGTGCCGAACTCGTGCTGACCCTGGGCGAGGAGCAGCCCGGCTTCCAGCCGAATCTCGTCCTCACGGCGGTCGAGAGCACAGCGCCCCTGACGGATGCCTCCGCGGCCGCGCTCCTCGCCGCGGGCCGGCAGCATCCGGGTGCCCGCGTGCTGGGCGTCGACCTGTGGGATGAGGATCCGGATGCCGGCCTCGCCCGCGCGCGACACATCACGTTCGTGTACCCGGTGGAGACGACGGACGTCGTCGTGACGAAGACGGTGTGGGCCACGGGCACGCATCACGTGCACCTCTCCGCGAGCGCGACGCCCGCACAGCTCGGCGCGCTGCGGCCGGTGTTCTCGTGGATCGCCGCGCAGCTGCGTCTCACGGCCGACCCTGCCGAGGTCGAGGCCGCCGCTCGCGCCGTGGGCGCCGCGCCGGTCGACGCCGAGGCCTCGAGACGCGTCGGCTTCCCGCTCGAGGACCTCACGGCCTTCGCGCCGCCCGTCTTCGCCGCCACCGCTCCCGTTGTCTCCGCGGCGGCGCTGACGGAGCTCCGCGCGGGCGCTGCACGCATCCGCGGGGGATCCGCGTCGCTCCCCCGCCGGATGAGAGGGACGGATGCCGCTGCCGAGCTCGCCGCGGCCGGATTCATCGACGACGCGTCGAGGCTCACGCCCGCCGGCACCGCCGTCGCGTACGCGCTCGGTTCTCCACGCCCGGTGCTCGTGGTCCGCGCTCGGCGCGGCGGGGTCGCCGCGGTGCTGGTGGCCTTCGCCGGTCCGCGCGGCATCGTGGTCTCGCACGATCCGTCGATCGCCGAGCTGCACGCGGGCACCGCGACCGCCGATCCCGAACGGCGCCATCACGCCCTCATCGCCCCCGAGCACCTGCCGGCTCTCGTCGCCGCGTGGAGCGGGCTCGCCCCGTTCTGGCCGATCGATGACCCTGAGGCGTCGACCGTGGAGACCGCCGCCCTCGAGGCCGCGGTGCGCGACGACACCGCGCCCTGGACCGACATCGTCGTCCAGGGCGCCGGAGCGGAGCGGTACGACGTCATCATCCCGGGGCGCGGCTGGAAGCGGGTCGCTCCCCCGGTCGACGGCACGCACGAGCTGGTCGCCGACCCGAGCTTCGCGGTGTACTCGTTCCTCGTCGAGCTCTGCGCGCGGTCGCTCGCCCGCTAGACTCGGGGCATCCCGGGCCTTTAGCTCAGCTGGTAGAGCGCCACGTTTACACCGTGGATGTCGTCGGTTCGATCCCGGCAGGGCCCACCACCGTCAGCTCAGGATGTTCACGCTCCGCGCGATCACGAGTGCGAGCAGCACGAACCCCGAGATCGCCTGCACCATCATGAACATCTTCGCGCGCGTGCTCAGCGGCATGACGTCGGTGGGGCTGAAGGCCATCGCGTTGGATGCCGAGAAGTACAGGTAGTCGACGTACCCCGGGGCCCAGTCCTCGATGTCGGACGAGCGCCGGGCGACTTCGCTCACGGCGTCGCGGTCGGAGTCCTGCGGGAACTGGAAGTCGGCGGGCGGCAGCTCGTCGCGGGCGTCGCGGCGGCGGGCGATCGGGCCGCCCCGGTCCATCTCCCAATACACGACGGCGTAGCCGATGACGTTGATCGCCCACACCTGCGCCGCACCCAGCAGGGTCGTCGCTCCGCTCCCCTCGCCCTGAAGCAGCTGGTGGACGAGGAGGAAGAAGGCGACCTGGTTGGCGGCGAGGAGCACGACGGTGAACGCGAGCGCGAAACCGCGTCCGACACGCGTCTCGCGCGTCAACCGTGCGGGGTTGGTGACCACCATGGGGATCGCGCAGAGCACGCCGGCGATCACGACGACGTAGCGCAGAATACCCGACGCGTCGCTGGGGAGGACCGCGTACAACCCGGTGCCGACGCCGAGGGCGATGAGCACCGGCCAGCGATGCTCAGGGCGGGTCCGGAAGCCCGCGGATGCGCTGGAAGTCACGCGCTCAGGGTAGACCCGC
Organism: Microbacterium testaceum StLB037; assembly: GCF_000202635.1. Classification (NCBI taxonomy): domain Bacteria; kingdom Bacillati; phylum Actinomycetota; class Actinomycetes; order Micrococcales; family Microbacteriaceae; genus Microbacterium; species Microbacterium testaceum. Next base: position 3,718,338 of record NC_015125.1, on the reverse strand, counting down.
GTCCGATGCGTCAGCGGTGGAACACCGGGACGTGGCATCCGGTGATCCGATCCCGGGCGCGCGGTGGATCGTTCGACGTCGAAGCGTCGGACGGTCGCGCGGGATGTGTACGCCACGCGCGCATCCGATGTCCCCGCGACTCGCTAGGCTGGACGCTGGTTGATTGTGCGGAGCGAACAAGGGTTGCCGCACTTGTATGGCGATTCTCTGGCATGACCTGCCAGACGACGAAAGGTCTTCCGTGACTGTTCACGACCAGGATCCGTATTCGCAAGGGCCGCAGGACAGCGACCCCGAAGAGACCGGGGAGTGGCAGGAATCCCTGCGACAGCTCGTCCAGGCCAAGGGGCCGGCCCGCGCTCGCGAGATCATGCTGAGCCTTCTCAAGGGCTCGAAGGAACTGCACCTCAACGTGCCGATGGTTCCCACCACCGACTACATCAACACCATCTCGCAGAAGAACGAGCCCGAGTTCCCCGGTGACGAGGAACTCGAGCGCCGGTACCGCAAGTGGATCCGCTGGAACGCCGCGGTCACCGTGCACCGTGCGCAGCGCCCCGGCATCGGCGTCGGCGGCCACATCTCCACCTACGCCTCGTCGGCTGCGCTGTACGAGGTCGGCTTCAACCACTTCTTCCGCGGTCTCGACGACCCCTCGGGCGGCGACCAGATCTTCATCCAGGGCCACGCCTCCCCCGGCGCCTACGCACGCGCGTACCTCGAGGGTCGCCTCACCGAGGCGCAGCTCGACGGCTTCCGCCAGGAGAAGTCGCAGGCGCCCAACGGTATCCCCTCCTACCCCCACCCCCGTCTCATGCCGGAGTTCTGGCAGTTCCCGACGGTGTCGATGGGTCTCGGTCCGATCAACGCGATCTACCAGGCGATGTCGAACAAGTACCTGTCGAACCGCGGCATCAAGGACGTCGGCGACTCCCACGTCTGGGCCTACCTCGGCGACGGCGAGATGGACGAGGTCGAGAGCCGCGGACAGCTGCAGGTCGCGGCGAACGAGGGCCTCGACAACCTGACGTTCATCGTCAACTGCAACCTCCAGCGTCTCGACGGCCCCGTACGCGGCAACGGCAAGATCATCCAGGAGCTCGAGAGCTTCTTCCGCGGTGCCGGCTGGAACGTCATCAAGGTCGTGTGGGGCCGTGAGTGGGACGACCTGCTCGCCCGCGACACCGAGGGTGCGCTGCTCAACCTCATGAACACCACGCCCGACGGCGACTACCAGACCTACAAAGCCGAGAACGGCGCGTACGTCCGCGAGAACTTCTTCGGCCGCGACCCGCGCGCCCTCGAGCTCGTCAAGGACTACACCGACGAGCAGATCTGGGGCCTCAAGCGCGGTGGTCACGACTACCGCAAGGTGTTCGCCGCGTTCAAGGCGGCCAAGGAGCACAAGGGACAGCCCACGGTCATCCTGGCGAAGACGATCAAGGGCTACGGCCTCGGTCCGCACTTCGAGGGCCGCAACGCGACCCACCAGATGAAGAAGCTGACGCTCGACGACCTCAAGGCCTTCCGCGACGCGATGGACATCCCCGTCACCGACGCGCAGCTCGACGAGAACCCGTACCAGCCGCCGTACTACAACCCCGGCGAGCAGGACGAGACGATCAAGTACATGCTCGAGCGTCGCCGCTCGCTCGGCGGCTTCCTGCCCGAGCGTCGCACCACGCATGTCGGCCTCGAGCTGCCGGGCGACGCCGCCTACGCGCTGCCCAAGAAGGGCTCCGGCACGCAGGAGATCGCTACGACCATGGCGTTCGTGCGTCTCCTGAAGGACCTGCTGCGGGTCAAGGACTTCGGTCACCGCATCGTGCCGATCATCCCCGACGAGGCGCGCACGTTCGGCATGGACGCGTACTTCCCGACGGCGAAGATCTATAACCCCAAGGGTCAGCACTACACCTCGGTCGACCGCGAGCTGCTGCTCGCGTACAAGGAGAGCCCGCAGGGGCAGATCATCCACGTCGGCATCAACGAGGCAGGCGCCCTCGCGGCGTTCACCGCGGCCGGAACCTCGTACGCGACGCACGGCGAGCCGCTCATCCCGGTCTACGTCTTCTACTCGATGTTCGGCTTCCAGCGCACGGGCGACGCCCAGTGGGCCGCCGGCGACCAGATGGCGCGCGGTTTCATCATCGGCGCGACCGCCGGTCGCACCACGCTGACCGGTGAGGGCCTGCAGCACGCCGACGGCCACTCGCAGCTGTTGGCATCCACGAACCCGGCGACCGTGTCCTACGACCCGGCCTACGGGTACGAGATCTCGCACATCGTCCGCTCCGGTATCGAGCGCATGTACGGCGGCAACCACCCCGACCCCAACGTCATGTACTACATGACGGTCTACAACGAGCCGTACGTGCAGCCGGCCGAGCCCGAGAACGTGGACGTCGACGGCATCGTCCGTGGCATCCACCACATCTCCTCGGGCGAGGGCGACGGTCCCCGCACGCAGCTGCTCGCCTCCGGCGTCGGTGTGCCGTGGGCGTTCGAGGCCCAGCGCCTGCTGAAGGACGACTGGGGCGTCGTGGCCGACGTGTGGTCGGTCACCTCGTGGAGCGAGCTGCGCCGCGACGGTCTCGCCGCCGACGAGCACAACTTCCTGCACCCCGAGGCGGAGCCGCGCGTGGCCTACCTCACCGACAAGCTGAAGGAAGCCCAGGGCCCGGTCGTCGCGGTCAGCGACTGGATGCACGCCGTCCAGGACCAGATCCGTCAGTGGGTCCCGCAGAACTACTGGACGCTCGGCGCCGACGGCTTCGGCTTCTCGGACACCCGCGCAGCGGCCCGCCGCTTCTTCAAGATCGACGGCCCCTCGCTCGCGGTCCGCGCCCTGCAGGCGCTCGCGGAAGAGGGCAAGGTCGACCGCGCGGTCGTCGGACAGGCGATCGAGAAGTACCGCCTGCACGACGTCAACGCCGGCACCAGCGGCAACGCGGGTGGCGAGGCCTGATCACGTGAGTGAACCCACGGTCGGGACCGGCTCCCCCCTTTCGGGTGGGGCCGGTCCCGACCGCATTTCGCGGGACTCGCACACGTCGGCGACGGCGGGCAAGGACCGGGCGGCTCGCGACAAGGAAGAGACCCTCGTCTGGCTGCGCCGCATCTCGGGCGACCTCGCGACAGCCACCATCCAGCGTCTCGAGGAGACCCTCCCCTGGTACGCCGGGATGCCGCCGGCCCGGCGATCGGCCGTCGGCCTCGTCGCCCAAGCCGGCATCACGTCGTTCACGCAGTGGGTCGAGGACCCCGCGCAGACACCCGCGATCGCGTCCGACATCTTCGCGGCGGCCCCCCGCGAGCTCCTGCGCAGCGTGAGCCTGACGCAGACGCTGCAGCTCGTCCGCGTCACCGTCGAGGTGATGGAGGAGCGCGTCGCGGGCCGAAGCAAGAGCGTGCGCGAAGCGATGCTCCTCTACTCGCGCGAGGTGGCCTTCGCGGCCGCAGACGTCTACGCGCGAGCGGCGGAAGCGCGCGGGCTCTGGGACGCGCGTCTCGAAGCGCTCGTCGTCGACTCGATCCTCACGGGCGAGGCCGACGAAGAGCTGCCCAGTCGCATCGCCGCCCTCGGATGGCACGGCCACGGCGAGGTCGCCGTTCTGGTGGGCACGACTCCCCCGCAGTTCGATGTCGACCAGGTGCGCCGCACCGCGCGCAAGCTCGGCGTCGACGTCCTCATCGGTGTCCAGGGGTCGCGTCTCGTCCTCGTCCTCGGTCGCGCCGAGCTCCCCGCTCGCGGGGGTGACGACACGACCGAGCTCCCCTTCACCGAGATCGCCAAGCGTCTCGAACCCGGCTTCGGCTCGGGACACCTCGTGCTCGGCCCCCCGGTCGCCGCTCTCGTCGACGCCGGGCAGAGTGCACGCGCGGCGCTGGCGGGCTTCGCCGTCGCCCGCGCGTGGCGCCACGCCCCGCGTCCGGTCGAGGCGGACGACCTCCTCCCCGAGCGCGCCCTCGCGGGCGATGCGGTGGCCAAGCAGACGCTGGTGGACCGCGTTTACCGTCCGCTCCAGGCGCACAGCACCGATCTCGTCGCCACGCTCTGGAGCTACCTCGACAACGGTCGCTCGCTCGAGGCCACCGCCCGCGAGCTGTACGTGCACCCGAACACGGTGCGCTATCGCCTGAAGCGCGTGTCCGAGGTCATCGGGTGGGATGCCACCGGCCCCCGCGAAGCGCTCATCCTCCAGACCGCGCTGATCCTCGGATCGATCGGAACGGATGCCACGCGACGGCGTGGAGCCGCCGGTCGGCGCTCCTCTCTGCCTCGTTGATGCACGGCTCGCACAAAGACACGCCGCATATCTGTGTCGATACCTCCATAAGCCCGCGCCCGATCCTTGGCAGGATGGGACCGTGATCATCGCCGTCTTCCCCGGGCAGGGGTCGCAAACCCCTGGGTTCCTCACGCCGTGGCTCGAGCTCGACGGGGCGCGCGAGCGCCTCGCCGCGTACTCCGAGCAGGCCGGTGTCGACCTCGTCGCCGCCGGCACCGAGTGGGATGCCGACCGCATCCGCGACACGAGCGTCGCCCAGCCCCTCATCGTCGCCGCGAGCCTGCTGTCGTGGGCTGCGCTGACGGAGCGCTCCGGCAGCGCCGTCGCCGGGGTTGCGGGGCACTCCGTGGGCGAGATCGCCGCGCTTGCGGCATCCGGAGTCCTGTCCGACGGCGACGCACTGCGTCTGGTCGGTCTACGAGGCCGCGCGATGGCCGAGGCCGCGGCCGTCACCGAGACCGGTATGAGCGCCGTCGTCGGGGGCGACGAGACGGCCGTGCTCGAACGGCTCGAGGCGCTCGGACTCACCCCGGCCAACTACAACGGGGGCGGCCAGATCGTGGCGGCGGGCGAGCTTCCGGCCCTCGCAGAGCTCGCGGCTGAAGCGCCGCGCGGGGCACGAGTGATCCCGCTGCAGGTCGCCGGCGCCTTCCACACGCGCTTCATGGAACCCGCCGTCGAGGTCCTGCGCGCGGCGGCGGCCGACGTCGAGGTCTCCGACCCCGGCGTGACGCTCTGGACCAACTCCGACGGTTCCGTCGTCGCCGACGGCCGCCGCGCCCTCGACCTCGTCGTCGCCCAGGTCGCGTCGCCCGTGCGCTGGGACCGCTGCATGGCTTCCTTCGCCGAGCGGGGCGTGACCGGCATCATCGAACTCTCGCCCGCGGGAGCGCTGACGGGACTCGCGAAGCGCGCCCTGCGCGGCACACCCACCGTGGCGGTCAAGACCCCCGACGACCTCGATGCGGCCGTCTCGCTTCTGAAAGAAGACATCCAGGCATGAGCACCCCCACTCTCCGTCAGCTGCAGGGCCCGGCACACACGCGCATCTACGCGTACGGTGCCGCGCGCGGCGAGAACTTCGTCCCGAACGACGACCTCGTGGGGCCGATCGACTCGAGCGACGAATGGATCCGTCAGCGCACCGGCATCGTCACGCGCGTCCGCGCGAACAAAGAGACGGATGCCATCGACCTCGCCTCGGAGGCCGCGCGAGAGGCCGTCGAGAAGTCGGGCGTGAACCCCGCCGACATCGACGCCGTGATCGTGGCGACCATCAGCAACCCCAAGCAGACACCGTCGGCCTCCGCGATCGTCGCCGACCGGATCGGCGCGAACCCCGCCGCGGCGTACGACGTGAACGCGGCGTGCGCCGGCTTCGCGTACGGCGTGGGTCAGGCCGACGCCCTCATCCGCGGTGGTCTCGCGAAGCACGTGGTCGTCGTCGGGGCCGAGAAGCTCAGCGACGTCGTCGACCCGACCGACCGCAGTATCTCCTTCCTTCTCGGCGACGGTGCCGGAGCGGTGGTCATCGGCCCCAGTGACACGCCGGGTATCGGCCCCACCATCTGGGGGTCCGATGGATCGAAGGCGGATGCCGTGGGCATGAACGCCACCCTGACGGAGTTCCGCGACGGGGCCGCCCCGTGGCCGACTCTCCGCCAGGAGGGCCCCACGGTGTTCCGCTGGGCCGTGTGGGAGATGGTGAAGGTCGCACGCCAGGCGATCGAGGCCGCGGGCATCGAGCCGAGCGATCTCGCCGCGTTCGTCCCCCACCAGGCGAACATGCGCATCATCGACGAGTTCGCCAAGCAGCTCGGGCTGCCGGAGACGGTGGTCATCGGTCGCGACATCGAGACCACGGGCAACACCTCGGCGGCATCCATCCCCCTCGCCACCCACCGACTGCTCGAGGAGCACCCCGAGCTCAGCGGCGGACTCGCGTTGCAGATCGGCTTCGGTGCCGGTCTGGTCTTCGGCGCGCAGGTCGTCGTCCTCCCCTGACGCAGCGGCGTCGAACCCTAGACTGATCCAGGCCCACGGGTAACCGCGGGGCCGACCCACGAACAGGAGAAATCATGGCATTCACCAACGACGAGGTCCTCGCAGGTCTGGCCGAGCTCATCACCGATGAGACCGGCATCTCGGCCGACGAGGTCGCCCTCGAGAAGTCGTTCACCGACGACCTCGACATCGACTCCATCTCGATGATGACGATCGTCGTCAACGCCGAGGAGAAGTTCGGCGTCACCATCCCCGACGACGAGGTCAAGAACCTCAAGACCGTCGGCGACGCCGTCACCTTCATCACCTCGAACCAGGCCTGATTCTCCCGGTGGGGGCCTCGGCCCCCACCGGTCAGGTCCCATCGGTCCGCAGCAAGGATTTCGCACCCCATGAGCACACCCCGCATCGTCGTCACCGGCATCGGCGCCACCTCGCCCATCGGCGGGACGGCCCCTGAGAGCTGGTCCGCCCTGCTGGCCGGCACCTCCGGCGCGCGCACCCTCGAGCATGAATGGGTCGAGAAGTACCAGCTTCCCGTCACCTTTGCCGCCGAGGCGCTCGTGCGGCCCGAGACCGTCCTCGAGCGTCCGGTCGCCAAGCGCCTCGACCCCTCGTCGCAGCTCGCGATGGTCGCGGCGAAGGAAGCGTGGGAGGACGCGGGCGCGCCCGACATCGACCCCGACCGGCTCGGGGTCGACTTCGCGACCGGGATCGGCGGCGTCTGGACGCTCCTCGACGCGTGGGATGTCCTTCGCGAGAAGGGCCCGCGTCGGGTCATGCCGATGACGGTGCCGATGCTCATGCCGAACGCGGCGGCCGGCAACCTCTCCCTCCACTTCAACGCGCGAGCGTTCGCCCGCACCGTGGCCTCGGCCTGTGCGTCGAGCACCGAGTCGATCGTCAACGCGGTGCAGCACATCCGTGACGGCCTGGCCGACGTCGTGATCGCCGGTGGCACCGAGTCGGCGATCCACCCGATCACCATCGCGTCGTTCGCGTCGATGCAGGCGCTCTCGAAGCGCAACGACTCCCCCGAGACCGCCTCGCGCCCGGCGAGCATCGACCGTGACGGCTTCGTCATGGGCGAGGGCGCCGGCGTGCTGATCCTCGAGACGGAGGAGCACGCGAAGGCGCGCGGTGCGAAGATCTACGCGTCGATCGTCGGAGGCGGCGTCACGGCGGACTCGTACCACATCACGGCCAACGATCCCGAGGGCCTCGGCGCCGCGCGCGCCGTCCACATGGCGCTCGAGATGGCCGGTGCGTCGGTCGACGACGTCACCCACATCAACGCCCACGCGACGTCGACTCCGGTCGGCGATCCGAACGAGTACAAGGCGCTACGCGCCGTGTTCGGGGATCGCGTCGACGAGATCCCCGTCTCGGCGACCAAGGCATCCACCGGCCACCTGCTCGGTGGCACGGGCGCGCTCGAGGCGATCTTCACCGTCCTCGCGCTTCAGGACCGCGTTGCGCCCCCGACGATCAACCTCACCGAGCAGGACCCCGAGGTCCCGTTCGCTCTCTCCGGTTCGCCGGTGGAGCTCGGGGCGGGCGACCAGCTCGCCATCAGCAACTCGTTCGGCTTCGGCGGCCACAACGCCGTCGTCGCGATCGCCTCGGTCTGATCACGATCGAACGCCCCCGGCATCCCCCGACTGCTTCGGGGATGCCGGGGGCGTTCGCTTTCCGATCGGGAGAGGGATACGCGGTCCCGGTGCCGGGAATGATCACCGACGTCCGGTAGTGACGCCTCCGCTCCCCCGACGCGTGGGGGTCAGCCGACCTTGTGGAGCCAGACGATCTGCTGGTCGTCGCCGGCGTGACGGAACGGTTCGAGTTCTTCATCCCAGGCCGAGCCGAGAGCGACATCCAGCTCGCGGCGCAGCTCGAAGGCATCCCCCGCCGCGACCTCCATGGCGTAACGGACGCGGTCTTCGCCGATGACGACGTTCCCGGCGGCGTCGGTCTGCGCATAGTGGATGCCGAGACCCGGCGTGTGCATCCAGCGGCCTCCATCGCTGCGCGGGGTGGGATCTTCGCTCACCTCGAAGCGGAGGTGCTCCCAGCCGCGGATCGCGCTGGCCAGGGCCGCGCCGGAACCGACGGGGCCCTCCCAGTAGAACTCGGCACGCCGACTCCCCGTGAGGACCGGCTGGTCTGTCCAGTCGAAGTTCACGGCACGGCCGAGAGCGCGTCCCACCGCCCACTCCAGGTGGGGGCACAACGCGCGGGGCGCGGAGTGGATCAGGATCACTCCGCGCGAAGACGTGGTCGCCATGGTCTCTCCTTCGTCAGGTACGTCTTCCCCTACGACCTGTGATGGAGTCACGGCGATGTTCTGTTGTCTCGGTCATTATCGCCCGTTGATAACGAAATCACAACACTGTGATTCGTCCGAGAGTGCTCAGCCGAACCAGAGCGCCCAATACAGCGCGAAGTTGCGGTTTCCGTAGGACGAGCAGGAGTCGCCCGTGCCCCACGCTGCTTCCAGCGCAGCGGGATTGGGCTGGTAGGGCGTGTAGTTGTAGAGGGCCGCGGTGGCCTCGTTCGCGATGGTCAGGTCGGTGCCGCCGCAGTCGGGGTTCGGCGAGTAGGCGATCCAGTGAGTGCCGGGTTGACGCATGAAGTCGGACGCGCTGTACGACTTCAGGTCGGTGGCTCCCTGGGCGATCTGCGCGGCGAACCCGGCGAGACCGGCGTCGCACGGGGCGGTGTCCGGGCAGCGCGCTCCCATGGCGGCGCCGAGGGCGGCGTCGTCGGGGTCGCGGGCGGTGCGCCCGGAGACGAGGCTCTGCTCCTTCTGGAGGGTGACCAGCAGCACTTTCGCCGAGATCCCGCAGGCGCGCTGCACGCGATCAATGATCTCGGCGGCGGTGAGCTCGCCGCCCTCGTACGCCTCGCACACGGTTTCGCCGGTGGCATCCGAGACGATCCGGTCGCGGGCGGGCAGGGTCGTGCGCAGCACGTTGAGACAGGTGTCGGTGCGGCACTGCCCCACCTGGTCGTCGAGGAAGCGCTGGATCTCGTCCGCCGTCATCGCATTGCCGTCGTAGAAGTCCGCGTCGTCGATGAGATGCCCCGGGTCGAACGAGGAGAGGTCTATGCGCTCTTTGCGCACCTCGGTGTTCCAGGCCGACGCCAGGCCGAGGAGGGGGACGACGGCCGCGACGAGGAGACCGACGATCGTCAGGATCCCCAGCGCGACCAGTGCGCCGACGGTGATGCGGCGTCGTCGAAGCATCGCGGCGGTGACCCGACGGCGCGGGCGGCGCCGCGGGACGCGACGCCGAGGGAGGGGACGGCGGGCCGGAGGTCGCCGTGTGGTCATGCATCGATCGTGCCTCACCGCGCTGACCGCGGCCTGCACGCGGAGCGTGTGGCGCGCCGGTCAGCGCGGGTCGGTGGTCAGCTGCCCGGGGTGGGCGGCGGGGTCGGCGCCTGTCCGTCGGAGGGCGGGGCGGGCGGAGTCGGCGCGGTGCCGTCCGTGGGCGGGGTCGGCGCCTGTCCGGCGGCGGGCGGTGTCGGTGCCGTGCCCTCGGCGGGAGGCGTGGCGCCTCCCGGTCCGCCGGCACCCGGCCCCGCCGCCCCCGGTCCCCCGGGACCCTTTCCACCCGGCTCGCACGCGCCCGGGCCCGCGGCTTCACCCGGCGCAGCGGGAGGCGTGGCCTCGGTTCCGGGCGTCGGCGCCTCCGCGCCGGGTGTCGGGGCGTCGGTCGGGGTGGCGCCCGGCATCGGGACGGTGCCCGGTCCGCTGCCACCGTCGGCGCTCGGGGCGGAGGTCGTCGACGCGCCGGCGAGGGCGATCGGGCCTCCGGACTGCGCAGCGATGGCGGCGGAGCCGCCCGCGAGGCCGACAGCCACGACCACGGCTCCGGCGATGAGCGCGGGACGCGTCCACCGGCGGCGGGCCGGTTCGGGCTGCGGTTCCGTCCGCGGCAGGGGCAGGGTGGGGTTGTCGTCGTCGGTCATGATGTTCCTTCCTGGCCGGAGGCTTCTCCGGCGGTATGTCCAGCCTTCGAGGCGGGACTGAAGCGAACCTGAAGCTCCCGTGCGGTCCCGGATGCCATAGCCACCGCATAAGAAGCGCACAGGCGCCGCGCCTACCGTGGGCGGGTGTCCACCCCTGCCCGCGTCCTCGTGCTCGACGACGACGAGACCATCCGACTGAGCGTCGTGACGGCGCTGCGCGCCGAAGGCTTCACCGCCGAGGGCGCTCCGGACGGCACGGATCTGACGGCTCGGCTGTCGGCTTTCCGCCCCGACCTCGTGGTGCTGGACTGGATGATGCCCGGGCCGGCCGGCATCCGTTTGCTCCCCGTGATCCGAGCGGAGGGCGACACCGCGGTGATCATGCTGACCGCTCGCGATGAGGTCGACGATCGCCTGCGCGGGTTCGCGGAGGGGGCGGACGATTACGTGACCAAGCCGTTCACGGTGGCCGAGCTCGTGGCGCGTACGGGCGCGGTGCTGCGTCGGCGTGGACGCCTCCCTCAGACGATCGCGATCGGCGATCTCGTCGTCGATCCGGACGCGGCCGTCGCCCATCGCGCGGGCGGGCCCCTCGATCTGACGGCGACCGAGTTCCGGTTGTTGCAGCTGCTCGCGGAGAGCCGCGGGCGCACGCTGTCGAAGGGACAGATCCTCACCCAGGTGTGGGGGTACGACGACTACGACCCCAACCTCGTCGAGGTGCATCTGAGCGCTCTCCGGCGCAAGATGGAGGCCCGCGGGCCGCGGCTCATCCACACCGTGCGCGGCCTCGGCTACCGACTGAGCGTCGCCCCGTGATGACTCCACCGGCGCTGCGGTCGGGATCGCTCCGCCGCCGCACGATCGTGGCCGTGCTGGCGCTGGTCGCGGTGCTGCTCATCGTGCTCTCGGTCGTCGTCGACGTCGCCCTCGGCGCGCGCCTCCGCGGCCAGATCGAGGATCGGCTGCGCGACCGCGCGGCGGCCGCCGCGTCGCTCGTCGGCACCGTCGACGACGCCGATCTGGCAGAGCGGCTGTCGGACCAAGGACTCGCCGTGCGGATCGACAGCGCGGGCGGCGGGTCGATCGTCGCGGGGCCCAGCCCGGAGCAGCTCCGGGACGGCCCACCGGGTCCCGGTGGTCCCGGGCCCGGAGAGCGCACGGCACCGCAGTCGACGTCGACGGGATCGGATGTGACGGTCGTCGCCTCGACCGTCAGCGGCGATGCCGACCTCGTGACGTTGAGTTCGACCCTGAGCGATGGATCGACGCTGACGCTGACGGCATCCGCGGTCGGGGTCGAGGACACGCTCGTGCAGGTCCGGTGGATCATGGCGATCGCGTCCGCCGTCGTTCTGGCGATCGCCGCGGGAGCAGTGATCGTCATCGTGCGGGCGACGCTCCGGCCCCTGGACCAGGTGTCCGAGGTGGCCCGCTCGATCGGCGCGGGCGAGCGGGGTCGACGGCTGCGTCCCACGCGGCCCGACACCGAGATCGGCCGGGTCGCGACCGCCCTGGACGACATGCTCGACGACGTCGTGGGGGCCGAAGAGGCCGCGCGCGGGGCCGAGCGCCGTCTGCGCGCCTTCCTCTCGGACGCCGCACACGAGCTGCGGACGCCGGTCGCCGGCATCCGGGCCGCCGCCGACACGCTGGTCCGCGCGGATCTCGACGGACCCGATCGCGAGATGCTGGCCGCCCAGGTCGCGCGCGAAGCGGCCCGCGCGTCGCGCCTCGTCGACGACCTGCTCATGATGGCGCGCGTCGACCGCGGTCTCGAGCTGACCGTCACCGATGTCGATCTGCGTTCCCTCGTTCTCGCCGAGGCGGAGCGGGCGCCGCTGCTGCACCCCCACCTCGCTCTGACGGCGACGGTTCCGGATGCCGCGATCCTGGCATCCGTCGACTCCGACCGGATCGGACAGGTGCTGTCGAACCTCGTCGAGAACGCCGCGCGGGCGACCGGGGGTCGTGGGGCCGTGCGGATCTCGGTCGAGGAAAGCGCGACCGAGATCCGCCTGACCGTCGCGGACGACGGCCCCGGGGTGCCGGATGCCGATCGCGAACGCATCTTCGATCGACTCGTGAGGTTGGACCCGGCCCGATCCGCGGCGGGCGTGGGGCTCGGCCTGCCGATTGCGCGCGGGATCGCCCGTGCCCACGGCGGTGACGTTCGCTGCCAGGCGGCGGACATCGGGGCGCTCTTCGTGGTCACGCTCCCCCGCGGTGCCCGCGCCCGCTGACGGGTCCCGGGCGCGGGTCGCGCGCGAGCGAGGGACGGTCAGCGCGCGGCGCGCACCGGGGGTGCGGCTGCGATCACCGGTCCGGTCGAGAGAAGCGTGAGCCCGTCGGCGCTGCTGGCGTCGTGCATCATCTGATCCACGAGTTCGCGGTCGATCGCGGGTTCGCGGCCGCCGTAGAACTGCAGGACGAGCGCGTTCGATGCGTGCACCCAGATGCTGGCCTGGCGCACCCCCTCGTTCACGGGGAGCTGCAGCATGAACCCCTCGTTGCGGCGCAACTTGTTCATGATGACGATGCGGAGATGGGCGAGGATGCGGTCGTCGATGTCGAACGATGCGCGATCGCGGTAGATGAGGCGTCCCACGGCTGGTCCTTTTCTGGCGCGCTGAAGCGCCTCGTGATGCAAGGGGCGGGACCGCGCCGGGAAGCGCAGCAATGCGGGGTCCACCCATTATCTCACCTCGCGAGATATTAACCACCTTGACACGACGCCTCGTCCCGTTGCATGGTTACTTAGTCAAGTAATGAACCAACGGACGGAGATCGCATGATCGACGACGGCAGGGCGCTGTTCCTCCAGATCGCCGAGAGCGTGGAGGACTCCATCGTCGACGGCTCGCTCGCCGAGGAGACCCGCGCGCCCTCCACGAACGAACTCGCCGCCTTCCATCGCATCAATCCCGCCACCGCCGCGAAAGGAATCACCATGCTCGTCGACAAGGGTGTCCTCTACAAGCGCCGAGGAATCGGCATGTTCGTCGCCGCCGGCGCGCGCGACAACCTCCTCCGCGAGCGCCGGACGGCCTTCGCCGATCGCTTCGTCGAACCTCTCCTCGCCGAAGCCCGCACGCTCGGCCTCGGGCCCGACGACCTCGCCGACCTCATCCGTGAACGGGCGAACCTCGTCTCGTCCACCCCCTCCCCCCGCACCGAAGGAGCCACACGATGACCGCCGTGATCGAGGCAACGGGCCTCACGAAGCGTTACCGGGGCGGACTCGCCCTCGACGACGTGTCCTTCCGGATCGAGAAGGATGCCATCTACGGTCTGCTCGGCCGCAACGGCGCCGGGAAGACCACCCTCATGTCGATCCTCACCGCGCAGAACTTCGCCTCGAGCGGCGAGGCGCGCGTGTTCGGCGAAGACCCCTATGAGAACCCGCGCGTCCTGTCCCGCATGTGCTTCGTGCGCGAGAGTCAGAAGTACCCCGATGACGCGCAGCCCGCCCACGCGTTCCGCGCGGCCCGCCTCTTCTTCCCGAACTGGGACCAGGCATTCGCCGACCGTCTCGTGGAGGACTTCCAGTTGCCGCTGAAGCGGACGATCAAGAAGCTCTCGCGCGGCCAGCTGTCGGCGGTGGGCGTCATCATCGGACTCGCCTCGCGGTCGGAGATCACCTTCTTCGACGAGCCGTACCTGGGCCTCGACGCCGTGGCGCGCCAGATCTTCTACGACCGCCTGCTCGAGGACTACGCCGAACACCCGCGCACGATCATCCTCTCGAGCCACCTGATCGATGAGGTGGCGAACCTCCTCGAGAAGGTCATCGTGCTGGACGGCGGACGCATCGTCATGGACGAGGACACGGATGCCGTGCGCCACAGCGCGGCGACGATCATCGGCGAGGCGACCGCGGTCGACGCCTTCTGTGCGGGGCGCGAGGTCATCCATCGCGAGAGCCTCGGGGGTGTGGCATCCGTCACCGTCGTCGGCGAGCTCACTCCGATCGATCGTCGGGCGCTCGTCGAGGCACGCCTCGAGGTCGCCCCCGTCTCTCTGCAGCAACTCATCGTGCGGCGCACCCAGAGCGCCGGCTCGCGCACCGCTGCGTCGACCGGCGCCGCTGTCCCGGAAGGAGCGCTGCGATGAACCGCACGCTGAACGTCGTCCGCCTGCAACTGATCAACCGCCAGACATTCCTGTGGCTGCCGTTGATCATCCTCTTCGGGGCGCTGGGGCTCAGTCTCCTCGTCTACGGGATCATCGCGGCGGCGGGTGTCGAAGGAGTCAAGATCAGCGGTGGTGCCCAGGCGCCCCTGTGGTACTTCGGTGTCATCGGCGCGCAGGCCCTGACGCGCACGTTCCCGTTCTCGCAGGCGATGAGCATCACGCGCCGCGAGTTCTTCACGGGCACGCTGTTGACCGCGGGGATCACCGCGGTCGTGCTCTCGACGGTCTTCGTCGTCGGCGGCATGGTCGAGCAAGCCACCGATGGGTACGGGATGAACGGGTACTTCTTCTACATGCCGTGGCTGTGGGAGGCCGGTCCCGTCGCCGCCGGAATCACCTTCTTCGCCGTCGCGATGTTCTTCTTCGTCATCGGATTCTGGGCCGCGACCGTCTTCAAACGCTTCGGCACGGTCGTCCTCACGGTGACCCTGATCGCCGTGTCGCTCGTCGTGGTCGCCCTCATCGGCCTCGTGACCCTCACCCGTTCGTGGCCCACGGTCATCGAGGGCGGCGCGGCGCTCGGGGCGTTCGGCATGGCGCTGTGGGGGCTGCTGCTGATCGCGGTGCTCGCGTCCTCGTCGTTCCTCACCCTTCGGCGCGCGACTCCCTGATCTACGGAAGCGGGGATCGGGCCGAAACGCGGCCCGATCCCCGCTTTTACGCGGTCAATCCCCAGCCCCCACGATCTGCCCGTCGATAAAGTTGAGGACGATCTTCGATCAACCGACCCACGAGAGAGAAAACCCGTGAGCCATCACCGAACCTCCCCCGACCAGGAGGGCCGATCTTCGAGCCCCCTCGTTTCGAGAGGGGGTGAAATCTGATGCTGGCTGCGACTCTGACACTCCTCGTGGGTGTCGTCGTGACTCTGGCGATCATCGTCGCCTGCGGCTTCTTCGTCGCGCAGGAGTTCGCGTACATGTCGGTCGACCGTTCGCGCATGGCGGCGCTGGCCGAGAAGGGTGACGCGCAGGCGAAGCGCGTTCTCGCCATCACGAAGCGCACGTCGTTCATGCTGTCGGGTGCCCAGTTGGGCATCACGGTGACCGGTCTGCTGATCGGTTACGTCGCCGAACCGCTGATCGGCGAATCGCTCGGCACGCTGCTCGGCGGTGTGGGCATCGACCCCGCCGTGTCCGTCCTCATCGGAACGGTCGGCGCGCTGCTGCTCGCGACCATCGTCACCATGATCTTCGGCGAGCTCTATCCGAAGAACCTCGCGATCGCGAGCCCGGAACCGTTGGCGCGCGCCCTCGCCGTGCCGACGCGCATCTACCTCCTGCTCTTCGGCTGGCTCATCACGGTCTTCGACGTCGCGGCCAACGCGCTGCTGCGGCTGCTGCGCATCGAGCCCCTCGAAGACGTCGACGAGAGCGCCACCGCGCGCGACCTCGAGGCCATCATCGAGGAGTCGCGGCAGAGCGGCGACCTCCCGGACGATCTGTCGATCATCATCGACCGCATCCTCGACTTCCCCCAGCGCGACGTCGAACACGCCATGATCCCCCGCTCGCAGATCGACTCGGTGACCCCCGAGACGACGGTCGGCGAGGTGCGTGCCCTCATGGCATCCGGTCACACGCGTTATCCCGTGATCGGGGACGAGGACTCCCCCGTGGGTGTGGTCGAGCTGATCGACCTGCTGCGCGAGCAGCCCGCCGACGATGCCGCGGTGTCGACGGTCATGCGCCCGGCGGTGGTCCTTCCGACCTCGATGATGCTGCCGGTCGCCCTCGACCGGATGCGCAAGACCCGCAACGAACTGGCGTGCGTGGTGGACGAGTACGGCAACTTCGACGGCATCCTGACGATCGAGGACCTCACCGAAGAGGTGATCGGCGAGCTCTCCGACGAGCACGACGTCGAGACCTCGGAGGTGGCTGTCGTGGGAGACGACGCGTGGACCGTTCCGGGCGACGTGCACCTCGACGAGCTCGAGCGCATCATCGGCCACGACCTGGCCGAGACCGACGCCGAAACGGCCGCGGGTCTGGTCATCGAGACGCACGGCGACCTCCCCGCGATCGGCGCGGTCGTGCGCGTCGACCTTCCCGTGAAGCCGTCCGAGACCGTGCAGGGCCTCGACATCGAGCGCTGGCTGACCGTCGAGGTCGTCGAGGTCGACCGTCACGTGCCCTCGCAGCTCGCGGTGCGTCTGCACGAGGTGGATCGGGATGCCGAGCCCGCCGACGAAGCACGCCCCGTCGACGAGGAGGTGGCCCGATGAATGGCTGGACCGTCGCCCTCATCACCGCGCTGCTGATCATCGCGAGCGCGTTCTTCGTGATCGTGGAGTTCGCGCTCCTCGCCGCGCGTCGCCACCGCCTGGAGGAGGAGGCCGCGACCAGCGCCTCCGCCCGCGCGGCGCTGCGCGGCGTCAACGAGCTCACCGTGATGCTCGCCTTCGCGCAGCTCGGCATCACCGCCTGTACGTTCCTGCTCGGTGCGATCACCAAGCCCGCAATCGACTACGCGCTCTCACCGGTGTTCGAGGCGTGGGGTCTCCCCTACGTCCTCGCGGACATCATCGCGTTCATGCTCGCGCTGATCGTCGTCACGTTCCTTCATCTCGTGATCGGCGAGATGGCGCCGAAGTCATGGGCCATCGCGCATCCCGAGACCGCGGCGAAGGCCACCGGCATCCTGGCCCGTGCCCTCACGTGGCCGCTGCGTCCGTTCCTGCTGTGGATCAACCACATCGCCAACCGTCTGGTGAAGGCGTCGGGCGTCGAGCCGGTCGACAAGGCCGCCGCGGGCGGACAGGACGCCGACACGATCCGCGAGCTCGTCGCGCATTCGCGCCAGGCGGGCACCCTCGAGAAACAGTACTCCGAGCCGATCGCGCAGGCGATCGCGCTCGGCACCCTGACCGTGGGCGACATCGTCCGCACGGACCGCTCCCCCACGAGTGTGCCGACGGATGCCACGGT
The DNA here is from genome assembly GCF_000202635.1 of Microbacterium testaceum StLB037. Classification (NCBI taxonomy): domain Bacteria; kingdom Bacillati; phylum Actinomycetota; class Actinomycetes; order Micrococcales; family Microbacteriaceae; genus Microbacterium; species Microbacterium testaceum. The sequence goes on along the minus strand of NC_015125.1, from coordinate 3,700,943 downwards.
CGCCGACATCCAGGCCGTCGCGGCCGCGTCGACGCACCTGCGGATCCTCGTCGGCTCGGGGGCGTCGTCATGCGTCGCGCACGTGCGAGACACGCTGACCGTCGATCCCGCGACGCCGGCGCTCGACATCGCGCGGGAGCCCCTCGTGCTGGAACCGGATGCCTCGGCCTACGACGCGCTGGCGCGGATGCGCCGCGGTCGGGTGCAGTTGGCGACGGTGGTCGACGGCGAGCGCCTGGTGGGCGTCGTGACCCTTGACGACCTCTTGCGCGAGATCCTGCCGGGACCCGGCGAGCTTGCGGAGGTCGCGCGGTAGCCGACGCCGAAGGCCCCGTTCTCACCCGGGTGGTGGGGGCGGGGCCTTCGCCGTGTTCAGCGGGCGATGCGGCGACCAGGGGTCCAGCACCGTACCTGGGCGGAGTAACGGCGGTAGTCCTCGCCGAAGCTCGCCTCGAGGTCGGCCTCCTCGTGGGGGCGGATCGCGTAGTTCCAGACGAGCGAGCCCACGAGAGCCCACACGACGACGAGCCACGACTGCAGGATGAGTCCGACGCCCACGCCCTGGACGATTCCCGCGACGGCCATCGGGTTGCGGACCCACCGGTACGGACCGGCGATGACGAGGCGATTGGGCATCGCGGAGGGCAGTGGTGTTCCGTCGCCCTTTACGGTCAACGCGGCCGCCGACGCGAGGCCGAGCAGGCTCGCCGCGAGCACGAGGACGGCGCCGATGACGGTCACGCCGAGAGGCAGGGGCACGGACAGCCCCCACCGCCGCTCGAGGAAGGCGATCACGAGCGGGAACACGACGAGGAACAGCCCCCAGAACACCACGATCTGTCCGGTCGTGGCGATGATGTGCGCGACGGGCGACCGGCGCGGACGGGCGGGCCGGAACGCGAACGGTCCGACGAGCAGCCAGCTCGTCGGGATGCGGCCCAGCCACAGCAGCGACAGCGCGAGCAGCGAGCACACGGAGGCCGCGATCATCGCGAGCACGCCCCACCCCGCGAGCCCGGTGATCGTCGCGTACAGCCCGAGCGAGGCGGTGACGAACAGGGTCCAGGCCGTCGCGACGAGGGCCCCGATTGGCCCCGTCCGTCCGGGAAGCACCGCGAGACCGGATGCCACCACGAACAACGGGATGTCGAGGGCGGCGACCACGACGGGATCGAGGGCGCCGAGAGTCGCCGTCCGCACGAAGGGCACCGTGAACACGGCGATCCACCACGCCGCCCCGGACAGCGCCTGCACGGCGAAGTGCAGGCGGCCGACGAGTGCCGGGCGGAGGGCGGTGGTGTCCATCTCGATCGAGCGTAATCTGCGGTGTCGGGCGGTGCTACGCGGCGGCGTCGGCGAGGGCGACACCCGCCTCGGCGACGACGGCCCGCAGTTCCGAGAGATAGCGCTGGGCCTGATCGGTGAGCGGGATGGCCGTCCGTCCGATCCAGCCGATCTCGATCCGTTCGTCGACGTCGAGGGGCACCGCGACGATCTCGGGGTCGAGGTCGTCGCTGATGATGCCGGTCGAGATCGTGTAGCCGTCGAGGCCGATCATGAGGTTGAAGATCGTGGCGCGATCGGAGACACGGATCTCCTGCGCGCTCGACAGCGTCGAGAGGATCTCCTCGGCGAAATAGAACGAGTTGTTGGCGCCCTGGTCGAAGGTCAGGCGCGGCAGGTCGACGAGGTCATCGAGGGTCGCGCGCTCGCGTGACGCGAGAGGATTTCGCCGCGAGACGAAGATGTGCGGGGCGGCGACGAAGAGCGGGTGGAACGCCAGCCCCGAGTCGCGCAACAGCTTGTCGATGACGTTGCGGTTGAAGTCGTTGCGGAACAGGATGCCGAGCTCGCTGCGCAGCGTCCGGACGTCCTCGATGATGTCCCAGGTCCGCGTCTCACGGAGTGAGAACTCGTACTCCGCCGCGTCGCTCGCACGGACCATGCGCACGAACGCGTCCACGACGAACGAGTAGTGCTGCGCCGAGACGCCCAGGAGCCTGCGGGACGGAGGGCGGCCGAGGTATCGCTGCTCGAGCAGCTCGGCCTGCTCCACGACCTGTCGGGCGTACCCGAGGAACTCGACGCCGTCGTTGGTCAGCGTGACTCCGCGGGCCGAGCGCACCAGGAGCTCGCGTCCGACACGGCTCTCGAGGTCGCGCATGGCGGCCGACATCGTCGGTTGCGCGACGTAGAGCAGATCGGCGGCCGCGCTGATGGATCCCTCGGCGGCGACCTCGATGAAGTACTGCAGCTGTTGGAGCGTGATGCCACTCGGACGACGAGCCATAGTCACAGGCTATACCTCCGCATAGATGCGCCGAATTACCCGATGCCTGAGTGTTGCGAGCACGATGAGGGAGCGGCATCCGACCCTTTCTGATTGGCACGTCATGACGAACGACATCACGTTCAGCATCACCACCACCCGTTTCGACGAGCACTACGCCCCGGCGGAGAACTCGCGCGTGACCACGAACTTCGCGAACCTCGCTCGCGGAGCAGGTCGCCGGCAGAATCTGCGCGGGGCGCTGTCGATGATGGATCGCCGGCTCAACGAGTTGCTGTCCACCGAGGCGCGGTACCGCCTCGAGCTCGACATCGTGTCGGTGCAGCTGCAGTTCTCCGACGGGGCCGACGACGAGCAGTTCCCCGTGATCGAGGTGCTCGACGTGCACATCCTCGACACCGAGACCGGCGAGAGTCACCCGGGCATCGTCGGCAACAACTTCTCGTCCTACCTCCGCGACTACGACTTCAGCGTCGTCCTGCCGGCGGCCAAAGCCGCCGCGGGGACCTTCACGGTGCCCGAGGACTTCGGCGACCTGCACGGCCAGCTCTTCCAGCACTTCCTCGACTCCGCGACCTACCGCGACCGCTTCCCGTCGTCGCCGGTGATCTGCATCAGCGTGTCGACGAGCCGCACCTACCACCGGACCGGCGTCGTGCACCCCGTGCTGGGCGTCGAGTACGAGCAGGACGCGTTCTCTCTCACCGACGAGTACTTCGCGAAGATGGGCCTTCGAGTGCGGTACTTCATGCCGCGTGGGAGCGTCGCTCCGCTCGCGTTCTACTTCCGCGGCGATCTGCTCGCGGACTACACCGACCTGCAACTGGCTGGAACGATCGCCACCATGGAGACGTTCCAGAAGATCTACCGCCCCGAGATCTACAACGCCGTCGTCCCCGCCGGCGAGGTGTACCGCCCCACCCTCGACCAGGCGGAGTTCGTCCGCACCGGCATCGACTACGACCGCGAGGAGCGCAGCCAGCTCGCCGTGGTGCAGGGACGCTACGCCGAGGAGCACTTCGTGAAGCCCCACCGCGCGGCTCTCGACGCCTGGTCGGCGAACGTCGGGGCGGTGCTCCGATGACCACGTCCCTCCTCCCCACCGCGCTGGTCGGCAGTCTCCCCAAGCCCGCGTGGCTCGCGCGACCCGAGGTGCTCTGGGCGCCGTGGGAGCTCGACGGCGACGAACTCGTCGAGGGGCAGCACGACGCCCTCCGCGCGGCCGTCCACGAGCAGGAGCGCCGCGGCATCGACATCGTCAGCGACGGTGAGCAGACCCGCCAGCACTTCGTCACGACGTTCATCGAGCACCTCGACGGCGTCGATTTCGAGAACCGCGAGACCGTTCGCATCCGGAACCGCTATGACGCGAGCGTCCCGACTGTCGTCGGAGCGGTGAGCCGGCGTCAGCCGGTCTTCGTCCAGGATGCCGCCTTCCTGCGCGCGCAGACCGACCGACCGATCAAGTGGGCCCTGCCCGGACCCATGACGATGATCGACACGTTGTCCGACCATCACTACCGCAGCCGCGAGAAGCTCGCGTGGGAGTTCGCGACGATCCTCAACCAGGAGGCGCGCGAGCTCGAAGCGGCGGGGGTCGACGTCATCCAGTTCGACGAGCCGGCCTTCAACGTGTTCTTCGACGAGATGAAGGACTGGGGCGTCGCCGCCCTCGAGCGTGCCGCCGAGGGGCTGCGCGCAGAGACGGTCGTGCACATCTGCTACGGCTACGGCATCAAGGCGAACAACGACTGGAAGGCGACGCTCGGCTCCGAGTGGCGCCAGTACGAGGAGTCGTTCCCGCTTCTGCAGCGGTCGACGATCGACGCCGTCTCTCTCGAGAGCCATCACTCGCACGTGCCCATCGATCTCATCGAGCTCATCCGCGGCAAGAAGGTCATGCTCGGCGCGATCGACGTCTCGTCCGAGACGGTCGAGACCCCCGAGGAGGTCGCCGAGACGCTGCGTCGCGCCCTGCAGTTCGTCGACGCCGACAAGCTCATCCCCTCGACCAACTGCGGCATGGCTCCCCTGCCGCGCCGCGTCGCGCTCGAGAAGATGAGCGCGTTGGCGGCGGGGGCGGCGATCGTGCGCGACGAGGTGTCGGCGCCGGCCCTGGTCTGACGCGCGACGTCGGGTCACGGCGGGACGGCGCGTGACGGCGGGAGGGTCGGGGATGAACGGAGGAGGATGCCGGGTTCCCGGCCCTCCGCTCGTCCCCGGCCCTCCCGCCGTCACGTCGGCGGCCCGGGTGAGGGCAATGGTAGGGCGGGTGGGACTTGAACCCACGATCGTCGGGTTATGAGCCCGCTGCCTTGACCAGCTTGGCCACCGCCCCCAGCGACGACGAGCCTACCGGCATCCGACCTCTCTCGCGGGCGGCCCGCGCGAGAGCACACGTTCCGCGCGAGATCACCGGCTCGTGCGCGACGACGTCGGGTGTTCTCGACACGATCGTGTGATCTCGGGGAGGCGCCGGGTCGCCCGGTCACGCCGCCGACGCGTCAGTGGACGCGCGGCTGCTTCGGCTTGCCGTCGGCCGTCACCTGCGGGTGGTGCTTCGTGAGCTGGATCACGCCCCACGTGGCGATCGCGCCGGCGATCACGAAGCCGATGAGCGCCCAGGCGGGGGCGGTCGAGGCCTCGCCGAGCACGAGGAGTCCGATGAGCACGGCCACGATCGGGTCGATGACCGTGAGGCCGGCGATCACCAGGTCGGGCGGGCCGACCGAGTACGCCGTCTGCACGAAGTACGCGCCGACGGCGACCGCGGCGAGGAGGGCCACCAGGCACAGCAGCGTCAGCCACTCGAAGTTGCCGGCCTGCGCGCGGCTGATGACGACCTTGGCGAGGGTCGCGACGAAGCCGTAGATCACGCCCGCGGCCATGATGTAGAACAGCGCCTGCGCCTTGCGCCGCACGAGCACCCAGAAGACCCCGAAGACGATCACGACGACGGCCAGGATGCCGAGGATGATCCACAGTTCGCGCTCGGTCACCACGTGCTCGGTCGCGAAGAACGCGGCGATCGTGACGAAGATGAAGATGCCGCCGACGCACGCGGCGATCGCGATGAGCGATTGGCGGGTCGGCTTGTGCCGCGTGACGCGGGCGTTCAGTACCGTGGTGAGGACGAGGGCGATCGCCCCCAGGGGCTGCACGAGGATGAGGGGCGCGACCGAGAGGGCCGCCAGCTGGCACACGATCGCCAGGCCCAGCATCAGGGTGCCGGCCACCCACGACGGGCGCGTCAGCAGCGAGGTGAGCTGCTGCCGCGACAGGCCGCCGGTGGTCTTGCCCGAGAGGCGTTCGACTTTCTGGACTCCGCGGTGCTGGTACTGCGCACCGAACGACATGAAGACCGCGCCGAGAAGGGCGAGCGGGATGCCGAGAAGAATGCGGGGGTCGCGGAAGACACCGACGAGTTGGTCGATTCCGTCGCTGAGGGAGACATCGAGCGGGATCACCCTCCGACGATAGCCGCCCGCTCGCTGGATAGGCTGGTGACGTGGCCGTTCTCCCGATTCGCATCATGGGTGATCCCGTGCTGCACGCTCCCGCCGCCCGCGTCGACGAGATCACCGAGGAGGTGCGCACCCTCGTCGCCGACATGTTCGAGACGATGGATGCCGCCCCCGGCGTCGGTCTCGCCGCACCGCAGGTGGGCGTGGGCCTGCGCATCTTCACGTACACGTACGAGGACGACGAGGGTCTCCCGTGGCGGGGCGTCGTCATCAACCCCGAGCTGTGGATCCGTCCGCTCGAGCCCGGTTATCCCGACCCCGACGACGAGTCCGAGGGGTGCCTGTCGTTCCCCGGTGAGCGGTTCCCGCTGCGTCGTTCGGATGCCGCGCTCCTCACCGGCGTCGATCTCGACGGTCGACCCGTGCGCATCGAGGTGACGGGCTGGCGGGCGCGCATCCTCCAGCACGAGTTCGATCACCTCGACGGCATTCTGTACGTCGATCGTCTCGACGACGAGGACAGCCGGGTGGTCGCGAAGATCGCGAAGAAGCGCAAGTGGGGCAAGCCCGGTGCGTCCTGGATGCCGGGAGTCGACGACATCGACGCGTGAGCGCCGATCGCGCCGCGGCGCGGGCCGCGCGGCATCCGGAGGTCAGCTCTCGATGATGTTCGGGGCGAAGCGGCAGAAGTAGTCGGTGATCGGCCCGTCGGACTCGCGGATGCCGACCCCGTAGGCCTCGTCGTTCACGACCCACGAGCCGAGAACCGGATGGTTGCTCCCGTTCGCCCCGGGGAAGTCGGGCAGCTCATGGTACTGCTGCCACACGCGCTCGCGACCCGTGCCCTCGCGGCGGTACTCCTGCCCGTTCGTCGTCACGCTGCCGTCGGCACGGTGGACCCGGATGCCATCGCCCTCGCGCCCGAAGACGGGTTTGACGACGTAGTCGGTCATGCCGTTCGGACCGTCGGCGTAGGCGGGCAGGAGGTTGGGGTGATCCGGGAACAGCCGCCACAGCGCGACGAGGAGCAGCTTGTTCGAGAGGAACATCTTCCACGCCGGCTCGTACCAGCGGCCGAACAGGCCGCGCCCGGCGATCAGCAGGGCCCCGAACTCCTGGTCGCCGACGACGCGGTCGTCACCGGAGACGATGTCCTCCCAGGGATAGAGCTTGAAGAGGTTGCGGATCACCGGATACTGCGTCTCTGGAGCATCCCCCGGGAGTGCGTTGACGCTGCGGGACGAGCCCCACGGCTCGGGGACGCCCACGAACTGGCGCGCGCCGTGGTGCCAGCCGATGTCCTTCATCTCGATGCCGGTGTGCTCCCAGCCCGCCTCGCCCGCGAGGTCGCGCATGTAGGCGACCGTGTCCCAGTCCTCGCCGTAGATGTCGGCATCCGAGTGGGCGACGAAGAGGCGTCCGCCCTCGCCCTCGCTCAACGAACGATGCAGCAGGACGCGCCAGCGCTCGACGAGGGCTTCGTGCAGCCCGTTCCACTGGTCGGTGTCGGCCGGCAGCGCGCCGCTCTTGATGCGGTCCTGCAGCCAGAACCACTGGGTCACCGAGGCCTCGATGAGTCCGGTCGGCGTATCGGCGTTGTACTCGAGCATCTTCGCCGGAGAGCCGTCGCCGGCGTAGGCCAGGTCGAAGCGTGCGTAGACATCGGGCTCGTCCTGCTCCAGCGACCACTGGGCGAACTCGAACGCCTGCGGGGTGAGGCCGAGGTGTCCGAGTTCTCCGGATGCCAGGTAGGTCGCCGCCTCGCGGCACATGCGGTGCAGTTCCTCGGTCTGCTTCTCGAGCGCCTCGACCTCGGGGAGGGTGAAGACGTACGCCGCGCCATCGTTCCAGTACTCGACCGCCGAGCCGTCGTCGCGTAGCGACCGGGAGTAGATGAGACCCGACTGCTTGATCGTGCGCTCCCAGTCGGGTCGGGGCGCCAGTTCGATGCGGCGCATCAGCCGCCGTGACTTCCGTCGGATCCCGATCCGCCGAACCCGCCGCGCGAGACGCTCGCCCCGTCGCCCGAAATGCCCTTCGCGGCGGTCTTCCCGCCGGGCAGGGTGTCGACGCCGCCCGAGGCGCGGTCGCCGACGGCCGGCACGTTGCGGCTGCTCGACCCGAGGGGCAGGTAGTACCAGTGGGCGCTGCCGCCGTGATTGTTGCAGTCGTCGTCCGGGAGCCGCTTCTCGGTCGCGTTGTCGCGGCAGATCTGCGCGTAGTCCTCGGAGACGTTCGTCCCCTGCCCGCACCCCGTGAGGGTGGCGGCGAGGGCGGCGACGACACCGATCGTCACGGTGCGTGACGCGCGGCGGCGGGCGGCAACGGGCATCGACTCTCCTGGGGTGAGCGGTGAAGGGGTCATGCAGATGCTCTCACAGGCGGCGAATGGTGTCCCCGCCGAACCGCCACTCAGACGGCGAAGCTGTGGAGGTGGAGGTCCCGGCTGAGCACCTCGCTGGCGAGGCGCCCACGCACGCTCGTGCCCTGCTCGTCGAGCGGAGGGCTGACCGCTGCGGCGCCCAGCCGACCGGGAGTCGACAGGACGAGGGACCCCGACACGCTCGACTTCGCCGGGACGCCGACCGCGCGCATCCAGCGGCCCGACCCGTCGTAGACCCCGCAGGTCGCCATGACCGACACGACGTCGCGCGCCACGGCTTCGGGGACGACCCGCTCGCCGGTCCGCGGGTTGACGCCGCCGAGCGCGAGCGTCGCCCCCATGACGGCCAGGGTCGCGGCATCCACGAGTGTCGCGCAGGCGCGCGCGTAGACCGCGACGGCATCGTCGGCCGAGACCGCCAGGGTGTCCTCGGCCCGCATGAGATGGGCGAGGGCGTGATTGCGGTCGCCGAGCAGGTGTTCGTCGTGCGCGACGTCTTCGTCGACGTCGAGCTCGCGGCCGGCGAAGGCGGCGAGTCCTCGCGCGATCCGGGCGCTGCGCGCGGTCGGACCCTCGCCGTCCACCAGGGCCGCGGTGAGCAGCGCGCCCGCGTTCACCATCGGGTTCGGGGGTCGTCCGGTCCCGCTTTCGAGTTTGATCGCGTCGAAGGACTCCCCCGTGGGTTCGATGCCCACGCGGTCGAGGGCTTCGCCGCCGGTGTCGAGCAGTGCGAGAGCGAACAGGAAGGGCTTCACGGCGGACTGGATGCTGAACGCGACATCCGCGTCCGTGCTGGAGCGCACGGTCCCGTCCGGCAGTGCGAGAGCGATCGCGCAGAGGTCGGGATCGGCATCCGCGAGCGCAGGGATGCTGTCGTCCACCTCTCCCCCGCGTTCGTCGAGCAGGCTCTCGCGCAGGGCGTCGAGGTCGTACCGGTCGGGATCGTTCGCGGGGGTCACGCTCCCAGCCTCGCAGGCTTCGCGGTGGGGCGGGCCGTCACAGCAGGCCGCGGGCGGTCAGGTCCGCGCGGAGGATCGGCGTCAGACGCTCCGCGTACGCGGGCGTGATGTGGATCTCGTCGTAGCGGACCGGGATGTCGCCGGCGAACGCGGGGCAGACCCGGTCGACGCACGTGAACGGCAGGGCGCTGATCGCCGTGTCTCCCGTCGTCGTGGCCCGCGCCTCGATCGCGCTCTCCATGTCGGTCCAGACGTCGTCGACGGCGGCGAGACACGCCCCCGGGCCCGTCACACTCGAGACGCAGCGACCGAGGTCCGCGCCGTGCGGGGGCGGAGACAGGTACACCGTGCGTCCGGCGGGTGCCCACCCGCCGACCTCGGAAGAGACAGCGGATGCCACCTCCTCGGCGTTGAGATCGCGCCCGTCGACCGTGCGCGCCAGGGTGAAGGCGTTCGAGACGACGAGGAGATCCGCGGGGGCGGCGGCGATCAGCGCGGCGACGTCCGTCTTGCGCTGTGCGCAGCCCGCCGTGACCGCGGGATCCCGGCTCTCGATGAGGACGTCGGTGAAGCGGCATCCGTACATCCCCACCGTGGTGACGCGCCACTGGCCTCCGCTGTCTTCGGCGAGCTTCGCGAACGTGGGCGCGTAGGCCATCGCGCTGGAATCTCCGACGAGATAGAGGTGCCGCGGCGCATCGGGGCTGCCCCAGGTGCAGCGGCCGAGGTCGGGAAGAGGGTCGGGCGTGAAGCAGTCGTGCGCGCGGTTGGCGGCGGAGGACTCCCGCATCGCGTCGTCGATCGAGGGATGCAGCTCGGGCCAGGCGGCGGCCGTCGTCGCGGCGGCGAGATCGGCTTGCAGCGCGGTGAGCGAGCCGCCGTCGTCGTGGGGCGTCGCGACCGCGGCGGGAGCGGGCGCGGGAGGGAGGACGGGAGCTCCGTACGCGACGAAGACGGCCAGCACCGTCGCCCCCGCCCCGATCACGAGGCTCGCGGCGGCCAGGCCCATCCGCGGCGCGAAGCGGGAGCGCCAGTCGGCCCAGCTCTGGCGGGGCGGGGGCGTGGCCGCGAACGGCTGCGCGGCGCGGGGGCTCTCGGGGGGCGGCGTGGGTGCCATGAGCGCGGGGATGTCCGCGGAGGGCGGCGGGCCGGCGGACCGGTCGATCCGCGACACCGGGGCGGCCGAGTCGGGCGGGGGTGCCGCGCCGGGTCGCGAGCCCGGGTAGTAGCGCTGGCCCGGCACCCACCCGGCCGGGCGCGATGCCAGGGCGGACGAACGCGGAGGTGTCGTGGAGTGTGCGCGAGCAGCCGGAGCGGCCGCCACGGGCGTGAGGGGAGCAGATGCGAGGGGCGCGGGCGTCAGCGGCTCGGGCGGGAGAGGCGACCCGTCGTCGCGGTTCAGCCACGGCGACCGGTGCAGGGGCTGCTCCACACCGAGGAAGGTCGCGACCGTCAGGACGACGAGGATGAGCACGGTGATCGGCATCGCCGCCGGCCCCGGCGGCAGGAGCGCACCCGCGAAGACGATGACGGGCAGGTGCCAGAGGTACAGGGAGTACGAGACGTCGCCGATGGCCACGGCGAGCGGGTTGGTCAGCACGAACAAGGATCGATGCCGCGGGTCTCCCCCGATCCCCGCCGCGATCACGAGTGCGGCCCCGGCGACCGGAAGAGCCGCCCACGGGGCGGGGAACGGCGATTCGGGATCGACGATGACGAACGAGGCGGCCACGATACCCACCCCGATCCAGGCCAGGGGAACGCGCACGGCTGCGTGAAGGCGCGCCAGCACGGGGGCGAGGCTGGCGAGGACGGCGCCGACGCCGAGCTCCCCCGCGCGCGTGAATGTCGAGAAGTAGGCCACCGCGGGGTCGCTCGACGTCTGCATCCACGCAACGATCCCGGATGCCACGACGACCAGCGCCGCGAGGACGCCCACCGCCGAGCGACCGGCGCTCCCGCGGCGAGCGAGCGCGGGGAGGAACGACACGGCGAGGAGGACGAGCACGGGCCAGCACAGCGAGAACTGCTCTTCGACGGACAGCGACCAGAAGTGCTGCAACGGCGACACGTCGACGCTCGAGAAGTAGTCGCGGCCCTCGAGGGCGAATCGCCAGTTCGACACGAGCCCGGCCGCGGCGAGCGCGTCGGCGACGAGGTCCTCCGCTCGCACGCCGGGGAAGACGAGGAACCCGGTGCCCACGACCCCCGCGAGAACCAGAAGAGCCGCGGGGAGCAGACGACGCACGCGGCGGGCGAAGAAGCGCCGGAGGTGCACCGTTCCGCGGGACTCCAGGTCGCGGAGCAGGATGCCGGTGACGAGGAAGCCGGACAGCACGAAGAACACGTCGACTCCGACGAAGCCGCCCCTCGGCCAGCCGGTCAGGTGGGTGGCCACCACCGCCAGCACCGCGATCGCGCGGAGGCCCTGCAGATCGCGGCGCACGCGCGGTGTCGCTGCGTGCACGGGCGGTGTCCTCTCCGGCCTCGGGCGAGGGCCGGAGCGAGTCTAGTGGAACCGCTCCCACGGCCGGGGACCGCGACGAGCCGAGCGGGCGATCCGTGGCCGTTCTCCGGGAAAAGGTAAGGCCCGGGGTGGAAGCCCGGGCCTAGGTTGAGAGCCACGCTAGATGGGCGTGGACATCTCGCTCCCCGGCTTGGACTCGAACCAAGAACCTATCGGTTAACAGCCGATTGCTCTGCCAATTGAGCTACCGAGGATCATGCTCGCCTTGCGGCGGGCAACCACACGATACTAACAGCACCGCGGGGCAGTCGAAAAATCAGGCGGTCGAAACGCGCCGGTCGGGCGCGCCGCCCGGCGTCCACTGCAGCTCGTCGGCTCCGTGACCGAACGCGACGGCGTGGCCGCCGTGCAGCACGAGCACGTCGGCATCCAGATCCGTCGGGGCGTCGGCGTCGTTCGTCACGACCACGGTGGCCATTCCGCGCTCGTCGCGCCGACGCACGATCGACGCGCGCGCGGCGGCGCGCACCTCGACGTCGAGGTTCGCGTAGAGGTCGTCCGCGACGAAGAGCCGGGGCTCCAGCACGAACGCGCGGGCCAGCGCCACGCGCTGCCGCATGCCGGCGCTGAGCTCGTACGGATACTTCGGCGCCGTGCCGAGGGGCAGCTCCATCTCGTCGAGAAGGGTCGCGACCCGGACCGCGAGGGCCCGGGTGTTCACACGGCGGTCGCGACTCGTGATCGGCTCGGCGATGACGTCCTGCACGGTGAGGCGCGAGGGCAGCGAAGCGCCGGCCCCCTGCGGGAGGTAGCCCGTGTGGAACGTCCACTCGCGGTGCGCGCGCCCGGGGCGCCGCGCGGAGATGCCGTGGACGTACGCCTCTCCCCCGACGACGCTCAGCCCTTCGTCGGGTCGGCCCGCGAGCATCGAGACCAGGGACGTCTTGCCCGAGCCGGTCGCCCCGCGCACCACCAGCGTCTCGGCGAACGGAAGCGTCAGGGTGATGCCGTCGATCACGCGGACGCCGTTGCGAGCGAGCGAGAGATCGTCGGCGCGGATGGCGACGTCGGTGTCGAGTGTCCGGGGCATCCCCTCATCCTCGCCGAAGACCCGCGGGGACGCATCGGGCTTCCCTCCCGACACGCCGGTGCGGTAACGGCCCGTTGCGCGACAGCCGACGCTATGAGGCGATGAGCCGCTGGCGATCCGCCTCGAGATCGCGCAGGCGCAGCCCGAGGCGACGCCCCTCGTCGGTGTCGGCGGGGACGCGCTGCACCTCGCGCAGCAGCTCGGCCTTCTGGCGCTCGAGTTCGCGGACGAGCAACCGTCGCGACAGGTCGTTCGCCGCGACGACCGCCCCCTCCTCGGTGCGCGCGGGGAACTCGGACGTCAGCAGTTCGGCGGCGAGGGAGCGGAACGGCTCGCGGACCGCCTCGACGGCCGCGACGGCCCACCCGGGTTGGGACAGATCCGTGGATGCCAGAGTGCTCCGCACCGCTTCGAGGGCGGGGTGACCGAACGGTGTCTGCAGCGCGCGCAGGAACAGCTCGGGCTCGATCCGGTGCCCGTACTGGAGGAACGCCATCATCGCGCCGCGCTCGAGGGCGACGTCGCGGGTGTTCGGCAGCGAGGCCATGGTCACGGACACCGCGACGGGGGCCGCGTCCGCCTCGCGTGCGGTCTCGCGTTTCTCGGCCCTGTCGGCGCCGCGCGCGGCGCGCTCGACGGCGGACTGCACCTCGGGCATGTCGAGACCGAGCCGCCGCGCGAGGACGCGGACGTAGCCGGGGCGCAGCGCGGGATCGCGGATGTCGGCGACGATCGGGGCCGCGGCCCGGAGCGCCCCCGCGCGCCCCTCGACGCTGCCGAGGTCGAAGTCCTTCAGACGCTGGTCGATCACGAACTCGAACATCGGGGCTTTGTTGTCCATCAGCGCCCGCACCGCGCCGTCTCCGCGCTGGAGACGCAGATCGCACGGGTCGAGGCCTTCGGGAGCCACGGCGACGTACGTCTGGGCGGCGAAGCGCTTCTCGTCGGCGAAGGCGCGAAGCGCCGCCTTCTGGCCCGCGGCATCCGGATCGAAGGTGAAGACGACCTCGCCCGAGGAGCTGTCGTCGCCCATGACGCGGCGGAGCACCGTGATGTGGTCGCTGCCGAACGCGGTCCCGCACGAGGCGATCGCCGTGGTGATGCCGGCGAGGTGGCACGCCATGACGTCGGTGTAGCCCTCGACGACGACGACCCGGTGCGAGCGCGAGATGTCGCGCTTCGCCAGGTCGAGGCCGTAGAGAACCTGGGCCTTCTTGTAGATCGGCGTCTCGGGGGTGTTGAGGTACTTCGGGCCCTGGTCGTCGTCGTAGAGCTTGCGCGCCCCGAAACCGATCACCTGCCCGGTGACATCCCGGATGGGCCAGACGAGCCGCCCGCGGAACCGGTCGTACACGCCGCGCTGCCCCTGCGAGACGAGTCCCGCCTGCAGCAGCTCGTCGCGCGTGAACTTCTGCGCGAGCAGGTGGTCCATGAGGTGCGACCAGCCCTTGGGGGCGTAGCCGACGCCGAAGTGCGCCGCCGCTCCCGCGTCGAACCCGCGGTCGCCGAGGAAGCGCCGGCCCGTGTCGGCCTCGGGCGTCATCAGCTGCGCGCGGAAGTATTCGGCGGCTGCGGCGTTGGCGGCGTACAGGCGCGAGCGCCCGGTGGTCTCGGGCGCGGGGCCGCCGTCTTCGTAGTGCAGCGTGTAGCCCACGCGCGCGGCCATCCGCTCGACGGCCTCGGTGAACGAGACGTGGTCCATCGCGCGGAGGAAGGAGTAGACATCGCCCGACTCCCCGCAGCCGAAGCAGTGGTAGTAGCCGACCTGCGGTCGCACGTGGAAGCTCGGGCTGCGCTCGTCGTGGAACGGGCAGAGCCCCTTCATCGAGCCCACACCGGCGGACTTCAGCGCGACGCGCTCACCGACGACATCGGCGATGTTGACCCGCGCCTTGACCTCGTCTATGTCGGACTGGCGGATGCGGGCCATCAGGCATCCGCTCCGCGGGGCGCACGGGATCCGGGTGCCCAGACGCCGAGCTCGGCGGCATCCACTTCTCCCACGAGACGGTTGTGCCAGGCGATCGCGAGCTGATCGGTCAGGCTCGCGACCTGGTCGACGACGACCCGGCGGCGGGCGGTGTCGTCCGCCGCGGCGGCGAAGTCCGGGGCGTGCAGGGCGTCGAGGGCTCCCGGGTTCTCCCAGAGGGCGGATGCCAAGCGCTTGAGCACACTCCGCTGCTCGCGGTAGAGCACCTTGCGACCGTCGATCGATACCACCGTCGCACCGATGATGCCCTTCAGCACGGCCATCTCGGTCTCGACCTCGGTGGGCACGATCACGCGGGCGCGGTAGCGCGTGAGCTCGTCCGCCGGGTAGGCCTCTCGGGTGGCAGCGGTCGCCGCGCGGGCGAAGCGTCCGATCAGGTCGGAGGTGAGGTTCTTCAGGCGCGCGAGTGCGGGGCGCGTGCCGTCGAAAGAGTGGATCCACTCGGGCATCGCCATCAGCCGGTCGAGTCCCTGGGCGAGATCGTCGCGCACGAAGTCGTACCCGACCCAGCGCTGGATCGCGTCGAGCAGGCCCTCGCGACCGACTCGGGATGCCAAGCGGGCGGGGTCGACGTAGCGGTTGACGACCGCGTCTTCGAAGTCGTGCACCGAATAGGCGATGTCGTCGGAGAGATCCATGACCTCGGCCTCGATGCAGCGCTGACGCGCCGGAGCCTCGCCCCGCATCCAGTGGAAGACCGGCTCGTCATCGGGGTACACGCCGAACTTCAAGCGCCCGCCCGGGTCGGGGACGGGCTCGTCGACCGTCCACGGGTACTTGCACGTGGCGTCGAGGCTGGCACGCGTGAGGTTGAGTCCGAACGGTTCCCCGTCGGCGCCGAACACCTTGGGCTCGAGGCGCGTGAGGATGCGCAGGGTCTGCGCGTTGCCCTCGAAGCCGCCGATGTCGGCCGCCCAATCGTTGAGCGCCCGCTCGCCGTTGTGGCCGAACGGAGGGTGGCCGAGGTCGTGGCTCAGGCACGCGGTGTCGACGACGTCGGGCGAGAGCTGCAGAGCGGTCGCCAGCTCGCGGCCGACCTGCGCGACCTCCAGCGAGTGTGTGAGGCGGTTGCGGGCGAAGTCGGCGGGGCTGGCCGGGCTCAGCACCTGCGTCTTCGCGGCGAGGCGCCGGAGGGCTGCGGAGTGCAGCACGCGGGCGCGGTCGCGCGCGAAATCGTCGCGCTGCGAACGGTGCTTCTCTTCGTGGAACCGGGCGGCATCGGCATCCGCGTACCCGAGGGGGCGGGCGGTCGTCGCCGTCACCTCAGCCCCCACTGTGATGCAGCTCCGCATCGGCGAGTTCGCGACCGGCCGCGTCGCCGATCTCGTGAGACTCGAGCCACCGGTCGGGCAGCGCTGGACGCTTCGGGGTGCCGGCGCGCCCGCGCTGGCCCTCGGCCGCCGCTCCCGGGTAGGGCGCGTCGAGCTCCATCGTGGCGAGCAGCTCGTCGATCTCGTTGAGGGTCGACGCGGTCGCGAGGCTCGCGCGCAGCTCGCCGCCGACGGGATACCCCTTGAAGTACCAGGCGACGTGCTTGCGGATGTCACGGCATCCGCGCCCCTCGTCCTCGAAGAACTCGACGAGGAGTTCGGCGTGGCGGCGGAACGCCTTCGCGACGAAGCCGAGGGTCGCATCGACGGGCTCGCCGTGGGCGGCGCCGGGCTGACCCAGCGCGCGGGCGAGGTCGCCGAACAGCCACGGGCGGCCGAGACAGCCGCGGCCGACGACGACACCGTCGCAGCCGGTCTCGGCCATCATGCGCGCCGCGTCGTCGGCCGACCAGATGTCGCCGTTGCCGAGCACGGGAACGCTCGTGACCGTCTCTTTCAGCTTCGTGATCGCCGACCAGTCGGCGTGACCGGAGTAGAACTCGCTCGCGGTGCGCGCGTGCAGGGCGATGGATGCCACGCCGGCGCCCTCGGCGATCCGCCCGGCCTCGAGGTAGGTCAGGTGATCGGCGTCGATGCCCTTGCGCATCTTGATCGTGAGCGGCTTCTCGCCCGCGGCGCGGACCGCCCGTTCGACGATCTCGCGGAACAGCGACGTCTTCCACGGCAGAGCGGCGCCGCCGCCGCGGCGGGTGACCTTCGGGACGGGGCAGCCGAAGTTGAGGTCGATGTGGTCGGCGTGGTCTTCGTCGACGATGATGCGCACGGCCGCCTCGACCGTCCCCGGGTCGACGCCGTAGAGCTGGATCGAGCGCGGGGTCTCGGACTCGTGGTGGCGGATGAGCCGCATGGTCGTGTCGTTGCGCTCGACGAGGGCGCGCGTCGTGATCATCTCGCTCACGTACAGGCCGGCACCGTATTCGCGACACAGGCGACGGAACGCCGTGTTCGTGATGCCGGCCATCGGAGCGAGGACGACGGGGGCGTCGAGCTCGATGTTGCCGATGCGGAGCGTCCGCGCCGGAGCCAATGCCGTATTCACTGTCCTATTCTCCCAGACGTCGCGCGACAGCGGTGCCCGCGCCGGCCGGAGCCGGGCGCGGACACCGCTGTGGAGGAAATGTCAGGCGTCGGCGGTCGCGGATGCCTCGCGGCGCTCGCCCCACACCTGGCGGGCGATCTGCGTGAACGCCTCGACCGGCTGCGCTCCGCTCACGCCGTACTTGCCGTCGATGACGAAGAACGGCACGCCGGTGATGCCGAACTGCTGCGCCTGCTCCTGGTCGGCGCGGACGGCGCCGCGGTAGCGCTGCGACGCGAGCGCCTCGCGGGCGGCATCCGCGTCGAGACCGACCTCCGCCGCCAGGGCGACGAGGTCGTCGTCGCGACCCACGTGCTTGCCCTCGAGGAAGTACGCCGACATGAGGACCTCGGCCAACTCCAGCTGCTTGCCGTTCTCCTTGGCGAAGTGGAGCAGCTCGTGCGCCTTCACCGTGTTGGTGTGCTTCAGGATGTCGAAGCGGTAGGCGAGGCCGGCGTCGGCCGCCACGCCGGTGACGCGGTCCAGCATCTCGCGTGCCTGGGCGGGCGAGATGCCCTTGTGCTGCGAGAGGTAGTCGACCTCTCCCCCGTCGAAGTCCTCGGGGGTGTCGGGCGAGAGCTCGAACGAGTGGTACTCGATCTCGACGACCGGGGCGTCGTCGTCGGCGGCCGTGGCGGCCAGGCCGTTCTCGAGGTTCCGCTTGCCGATGTAGCACCAGGGGCAGGCGATGTCACTCCACACGTCGATCTTGATGGCATCCGTCATGTCGCGTACAACCCCTTCGATCCTGGATCTATTCCGCCAGCGGCATCCATCACGTGGTGGGCGTGTCGACCGCTCCGCCGAAGCGGCGGTCGCGCGAGAGGTAGAGACCGATCGCGTCCCAGAGGTGCGTGCGGCGGAAGTCGGGCCACAGCGTGTCGAGGAACACCATCTCGGCGTACGCCGACTCCCACAGCAGGAAGTTCGAGGTGCGCTGCTCGCCGCTCGAGCGCACGAACAGATCGACGTCGGGCATGTCGGGTTGGTACAGGTTCTTGCGGATCAGCTTCTCGGTCACGGCCGACGGCTTGAGCTTGCCGGCGGCGATGTCATCGCCGATCCGGCGCATGGCATCCACGATCTCCACGCGTCCGCCGTAGTTGACGCACATGGTCAGGGTCAGAGTCGAGTTGCCCTCGGTGAGGCGCTCGGCGTGCTGGAGCTCCTTGATCACCGACCCCCAGAGGCGGGGCTTCCGACCCGACCAGCGGATGCGCACGCCCCACTCGTTCAGTTGGTCGCGGCGGCGGTGCAGCACCTCGCGGTTGAAGCCCATGAGGAAGCGCACCTCGTCGGGCGATCGCGACCAGTTCTCGGTCGAGAAGGCGTAGACCGACAGATGCTTCACCCCGGCCTGGATGGCCCCGGCGACCACGTCCAGCAGCGCGGCCTCTCCGGCGCGGTGTCCCTCGACGCGCGTGAGGCCCTGGCGGTTGGCCCAGCGGCCGTTACCGTCCATGACGATCGCGACGTGCTCGGGCACCGCCCCCTTGGGGTAGCTGGGCGGGTACTCGCCCGTCCAGTCGAGGGGGCGGTACGGCACGGCGTCGCGGTGCGTGAACGGCTTCGGTGTCATCGGTGCGACTCCAGGTGCGAGAGGGAACGGATGCCACGCTCCAGGTGGAACTGCGCGTACGCGGCAACGAGGCCGGAGGCCGCCGAGACCGTGCGGCCCGGGGCGGCGTCGATCGTCTCCCACTCCCCCGCCATGAGGGCGCGGAGCATGTCGACCGTATCGCGCGCGACGCGCGGCGAGCCTGCGGGGGCGCACGTCGAGCAGACGACGCCGCCGAGCTGGGCGAGGAAGTACGGGTGGTCGCCGACCGTGCCGCAGCGCGCGCACTCGGTGAGCCCGGGCGCCCAGCCCGACAGGGCCATGGCGCGCAGCAGGTACGAGTCGAGCACGCTGCGCTCGGAGTGTTCGCCGCGCGCCAGCGAACGGAGGCCGCCGACCAGCAGCAGGTACTGCTGGGGCGTCGCCTCGGCCTCGTTGAGGCGATCGGCGGTCTCGACCATGGCGCTGGCCGTGGTGTACACGTCGTAATCCGCCACGATCTCGGCCCCGTACGAGCCGAGCGACTCGGCCTGCTGCACGATGTCGAGGTTGCGTCCCTTGAACAGCTGCACGTCGGCGACCATGAAGGGCTCGAGGCGCGACCCGAACTTCGACGACGTCCGCCGCACGCCCTTCGCAACCGCGCGGATCTTGCCGTTGCGGCGGCTGAGGAGGGTGAGGATGCGGTCCGCCTCCCCGAGCTTGTGGGTACGCAGGACCACGACTTCGTCGCGGTAGGTGGGCACAGTCCATTATCGGGCCCGGATGCCGAGAGGCGGCGGTGCGCCGCGCCTCAGGACGCGGGCGTCAGGGTGACGAGGGCGCTGCTCGCTTCGCCGGGGACGTCGACCGCGACGACGGCGATGTATGCGCCGGCGGTGGGCAGTGGCATCCGGTCGAGGCGGAGCTGTCGGTCCATGTCGGTCATCCTTCCGTGCGCGCGTCACCGAGGAAGGCGACGGTCTCATCGAGGCCCATCGCCCGCCCGACGGTGAGGAGGCGACTGCGCAGCGCGACATCGAGAGGAGAACTCGCGTCCAGTCCGTCGCAGATCAGGCCGAGCGCGATTCCGGGCTCCGCATGGTCGGCCAGGTCGGCGACGTCGCGCAGCACCGCCGGATCCAGGATGCCGCCGAGCTCGACGCAGAGGGAAGCGATCTCCGCGCTCGCCCATCGCACGATTCCCGACGCGTGGGCGTTCGTCTCGTCCGCAGACCCGAGAATGCGGAGCTGTCCCACCACGTGTGGGCCTTCGTACACGAGGAGCTGAGCGCCGGCGATCACCGCTTCGGAGCCCGGTGCGCCCGGGACGAGCACACTGACGGTGCAGGGTGTCCGTTGCGTTGCCGACGGGAAGTGGGCGAGGTGCACGCGGATGCTGAACGTGCCACGGCCCGTGGCGGGCGCGAGAACGGTGGCCGTCGGGAAGTAGTCCTCGGCGGTCGGGGGACCCGACCGCCGGCCGCCCGCGCTCCGCGGATGGAAGATGATCTCGCCGTCAAGGCCTGTGATCGGTGCCTTTTCCGCGTGAATGCCGAGGCGGTGAAGGCGCTCGTTCGTGGTGAGGCCGTCAGGGGGCACTGCGCGGTCCTCCCATATCCCGCCGCGCTGCAACCAGTTCGCTCGGAACCGGTCGGCGGAGGTCGGCAGGGAATCCTGATACCCCCACTCGACGCCGCAGCAGGGACAGTACGCGTAGGTCGGACAGCACCCATCGAGCCCCCACGGAGGTTCTTCTGAGAAATATCCGCAGACACGGCACAGGTGCGCGGAAGGAAGGTTCATCCGCACATCTCGCGAGCGGGAACGTGGTGTGCCGCATTTGGGTCTGTCCGTCCGCCTATCAGCGCGTTCGCGAACGAGATGCGGCCGTCAATGACGGATTTCATGGAGCAACTCCTTCACCGTCAGGAACTCCAGATCGCAAGGTCGCCGCCCGGCATCGATATGACGAGCGACCGCGGGTTTCCGGGCCCAGAGTAGCTCCATGCCTCATAGGCGGGATGGGAAGGGACACGCAGCAAGGATGAGTCGTCGAACGCGATCCGCAACTCCTGGCCGACGATCTCCGCCCCGGTGATGTGTCGCCCGAACAGAGCCAAGACCTCCCCCAGAGCCTTCTTGTCTCCGTCAGGATCCAGGAACATCTCGTTCATGCCTGGACGGGTCAGTGCGAACTCGGTCTCGATGGTGACGACATCGCCATCGGAGAATCGCAGGGTGAGGCGGTGGTCGACTCCGATGAACTCGAGGTCGCCGCCGTTTGAGAACATCTCGGGTGCGGGGTGATGGGTACTCATGTCCGACTCACCATGTTCCGAAGACGTCGACGGATTTCGGTTGGTTACGCACGAGAAGATCATCGAATGTCGGTAGCCACCGTTCCAGACCGGCGTGGGCTCGAACGGCCTTTTCCAAGACCAACGGCGAGTTGAACGTCCTACGGGGGAAGCCGTCTGCCTCCGATGGGGTGGCCTCGCGCATCTTGGTTCCCCGGAAGTTCAGGATCTTCATGCCTCCGGCGCGAGGATCTCCCATGCTGTACGCGGGGGCGAATCGTTCCGGCTGCGAGTCGGAATGCCCGATCAGTTCCCACATGCCCGGGCGGAACCTCGCGTCGAACACGATCGCGCCGAAAAGGGGCCGCGAGGCGAGTGCGTGGGTCGGGTTCGCGCGAGCTTCGGATGCTGACCTGCGTTCGTCGAAGACGACAACGAACCACGCATGCAGGTACTCGCAGATGACGTGCCCCACGTACACGTGCCGATCGTCGATGGCTATCGTGAAGATGTCGCCCTCTCGAATGGCGTGCACCGGGCTACTCCTCGCCAATACAGACTCCTCACGTTCCATGTCTTCAATTGATCATCCGAGGAACCGGCTACTCGTCGACCACTGCGATGGAGGGGTAGGAAATCCAGCGCGGGTCGCCCGCGATGGCGAGCCTCGTCGCCATAGAGAGACATTGCTGGAAATCTGTATTGCGTCCACCGCCGCAGAGTTCCGAAAGCTCCTCAAGGTCCACGATGCGGGCTCGGGCGCCTCCCCTTTAACCTCATACCGCCGGGATCTGAAGCGCTCTGGCATCCACTGAGGACCGACGCCGGCGGTTCGTCGAAATCTCACGGATGTGAACATTTTCCGCCCCTTGTACGGGTCCACTGAAAACTGCCGTTCTTGCGCGTCCCGGTCGTCCATGGGGGCGGCGAATGGAAAGCCCACCCATCGTGGATCGTGGGCGTCTGCGAGACGTCCCGCGACAGTTATGCACATCTGGAAGTCAGTGCCCCTGCCGCCTCGGCAACGTTCAGCGAGACCGTCGAAGTCGACGATGGAGTTTGGTGGACAATCCTGTTCGATCTCAAACCGACGTCGTCGCAACTGTGACGGGAGCCACCGAGGGCCCTCTGGGGGCGCATATCTGAATTTGACAATCTCGATGTCTGGCATGTGTGGCCTCATCTCTCATGATGCGCGACTGTTTCGGCAGGCACAGCTTCGTCAACCGCATGTACGACGCCATCGGTGCATCACGATCCCTCTTCGTCCCGGTGTCGTTCCCCTCTCACCCGTCCCCTCCATCCATCGGCCGATCACCACGCCGGGGGAAGACGCGCGAGGGCCAGATCAGTGCCCCCGGAACGATCTGCCACTTCCGCTGCTGTTCGTCGAACGTGGTGATGGTGCCGAGCGCGCTGGCATCCACGTACTTCTCCACCAGATAGCAGGGTCCGGGGTAGAAATCCTCGTCGAAAGGATCGATGCCGAGCTCGCGACAGTACTGCTCGAGCATCTCGGGCGTGAACCGGTCTTTCACCCGGCGCTGCCCGTAGGCGTCGAGGTCCTCGAAGCTGAGCGGCTCGCCCTTGGCTTCGAAAAGCCACTGAGATCCCGATTGGCGTGCCAGATAGATGCTTCGCGTCGGTGGCGCGATCGGGCGCTCGTTGTCTGGGTCGTACTCGGTATACGTGAAGACACGCGCACCGAGTCGCCCCAGGCTGATGCCCGGCTTCTCCCTCTTATCGGGCGAGTAGCCGACGAGCAATCCGTCTGTCTGCATTGCCTTCGACAACACCGCGATCGCGCTCACCGGGTCGCCTCCGGGCGCGAAGTTGTCGAGGATCGCGGACCATTCGGTGCTGCGCGTCGTTGCCACGATGGTTCGAGTGTGGTTGCTCACGAGCGGTTCGAGGTGCGGCATGACCTGGCGAAGCGGGGCGTTATAGGAGGTGACGTCGAACGAGTTGCCCAGTTGCGCATACCAATCGCCGTAGGCCCTGACGATCAACTCCGGAGAACTGCGCAGGAAGCCGATCCTCTTCGTCGCAGGGTAGAAGTGGTCGTGAAACAGTGTCTGCATGCGTCTCTCGCTTTGCATGATCCGCGCGGATTCGGCAAAGCGCCTCCCGCGTCTTGAAGTCACCCGAACATTTCTTTGCTGCGGACTCGCGTTAGCGCGTCCAGCTCTTTACGCGGCGAGAGATCACGGCCGGGTTTCGTCCGGGTCCACGAGGAAACTGACCGTCGAATCGAGCCCCATCGCGCTGCCCGTGGCAACTATTCGTGCGCGAAGGTCGGGTGAAAGACTGACTTCGGATTCGGAAATCCTGTCGCAGAGCAGATCCAGAGCGATGCCAGGCTCGGAGTACGAGACAAGCTCCAGAACGTCGTCGATCACCGTCTGGCCAAGCACGTCCACCAGAGATGCGGCGATCTTCTGAATCTCGTTGCTCGCCCAAAGCGCAGTTTCATTCGTCATCGGAGTGGGAACCCTGAAATGATTCCATCCCCAGAGGGCTCGATAATGACTCTCAGGGGAACGCCGTCACGCTCCCCCTCCACCGCATAGCGCACAGGTCTTCCGTTCTTTGTGAAATCGGCCCCGGGTGCACCGGTCTGTTGACGCCAGGTGAGACTGGGGTCCGTGGCGACATCGGATATTTCGTGCATGATCTTGTCATCCGACCAGCCCTGCGGGAAAGGCGTCTTGCCTTCTGCTCCAGGCCAGCGGTGGCCACCGCCCGTCAGATCGCCATCCAAGATGTGCTCACGACGCGCGGGGCTTGCGAGATCGACGAACTGCGGCACCTCCTCATCCAGCCGATTGATGGCGCTGCCCGCGGGGACGCGGCTGAGCGCTCCGGCGGTGACGGCCGACATGGTGGCGCCGGTGGCGGCGTTGGAGAGGAGGCCGCCGGGGGTGATGGGTTGGCCGCTGATGAGGTACTGCGCGGTGTTCTCCACCGCGCCTTGTGCGGCGTTGGCGCCGGTGCGGGCGAGGAGGCCGCCGGCGGCTCCGGCTCCAGGGATGAGCCCGAACGCTCCGGTGAGGGCGACTTGTCCCCAGTTGACTTCGCCGGTGGTGGCTTTCTGGATGATGGTGTCGGCCCCGGCGCCGATGAGGGCGGCACCGATGGGGCCGCCGACGCCGGTGGCGATCATGACGCCGCCGGCGATGACCATGGCGCCGCCGGCGACGTATTCCCAGTTCTCGTTCCACCATTCGCCGATGGCGTTGCCGGCTGTGGCGAGGGCGCCTTGGTGGGCGTTGGCGTAGGCGGTGAGTTGTTCGTCGGTGACGGGTTGGAGGCCGAGGGGGTCGGTGGCGTGGAGGGGGTCGTTGCCGGCGAAGGAGTAGGGGTTCGCTGACCAGGCGGCGCCGGCGGGGGCGGTGATCGGGTCGGTGCTGAGGAATCCGCGGGTGGTGGGGTCGTAGGCGCGGGCGCCCATCCACTCGAGCCCCGCGACCTCGAGGCCGCCGGCGGGGCTGATGCCGACGGCTCCCCCACCGAGGGCTTGGGCGGCGGTCAACGCCTGCCAGGGGTCGTCGGTTCCTGTCGTGCGGGTGGAGCGCCATCCGCCGGTGGTCCAGGTGTCGCCGATGCCGGTGATCGCGCCGGGGGCGTGGAACACGTCCGTGTCCCCGACGGTGAGCGGGGTGGCGGCGTAGGAGCCGGCATCCCAGGTCAGCGGGGTCCCGTCGACCTCGGCGAGTTCTCCGAGCGCGTTCACGCGCAGCTCGGTGCGACGTTCTCCGTCGGGGGTGTGTGTGGTGATCGCGCGGATCCACCCGCGGTCATCCCACGTGTACTGCGTCGACCCGGCGGGGGTGGTCTCGCGGGTGCGGCGGCCCTGCCCGTCGTAGGCGTAGGTCGTGTCTCCGTCGGGTGCGGTGAGGGTGAGGAGTTGCCCGGCGGTGTCGTACGCGAACGCCCGCTCGACATCGTCACGGGTTTCGTGGATGAGGCGTCCGGCGGTGTCGTACTCCCACGCGCTCGCGTGCCCGTCGCCGACCGCCGAGCGGAGTTGTCCGGCGTCGTCGTGGGTGTATCGGGTGGTGCCGTCGGGTCCGTCGATGCCGGTGATGCGGCCCTCGTTATCGCGGGTGATGCGGGTGAGGGTGGCGCCGTCGGCGTCGGTGCGGGTGTGCGCGACGGGGAACCCGTCCTGGTATTCCCAGGTCTGGAGGCCGTCGCCGGCGCGGGCTTCGAGGATCCGCCCGAACGCGTCGCGCGTGTAGTGCACCGCGCCGAGGCGGGAGTGGTCGATGCGGGTGAGGTGGCCGGCGGCATCCCGCGTGTAATCGACCGTCACTCCGTCGGGGGTGACGAGGCGGGTGCGAGCACCGTCGGCGTCGTACTCCCAGCGGGTCGAGCGACCGTCGCTCGTGCTCTCGGCCAGACGGTCCAGGCGCGTGAACCGGAGGGTGTGCGTGGTCGGCTCGGCCGTGGTGTGATCGACGATCGTCGCCGTGCGGGCACGCGCGTCGCGACGGATCTCCGTCACGACCCGCCCGTTCACGCTCAGCCCGGATTCGAGGCCCGCGTCGTCGTACGACCACTCCGTCACGGTCCCGTCGGGGCTGGTCTGGCGGATCTGACGACCCGCCGCGTCGTAGTCCGCGGTGGTCACCCGGCCCAGCGGGTCGGTCTGCGAGGCGACCTTGTCGAGATGCGTGTACGTGCGGGTGGTGACCCCGCCGGCGGGATCGGCGATCGACACCACCCGGCCCCGCTCGTCATACGCGTACCGGGTCACACCGCCGATCCCGTTCGTGGCGGCGACGAGTTGGCCAGCGGGGTCGTAGGAGAAGCGACGGATGCCGAACCGGGTGTCGTGCGAGAACGTCAGGCGCCCCACCTTGTCGTAACCGAAACGCGAGACGCCCGAGCCCGGGACGCGCTCGCGGACGACACGTCCGACCTCGTCGTACTCGATCTCCACCCGCTCCCCCGTGGGGAGGACCCGGGCAGTCACGCGGGAATCGGCGTCGTATTCGAGGGTGGTGCGGGCGTCGTTGCCGTCGATGGCGGCGACGGGGCGGCCGCAGTGGTCGTACTCGTAGCGGGTCGTGCGTCCCGCGGGTGTGGTGATCGCGGTGACACGGCCGGCGAGGTTGCGGTCGATGCGGGTGAGGCCGCCGTCCGCGTCGAGGACCTCGACGGCACGCCCGCAGGCATCGTAAGTGATCAACGAGGCGTCGCCGGCGGCATCCTGGATCTTCTCCGGCCGGCCGTAGCTGTCGTAGCTCACCGAGGTCTGCTCGAACGCCGTCTGAACCGTGCGGGTCGCATCGGTGCGCGACAGCGTCGCCTCCGCAGACACCCCGGTGGGGTCGGTCGTGCGGACCAGGTCACCGACGGCGTCGTACTCGCGCGTCCACACCCCACCGGCCGGGTCGGTGATCTCCCGCAGACGGGAGAGGGCGTCGTGGGTGAAACCCCACGCGGCACCGTCCGGCAGCGTCACCCCGGTGACGTTGCCGAAGGTGTCAAACGAGCGGTCAATGCTGCGGCCGAGGGGGTCGGTGGTGCGGGTGAGGTGGCCGTGGGGGCCATACTCGAGTTCGGTGCGAGCGCCGAGGGGGTCGATGATCGCGGTGATCTGCCCGCCGGGGCCGTGTTCGTAGCGCCAGATCGCACCGTCGGGATCTTCGCGGGATGCCAACACCCCGGCGTCGGTGTACACGTACCGCGTGACCGCGCCCAGCGGGGTGATGGCCTGGGTGACCCGGCCCGTGGCGTCGCGGACGAGCTTCGCGACCGCCCCGTCCGCGTTCCGCGTCGCGACCGATTCGCCGTGGGCGTCGTAGTCGAAGCGGACGACGACACCCTCGGGGTCTTCGACCCGGCGGAGCAGCCCGGCGGCCCAGTCGAGTTCGGTGACGCCGCCGCCGGGGTCGGTGACCCGCGAGGGGTTGCGTTCGAGGTCGTTGGGGTAGTCGTAGGTGACGATGCCGCCGTCGGCGGTGACGACGGTGGTGACGCGGTCGTGGTCGTCGTACCCGTAGGTGATGTCGGCGCCGTCGGGGGTGACGGTGCGGGTTCTGCGGCCGCGGGTGTCGTAGGCGTGGACGGTGATGCGGCCCTCGCGGTCGGTGACGGAGACGAGGTTCCCGTTCGGGTCGTACGCCATGGACTGGCGGTTCCCGTCGGTGTCGATGATCCCGACGAGGCGGCCCTTGCGGTCGGCGATCCACGTGTTCGCGTTCGACCCGTCGGCGTCGGCGACCTCGGTGACGCGGCCGGAGAGGTAGGTGAAGCGGGTGTGACGACCGAACTCCGTGACCTGCTCCCGCACCCGACCTTGCACGTCGTACACGTTCGTGCACTCGATGACCCCGGCAGCCGAGACCACCTGGTCGATGAGGTCGTCCTCGTTCCACCGGTACGTCCGCGTCCCCGCCGGACCCGTGACCGCGGTCAGGCGGCGGTCCTCGTCGTACAGGTACTCCACCCGGCGACCATCCGATGCCGTGACGGATGCCACGAGCCCGTCCGCGTACTCCACGTCGACGCGGCGGTCACGGGAGTGCTCCAGGGCGACGATCGCGCCCGCGGCATCCCGGACGACGGCGACGACGTTGCCAGCCCCGGCACCCGCACCGAGCCAGTCGCCACCGGTGGTGAACGCCCACCACGCCCCGGTGTTGTCGGTCACCAGCAACCCGTCCGGCCCGATGAGACCCCGCGCGGCAAACTCGGCAGCACGGACACGGTTCAGCCAGTAGTTCTCCCCCGTCGCCCGTGCCCAGTCGCGCCCGTCACGGCCGAAGACGATCTGTCGCCCGTCCGCCATCACGAACCGGGCATCATCATCCGACAGCAGCAGGGCCGTGTCGAGGATCGAGGACCATCCCAGACCGAACACCCCGTCCCCGTCGTTCAGGGAGTTGTACATCCGCGTCAGCGACAGCAGACCCGTCGCCGCAGGGAACGGGAGATCGTTCTCCGGCTCCAAGAAGTTCCCGGTCGCGGAGTTCACAGGGTCGTTCACGAACCCCGTGGTCGGCGCCCCACCCCACGCGGTCGGGGGGTCGATCACCAGATCCTGACGCGTCGCGGACACCCCCGCCGCCGCCAAAGACGCCGCCAACGCGGCATCCGACACCGTCCCGATCCCGCCGTTCGTGCCAGCGTCCTCGAACGCCTGCGCGATCGTGTTCGCCCACGCCGTGTCATTCGCATTCGCGTCGAGCCAGGTTTGGAATCCGGTCACGACGGGACTCACGTCGATCCCGCCGAAGTCGCACGTGGCCATGAAATCGCTCGCCGCCGACGACACGCGCCCGGGGTGAGCCGACAGAGCCGCGTCGAGGTTCGCGTTGCCCGTGGCGAAGGTGCGGAGGTTCTCCGGTCGTGCGGAGGACGTTCCTCCCCCGCCGCCGCCCGCACTCGGTGTCTGACGCGCCGAAGCGTTCACCGGGGTCGCCTGGAACACGGGCGGCTCGATCTCGCCGCCCTGGGGCGGCGGCTCCTCGCCGAAGATGTCGTCCCACGTGGCATCCAGCCAGTTCGACCGGCGTGCCTCGACGCGGGCCTTCCACTCACGAGCGCGCTTTCGACGAGCGTTCTCTTCGCGGGCCGCATCGCTCAGACGACCGATGAACGACGACACATCGCGGAGCCTCGACGCGAGCTCTCGCGCGTCGCCCGCGGCGGTCGCCGCGTTGGCCGCGAACAGCTCGCTGAAGTATCCCCGGAAGTCCTGCCCCGCCGTGGTGACATACGACGCGCGGGTCCCTGCCTGGCCCTCCACCGCCGACGCCGCTGAGTTGGCCGCCGACGCCACCGCGTCCGCCAGACCGAAGTCGTACGTCAGATCGGGTGCCCCGTACACCTCGAGATCGACATCGCTCATCGAAACCCCCCACTGGTTCGGCGATCATGCGGAAACCGCGTCGACCGCTCACGACCGCAAGAGCTTAGCCCCGGATTCCCGTGAGGATCAGGGTCTTGCGGCAGGTTCTCATACGTCCCTCATAAACCCTGATCGAACGGCGTTCCGCCTCCAATAAACGCCTCCGTGGTCCCTCGTCAACACCTGGACACGTCTTGCGCCGTTGTTTATCGTCGTCACGTCATGAACGGCGTGCAGTGGGTGCGCCGCGCGAAACAAAAGGGGAAATGATGTCGCGCGTTCTTTCTACCGAGCAGGCCAAGTCGGCCATCCAGCAGATCCAGTCGATCGTGAACGGGGGCTTCACCGACCAGATCTCGCAGCTCGACGCACAGGGACGGATCCTGTCGGACCCCAACGTCTGGGATGGCCCTCTCGCCGCGCAGTTCCGTGGCTCGACCTGGCCCGAGACGAAGGCCGCCCTCGACAAGGCCAAGCAGGAGCTCGAAGAGCTGCGCACGCAGCTCAACGCGATCTCCCAGAACATCTTCTCCGCGGGTGGCGGCTCCTAAGCCCTCTCCGCACCGCGAGGCATCTCGCGTCAGAACCGGCTCGCGACCACGCACGACACGGTGGCCGCGAGCCGGTTCTGTGTGCGCTCGTCCCGGAGAATGGATGCCGTGAACCCGCCCGTCTTCATCATCCCGCTCTGGGCCGACCTCACCGCGGTCGCGCTCGGCGGTGTGCAGGGTGCGCTGTTCGCCTCCGGTTTCCAGGGACAACGACGGCTCGACCTCCTCGGCGTCGCGATCATCGGCATCCTGCTCGGGATGGGTGGCGGACTGATCCGCGATCTCCTCCTCGGGCTCACCCCCGCCACCCTCCAGAACAACTGGTACCTCATCACGGCGACGGTCGCCGCGCTGGTCGGCATGCTGCTGTCCGGGCTCTTCCAGAGGCTGAACCGCGCGATCGTCATGCTGGACGCGGTCGTCATCGGCCTCTTCGGTGTGTTCGGCACGAGCAAGGCCCTCGCCCTCGGCCTCCCCGCCGTTCCCGCCGTCTTCGTCGGCGTGCTCGCGGCTGTCGGCGGCAGCGTCCTGCGCGATGTGCTGATGGGGCTTCCGGTGGCGATCATGCACGTCGGCTCGCTGTACGCGGTGGCAGCCGGGGGTGGGTGCGCGGTCGTCGCGACGGCGGCGGCCTTCGGGGTTCCGCTCCCCGTGGCTGCTGTCGTGGGGCTCGTGGTCACCACCGTCATCCGCGTGCTCGCCGTGATCTTCGACCTCTCCCTGCCGGAGCAACGCAAGCTGTACCGCCGCAAGGTGGCGGTCGAGACGACCGGCATCCCGATCATCCGGACCGACGACGACAGCGCTGGATAGACTCGCGGCCATGCTCGGTCTCGACGACGACGGGAAGGACGCCGCTGTCGCGCCCCTCGACGGGATCGTCATCGCCGACTTCTCCCGCGTCCTCGCCGGACCGCTCGCGACGATGACCCTCGCCGATCTCGGCGCGCGCGTCATCAAGGTCGAGCGACCCGGCACAGGCGACGACACGCGGGCGTGGGGGCCACCGTACGCGCCATCCGGGATGACGACGTACTTCGAGTCCGTCAATCGGGGGAAGAGCTCCCTCGTCCTCGACCTGCGCGATCCGGCCGATCACGCGCGCGCCGAGACGCTCATCGCGCGCAGCGACGTCGTCATCGAGAACTTCCGACCCGGCGAGTTCGCGCGGCTCGGATTCGGTGCCGCGGCGCTCCTCGCGCGGCATCCGCATCTCGTCGTCGTCTCGATCAGCGGTTTCGGATCGGCCGGCGGAGCGGACCTTCCCGGCTACGACTTCGTCGCCCAGGCCGTCGGCGGGCTCATGCACGTGACCGGGGCGCAGGACGGGGATGCCATGAAGGTCGGCGTCGCCCTCGTCGACGTTCTCACGGGGAAGGATGCCGTGATCGGCGTGCTCGCGGCGCTCCGCCGGAGGGAGTCGACCGGACGGGGGTCGCTCGTCGAGGTCAACCTCCTGTCGAGCCTGCAGAGCGCGCTCGTGAATCAGGTATCGGCGCACCTCGGCGCCGGGATCGAGCCGGTGCGCTTGGGCAATCGGCATCCCTCCATCGCTCCCTACGAAGCGCTGCGCTGCGCCGATGCGCCGCTCGCCGTGGCGTGCGGCAACGACGCGCAGTTCGCGCGGATGACCGCGGTGCTCGGGGCGGCCGAACTGGCCGCCGACCCGCGCTTCGCCACGAACGCCGACCGCGTCCGCAACCGGACGGAGCTCGCCGCGCTGCTCGAGGACAGGCTCTCCGCGGAGCCCGCCGCGACCTGGGCGGCGCGGCTGAACAGCGTCGGCGTCGCCGCGGGGGTCGTGAACACCGTCGGCGCGGGGCTCGCGCTGGCCGAGGATCTCGGTCTGCACCCCGTGATCGATACGGTCGGACAGGACGGACGCGTGTCCCGGCAGGTCCGGATGCCGATCACCTGGACCCCGCCGTACGCCGGCTCGCCGTCCGCTCCCCCACGCCTCGGCGAGCACACCGCCGAGGTGCTCTCGTGGCTCGACGACACCCCCGAGGAACGCCCATGACCCCCGATCTGCTCGACTTCGACGACATGCTCACCGCGGACGAGCGCGACACGCGCGATCGCGTGCGGGCCTTCGTCGAGGAGCGGGTGCGTCCTTTCATCGCCGACTGGTACGACCGGGCGTACTTCCCGGCAGAGCTCATCCCGGGGCTCGCCGATCTGGGGCTCTTCGGCATGCACCTGACCGGTTACGGGTGCGCCGGCCGCAGTGCGGTCGAGTACGGGCTCGCGGCGATGGAGCTCGAAGCCGGCGACTCGGGGCTCCGTACCCTCGTGTCTGTCCAGGGGTCGCTCGCGATGAGCGCGATCTACCTGCACGGCAGCGAGGAGCAGAAGCAGACCTGGCTCCCCCGCATGGCGCGGGGCGAGGTCATCGGCTGCTTCGGTCTCACCGAGCCGGGGTCGGGATCCGACCCCGCGAGCATGACGACGCGCGCGCGGCAGGACGGCGACGCGTGGGTGCTCGACGGAGCGAAGCGATGGATCGGGTTGGCATC
Organism: Microbacterium testaceum StLB037; assembly: GCF_000202635.1. NCBI lineage: Bacteria > Bacillati > Actinomycetota > Actinomycetes > Micrococcales > Microbacteriaceae > Microbacterium > Microbacterium testaceum. The sequence continues at coordinate 3,669,066 of NC_015125.1, read as the reverse complement.
CATCGCGGATGTCGCCGTGATCTGGGCGCGCACCGACGAGGGCGTCCGCGGGTTTCTCGTCCCCACCGGCACGCCGGGCTTCGTCGCCACCCCGATCGCACCGAAGATGTCGATGCGGGCCTCGATCCAGTGCGACATCACCCTGACCGACGTGCGCGTGCCCCTCGACGCCGTTCTCCCGCTCGCGCGCGGACTGAGCGCTCCCTTCGCGTGCTTGAACAACGCGCGCTACGGCATCGGTTGGGGCGTCATCGGAGCGGCGCGCGACAGCTACGCCACCGCCCTCGCCTACGCGGGTGAGCGGCGGCAGTTCGGGCAGCCGATCGCAGCCTTCCAACTGACGCAGCAGAAGCTCGTCGACATGGCGATCGAGATCGAGAAGGCCCAGCTCGTCGCGCTCCGGCTCGGACGGTTGAAGGATGCCGGACGGCTCCAGTCGCACCAGATCTCGGTCGCGAAGCTCGCCAACACGCGGGCGGCGATCGACGTCGTCCGGGAGGCACGGACGATCCTCGGCGGCAACGGTGTCACCGCGGAGTTCTCGCCGATGCGCCATGCCGCGAACCTCGAATCGGTGCGTACGTACGAGGGCACCGACGAGATTCACACGCTCGTGCTCGGGGCGCACCTGACCGGGATTCCGGCGTTCCGTGCGGCCGAGCCGCGCTGAGTCGCCGCTCAGTGCTCCTCGATGTGCACCTCGTCACCCTCGCGGATGACGCCACCGCCCTCCGCGGGAAGGAGCAGGATGCCGAGCGTCGCCTCGTCCTGACCGAACTGACGGGTCAGCACGCCGAGCAGCCGCGCGTCGCGCTCGCCCGTGTCGGGGTTGGCCATGATCGCGGCGCACCGGCCGATCGGCCTCTGCACCTCGAAGACGACCTCTCCGATGCGCACGCGCCCGCGCCAGGCGAGTTCGGCCCACGGCGCGGCGCCCGAGACGACGATGTTGGAGCGGAAGCGGCGATCGTCGACGGGGGCGGGCACCGTGGCATCCACTTCTTCCACCGAAGCGGACCCGTGCAGCGACACGAATCCGCGCGCCCGATCCTGGAAGCGCGACGTGTGTCCGTCGCCGATCAGACGCAGGGGTAGTGCTCCCTCCCGCGCGAGGGCCTTGGCCTCGGAGGTCGTCGCGACGTAGGCGGTGAGGGCGTCCTCGAGCTCCGCACGACCCGCCTCGTCGATCACCGCTTCCGCGAGGACACGGCCCTCCGCTCGCAGGCTCAGGCGCTGCGCCTCGGCATCGAACGTCGCGGACACGCGGGCGAGGGAGGGGAAGTCCATCAGGGCGAGGCCTCCGCTCTTCGGCCACGCGTCGAGTCCACCGTCGTCGATCGGCTCGACGGCATCGGCGAAGCGAAAAGCGAGCACGCGGTCTCCGCGAATCCGGCCGTCGTCCTGCACGATCAGGTGATCGCGCCGCTCCGGGGTCAGGCCCTTGACGGGATGGCGGTACAGCGCGGAGACGGTGATCATGCGGACATCCTTTCAGGCGCGCGCGAGGATCTCCCCGTGCGGCAGCAGGATCCAGCCGTCGGGGTCCGCCGCCCACTCGCGCCACGCGTCCGAGATGCGCTGCAACGTCTGGTCGTCGGCGAGCCCGAGTCGGCGGGCGTGCCCGGCGAACGCCGACGCGAGGACGCGATCCGCCCACATCCCGCCCCACCAGGCGCGTTTGTCGGCGGTGTCGAAGACCCAGACGCTCGCGCTCGCCTCGACGCGGGTGAAGCCCGCCTCGCGTGCCCACGCCTTCAGACGACGCCCCGCGTCGGGCTCCCCCGACACGCCGCGGTGGACGCCGTGGTAGATCTCGAGCCACTCGTCGAGAGCCGGGATCCGCGGATGCCAGATCACGCCGCCGTAGTCCACGTCCCGCGCGGCCACCAGGCCTTCGGGACCGGCGGCGCGACCGAACTCCCGCAGGGCGTCCACCGGGCGCGCGAGGTGCTGCAGCGTCTGATGCGCGTGCACGATGTCGAAGGACGCGTCGGGGACGTCGAGGGCGTAGGCGTCGCCCGTGCGGAAGTCGACGTTCGTCCGCTCCCCGATCACGGCGCGCGCGACCTCGATGACATCGGACGCGGCATCCACCCCGACGACTCGCCCCGGGAAGACCCGGTCGGCGAGGTCGACGGTGATGGTGCCGGGGCCGGCGCCCACATCCAGGATGCGGGCGCCGGGGAACAGCGAGGACACCAGGTAGGCCGCCGAGTCGGCGACGGTCCGTGCCGCGTGGGAACGCAGCACGCTCTCGTGATGTCCGTGGGCGTAGGCCACGGCCGTGTCTCCCGGGCTCGGCGTCAGACGCCGGCCAGCTCGCCGCTGGTCTGACGGGTGCGGATCGCGCGGTTCACGCCCGAGACGATCGCCTTGAGCGAGGCCGTCGAGATGTCGTTGTCGATGCCGACACCCCACAGGCGCTGGTCGTCGACCTGCAGCTCGATGTACGCGGCCGCCTGGGCGTCTCCGCCCGAGCTCAGCGCGTGCTCCACGTAGTCGTAGAGCGTGACGTCGAAGCCCTGTGCGCGAACGATCTCGAGGAACGCGGCGACCGGACCGTTGCCCACGGCCGAGGCGGGCTGTGCCGCATCGCCGTCGCGCAGCGTGACGTCGAGGTGCACGTCGCCCGACATGTCGCTCGACGAGCGCGTGGACAGCAGTTCGAAACGGCCCCAGCGCTGGTCGTCCTCCTTCGACGGCAGGTACTCGTCGGTGAAGATGTCCCAGATCTGGTCGCTCGAGACCTCGCCGCCCTCCGCGTCGGTGCGGGCCTGCACGACGCCGGAGAACTCGATCTGGAGCTTGCGGGGCAGATCGATCGCGTGGTCGGCCTTCAGCAGGTACGCGACGCCGCCCTTGCCCGACTGCGAGTTGACGCGGATGACGGCTTCGTACGAGCGGCCCAGGTCCTTCGGGTCGATCGGCAGGTACGGAACGGCCCACTCGATCTGGTCGACGGTCGTGCCCTCGGCGGCCGCGCGGGCCTCCATCGCCTCGAAGCCCTTCTTGATGGCATCCTGATGCGAACCGCTGAAGGCGGTGAAGACGAGGTCGCCGGCCCAGGGGCTGCGCTCGGGGACGGGCAGCTGGTTGCAGTACTCGACCGTGCGCTTCACCTGGTCGATGTCGCTGAAGTCGATCTGCGGGTCGATGCCCTGCGTCAGCAGGTTGATGCCCAGCGCGACCAGGTCGACGTTGCCGGTGCGCTCCCCGTTGCCGAAGAGGCATCCCTCGATGCGGTCGGCTCCGGCCATGTAGCCCAGCTCCGCGGCGGCCACGGCGGTGCCGCGGTCGTTGTGCGGGTGCAGCGACAGGATGACGTTCTCGCGGTGGTTCAGGTTCCGCGACATCCACTCGATCGAGTCGGCGTAGACGTTCGGCGTCGCCATCTCGACGGTGGCCGGCAGGTTCAGGATGACCTTGCGCTCGGGTGTCGGCTGGAAGATCTCGAGCACCTCGTTGCAGATGCGCAGCGCGAACTCGAGCTCGGTGCCGGTGTAGCTCTCGGGTGAGTACTCGTAGTAGACGTCGGTCTCGGGGACCGTCGCCTCGTACTTCTTGCACAGGCGCGCGCCCTCGAGCGCGATGTCGACGATGCCCTGCTGGTCGGTGCGGAACACGACCTCGCGCTGCAGCACGCTCGTGGAGTTGTACAGGTGGACGATCGCCTGCTTCGCGCCGGCGATCGCCTCGTAGGTGCGGGCGATCAGGTGCTCGCGCGCCTGCGTCAGCACCTGGATCGTGACGTCGTCGGGGATGAGATCTTCTTCGATCAGCTGACGGACGAAGTCGAAGTCGGTCTGGCTGGCGCTCGGGAAGCCGACCTCGATCTCCTTGTAGCCCATCTTGACCAGGAGGTCGAACATGACGCGCTTGCGCTCGGGGCTCATCGGGTCGATCAGGGCCTGATTGCCGTCGCGCAGATCGACGGCGCACCAGCGCGGGGCGACCTCGATGCGCTTGCTCGGCCACGTGCGATCGGGCAGGTCGACCCGGATCTGCTCGTGGAAGGGACGGTACTTGTGCACCGGAGCGGACGTGGGCTTCTGGGTGTTCTTCATGGTGTGTCGCTTCTCTTGTTCGTGGTTCCCGCCCGGGAAGGGCATCAGGAGGGGCCGACGACGAGCTCCGCGACGAGGATGGCCCTAGATCGAGGACTCGTCGCGGCAGCTAAGAAGAAGCAGACCACCGAAGCGCATTCTGTGATGGTACCAGCCTCGCGCGGACCGGTTCACTCCCCCGTCGCCCACTCGCGCGACAGGATGCCGTAGTCGACCTCGTCGCTCCAGCGCCCCTTGAACCAGGCGTTCTCGACGAGGTGCGCCTCGCGGCGCATCCCCACCCGTTCGGCGAGGGCGAGGGATCGCGCGTTCTCGGCGTCGATACGCGCGACCAGGCGGCGGAGGCCGTAGACCTCGAACGCCGTGTCGATCAGGGCGCGCACCGCCTCGGTCGCCATCCCCCGACCGGATGCCGCCGGACTCACGACCCATCCGATCTCGGCCGAACCCGCGTCGCGGTCGAGATGGAAGAGCACGAGATCGCCGATCACCGCGCCGCCGGCCCTGTCCTCGATCGCGAGGACGATCCCACCGCGCTCCCCGTCGATGCTCGTACCGCCGAAGAGGTGGCCGATCCTCGCGCGGATGTCATCCGGCGTCTGCGGATCGAACGGCAGGAAGCGGCACACCTCGGCGTCACCGCGGTAGCCCACCATCGCCTCGAGGTCGGCGTCGACGACCGGGCGCAGCAGCACGCGCTCGCGCCGCACCTCGAGCCGCTCCGGTGCCGGAGGGAGGACGAACGGCGACGCGGTCACGGGATCAGCGCGACCTTGCCCCCGGGGTGCCCGGTCATGACGAAGCGGAGCGCCTCGACGGCCTCCGCGAGCGGGTACGTGCGCGAGAGGGGCACTTCGAGGACACCGGATGCCGCGAGCTCCAGCACTCGCACTCGCGCGATGTCGCGGAACCGGGCGCTTTCGGGGCGCGCGCCCGCGATCCAGAGGAAGCCGTCGCGCTTCGCCCGTTCGGGGTCGACGATCGTGACGATGCGGTCGCGCTCCTCGACCAGCGCCAGCGAGACGTCGATCGCCTCGTCGGTACCGACGGCGTCCCACGCGGCGACGATCGGTGCTCCTCCGGCGGCTTCCTCCACGCGTTCGCGCAGCCCCTCGCCGTACGCGACGGGGACGCCGCCGTAGCGACGAACGCGGTCGGCCGAGTCGGTGGCATCCGGGCTCACCGTCCCGATCACGCGCACGCCGAGCTCGCGCGCCTGCTGGAGCAGACTCACACCCACCGCTCCGGACGCCGCGTGCAGGACAACGGTGTCGCCGGCGGTGACGCGGGTGACCTGGATCATCTCGGCCGCGGTGGTGCCGGCGAGGAGGAGGTTCGCCGCCTCGGGGTGCGAGAGCGTCGCGGGCTTCGCGAAGACGTCCCGCGAGGGCACCGTGATCTCGGTCGCGTACGCGCCCTGGACACGGAACGCGACCACCTCGTCGCCGACGGCGAGCTCACCCGCACCACCGACGGCGTCCGGACCGACGGCGAGGATCTCACCCGACAGTTCGTACCCGACGGGCGCGGGGAACGTCGCGCCGGGGCGCGCCTGGGCGACGTGCTTGGCATCCGCGGGGTTGACGCCCGCCGCGCGAACGCGGATCGTCACCTCTCCCGGGCCGGGAGGGGCGACATCGACCTCGTCGAAGCTCCACGAATCGATCGGCCCCGGAGCCGGAGCCGTCCACCTCTTCGCCATGATCGCGCCTTTCTTCGGGAGGGTGCCGGACGGGTCAGAACCCGAGTCGGCCGAGCTGCTTCGCGTCGCGCTGCCACTCTTTCGCGACCCGGACGTGCAGAGACAGATAGACGCGGCCGCCCACGAGAGGTTCGATGCCGGCGCGCGCCCGGGCGCCGACGTCGGCGAGACGCGAACCCTTGCGGCCGATGATGATGGCCTTCTGGCTGTCGCGCTCGACGATGATGTTGGCCCACACGTCGGTGAGGTCGCTGCCGTCGCGGGGAGCGACGTCGTCGATCGTCACCGCGATCGAGTGCGGGAGTTCGTCGCGGACCCCGTGCAGCGCCGCCTCGCGGATGATCTCGGCGATGCGATCCTCGAGGGTCTCGTCAGTCGTGATGTCGGCGTCGTACAGGGCCGGTCCCTCGGGCATGAGGGCGAGCAGCTCGTCGCTCAGCACGTCGAGCTGGTCGTTGGTCACGGCGGACAGCGGGATGACAGCGGCCCAGTCCTCGCGGAGGGAGTCGACCTCGACGAGGCGCTCGGTGATCTGGTCGCGGGTCGCGGCATCCGTCTTCGTGACGAGGGCGACCTTCTTCGCGCGCGGATAGCCCGACAGTGACTCCGCGATCCGGCGGTCTCCGGGACCGACCTTCTCGGTCGCGGGCGCGCAGAAGGCGATGACGTCGACGTCGCCCAGCACCTGCTCGACGAGGTCGTTCAGCCGCTGTCCGAGGAGGGTCCGGGGGCGGTGGATACCCGGGGTGTCGACGACCACGAGCTGCCCGCCCGGACGGTTCACGATTCCGCGGATCGCGCGTCGAGTGGTCTGCGGCTTGTCGCTCGTGATGGCGACCTTCTCGCCCACCAGGGCGTTGGTCAGCGTCGACTTGCCGACGTTGGGTCGCCCCACGAAGGTCACGAAGCCGGATCGGGTGTCGCTCATCTGTCGTTCCTCTCGCGCGCGGTCTCCGCGTCGGTGTCGTCGTCCGCCGTCTCGGCTCGTTCCACGATGACGGTCGCGATGCCGCGGTTGCGGCCCCGTGACGCTCCCCCGGTCATCACGAGACCGGAGTGCTCGGCCGTGGCGCCGGGCTGGGGGATGCGGCCGAGGGCTTTGCCCAGCAGCCCGCCGATCGAGTCGACGTCCTCGTCATCGAGCTCGAGGCCGAACAGGTCGCCCACCTCGTCGAGCCCGAGTCGCGCGTTTACACGGTAGCGACCGTCGTCGAGGGCCACGACCTCGGTGGACGGGGCGTCGTACTCGTCCGAGATCTCGCCGACCAGTTCTTCGATGAGGTCTTCGAGCGTGACCAGGCCCGAGATCCCGCCGTACTCGTCGACGGCGAGGCACACGTGGACGGCGTCCCGCTTCATCTGCTGCAGGAGGGTCTCGGCCTTCATCGACTCCGGCACGAACACGGCCGGGCGGGCGATGCGGCGGATCGGCGCGTCGCGCCAGCCCGCTTCGTCTCGGAATCCGAACTGGACCAGGTCTTTCAGGTACAGCATGCCCACGACGTCGTCGGCCTCGTCGTCGGCCAGGGGAACGCGGGAGACGCCCTTCTCGAGGAAGAGGGCGAGTGCCTCGCGCGAGGTGGCGGTGGCATCCACGGTCACCATGTCGGTGCGCGGGACCATGACCTCCCGGACGTAGCGGTCGGTGAAGTCGAAGACCGAGTGGATGAGCTCGCGGTCGTCCTGCTCGATGAGCTCGTTCTCGGCCGCCTCGTCGATGATGCTGAGCAGCTGCTCCTCGGAGGCGAAAGACGTCGATTGCGCCAGACCGGGCGTCACGCGGTTGCTCACCGATACGAGGCCGTGCGCGAGGGGACCGAGGAGGATGCGCATACCGCGGATCAGGGGCGCGCCGCCGCGCAGCAGCCCCCGCGCGTGCTGGCGCCCGACCGAACGGGGACTCGCTCCCACCGCGACGAAGGAGATCACCGTCATGAGGATCGCCGCCGCCGCGACGGCGAGCCAGATGTTGTCGAAGAGCAGCACGAAGGCGGCGGTCACGAGCACGGCGGCGGTGGTCTCGGCGAGCACGCGGATGAAGCCCACGGCCGTCACGTGCGCGTTCGCGTCGTCGGCGATGCGCTGCAGGGCGCGGGCGTTGCGCCCCGTCGCGCCCAGCTCGAGCAGGTCGGCGCGCGAGGTGACGCCCAAAGCCGCCTCGGATGCCGCCATCAACCCGCCGAAGGCGACGAGCAGGAGCGCGGCGACGAGGAGGAGGGCCTCGGTCATGCGCGGCGGCGGCGCTCGACGGCCTGGAAACCGGTGATGAGCTCGCGCTGCAGGCCGAACATCTCGCGCTCTTCGTCGGGCTCGGCGTGATCGAAGCCGAGCAGGTGGAGCAGGCCGTGCGTGGTGAGGAGGATCAGCTCGTCCTGCGTCGAGTGCTGGGCGGTGACCGCCTGGGCCTCGGCGACCGAGGGGCAGAGCACGATGTCGCCCAGGAGACCGGCGGGGGTCGGCGCGTCTTCCGAACCCGGCCGGAGCTCGTCCATCGGGAAGCTCAGGACGTCGGTGGGGCCGGGCTCGTCCATCCACTGCACGTGCAGCGACTCCATCGCACCCTCGTCGACCAGCACGATGGCCACGTCGGCGTCGGCGCTCACGTGGAGCTCGGCGAGGTTGTACTCCATCAGCCGGAGCAGGACCTGCTCGTCGATGTCGTAGCCGGATTCGTTGTTGATCTCGATCGTCATGAGCGGTTTCGTCTCGGGAGGTGATCGCGGGGACCCGCGGCCCGGGGGCCGCGTCGCTCCGCACGGTTGGCGAACTCGGTGGCTTCGTCGCGCTCTCGCCGCGCGACGAGCCGCTTCTCGTCGTACTCGCTGTACGCGTCGACGATGCGGCCCACCAGCGTGTGGCGTACGACGTCGTCGCTGGTCAGGTACGAGAAGTGGATGTCGTCGACGTTGCTCAGCACGCGCGTCACCAGACGAAGGCCCGAGGCCCCCTGCGGGAGGTCGATCTGCGTGATGTCGCCGGTGACGACCATGCGCGTGCCGAACCCGAGCCGGGTGAGGAACATCTTCATCTGCTCGGGCGTGGTGTTCTGCGCCTCGTCGAGCACGACGAAGGAGTCGTTCAGCGTGCGACCGCGCATGTACGCCAGCGGCGCGACCTCGATGGTTCCCGTCGCCATGAGCTTCGGGACGATCTCGGGATCCATCATCTCGTTGAGAGCGTCGTAGAGCGGGCGCAGATACGGGTCGATCTTGTCGGTCAGCGTGCCCGGCAGGAAGCCCAGGCGCTCCCCCGCCTCGACCGCGGGACGCGTGAGGATGATGCGGCTGACCTCTTTGCGCTGCAGCGCCTGCACGGCCTTGGCCATCGCGAGGTAGGTCTTCCCGGTACCGGCGGGGCCGATGCCGAAGACGATCGTGCTCTCGTCGATCGCGTCGACGTAGGCCTTCTGCCCGGCGGTCTTGGGGCGGATGACTTTGCCGCGCGAGGAGAGGATCGCCTCCCCCATCACCTCGGACGGCCGCGGACCGCCCTCGGAGCGCAGCATGCGGTTCGAGCTCGACACGTCCGCCGGGTCGAGCCCGTGGCCGGAGCGGGTCATCGCCAGCAGCTCGTCGACGAGGCCGCGCGCCGCGCGCACGGCATCCGGAGCGCCCGACAGGGTGACCTCGTTGCCGCGCACGTGCACGTCGACCTCGGGGTGCTCCTTCTCGACCACGCGCAGGAGACGATCCTGCGGGCCGAGGAGCTGCACCATGGCGACGCCGTCGACCTCGATGTGGTCGACGACGTTCTTCTCGGGGGAATCAGCCACCCAGGCTCTTTTCGTTCAGGCCGCCCGCGAGGACGTGGGCGTGCACATGGAAGACGGTTTGACCGGCACCCTCGCCGGTGTTGAAGACGAGACGGAAGTCGCCGTCGGCGTGCTCGGCGGCCACGGTGTTCGCCAGGCCGATGACCTCGGTCAGAAGATCGGGGTCGCCCGCCGCCAGCTCGACGACGTTGCGGTACTGCGCCGTCTTGGGGATGACCAGCAGATGCACCGGGGCCTGCGGAGCGATGTCGCGGATCGCGAACACGTTCTCCGTCTCGGCGACGATCTCGGCCGGGATCTCGCCCTGCAGGATGCGCGTGAAGATGGACGGTTCGCTCATGGCATCCAGTCTATCGACGGGCTCCGACATCGGGGCTGGGTCCCTCCGCGCCCGACCGGCTTTCAGGGTTTGGGGCGCGTTTCGCCGTCTGGGGCGTGAATTGCCGCGCCCCAAACGGAGGAACGTGCCCCAAACCTGGGACGCGTGGCTGTCACCAGCGACCGTGCGCCGCCGACAACACCGAGATCGCGGCGGCACCGGCGGTGGAGGTGCGCAGCACCGTCTCGCCGAGGCGGACCTGCCGCGCACCGGCTCGCTCGAGCGCGGAGAGCTCCTCGGGCGCGATCCCGCCCTCCGGTCCGACCACGAGCACGACGTCGCGGCCGTCCGACGCCTCGGTGGCGACGGCGGTGAGACGAGCGGGTGCCGAGGGCTCGAGCACGAACACCTGCGACGTCGCGGCGAGCCGGACCAGGTCGGCCGTGCGCGCCAGCCCCTCGACCTCGGGGATCCACGCGCGATGCGCCTGCTTCGCGGCCTCACGAACGATGGTCCGCCAGCGGGCGAGGCCCTTCTCGGCCTTGGCATCCCAGCGGGACACGCTCCGAGACGCCTGCCACGGCACGATCGCGTCGACGCCGAGCTCGGTCGCCGCCTGCACGGCGAGCTCGTCGCGGTCGCCCTTGGCGAGGGCCTGGACGAGTACGAAGCGCGGGCTCGGGGCGGGCACGTCCTCGCGGGCGGTGATGCGGACATCGACCTGCTTCGGAGACGCGGCGGTCACGAGGCCCGTCAGCCACGTGCCCCGTCCGTCGCCGAGGGTCACCGCTTCATCGACGCGCACCCGACGCACCGCGGACGCGTGATGCGCCTCGGAACCGGTCAGCTCGACGACGTCGCCGGACTGAGCGGATGCCGCGGCGTCGGTGACGAAATGCAGGGCCACGATCAGTGCCGGAAGCGGTCGCGGAACTTCGCGAACATGCCCTGCTGGTGCTCGGCGAGGCGCGGCTTGGGAGCCTTCGTGCGCTTCGCGAACTCCTCGATGAGGGCACGGTCCCGGTGGTCGAGCCGCGTGGGCGTGACCACCTGCACGCCGACCTTCAGGTCGCCGCGCTGGCTTCCCCGCAGCGGGGTGATGCCGCGGTTCTTGATCGTCAGCACGTCGCCGGACTGGACTCCGGGGCGCACCTCGAGGTCGACGCTGCCGTCGAGCGACTCGATGGTCGTGGTCGTGCCGAGGATGGCGTCCGGCATCGATACCTCGAGGGTCGCGAGCAGGTCGTCGCCCTCGCGGCTGAACGCCTCGTGCGCCTCGACGGTGACCTCGATGTAGAGATCGCCGTTGGGGCCGCCGGCGGGGCCCACCTCGCCCGAACCCGGGAGCTGCAGGCGCAGGCCCGACTCGACGCCGGCCGGGATGTCGACCGAGACGGTGCGACGCGCGCGCACGCGGCCCTGGCCCTGGCAGGTGTTGCAGGGGTACGGGATGGTCGTGCCGTGACCCTGGCAGACGTTGCAGGGCTGGCTGGTCACGACGTTGCCGAGGAGACTGCGGACCGTGCGCTGCACGTGACCCGAGCCGTGGCAGATGTCGCACGTGACCTCGCTGGTGCCCGGCGCCGTGCAGGCACCCTGGCACGTCTCGCACAGCACGGCGGTGTCGACCTCGAGGTCGCGGTGCACGCCGAAGACGACATCGCCGAGCGAGAGGGTGACGCGCACGAGGGCGTCCTGCCCGCGCTCACGGCGCGAACGAGGGCGCGGTCCGCGGCCGCCGCCGCCCTGGGCGCCGCCGAAGAAGGTCTCGAAGATGTCGCTGAAGCCGCCGAATCCGCCCGCTCCCCCGCCGCCGAACGGGTTCTGGTCGCCGCCCATGTCGTAACGACGGCGCTGCTCGGGGTCGCTCAGCACGTCGTAGGCATGGGTGACGAGCTTGAAACGCTCGGACGCGTCCTCGCCGGGGTTCACATCGGGGTGGAGTTGGCGTGCCAGGCGTCGGTACGCCTTCTTGATGTCTTCGGGGCTGGCGTCGCGCTCGACGCCCAGGACCTCGTAGTGGTCAGCCACAATCGCCTTCCTGTCCGCTTGCGCGGGGTCGTTCTCGGTGGGGTGTCCGTCGTGCTCGCGCTCAGCGTGCGCTGTCGTCGTCTTCGAGCATCCGGGTCAGATAGTGCGCGACGGCGCGGACCGCCGCGAGGTTGGAGGAGTAGTCCATGCGCGTGGGCCCGAGCAGACCGACGCGGGCGCCGCCCGTCGATCCGTCGTACCGGCTGGCGAGGACCGACGCCTCGACGAGGCCGAAGGGCTCGTTCTCGCGGCCGATGCTGGCCGAGAGGCCCTTGTCGTCCGCGACCATCTCGCTCATCAGGCGCAGCAGCGTCACCTGCTCCTCGATCGCCTCGAGCAGCGGATAGATACTGCCGCGGAAGTCCTGCTCGCGCTTGGCGAGGGTGGCGGCGCCGGCCATCACCAGGCGGTCCTGGCGGAACTCCTCCAGCTCTTCGCCCACCACGCGGAGCACGGCATCGGCGATCGCGTCCAGGAGCACGCCGGGGCGCGGGCCGTCGGCGACGGCTTCGGCGACCCGCTGGACGCAGTCGGCGACGCTGCGGCCCACCAGAACGGCGCCGACCCGCGCACGCAGCTGGACGATCTCCGTCTCGCCCGGCTCGGCCGGCACGAGGGCGATGCGCTGCGACACACGACCGGTGTCGGTGACGAGGATGACGAGCACGCGCGGACCGCCGAGGGCGACGAGCTCGACGTGCGTGACATTGGCGCGCGCGAAAGACGGGTACTGCACGATCGCGACCTGGCCGGTCAGCTGTGTGAGGGCGCGCACGGTGCGCGCGAGCAGATCGTCGAGGTCGCCCGCCTGGTCGAGGAAGGAGGTGATCGCGCTGCGCTGTGCGCTCGAGAGCGGACGCAACTCGGCCAGGTGGTCGACGAAGACGCGGTAGCCCTTGTCGGTCGGGACGCGCCCCGACGACGTGTGCGGGGCGACGATGAGCTCCTCGTCTTCGAGAAGCGCCATGTCGTTGCGGATGGTCGCCGCCGACACCCCGAAGGCGTGACGGTCCACGATGGCCTTGCTGCCGACCGGCTCGCGCGTGTCGACGTAGTCCTGCACGATCGCGCGGAGCACCTGAAGGCCGCGTTCCGACACCATGAGCTGCTCCTCCCGTTTGGCACTCGACTTGACTGAGTGCCAATTCTACGACGATCGCCGCGGCCCCGCGTCGAGCGGCTCGCGGCCCGTGGGCGCTGGCGTTCTTTCGACCCGCGAGAAACGCGCTTCCTCCCGAGACACGGTGCGTCGCCGTGTGTCTCGCGAGGAACGGCGTTTATCGCGGAACGAACGCCCAGAGTCAGGCGGCATCGCAGGCGGGGGTCAGGCCGTCAGCGCCCGGACCACGGCATCCGCCAAGAGCCGCCCGCGGCGGGTGAGCACGATGCGCCCGCGCACGGCATCCGGACCCTCGACGAGCCCGTCGGCGATGAGGGATGCCACGGCCTTGCGGCCCTCGCCGAGCAGCTCGGACACCGCGAGCCCCTCCCGGATCCGGCTGCGCAGGAGCACCGACTCCAGGCGACGGGCGGTCTCGTCGGGCCGTTCGCGGGCTGCGGCCGGCGACTCCTCGGCGGCGAGGCGCTGCGCGTACGCCGCGGGGTGCTTGACGTTCCACCAGCGAAGGCCGGCGACGTGACTGTGCGCGCCCGGTCCGAAGCCCCACCAGTCGGTGCCGCGCCAATAGGCGAGGTTGTGGCGCGAGCGGTGCGGAACGCCGCGCGACCAGTTCGACACCTCGTACCAGTCGTACCCGGCGTCGGCGAGGAGCTCGTCGGCCAGTTCGTACATGTCGGCCTGCAGGTCGTCGGAGGGCTCAGCCACGGCGCCGGAGCGGATCTGCCGCGCGAGCTTCGTGCCGTCTTCGACGATCAGCGCGTAGGCCGAGATGTGGTCGGGTTCGAGAACCGCGGCGGCCTCGAGCGACGCGCGCCAGTCGTCGAGCGACTCCCCCGGTGCGCCGTAGATGAGATCGAGAGACACGTCGAGTCCCGCGCGCCGCGCCGCGGCGACCGCCGTGGCGACGTTGGCCGGATCGTGGGTGCGATCGAGGGCCGCGAGGACGTGGGTTCGCGCCGACTGCATGCCGATCGACACGCGCGTGACCCCCGCTGCGGCGAGGGTCTCCATCACCGCGTCGTCGACCGTGTCGGGGTTGGCCTCGACCGTGACCTCGGCTCCGTCCGCGATCCCGAACTCCGCGCGCACCGCGTCGAGCATTCTCGCGAGGTCGCCGGGCGGGAGCAGCGTCGGCGTGCCGCCTCCGAAGAACACCGTGGATGCCACGCGGCGGCTGCCCGCGGCATCCATCACCCGTCCCGCCAGGCGCACCTCGGCGGCGAGCGTGTCGGCGAAGTCGTCCTGCCGGGCGCCGCGCAGCTCGCTCGCGGTGTAGGTGTTGAAGTCGCAGTACCCGCAGCGGACGCGGCAGAACGGCACGTGGAGGTAGACGCCGAAGTCGGTCGACGGGTCGATCGTCAGGTCGGCGGGCAGGTGTCCGTCCGCGGGTGCGGGGTCTCCGAGGGGAAGAGGTCCGCCCATCAGGACGTGTACAGCGGAGAGATCGCGCGCAGGTACTGCGTGAAGAGCGCGCGCCGGCGGCGGCGGAGGCGGCTCGCGAACAGGCGGTAGGACGGCACGGTCGGGCGGTCGAACGCCCGGACGACGAACCACACCTCGTCGTTGTCGCGCCATTCGACGACGAAAAGCTCCTCGCCGCTGACGATCGAGTGGCCGACGGTGCCGAGGATGAAGCCGACGCGGCGCGGCTCCTCGAAGACGGAGATCACGCGCAGCTCGGCGTCGGCGCGGTGGCCGTCGACCTTGCCGTGCAGCCGCACGCCCGCACCCGGGCTGACGAAGGGCGTCCCGTCGACGGCGAACCGCTGCTCCGGCTCGAGGCTGCTGGGGGCGACGGGGGCCCCCTCGGCGTCGAACCCGACGCCGGAGTATCCGCCTCCGGATGCCGGGCGCACATCGCTGATGCTCAGATCACCCGAGCGCAGCGGCGCCCACGACAGCAGCAGCTCGCTCGCCGCGGCGAAACGCTCCTCGCCGCTGCCGATGCGCCACGCGTCCTCGGCGGGCACGGAGTGCTCCGGCGGATACTGCATGAGGTCGGGCGCCTGGGTGGCACCGACCGCCGCGTAGTCGACCGTGTCGTCGGTGAAGTTCTGCCGTCGCATGATCTCCCTCTCGATTCGGTCGTTACTTCTTCGCCTCGACGTCTCCCGACAGGGCGGCGATGAACGCCTCCTGGGGAACCTCGACGCGGCCCACCATCTTCATGCGCTTCTTGCCCTCTTTCTGCTTCTCGAGGAGCTTGCGCTTTCGGGTGATGTCACCGCCGTAGCACTTGGCGAGCACGTCCTTGCGGATCGCGCGGATGGTCTCGCGGGCGATGATGCGGGCACCGATCGCCGCTTGGATCGGCACTTCGAACTGCTGGCGCGGGATGAGTTTGCGCAGGCGCTCGGCCATGAGCGTGCCGTACGCGTAGGCCTTCTCGCGGTGCACGATCGAGCTGAAGGCATCGACCTTCTCGCCCTGGAGCAGGATGTCGACCTTCACGAGGTCGGCGGTCTGCTGGCCGGCCGGTTCGTAGTCGAGGCTCGCGTAGCCCTGCGTGCGCGACTTCAGGTGGTCGAAGAAGTCGAAGACGATCTCGCCGAGGGGCATGTGGTAGCGCAGCTCGACGCGGTCCTCGCTGAGGTACTCCATGCCGAGCAGGGTGCCGCGGCGCGACTGGCAGAGCTCCATGACGGTGCCGACGTAGTCCTTCGGGAGCAGGATGCCGACCTTGACGATCGGCTCCGACACCGAGGCGACGCGCCCGTCGGGGTACTCGCTGGGGTTCGTGACCGAGACGGTGTCGCCGGTGTCGGTGGTCACCTCGTACGTCACCGACGGGGCGGTGGTGATGAGGTCGAGACCGAACTCGCGCGACAGGCGCTCGGTGATGATCTCGAGGTGCAGCAGGCCGAGGAAGCCGGCGCGGAAACCGAAGCCGAGGGCCACCGAGGTCTCGGGCTCGTACTGCAGCGACGCGTCGGAGAGCTTGAGCTTGTCGAGGGCTTCGCGGAGCTCGGCGTAGTCGCTTCCGTCGATCGGGTAGATGCCCGAGAAGACCATGGGCTTCGGGTCCGTGTAACCCGGCAGCGCATCCGTGGCGGGCTTGCGGTGCGTGGTGATCGTGTCGCCGACCTTCGACTGCCGCACGTCTTTCACGCCGGTGATGAGGTAGCCGACCTCACCGACGCCGAGACCCTTGGTGGGGACGGGCTCGGGGCTCGACACGCCGATCTCGAGAGCCTCGTGCGTCGCGCCGGTCGACATCATCTGCAGGCGCTCGCGCGGCTGCAGCGAACCGTCGATCATGCGGACGTAGGTGACGACGCCCCGGTAGGCGTCGTACACCGAGTCGAAGATCATGGCGCGGGCCGGCGCGTCGGCCTTTCCGACCGGGGCCGGGATCTTCTCGACGATCAGGTCGAGCAGCTCTTCGACGCCCATGCCGGTCTTGCCGCTCACCCGCAGCACGTCGGCGGGGTCGCCGCCGATGAGGCCGGCGAGCTCGGCCGCGTACTTGTCGGGGTCGGCCGCGGGCAGGTCGATCTTGTTCAGCACCGGGATGATCGTCAGATCGTTCTCGAGCGCGAGGTAGAGGTTCGCGAGCGTCTGGGCCTCGATGCCCTGTGCCGCATCGACGAGGAGGATCGCTCCCTCGCACGCGGCCAGCGAACGGCTGACCTCGTACGTGAAGTCGACGTGGCCGGGCGTGTCGATCATGTTGAGGGCGAACGTGCCGTCGGCGGTGGACCACGGCATCCGGACCGCTTGCGACTTGATGGTGATGCCGCGCTCGCGCTCGATGTCCATCCGGTCGAGGTACTGCGCCCGCATGTCGCGGTCGCTGACGACGCCGGTGATCTGCAGCATGCGGTCGGCCAACGTCGACTTGCCGTGGTCGATGTGAGCGATGATGCAGAAGTTGCGGATCTGCTCCGGCGGAGTGGCAGACGGCTCGAGGGGCTTCAGGGCGCGCGGGGACATGTTCCGTCGATTCTACGGGAGGGGATGCCTCACGACGGGCGCACGGGTGCCGGCAGAGCCGCGAGACCCCGGGCGAGGTCCTCCCACGGGCTTGCCGCGCAGATGCGGATCCACCCCTCCCCGCCCGCGCCGAACGCGGATCCCGGGGCGACGGCGACGCCCCTCTCGACGAGGAAGCGCTCGGCCCACGCGGCCACGTCGCCGCGTGAGGCGTGCGAGACGTCGACCCACAGATAGAAGGCCCCGGTCGGCGGAAGGTACCGGATGCCGCGTTCGTCGAGGAGCGCGCAGCTCGCGCGGAGCCGCTCGCGGTACATGTCCCGCGCATCGCGCAGAGCGGCCTGCGGGCCGGTGAGAGCCGCGAGCGCCGCGCGCTGGGCCGGAGTGTTGACGCAGCTGGTCGTGGCTTCCTGGACCTTGCCGAGCACCTCCCCGAGACCGGGCGGCGTCACGAGCCACCCCACGCGCGCGCCGGTGAGCGCGTACGTCTTGGATACCGAGTGCACCGTCAGGGTGCGCTCCGCCGCGCCCGGGAGTGTCGCGACCGAGACGTGTTCGGCATCCATCACGAAACGCTCGTACACCTCGTCGGAGAGGATCCAGAGATCGTGGGCGACGGCGAGGTCGACGATCTGCTGGAGCGTTTCGCGAGGGTAGGCCACCCCGAGGGGGTTCGACGGGGAGTTGACGATGATCGCCCGGGTGCGTGGGGTGACGAGCGCGGCGAGGTCGGCGGCCCGAGGGGCGAATCCGTGTTCGGCCCGCAGGCGATACGGCACCGGAACGGCTCCGACCATGCGCGGTGCCATGGAGAAGACCGTGTAGCCGGGGTCGGGGACGAGGACTTCGTCGCCCTCGTCCAGCGTGAGGAGGATCGCGTGGGACAGGGCCTGCGTGCCCCCGTTCGTGACGTGGATCCGGTCGGTGTCGACGACGAGCTGGTTCTCGCGCCGGAGCTTGTCGACGATCGCCGCGCGCAGCTCGAGGATGCCCGCGTTGGCGGTGTAGCGGACATCAGCGGCGACCCAGGTGTCGGCGGCGGCCGCCAAGATGTGGCGCGGCGGCTCCGCGACCGGCTCTCCGACCGCGAGCATGACGGTGTCGGGGCGCCGCAGGGCGAGCTCGAAGATGCGGCGGATCCCCGACGCGGGCATCCCCGACGAGCGAGACGAGAGCTGTGGCATGGGCTCATGCTAGGCAGAGCAGATTTCTGGCTCGGTCACGGCTTCGCTTTCGTAGATTGGATGCCATGTCGGTCCAGGTCGTGCTCGTGCACGGCATCCGCACGTCGGCGACGATGTGGCGAGCCCAGGTCGCGCACCTCGAGGAGCGCGGCACCCCCGTCACGGCCGTCGACCTGCCCGGGCACGGCAGTCGCCTCGGCGAGGAGTTCACGCTGGACGAGGCGTTCGCGACGATCGACCGGGCGGTTCAGGATGCCGCCACTCGCGGGCCCGTGCTCCTCGTCGGGCACTCGATGGGCGGTCTGTTGTCCATCGAGTACGTGGGGAGAGAGGAGCCGCCGCCGGTCGCGGCGTTCATCGCGGCATCCTGCACCTCGATCCCGCGCGGAGTCGGGCTGGCGGCGTATCGGTTCCTGGCGCGGCGGTTCGACAGCCTGCCCGACCGGGGTCTCGGGCTGACCAATCGCGTGCTGGATCGAACTCTTCCACCCGAGACCCGACCGGACTTCGGGGCGGGCGGCTACGCGTTCGACGCGCAGGACACGGCGCTCGCGTCGCTCTCGGTGCTCGACCTGTTGGCATCCGTTCGCCGGATCCGGGTCCCGCTGTGGTTCATCAACGGGCAGTGGGACCAGCTGCGTGTAAACGAGAAGCTCTTCGCGTCTCTGGCTCCCCACGCCGAACTGATCGTCGTTCCGCGGACCACGCACCTCGTCACCGCGATGCGGCCACGGGTGTTCAACGCGCTGCTGGAGGTGGCGCTCACCACGATCGAGGCGTCGACCTGATAGAATCGGTCCTTGGCTTGCGTGTGGGGTTTTTCCCGACCTCCACGACCGCCGGTGCAGCGTCCCTCTACCGCTCGCCCGGCATTTCCAACACTCACTCAAACGAAAGACCGATGACGTGGCGAACATCAAGTCGCAGATCAAGCGCAACAAGACCAACGAGAAGGCGCACGAGCGCAACAAGGCCGTCAAGAGCGAGCTGAAGACGCACGTGCGTCGCACCAAGGAAGCCGTCCTGGCCGGTGACAAGGAAGCCGCCGTCAAGGCGCTCGCCACCGCGACCAAGAAGCTCGACAAGGCCGTGAGCAAGGGTGTCATCCACCAGAACCAGGCCGCGAACCGCAAGTCGGCCATCGCGAAGTCGGTCGCCGCTCTCTGAGCCGCCGAACCTCGACAGCCCGTCCCGCATCGCGGGGCGGGCTTCGTCGTTTCCGGGGGGTCACTCGGGGCTGCGGGTGCCGGGATGCGCTTCATCCTGACCCTCTCCCGGTCTCTGGCGGCGGTGCCGCGGGCTTGCGCGCTCGGCGGAGGATCTGGGACCGGCGGAGGATGCTGACGGCGCGGTGGTCCTCCGCTCGTCCCTGCCCCTCCGCTCGTCACATTCGGGGGGTCCGCGCCCGCCCGGGGTGGGCGCGGACGCGCGGGAGCTCAGCTGCCGAACGGCGCGCGAGCTCAGCTGCCGTAGGGCGCGCGCGTCGCGATGATCGTGATCATGCGCTCGAGCGCGAAGACGGGATCGCGAGACGCGCCCTTGACCTCGGCGTCGGCGCGCGCGGTCGCGTGGATCGCTCGGCCGAGGCTCGCGGCCGTCCAGCCCACGAGGTCGCGGCGGGCGCGGTCGACCTGCCAGTCCTTCATCCCCAGCCGCTGCGCGAGCTGCGACGAGGGTTCGCGGGTGCCGGCCACGCGCGCCATCGTGCGCAGCTTCATCGCAACAGCGGCCACGAGGGGGACGGGGTCGGCCCCGGATGCCAGGGCGTGACGCAGCGCGAGGAGGGCGGGGCCGTACTGCCCCGCGATCGCGGTGTCGGCGACGGTGAACGCGGAGGTCTCGACGCGGCCGCCGTAATACCGCTCGACGGTGCGTTCGTCGATGTCGCCGGGGACGTCGGCGATGAGCTGCTGGCACGCCGCCGCGAGCTCGGTGAGGTCGTCGGCGAAGGCCGAGACGAGTGCGCGCAGCGCGACGGGAGCGATGCGCTTGCTCGAGGCCTTGAACTCGCCCACGGCGAAGTCGAAGCGATCGGAGTCGCGCTTGATCGCGGGACATGCGATCTCGATACCGCCGCCCTGTCCGGCGCGGATCGCGTCGAGGAGCTTCTTGCCCCGCACGCTCGCCCCGGTGTGTCGGAGGACAACCGTCGCGCCGTCCTGCGGCTGTGCGAGATACGAGACGGCCTCGCTGAGGAACGTGTCGCTGCACTTCTCGACGCCGCCGACGCGCACGAGACGCGGCTCGCCGAACAGCGAGGGAGAGGTCACGGCGAGGAGTGTTCCCGCGGCGTAGTCGTCGGCGCGTACGTCGGTGACCTCGAGGCTCGGGTCTTCGCTCTTGAGGAACTCTCGGATGCCCGCCGTCGCGCGCTCCGCGCACACTTCTTCGGGGCCGGAGACGAGGACGATCGGCGCCGGCTGCGGCGTGCGCCACGACACCTGCGGGATCGCCGACTTGGCCTTCGCCGGAGCGGAGCGTCGAGGAGCGGGGGTCACCTTCCCAGCCTACCGACCGGGTCCGACATCGCGGTTCGGGGCGGCGACACCGCCGGCATCGCTCGCATCGGAGTGACGCTCGGGTGGTGGTGTCGCTCCCGTGGGGGGTCTCGCCTCACCCCGGCGGCCGCGCCCGCCACAACATGAGACTCCCCTCACTCATGCTGACGGCGAGGTCTCCGTCCGTATCGGTTCGTCCGACGACGACGCCGAGCGCGGCCAGCGTCGACAGGAGCGTGACGGTGGGGTGTCCGTAGCGGTTCTGCGCCCCCACGCCGATCAGCCCGACGACCGGATGCAGCCGACGGTACAGCTCCGGATCCTGGTCGGCGCTGCCGTGATGCGACACCTTCACCACGTCGACCCGCGGCACCTCGACCCGCCGGAGCAGGGCGGCCTGTGCGTCGGCGCCCAGGTCGCCCAGGAGCACCGTGCGCGGGAAGTCCGGCCCGACCACGTCCAGGGCGACGCTCGCGCCGTTGCCGGGCTCGTCGCGCGGCGCGGGGCCGAGAGCCTGCCAGCGGGTCTCCCCCACCATTCCCGTCGTACCGGTCGTCGCCTGCTGCAGCTGTGCGCCGGCCGCCGCGAACCGATCGAGCAGGCGCTGATCCTCGGGGACGTCGACAGGCCCGTGCAGGACGAGTGTCGCTCGTCCGATCACCGCAGCCGAGCCGCCGATGTGGTCGAGATCGAAGTGCGTGAGCACGACGAGGTCGAGATGTTCGACACCGAACGTCTGAAGGCACTGCGTGAGCCGTTCCGGTTCCGGGCCGGTATCGACGAGCGCCACCGCACGGCCTGACCGCCACAGCGTCGCGTCGCCCTGCCCCACATCGCACATGGCAACGTCCCACGTCGTCGGGACCGTGAGCGGCCCGGCGACGGTTCGCAGCGTCGTGTGGCCCGCGATCAGGCCGGCGGTGACGGCGACGATCACGGTCGACAGCGCGGTCACTCGCCGGACCCGCGTCGGTCGGATGAGGGCGACGGCGATCGCCGCGCTGACCGCCGTCAACAGCGCCGCGCCGAACGCGCCGTCCGGCCACGGAAGCTTCTGCGCCCCGATTCCGCTCGTCGTGTGCGCCACCGCAGCGATCCAGGCCGCGGGAATCCACGCGAGAGCGGAGAGCCCGTCGCGTAGCCAGGGGAACGGCGCGATGCAGGCGAGGACACCGGCGATGGTCGCCGGCGCCGCAGCCGGGTCGGCCACGAGGTTCGCCGTGATCCCGAGCAACGGCACGTGAGGGTCGATCAGGACGATCAGGGGCCCGCACGCGAGCTGAGCGGCCGTCGGCACCGCCAGCGCGAGGGCGAGGGCGCGTGGCATCCATCGCTCCAAGCCGCGGGCGAGCGGTCGCGCGAGAACGAGCAGCGCCGCGGTGGCCGCCGCGGACAAGGCGAAGCCGAGGGACGTCGACAGCCACGGGTCGGCGATCATCAGCGCTGTCACCGCCCCGGAGAGCACCGCCACTCCCGCCGCAGGACGCCCCAGGACGACAGCCAGGAGGGCGATCGCGGCCATGGTCGCGGCGCGCACGACGCTGGGCTCGGGCGTCACCAGCGCCACGAAACCCGTCAGAACACCCGACGCTCCGACGACGCGCAGCCACCGCGGGGCACCCACCGCCGCCAGGAGGACGAAGGCGGCCCCGACGACGAGCGCGCAGTTCGCGCCGGAGACGGCCGTGAGGTGCGAGAGGGAAGAGGCGGTCATGGCCGCATCCGTCGCCGGATCAAGGCTCGACGTATCGCCCACCGCGAGCCCCGGCACGAGACCCGCCCCGGGCTGCGGCAGGCCGCGCGTGGACGCGACGAGACCGTCGCGCAGCGCTTCGAACCACGCCCAGATCCCCTCCGGCGGGGGCGCGTCGATGATCTCCTGCGCGCGCAGCACGAGAATCGCCCTCTCCCCCGGGCTCGCCGGGATCGCCCGACCGGTCAGATGGATCTCGCTCCCGAGTCCGGATGCCGCGACGGCGGCGCGACTGCTCGCATCCACGCCGACGCGGGACGGGATCGCCCCGGTCACCGTGAGGGTTCCCGCGGCGACGCGGGAGGCGACCGCGTCGAACCACGCGCCGCCGTCGGCCGATCCGGATACGTGTCCGACGACCGTGAGATCGACGGCGAGCTGACGGCCCCCCTCGACCTGCAGCGCGGCGATCTGTGCGCGTGTCGGAGCCGCAGCCGCGACGCTGCATCCGGCCGCGGCCGCGCACGCGAGCGCCACTGCAGCGATACCGAAGACCGGATGCCGGCCCCGCACGAACACCACCGCACAGAGGACGGCGGCCACCGCCCCCACCACGCTGAACCCGGCCACGTCCGGCGCCGAGGTCGTGAGTCCTGCCGCGGCCCACGTCGCGAGCGCCACGGCGGCGGGGCGGAGCGCACGGCGCTGTAAGGCCGTCATACCCGCACCAGGTCTCGGAGCCCGTCGAGCATCTTCTGGCCGATCCCCGGGACCGAGCCCAGATCGTCGACGCTGGTGAAGCGGCCGTTCTCCTTCCGCCACGCGATGATGCGGTCGGCGATCGCCGGTCCCACCCGCGGCAGCGTGTCGAGCTGCTCGCGCGTCGCGGTGTTGAGGTCGATGAGGCCCCCTGCGGCGGTGCCGGGGGCGACGCTGGCGCCGCCGTCGGGTGTTGCTCCGACAACCGGCACCACGATCTGCTCTCCGTCGGCGACCGGGCGCGCGAGGTTGACCCCGGCGCGTTCGGCGTCGTCGGTGAAGCCGCCCGCGCGAGCGATGGCATCCGCGACCCTGTCGCCCGCGGCGAGGCGGTAGAGGCCGGGGGCACGCACGGCGCCCGCGACGTGCACGCAGAGGCCAGCCGCAGGAGGAGCGGGTGCCGTCGTGATCGGTGAGGAGGCGGCGGACACCCCCTGCACGCCGGACACGCCCCGCAGCATGCCGATCCCGATCGTGACCGCGAACGCGAGCACCAGCAGCACGATCACGGCCCCGACGCCGAGTCGCCGGCGCGCGGTGAGGGCATCCGGCGAGAGTTCGTGGGCGTCGGTCATCCGGCCACCCTAGGAACCCGTGCGGACCGGGCGCGGCCAGGCGGGTCCAATCCGGGGAGGGGCTCGACGATTGAGGGCGTGGGGAGGAGGTGCGCCTCCGGCAGGTGTGGAGAAGAATCACCCCATGCACCACAACGCCTGGCGCGCGATCCTCGCCGCTCTCGCCGACGACCGCGCGCGCGAGATCTACGCCCGTATCGTCCTCGCGCAGCCGGTTGACGAGGCCCTCGCCGCGCTTCCCGCGAAGAAGGCGCAGCGCATCACCGAGTCACTCACGGCGGCGGGACTCATCTCCGCCACCGCCGACGGGTTCGACGTCGTTCCGGATGTGTTCGCCCGAGCCCTGGCATCCGCGGGTGCGCCCGCTCGCCGCGAGGGCGTGGACCGCTTCCTGCAGGACGGCCGCCTCATCGGCATGCCCGCGCGTGCGGCCGACCGCCGAGCGGTCCTCGAGCATCTCGCGACCGGTGTGCTCGCGGCCGGCGACACCGTCCCCGAGGCCGAGATCAACGCGCGGCTCGCGGACGTGACCGACGACGTCGCGGGCCTTCGCCGCGCCCTCGTCGACCACGGTCTCCTCGCGCGCGCGGCGGACGGATCCGCCTACTCCCGAACCTGAGAACGACGGATGCCGCGTCCCCACCGCTCCGCAGAGCATCGGGGACGCGGCATCCGAGAGTTTTACTTCGTCGAGAAGCTGACCACCTTCGGCGGACGCACGACCGCGCGCACGATCTCGCGATCGCCCAGCGCGCGGCGCACCTTCTCGTCGCTGCGCGCGAGCTTCTCGAGCTCGTCGGCGCCGATCTTGGCCGAGACCTCGAGGGTGCCGCGGACCTTGCCGTCGATCTGCACGACGGCGGTGACGGAGTCCTCCACCAGCAGCGTCGGGTCGGCCTGTCGCCAGGTCGCCAGCCCCACGAAGCCGTCGTATCCGAGCGTCTGCCACATCTCCTCCGCGGTGTGCGGGGCGAAGAGGTCGAGGGTCATCGCGATGACCTCGGCGGCCTCGCGCACGGCGGGGTCGCTGGTGCCGGCCGAGCCGTCGATCGCCTTGCGGGTGGCGTTCACCAGCTCCATCAGGCGGGCGACGACGACGTTGAACTTCGTCTGCTCGATGAGGTTCGGCGCCTCGGCCAGCAGGCGGTGCGTCACGCGGCGCAGGGACTGGTCGCCCTCGGCCCACACGACGTCGGTCTCGCTGTCGACGTCGTGCGCGATGCGCAGGGCGCGGGCGAGGAACTTCGCCGCTCCCGTGGTCGAGACGTCGTTCCAGTCCTTGTCGTCCTCCACGGGACCGGCGAAGGCCAGGGCGACGCGCAGGGCGTCGGCGCCGTGGGCGTCGAGCTCCTCCTGGAAGAGCACCAGGTTGCCCTTGCTCTTCGACATCTTGGCGCCATCGAGGATGACCATGCCCTGGTTGATGAGGCTCGAGAACGGCTCGGTGAACTCCACCAGACCCATGTCGAACAGCGCCTTCGTGATGAAGCGCGCGTACAGCAGGTGCAGGATCGCGTGCTCCACACCGCCGATGTAGAAGTCGACCGGACCCCACTTCGACGCCTCACGGCCCGAGAACGCCTCGGTCTCGCTGTTCGGCGAGAGGAAGCGCAGGTAGTACCAGGAGCTGTCGACGAACGTGTCCATCGTGTCGGGGTCGCGCAGCAGGGTCTGCCCCGTCTCGGGGTCGGTCACCTGCACCCAGTCGGTGGCCGCACCGAGGGGCGAGGTGCCCTTGGGCTTGAGGTCGAGACCCTCGACCGAGGGCAGCACGACCGGTAGCTGGTCGGCGGGGACGGGCGTGATCGAGCCGTCCTCACCGTGCAGCATCGGGATGGGCGTGCCCCAGTACCGCTGGCGGGAGATCAGCCAGTCGCGCAGGCGGTAGGTCTTCGCCGCGCGGCCGACGCCCTTGGCCTCGAGCTCCTCGATGACGCGCGCGATCGCGTTGCGCTTGGACAGCCCGTTCAACGACCCCGAGTTGATCATCCGACCGTCGCCGGTGAGCGCGATCCCGGTCTTCACCGGGTCGGTCTCCTCGACGTCGCCGAGTGGGTCGATCGGCACGCCCTCGTCGTCGAGTTCGATGACGGGGATCGCGCCGGTGACCGGCGCCAGCGTGTCGACGACGACCTTCACGGGAAGATCGAACGCGCGAGCGAAGTCGAGGTCGCGCTGGTCGTGCGCGGGCACGGCCATGACGGCGCCGTGACCGTAGTCGGCCAGCACGTAGTCGGCGGCCCAGATCGGCAGCTTCTCGCCGTTGATCGGGTTGATCGCGTAGTGCCCCAGGAACACGCCCGTCTTCGGTCGGTCGGTCGCCTGGCGCTCGATGTCGGTCGCGCGCTGCACCTGCGCCAGGTACGCCTCGAACGTCTCGCGCACGCCCTGATCCGCGGATGCCGCGAGCTCGGCCGCGAGGTCGGACTCGGGCGCGACGACGAAGAATGTCGCTCCGTGCAGGGTGTCGGGGCGCGTGGAGAAGACCGTGATCTTCTCGTCGCGACCCTCGATCTCGAAGGTGATGTCGGCGCCGACGGAGCGACCGATCCAGTTGCGCTGCATCTGGATGACCTTGCTCGGCCAGAAGCCCTCGAGCTGGTTGAGGTCGTCGAGCAGACGGTCGGCGTAGTCGGTGATGCGCAGGAACCACTGCGTCAGCTTCTTCTTCACCACGACGGCGCCGCTGCGCTCGCTCGTGCCGTCGGGGAGCACCTGCTCGTTGGCGAGCACGGTCTGGTCCACGGGGTCCCAGTTGACCAGGGCGTCCTTGCGGTACGCGAGGCCCTTCTCGTACAGCTTCTGGAACAGCCACTGGTTCCAGCGGTAGTACTCGGGGTCGCTGGTGTGGAGCACCCGGCTCCAGTCGAACGAGACGCCGTAGTCCTTCAGGCTCGCCTTCTGCTGCGCGATGTTGGCGTACGTCCACTCGACGGGGTCGGCGCCGCGCTTGATGGCGGCGTTCTCGGCGGGCAGACCGAACGAGTCCCAGCCGATGGGGTTGAGCACGTTGTAGCCGCGGTGGCGCCAGAAGCGCGCGACGATGTCGGAGTACAGGTAGTTCTCGGCGTGACCCATGTGCAGGTCTCCCGAGGGGTACGGGAACATCGCGAGCACGTACTTGCGCGGACGCTTGTCGTCGTCGCCTCCGGCGCGGAACGGATCCTTGTCCGCCCACGCGCGCTGCCACTTCTCCTGGATCGCGTGGGCGTCGAAGGCGCCCTCGCCGGGCACAGGGGTGGTGTTCTCAGACACGGGTGAAGCCAATCGTGAGGTCGGGAAGGCCACGAGGGCCGGCGTCCAGGCTATCGGACCGTGCCCGTCACCACCCCGGCGGCACCTCGGCGCCGAGCGCCGCGAGCGGGGCGCGGGCCTTGATCCCCACCTCGGCCACCTCGGATGCCGCGACCGATCGCCACGTGATGCCTCCGCCCGCGCCGACGGAGGCGGCATCCGCTTCGACGACGATGCTCCGGATGACCATGGCGAGATCCGCGGACCCGTCGTCGCCGATCCACCCGAACGTCCCGGAGTAGATGCCCCGCGGGGCGCCCTCGAGGCGCTCGAGGATCGTCATCGCGGAGGCCTTCGGGGCGCCGGTCATGCTGCCGGCCGGGAACGTGGCATCCCGGAGCATGCCGAGCGTCGTTCCCGGGATCAGTCGGCCGGACACCTCGCTGACGAGCTGATGGACGTGCGGGTACGTCTCGACGTCGAGGAGCCGGTCGACGCCGATGCTCGACGGGGCGCACACCCGCGAGAGGTCGTTGCGCATGAGGTCGACGATCATGACGTTCTCGGCCTGCTCCTTGGCGTCCGTGCGCAGCTCCTCGGCGAGCGCGGCGTCGGCCACGGGATCGACCGCGCGCGGACGGGTCCCCTTGATGGGGTGCGTGTGGACGGTGCCGTCGCGCACCTCGAGGAACCGCTCGGGCGATGCGCTCACGAGTGCCGTGTCGCCGATGCGCACGAAACCGCCGTGGTGCGACGACGACGTCCGGCGGAGCCGTCGGAACACGTCGAGGGCGAAGAAGCGGCCGGGAACGGTGAATCGGGTGGTGAGACACAGCTGATAGGCGTCGCCCTCGCGGATGTGCTCCCGGCACGCGGCGATGAGCCCGGCGTACTCGTCGGGTGCATGGCGACCGGATGCCACTCCCCGAGGCTCCGCGGGCGGTGCGGGAGTCGCCGGCCCCGCGCGGAGTGCCCGCTCGGCGAGGTCGGCGAGGGCCGCGGCATCCGTTCCCACCGCCCACACCTGCCGAGCGCCGTGGTCGAAGGCGAGGGCGGCGTCGACGCGGAGCCAGGCGGCGTCCCCGTCGTAGGGGATCCAGCCGACCCATCCGCCGTGGAAGGCCCCTCCCCCGACGCGCGCCGCGGCGAGGTCCAACGGGTCGGCGACGTGCTCGGGGCGCCCCGCACCCATCCAGCTCCACCCGCGATCGGCGTCGACGCCGCCGTCGAGCCAGAACGCCGCGGGCGCGTCGGACCAGAGGCTCGTGAAGACCGCCTCGGGGTCGACCCAGCGGGGCAGGGCGAGCGGGGGGACGGAACGCGGCACGCTCCCAGGCTAGGGCGAGGCCGCGCCCCTAGGCTGACGGAGGTGAACGAGATCCTCACGTGGCTGCTCGACGTCGTCCAGAACGTCGACCCCGTGCTGCGCACGATCCTCGCCGGCATCGCCGTCATGCTCGAGACGAGCGTGCTGGTCGGCCTCATCGTGCCCGGCGACACGATGGTGATCGTCGCCGGAACCGCCATCGCATCGCCGCTCGAGGGCGTCATCCTCGCGGCCGTCGTGGTCGTCGGGGCCCTGCTCGGCGAGAGCGGCGGGTTCTGGCTCGGCCGGTACTTCGGGCCGCGCATCCGCGCGTCGAAGCTCGGGCAGAGACTCGGGGAACGCAACTGGGAGCGCGCCGACCGGTACCTGCGTCGCCGCGGCGGGCCCGCCATCTTCCTCTCGCGGTTCCTCCCGGTCCTCCACTCGCTCGTGCCCCTGACGGTGGGGATGAGCGGCTACAGCTACCGCCGCTTCCTCGCGTGGACCGCCCCCGCGTGCACCATCTGGTCCGCGCTGTACATCACGGTCGCGGCGACGGCGGCGGGCACGTATCGCGAGCTCGCGGACCGCATCCACTACGCCGGCTACATCTTCGTCGGCATCCTCGTCGTGTTCCTCGTGCTGGTCTTCGTCGGGAAGAAGGTCATCGAGCGCGTGGAGCGTCGGCACCTGGCCGACGAGGTCCACCCCCTCGAGTCGGCGGAGGGTGACGTGAAAGACTGAGGCGGATGCCTCGTTCTCCCCGCGCCAAAGTGCTCTGGTTCGCCCGACTGGAGCGCCGCTTCCACCGGTGGCGCGAGAAGCGCGCCCGCGCGCGGGGCCTCCGTCCCGCGGTCACCGGATTCCCCGGGTACGGAACGGAGGAATGGGTCCGCGTCCTGGGCCGTGTCCTCATCGCCCCGCCGATCAAACGGACTTCCACGGGTGAGTTCGCGAGCCTTCGCGGGTGGCGCAGCTTCGCGGCGGTGCCCGTGGGCATGGCCCGGGTCCGCGTCGTCATCGACGGCGTCGCGCACGAGGTCTCGGCCGATCGCGGCGGAGTGATCGACGCGCGCCTACCGGCCTCCCTCGCGCCGGGCTGGCAGACGATCACGATGTCGGTGGAGGGCAGTGAGCCCGCCGAGACCCGCGTCTTCATCGTCGGCTCCGACGTGCGCTTCGGCGTGGTCAGCGACATCGACGACACCGTCATGGTGACGGCCCTCCCCCGCCCTTTCCTCGCGGCCTGGAACTCGTTCGTCCTCGACGAACACGCGCGCCAGCCCGTGCCCGGCATGGCCGTCATGCTCGAGCGATTGACGCGTGAGCACCCCGGCACGCCGGTGATCTACCTGTCGACGGGTGCGTGGAACGTGGCCCCCACGCTGACGCGCTTCATGCGGCGGCACCTGTTCCCCGCTGGTTCGTTCCTGCTGACCGACTGGGGCCCCACGCACGACCGGTGGTTCCGCAGCGGGCGCGATCACAAGGAGCAGAACCTCCGCCGGATCGCGAGCGAGTTCCCGAACGTCAAGTGGCTCCTCGTGGGCGACGACGGCCAGCACGACGACGCGATCTACACGCAGTTCGCCATCGACCACCCGCAGAACGTCGCCGCTGTCGCGATCCGCCGTCTGCTCCCGGCGGAGGCCGTCCTCGCCGGTGGCCGCACGGTCGTCGACGATCACTCGGCGGCCGAGGTCCCCTGGGTGACGGGGTCGGACGGGGCCGCGCTGCTCGATCGTCTCGAGAGCGCCGGGGTCATCAAGAACGACGCCTGAGGACGGATGCCGCCCGCCCCCGCCCGATGTCGGAGGGGGCGCGTACGGTGGAAGCATGTGCGGTCGATTCGTCGTGGCCAACGTGGCCTCAGAGCTCGTGGGCGTTCTTCGCGTCGACGTCGAGAGCGATGAGCTGCCCCCGCCCTCGTACAACATCGCGCCGACGTCGTCGGTGGCGATCGTCCTCGACTCGGTGAAGACCGAGCCGCCGGTGCGCCGTCTCGAGGTCGCGAGGTGGGGGCTCGTCCCGGGCTGGGCGAAAGACGTCAAGATCGGGGCCCGCGCGTTCAACGCGCGCGCCGAAGAGGTCGAAGACAAGCCGATGTTCCGCAACGCCCTCATCAAACGGCGCGCGGTGATCCCGGCATCCGGGTACTACGAGTGGAAGACGACCGACGAGGGCAAGACCCCGCACTACATCCACCCCGCCGACGGATCCCCGCTCTTCTTCGCGGGCCTGTACGAGTGGTGGAAAGACCCTTCGCGCGCCGAGGACGACCCGGCGCGGTGGGTGCTCAGCTGCACCATCCTCACGCGCGACGCGATCGGCCGCCTCGGTTCGATCCACGACCGGATGCCGCTGTTCATGGATCCCGACTTCGCCGACGCGTGGCTCGACCCGACTACCGAGAACGTCGGCGACGTTCTCGACGCGGCGATCGACGCGGCTCCGGACGTGGCCGAGACCCTCGACGACCACGTCGTGTCGTCCGCCGTCGGGAACGTGCGCAACGACTCCCCCGCTCTCGTCGAGCCGGTCGAGTGACCGCGCTCCTCGCCGAGACCGTCCTCGACCGCGACCAGTGGACGGCCGCCGGCGCCGCGCACGCGGCGCGCGCGGACGCCCTGACGGCCGACCATCGCGCCCGCGCGAGTCGCGCCGAGAAGCATCCCGTCGAGGACTTCCTCTTCACGTACTACTCGTACAAGCCCGCGATCCTGCGCCGGTGGCATCCCGGACCCGGGGTCGTCCTCGACGGCGCCGAGGAGCGGGCCGGGTGGCGCTGGTACCGCCGCGAGGGCACGGGGGTCCGCGTGGATGCCGAGGCCTTCCGCGCTGAGCGCGCCTCGCTGTACCGCGGGATCACGAACCTCCTCCGCGCCACGCTTCACCGCCCGGCGCAGTTCGGGTGCTTCGGTCTGCACGAATGGGCGATGGCGTATCGCGCGGACGAGGTGCGGCACGCCGTCCCGCTTCGGCTGGGCCGGGACGGGACGGATGCCGTCGTCGACGCGCACGACCTCCGTTGCACGCACTTCGATGCCTTCCGTTTCTTCACCCCCGACGCGGTTCCGCGAAACCGCGAGCCGTTGTCTCGTGAGACGCAAGCGGAACGCGAACAGCCGGGGTGCCTGCACGCCGGGATGGACGTGTACAAGTGGGCGGTGAAGCTCGGACCCCTCGTTCCGGGCCCGCTGCTGCTGGACGCGTTCGTGCTCGCGCGCGACATCCGCACCCTCGACATGGAGGCGTCTCCCTACGACCTCACGGGGTGGGGGTACTCCCCCGTGGCCATCGAGACCGCCGAGGGGAAGGCGCAGTACGTGTCCCGCCAGAGAGCTCTCAGCGAGCGGGCGCAGGCACTGAGGCGGGCCGTCCTCGCGGCCGTCGGCGCTGGCGACGACACGCCCGGCCGCGCCGATTTCTTGCGTCCCGATCCCGTGTAGTAAGCTCATGGAGTTGCCTCGAACGGGGCGGAAAACAAAAAACGGGCCTGTGGCGCAGCTGGTAGCGCACCTGCATGGCATGCAGGGGGTCAGGGGTTCGAGTCCCCTCAGGTCCACCCAGAGAGAAAGCCTCCGCCTCCGCGGAGGCTTTCTTCGTTCCCGGGCGGAGCCTCGTGGTCTCTTCCGCCGGGCGCGGGAGTCGGAGAACGGCAACGGATTCCGATGCCGAGGGCACTGGCATCCGAATCCGTTCGCCCGATCCAATTTCTGTTCGTGTCAACGCGTCGCGGCAGGCAGCCGCGTCCAGGCCCGCTGCGCGCTCGGTGAACGAGAACGCCCCCTGCCGCAGGCAGAGGGCGTCGACGTCGGCACGCGTCAGTCGGCGGCGTGGGCCGGGCTCGGCAGCTCGAGCGGGACGACGGGGCAGTCCTTCCAGAGCCGCTCCAGGCCGTAGTACATGCGCTCCTCCTCGTGGAAGACGTGCACGACCAGGTCGCCGAAGTCGAGGAGGACCCAGCGGGACTCCTGGCGGCCTTCGCGGCGAAGGCGCTTGTGGCCCGCCTCGAGCAGCTTCTCTTCGATCTCGTCGGCGATCGCGGCGACGTTGCGCTCGTTGCGACCCGTGACCAGCAGGAAGATGTCGACGAGCGGCAGGGGCTCGGACACATCCAGGGCGACGAGGTCTTCGCCGGACTTGCTGTCGGCGGCGAGGGCGGCGATCTGCGCCATCTCGCGTCCGTTCTGGGTCGCGGTCATCCGAATACTCCTGTCGTGACGGCGATGGCGAGGGCCACCGCCACGGCGATCGCGAGAGCGCCGGTGGTGATGATGAGGCCGATGACGAGCTTGCTGCCCTTCTCCGGCGCCGGCGGACGAATGATGTCCCCCGGCTGCTTGACGGTGCTGATGGCCGCGCTGGCGGCGATCGGTGTGGGCGACGACGCGGCAGGCAGTTCTCCGTCGAGGAGGACGGCGTCCGCTTCGCGGCCGTCGGTGGTGCCCGGAGCGTGTCCGACGGAGCCGAGGCCCTGCGGGAGCTCGAAGGTGCCGGTGATCATGACTTCGCCGGTCGCCGTGACCGGAGCGACCAGGGGGCCGCCGATCGGGGTCTCGGAGAGGATGAGAGCGTTCGGGGTCGAGACCGACCCGGTGGCGACGCCGCTGCGGGCGATGAGCTGGTCGAACGAGGGGGGAAGCGAGATGTCGGGGGTCGCGCCGTTCAGCAGGTCGGACCCGAGGTCGGGGTTGACCGTTGATGACACCGGCTCCGGAGCGGGTTCCGCTCCCTCGAGCTCTTCGGCGACGGCGGGGCGGAAGATCGCGGGGAGGTCGGCGGAGGCCTTGTCGTCCGTCGACTCCGCGCGGGGCTGGGGAGACGCGGGAGCGAGATCCGGCGAGATCACCGGCACCGACGCAGTGCGGATCTTCTCCTGCGCGCGCACCTGACGACGGGTGAGGCCGGTGGGCGCGTAGGTCGAACTCGCGTCTTCGGCCGGAGTGCCGAAGCCGATCACGGCGGGCTCGGGAGTCGTCGTGGGCTGTGCCGGAGCCGGCTCCTCGGCCGGCCCGTCGCTCGTCGCGGTGTCTGCGGTCGCCGCGGTGTCGTCCGCCGGAGTCGAGGGCTCCTCGCGTCCCGTGGGCTGCTGCGGCACCGCGGGCGTGAGCTCGACGGCCGGGGCCTCAGGCGCGGCGTCCGCGACGGGCTCGACGGGCTGCGTCGGGATGATCGGAGTCGCGCCGGTGTTGCGGATCTCGCGCAGCTGGCGCCGCGTCAGCGGCGGGGTTCCATTGTTCTCGGAAGTGCTCATGCCTTACTCCGGTAGAGGTGGTGCTTCGCGATGTACTGCACGACGCCGTCGGGCACGAGGTACCACACGGGGTGTCCTCGGCGCACGCGGGCGCGGCAGTCTGTGGATGAGATCGACAGGGCCGGGATCTCGAGCTGGCTCACGTCTTCGGTGGGCAGCCCCTCGGTGGTCAGCACGTGACCAGGCCGGGAGACGGCGACGAAATGCGCCAGGTCCCACAGCTCCTGGTGATTGCGCCAGCTGAGGATCTGCGCCACCGCGTCGGCTCCGGTGATGAAGAACAGGTCGGCACCCGGACGCTGGCTCTTCAGGTCTCGCAGCGTGTCGATCGTGTACGTCGGGCCGTCGCGATCGATGTCCACCCTGCTCACGGTGAACTGCGGATTCGAGGCCGTCGCGATCACCGTCATGAGGTAGCGGTGCTCGCTCGCCGTGACCTCGTCCTTCTGCCACGGGCGCCCCGTGGGCACGAAGACCACCTCGTCGAGATCGAAGGACTGCGCGACCTCGCTCGCCGCCACCAGGTGACCGTGATGGATGGGATCGAACGTCCCACCCATGACCCCGATGCGAGGGGCGCGCGTCACCGACATACGGTGGGCCTCAGTGGCCGTGCGCCTCGGGCGTCGGCGTCCCGTGCTTCTTCGTGTAGGCCTCGGCCTTGTGCGCGTGGCGGTTCGAGACGTTGCGGTACGACAGCGTGACGAGGCTGAGCGACACGAACACCACGAAGGCGAGGGCGCCGATCCAGAAGGTCTGGGCCTGCACGTTGCCGCCGTGGTGGCCGGCCTCTTCGGCGGCGTGGGCGAGAAGTGAGGCGAAAGTCATCAGTGCTCCGTTTCGGGTGTCTGCGCGGCGCGCAGTGCCATTTTAGGCGGTTAGGCGCGGACCTGTCCGTCGCCGCGCCCGAGCCACTTCGTGCTCGTGAGCTCGGCGAGGCCCATGGGGCCGCGGGCGTGAAGTTTCTGGGTGGAGATACCGACCTCGGCGCCGAAGCCGAACTCGCCCCCGTCGGTGAACCGGGTCGAGGCGTTGACGAGGACGACGGCCGAGTCGACCTCGGCGAGGAAGCGCTGCGCGGCGGCGTCGTCCTCGGTGATGATCGACTCGGTGTGATGCGTCGAGTACCGCCGGATGTGCGCGAGAGCGTCATCCAGATCGTCCACGACTCGCACGGCGAGATCGAGGCTGAGGTACTCCGCGGCCCAGTCGTCGTCGGTCGCGGCGAGGACCCGCGGGTCGTAGCCGGCGACCGTCGCGTCGCCGTGCACGCTCACGCCGGCGCCGGCGAGCGAGACGAGCAGCTCGGGCAGGAGCCGATCGGCGGCGGCGCGATGCACGAGAACCGTCTCGACGGCGTTGCAGACGCTCGGGCGCTGCGTCTTGGCGTTCAGCACGATGTCGCGCGCCCAGTCGGCGCGCGCCGTCTCGTCGAGGTACACGTGGACGACTCCCGCGCCGGTTTCGATGACGGGCACGGTCGATTCGGTGACGACGGTCTCGATGAGCGAGGCGCTCCCCCGCGGGACGAGGACGTCCACGAGTCCGCGCGCGTTCATCAGTGCGCGGGCTCCGTCGCGGCCGAAGTCGTCGACGGTCTGCACCGCTTCGGGCGAGACGCCCTGCGACGCGAGGGCCGCCCGCATCACCGCGACGAGCGCGGCATTCGAGCTCTGGGCCGCGGAGCCGCCGCGCAGGACCACCGCGTTGCCCGAGCGCAGCGCCAGGGCGGCGATGTCGACGGTGACGTTGGGGCGAGCCTCGTAGATCGAGCCGACGACCCCGAAGGGCACCGCGACCTTCTCGAGCGCGAGCCCGTTGGGCAGCGTTCGACGGTCGAGGACACGCCCGACCGGGTCGGGCAGGACGGCGACCTCGCGGACGGCGGTGGCCAGCGCCGCGACACGGCCGGCATCGAGGCGCAGGCGATCGAGCAGAGCATCGCCGATCAGGCTCGCCCGACCCCGCTCGAGATCGTCGGTGTTCGCGATGACGATCTCGTCGGTCGCGGCGTCGAGGGCGTCGGCGATCGCGTTCAACAGGGCGGTCTTCGCGGCCGCGTCGAGCAGACCGATCTCTCGCGCCGCGTCCTTCGCCAGACGCAGGCGCTCATCGACGGAGACGGCGATCGTGGTCATCGCGTCAGTCTACCGTCGCGCTGACGGCGCCGACGGGGCCGGTCGACAGGGTGACGGCATCCGGATTTGGGACGAACCACGTGCCCACGGACTCCCCCGCGAGAGCGTCGGCGACGAGGTCGGCACTGGTCACCAGGACGCCGACACCGGCCGCGGACGCGAGCTTCGCAGCCGAGGCCTTGGTCGCCGCGCCCCCGGTGCCGACGCCGTTGACGACGCCCGCCCCGAACTCGAAGTCGGACAGGTCATCCCCCCACGCGACTTCCGTGATGGGGCGGGCTCCCGGCTCGTTCGGGGGCGCGGTGTACAGGCACGCGATGTCGCTGAGCAGGACGAGCGCGTCGGCGCCGATCAGCTGAGCGACGAGGGCCGCGAGCCGGTCGTTGTCGCCGAAGCGGATCTCGTGCGTGGCCACCGTGTCGTTCTCGTTGACGATGGGCAGGATGCCGAGCCCCAGCAGCCGTTCCATCGCCCGGCGCGCGTTGGAGCGCGACGTGGCGTTCTCGAGATCGCCGGCCGTGAGCAGCACCTGCCCGGCGAGCAGGCCGAAGCGGTCGAGAGAGGTCTGGTAGCGCCACATGAGGACGTTCTGGCCGACGGCGGCGGCCGCCTGCTGGGTCGCGAGGTCGTTCGGTCGGCCCTGCAGGTCGAGCAACGGAAGAGCCGTCGCGATCGCGCCGGAGGACACCAGGACGACCTCGACACCTGCGGCGTTCGCGCGCGAGAGAGCCTCGACGATCGTGTCGATGCGGTGCGCCCCGTCCCCGCTGATCGACGAGGAGCCGACCTTGACGACGACGCGGGACGCGCGGGGGATGTCGGCGCGGGTCGCGGCCGTCACCGATCCTCCCCGTCGTCCGCGAGGGCGGAGGAGTCGCCGTCGGGGTCGATCCCCGCGGCACGCGCCGCGCGGCGCTCGGCCTCGAGTTCGGCGCGGGCCTCTGCCTTGGCATCCATCCGCTCGTGATACTGCTCGCGACGCTCCGACGAGGTGCGGCGCGGGTTCTGCACGAGACGCGGGTCGGTGCCGCGCGGAGCCGTCATGAGCTCGGCGGCCGAGGTGAGGGTCGGCTCCCAGTCGAAGACGATGCCGTCGCCGGGGCCGATGACGACCGTCGCACCCGCGACCGCGCCGGCGCGGAACAGTCCGTCCTCGACGCCCAGACGGGCGAGGCGGTCGGCGAGGTACCCCACGGCCTCCTCGTTCTGGAAGTCGGTCTGCTGCACCCACTTGACCGGCTTGTCGCCGAGGATCCGGTACACCGGGCCGTACGTGCCGCCCTCGACCTTGACCTCGAACTCCTTGTCGGCGCCCTTGGGGCGGATGACGATGCGCTCAGCGGGAGCGTCGTCGATCGTCGCGATGCGGTGCTGCTCGACGATGTCGGCGAGGGCGAACGTGAGTTCGCGCAGTCCCGCGCGGCTGACCGTCGAGATCTCGAACACGCGGAAGCCCCGCGCCTCGAGATCGGGACGTACGAAGTCGGCGAGCTCGTGCGCTTCGGGGACGTCGACCTTGTTCAGGGCGATGATCTGCGGGCGCTCCAGAAGCGGCAGCTGTCCCTCGGGCACGGGGTACGCGCCGAGCTCCGCGAGGATGACG
The DNA here is from genome assembly GCF_000202635.1 of Microbacterium testaceum StLB037. NCBI lineage: Bacteria > Bacillati > Actinomycetota > Actinomycetes > Micrococcales > Microbacteriaceae > Microbacterium > Microbacterium testaceum. The sequence goes on along the minus strand of NC_015125.1, from coordinate 3,631,878 downwards.
TCGAGGTCGCTCAGGGGGTCGCGGCCCGGGTCGAGCGTCGCGCAGTCGAGGACGTGGACGAGGGCGGTGCACCGCTCGACGTGGCGGAGGAACTCCAGGCCGAGGCCCTTGCCCTCGCTCGCCCCCTCGATGAGACCGGGGACATCGGCGATCGTGAACCGGACATCGCCGGCCTGGACGACACCGAGGTTCGGGTGCAGCGTCGTGAAGGGGTAATCCGCGATCTTGGGACGCGCCGCGGAGACGGCCGCGATGAGGCTCGACTTGCCCGCCGACGGGAAGCCCACGAGCGCGACGTCGGCGACGGTCTTGAGCTCGAGGACGACGTCGCCCTCCCAGCCGGGCGTCCCCAGAAGGGCGAAGCCGGGAGCCTTGCGCTTCGGCGAGGCGAGTGCCGCGTTGCCGAGGCCGCCCAGTCCGCCCGGCGCGACGACGAAGCGCATGCCCGGGGTGAGCATGTCGACGAGCACGGTGCCGTCGGTGTCCTTCACGACCGTGCCGAGCGGCACGGGGAGTTCCTGGTCTTCCCCCATGGCGCCGGAGCGGTGGTCGCCCATTCCGAATCCGCCGTTGCCCGCCGAACGGTGCGGCGAGTGGTGGTACGACAGCAGGGTCGTGGTCTGCGGGTCCGCCACCAGGACGACGTCACCACCGTGCCCGCCGTTGCCGCCGTCGGGGCCGGCGAGGGGCTTGAACTTCTCGCGGCGCACCGACACGCAGCCGTTGCCGCCCTTGCCCGCACGCAGGTGGAGAGTGACGCGGTCGACGAAGGTGACCATGGGAGTCCTTTCGGGACGGAACCGGGGATGCCGGGAAGAAAAGAAGAGGGGGCGGGCTGTGCCCACCCCCTCTATCGCGCGTTCAGCGCTGTGGATTACTCCGCTGCGGCGACGATGTTGACGACCTTGCGGCCGCCCTTGTTGCCGAACTCGACCGCACCGGCGGCGAGAGCGAAGAGCGTGTCGTCGCCTCCACGGCCGACGTTGGCGCCGGGGTGGAAGTGCGTGCCGCGCTGGCGGACGATGATCTCGCCGGCGAGGACAGCCTGGCCACCGAAGCGCTTCACGCCGAGGCGCTGTGCGTTGGAGTCACGACCGTTGCGGGTGGAGCTTGCGCCCTTTTTGTGTGCCATCTCTGCGTCTCCTGGCTCTTACTTGATGCCGGTGATCTTGACGCGCGTGAGGTCCTGACGGTGGCCCTGGCGCTTCTTGTAGCCGGTCTTGTTCTTGAACTTCTGGATCACGATCTTCGGACCGCGCTCCTCGCCGAGCACCTCGGCCGTGACCGAGACCTTCGCGAGCTTGTCGGCGTCGGTCGTGACAGCGTCGCCGTCGACGAACAGAACGGCGGGCAGCTCGATGCTCTCGCCAACCTTCGCCTTCTGGCGGTCGAGCACGACAACCGTGCCGACCTGGACCTTCTCCTGGCGGCCGCCGGCGCGCACAACTGCGTAAACCACTTCACACCTGTTTCGTTCGGGAGCTCGAGGCTCCGGTTGTCTGATGACGTCGAGAGGGTCTCTCGACCCAAATCTCGGTGCGATCCGGCAAGCGACAGCTCGCGGGGTCACGCGCCGGTAAGGGCGGACACGACGCACCAAGGGTCGAGTTTAGCTCACGTCTCGGCATCCGGCAAAAGCATCCGCCCCGCGTGTCGACCGTAGGATCACGGAATGGCGATCCTGATCGACGACCCGCAGTGGCCCGCGCACGGACGGCTGTGGGCGCACCTCGTGAGCGACAGCGACCTCGCCGAGCTGCACGCCTTCGCGTCCGCCGCGGGAATCCCCGCCCGCGCGTTCGATCTGGACCACTACGACGTCCCCGACGAGCGGCACGCCGACCTCGTCGCCGCCGGTGCCGAGCACGTGGGCGGGCGCGAGCTCGTTCGTCGCCTGCGTGCCTCCGGGTTGCGCATCACGGCGCGAGAGCGCCGCGAACGCGCATGAGGGGCCACGTCCGTCGTGTCCGACGAGACGTGACCCCTCACGGGTGAAAGCGATTACTCCGCGGTCGGCTGGGCGTCGACCGGGGTGCCCGTGAGGGCGGCGGTGGTCACGCGACGACGCGACCGGCCCTGACCGGGAGCCTTCGGCTCCGGGAGGGCCTCCAGCACGGACTCCAGCAGCGCGTCCTTCTCTGTGCGCGGTGCCTTCGGCTCACGCTTCTTGCGCGGGCGCTTCTCGCGCGCGGGCGTCTCGGCCTTGGCATCCAGAACCGCCTCGACCGAGGCGACCACGGCCGCTTCGACGATCGCCGGGTCCTCGACGGAGGGGTGGATCGTGGATGCCGCGATCTGCGCGAGCGCGGACTTCACGCCCTCGGTGATCACATGCGTGCCGCCGGCCGCCGCCGCTCCCCCGTTGCCGGTGGAGCCGCCGTTGCCCGGGGCGTTGCCGTTGCCGGCGGACGAGGATCCGCCGTTGCCGTTTCCGTTGCCGCCGCGCGTGCGCCGGTTGCTGGACCCGTTGCTGCCGCCGCCGTTGCCGTTGGTGCCGGTGCGGTGACGCACGACCGGGTCGTGGTGTACGACGACACCTCGACCGGCGCAGACCTCGCAGGCCTCGCTGAAGGTCTCGAGAAGGCCGAGGCCGAGCTTCTTGCGCGTCATCTGCACGAGGCCGAGCGAGGTGACCTCGGCGACCTGGTGCTTCGTCCGGTCGCGGCTGAGGCACTCGATGAGACGGCGCAGCACGAGGTCGCGGTTGGACTCGAGAACCATGTCGATGAAGTCGACGACGATGATGCCGCCGATGTCGCGCAGCCGCAGCTGGCGCACGATCTCTTCGGCCGCCTCGAGGTTGTTCTTCGTGACGGTCTCTTCGAGGTTTCCGCCCGAGCCGACGAACTTGCCCGTGTTGACGTCGACGACGGTCATGGCCTCGGTGCGGTCGATGACGAGCGAACCGCCGGAGGGCAGCCACACCTTGCGGTCGAGCGCCTTCTCGATCTGCTCGGTGACACGGAACGCGTCGAACGGATCCTGATCGCCCTCGTACTTCTCGACGCGCTCGAGGAGGTCGGGGGCGACGCCGGCGAGGTAGTTCGAGATCGTCTGCAGCGCCTCGTCGCCCTGGATGAGCATGCGCGTGAAGTCCTCGTTGAAGACGTCGCGGACGATCTTCACGAGCAGGTCGGGCTCGGAGTGCAGCAACGCGGGGGCCTGGATCGTCTTCAGCTGCGTGCTGACGTGCTCCCACTGGGAGGTGAGGCGCTGCACGTCGCGCGTCAGCTGGTCCTCGGTCGCGCCCTCCGCGGCCGTACGCACGATGACGCCCGACGACTCGGGGAGGACCTCCTTGAGGATCTTCTTCAGGCGCGCGCGCTCCGTGTCGGGGAGCTTGCGCGAGATGCCGTTCATCGTGCCGTTGGGCACGTAGACGAGGTAGCGGCCCGGGAGCGAGATCTGGCTCGTCAGGCGTGCCCCCTTGTGGCCCACGGGGTCCTTGGTGACCTGCACGAGCACACGGTCGCCCGACTTCAGGGCGAGCTCGATACGACGCGGCTGGTTGCCGGTGTCGATGCCGTCCCAGTCGACCTCGCCCGAGTAGAGCACGGCGTTTCGGCCGCGGCCGATGTCGACGAAGGCGGCCTCCATGCTCGGCAGCACGTTCTGCACGCGACCGAGGTACACGTTGCCGATCAGCGACGCGTCCTGGTTGCGGGCGACGTAGTGCTCGACGAGCACGTTGTCTTCGAGGACGGCGATCTGGATGCGCCCGGCCTTCGAGCGCACGACCATGACGCGGTCGACGGCCTCGCGGCGCGCGAGGAACTCGGCCTCCGTGACGACGGGACGGCGGCGGCCGGCCTCGCGACCGTCGCGGCGACGCTGCTTCTTGGCCTCGAGGCGCGTGGACCCCTTGATGCGCTGCGGCTCGGTGACGACCTCGACCGTGCGCTGGCGCGGCGGGGCCGCGACGGGTGCGTCGTCCTGGTCGTCGTTGCCGGCGGCTGCTCCCCCGCGGCGACGGTTGCGCCGACGCGCGTTGGCCGAGGTGCGCTCGGTGGGAGCATCGTCATCGCGCTCGTCGCGGAAACCGCGGTCCTCGGAATCGTCGCGCAGAGCCGCGGGGAGCGGCTCGGGCGCGTAGAAGTGAAGCTGCGTCGACACGGCCGACACGAACACCTCGGGCAGCAGGCCCAGCGAGACCGCGGTCGGGCGCTCGCGCTTCTGCGGCGTCGTGGGCTCCATGCCCTCGGCGGCTTTCTCCGGCTCCGGAGTCTCGGACGCGGCGGCGGCCGGGGTGCCATCCGCCGCGGCGGCTTCCGTCGCCGTACCTTCGAGCCCCGGGGCGGCGACGTCAGCCTCGAGCGCAGCGGCCTCCGGGCCCGTGGCGGGGGCGGACTCGTCGAGGACCGCGGGGGTGGCCGTGTCGAGCGCGGCAGCGCTCTCGGCATCCTGGACCGCGCCCTCTTCCTCGTCGACGCTCGGCGCGTCTGCGGAGAGGGCCTCGATCGTCCCCGCGTCGGAGGACGGGGCCTCGGACGCCGAAGCCTCCACCGTCGCGGTGTCGTCCGCAGCGTCCGGCGTGGAGGCCGTGCCGTCGGCCTGCTCGACCGCTGTGTCGGGCGCCGTCTGCTCGGTGGGGGTCTGTTCGTCGCGTGCGTCTGCCATTTTGGCGTGCTCCCTAGCGGGGCGACACCGCGCGTCGCCCGGCGAAATCTCGTGCGGCGCCGCACCCGGCGGGGCCGCGAACTCACTCGGTCTGCAGCTGGCCGGAGGCACATGCTGCGAAGGGCGGTCATCGCCCGAAGTCTTCTGGTGATGCTCCTGCGGCGCGGCCGCGGTACATCGAAACATCATTATCGCACGGTCCGTCCGGAATCCACCGCATCGCGCTCCTCGACACCGAGCAATCCTCAGCGGACAGCGAAGTCCGCAGTGACAGAATCGAGCCATGAGCGACACCGTCACCCCGCGCCGCCCCGTCGTCGTCGCGATCTGGTTGGTCCTCGCCGGCGTCGTCGGCTGGTGGGCGGCCTTCTCCCTGACGATGGAGCGCTTCGCCCAGTTGCAGAACCCCGGGACGGCGGCATCCTGTGACTTCAGCGTCCTCGTGCAGTGCTCGGCGAACCTCCAGTCGCCCCAGGGCAGCGTGTTCGGCTTTCCGAACCCGATCATCGGGCTGACGGCGTGGGCGGCGCCCATCGTCGTCGGCATGGCCCTGCTGGCCGGAGCGCGGTTCGCCCGCTGGTTCTGGGTGCTCTTCTGGCTCGGGTTCGCGTTCGCCCTGACGTTCGTGATCTGGCTCATCTCGCAGAGCATCTTCGTGCTCGCGACCCTCTGCCCGTGGTGCATGGTGACCTGGTCGGTCGTGATCCCCTCGTTCTTCGTGGTCACGCTGCACGTGCTCCGCGAGGGAGTGATCCCGGCTCCGCGCGTCCGGCACATCGCCGAGCGTCTGATGCCGTGGGTCCCGCTCATGACGCTCGCGGCGTTCGTCGTCATCGCGGTGATCGCGCAGTCGCGTCTGAACGTGCTCGCCCAGATCTGACCTGGCGGGTGGGGTCTTCCGTGCTCTAGCTTCGAGGGATGGATGCCGTGAACCCGCTGATGCCCGCCGCGTACGACCTCGTCTGGTCGGGCCTGGCCGTCGTCGCCTTGGGTCTCGCGGTGTGGGGCATCGTGAGCCTCTCCCGGAGTGCGCGCCGGCTGTCGTCGACGGTTGTGCTGATCTGGGCTCTGGTGATCCTCGTCGTTCCCGTGCTCGGGCCGGTCTCGTGGCTGTTCGCGGGTCGTCGGGCCGGGGTCGCGCGGACCTGACCGCGTCTCGGTGCCGGGGCGTCGACAGGCTCAGCCACCTCGGGCGGAGGCTTCAGCCACCTCGGGCGGAGGCTTCAGCCACCTCGGGCGGAGGTTTCAGCCACCTGGGGCGGAGGCGTCAGCCGCCGGAGGCGGAGGTCCCTGAGCTCGTCGAAGGGACCGTCACACGACGATGGCCGCCACCCCGAGGGGCGGCGGCCATTCCGGCATCCGGGATCAGGCGAACCAGATCGCGAGCTCGCGCTCCGCGGACTCGACGCTGTCGCTGCCGTGGACGAGGTTCTGCTGGACCTTGAGGCCCCAGTCGCGACCGAAGTCGCCCCGGATCGTGCCGGGGGCGGCGGTGGTGGGATCGGTGGTGCCGGCGAGCGAGCGGAAGCCCTCGATGACACGGTTGCCCGCGAGGCGGATCGCGACCGAGGGGCCCGACATCATGAACTCGAGGAGCGGCTCGTAGAACGGCTTTCCCTCGTGCTCGGCGTAGTGCTGGGCGAGGGTCTCGCGGTCGGGCTCGACGAGGCGGATGTCGACGAGGGCGTAGCCCTTCGCCTCGATACGGGCGAGGATCGCGCCCGTCAGGCCGCGGGCGACGCCGTCGGGCTTGACCAGGACGAGGGTCTCTTCGGTAGCCATGGGTCATTCTCCGTTCGAGAGGTCGGGGGAAGCGGCACGTCGGGCGTTCTGCCGGTCGAGCGCCGCTCCCTTGATCGTCGCATACGCCCACATGCCGCCGAAAATGAGGGCGACCACCGAAAGGGCCGGAACGAGGAACCCGCCGAGGAGCAGCAGGACCTGCAGCCCCCAGCCGGCCCACACGGCCCCGCGGCGCTGCAGCATGCCCGCGACGGCGACCATCGCGAGGGCCATCACGACGCCGCCGACGATCCCCCACCACGGCTCGATGCCGAAGGGCAGCACCTTGAGTCCGTACACGACGAGACCGCCGAGGAAGACGATGATCGACTCGAAACCGAGCACGACGGCGCCCAGCGATTCGAGGGCTCCCCGCTGACGCCGCACCCGGGGCTCGCGCGGGCTCACGCCTGCCACCCGGCCTTCCAGTCCTCGAGCTCCGACAGACGGAGCGCCTCGCCGGCGAGCACGACCGACCCCGCGATGATCACGGCGCGACGGTCCGACTCCGCGGCCCACGCCCGCGCGGCGTCCGCGGCGTCCTCGAGGGTGGGGTGCACGGTGACGGGCAGGTCGGCGGCCTCGGCCACGTCGGCGATCGTGTCGGGGTCGGTCGCCCGGTCGCTGTCGGGCGCGGTCGCGAAGACCCGGGCGACAGCCGGAACGAGTGCCGACATGATGCCGACCGCATCCTTCCCGTCCAGGATGCCGACGACGGCACCCCACTCGTCGATGTCGAACGACTCGTCGAGCGCAGCGACCAGTGCACGGGCGCCGTGCGGGTTGTGGGCGGCGTCGACGAGCACGGTCGGGGCGGTGCCGATGAGCTGCAGGCGCCCCGGCGAGGTCGCGGTACCGAGACCGTCCGCCACGACGTCGGCGGCCAGCGGCTGGGTCCCCCCGCCGATGAGCGACTCCACAGCGGCGACGGCGAGCGTCGCATTGGCTCCCTGGTGCGCGCCGTAGAGCGGCAGGTAGACCTCGCGATAGGTGCCCGCGACGCCTCGGATGCTCACCTGCTGTCCCCCCACGGCGAGGGTCTGCGCCTCGAGGGCGAAGCCGTCGCCGGCGACCGTGACCGTGGCGCTCTCCTTCTCGGCGCGCGCGCGGATGGCGCGCAGGGCCTCGGGGGGCTGCGGGGCGGAGACGACGGCTGCGCCCGGCTTGATGATGCCGGCTTTGACGGTCGCGATCTCGGCGATCGTCGAGCCGAGGCGGTCGACGTGGTCGATGTCGATCGGGGTGAAGACCGCGACGTCGCCGTCCGCGGTGTTCGTCGAGTCCCACTCCCCGCCCATGCCCACCTCGAGCACGAGGACGTCGATGGGTGCGTCCGCCGCGGTCACGAAGGCGAGCACCGTCAGCAGCTCGAAGAACGTCAGCGGAGCATCTCCGGCCGCGGCGAGCTCGGCATCCACCATGTCGACGAACGGCTGGATCTCCTCCCACGCGTCGGCGATCGCGGCATCCGAGACCGGCTCGCCGTCGATGAGGATCCGCTCGGTGAAGCGCTCGAGGTGCGGGCTGGTGAACAGGCCGGTGCGCAGGCCCATGGCGCGCAGCAGGCTCTCGATCATGCGGCTGGTGGAGGTCTTGCCGTTGGTGCCGGTGACGTGGATCACGCGGTACGTGCGCTGCGGGTCGGCGAGCAGTTCGAGCACGCGGCGCGTGCGCTCGACGCGCGGCTGCACCCACTGCTCCCCCTGCCGTTCGAGCAGCGCGCTGTAGACGGCGTCGGCCCGGGTGCGATCGCTCATGCGGGGGCTCCGATCCGGGCGACGGCCACCGTGACGGCGCCGACGTTCGCGTAGGTCTTGGCGGTGATCTGCGTCTCGTATTCGGCGGGCAGGGCGGCACCGCGCTCGATGAGCCGGCCCTCGGGTCCGGCGAGGACGACGGCCTCGGCCAGCGTCTCGGATGCCACGCCCGCGACGTCGAACGCCTGGGCGACGGCCTGCGCGTCGGCGTCCTCGACGAAGGTCAGCGAGAGGAAGATGCGGTCGCTCACGTCGAAGCCGGCGGCCTTACGGGTGTCCTGGATGCCGCGGATCATGTCGCGCGCCAGGCCTTCGGCCTCGAGCTCCGGAGTGGTCGAGGTGTCGAGCAGCAGGAATCCGTCGGCGGCGACGAGCAGCGCCACCGCTTCCCCCTCGGCCAGCCTCGAGGCGTCGGTCTCGAGCGTGCCCTCGCCGTCGCTGAGGACGACCTCGCCGTCGGCGGTCTGCACGACGATGCCGCGCTCGGTCTCGGTCCAGTCACCGGCCTTCGCGGCCTGGATGACCTGCTGCACGCGCTTGCCCAGTCGAGGACCCGCCGCGCGTGCGTTGACGACCAGCCGCTGTGCGAGACCGAACTCGTCGAACGACTGCGGGGTCAGTTCGACCAGCTGAACGCTCTTGACGTTGAGTTCCTCGCGCACGAGGTCCTCGAACTGCGCCAGGCCCGCGGCATCCGGGGTCACCACCGTCAGGCGCGGGAGCGGCAGGCGCACGCGCTTGCCCTCGCGCTTGCGCAGGGCGTTCGCGACGCTCGAGACGTCGCGCACGGTGTCCATCGCGGTGCGGATATCTGCGGCCGCGGGGAACGCCGAGGCGTCCGGCCAGTCGGTCAGGTGGACGCTCCGCCCACCCGTGAGGCCCTGCCACACGCGCTCGGTCACGAGCGGCAACAGCGGGGCGGCGACGCGGGTCAGCGTCTCGAGCACCGTGTAGAGCGTGTCGAAGGCCTCGCGGCTGGTCGGGTCGTCGGTCACGCCCACCCAGAAGCGGTCGCGCGAGCGGCGGATGTACCAGTTCGTCAGCACCTCGGCGAAGTCGCGCAGGCGCTCGGCCGCGGTCGTGGAGTCGAGGCCCTCGAGGTCGGCGGCGACGTCGCGCACGAGGTCACCCGTCAGCGCCAGGATGTACCGGTCGAGCACGTCGGTGGAGTCGGTGCGCCACTCGGCGGTGTAGCCCTCGGAGCCCGAGGCGTTGGCGTACGTCGCGAAGAAGTACCACGCGTTCCACAGCGGCAGGAGGAACTCGCGCACGCCCGAGCGGATGCCCTCCTCGGTCACGACGAGGTTTCCGCCACGCAGCACCGAGCTCGACATGAGGAACCAGCGCATGGCATCCGAACCGTCGCGGTCGAACACCTCGCGCACGTCGGGGTAGTTGCGCAGCGACTTCGACATCTTCTGACCGTCGTTGCCGAGCACGATGCCGTGGCACGAGACGCCCGTGTACGCCGGGCGGTCGAACAGGGCCGTGGAGAGCACGTGCATGACGTAGAACCAGCCGCGGGTCTGCCCGATGTACTCGACGATGAAGTCGGCGGGGGCGTGCTCGTCGAACCACTCGTGGTTCTCGAACGGGTAGTGCACCTGAGCGAACGGCATCGAGCCCGAGTCGAACCACACGTCGAGCACGTCTTCGATGCGGCGCATCGTCGACTGCCCCGTCGGGTCGTCGGGGTTCGGACGCGTGAGGTCGTCGATGTAGGGCCGGTGCAGGTCGACCTCACCGTCGGCGTTCACCGGCAGGCGGCCGAAATCAGCCTCCATCTCGGCGAGCGAGCCGTAGACGTCGACGCGCGGGTAGTCGGGGTTGTCGCTCTTCCACACCGGGATCGGCGAACCCCAGTAGCGGTTGCGGCTGATCGACCAGTCGCGCGCGCCCTCGAGCCACTTGCCGAACTGGCCCTCCTTGACGTTCTCGGGCACCCAGGTGATCTGCTGGTTGTTCGCCAGGAGGTCGTCCTTGATCTCGGTCACGCGCACGAACCAGCTCGACACGGCCTTGTAGATGAGGGGGTTCCGGCAGCGCCAGCAGTGCGGGTACGAGTGCTCGTACGAGGCCTCGCGCAGGAGACGCCCGCTCTGCTTCAGCAGGCGGATGAGCGGCCGGTTGGCCTCCATCCACAGCTCGCCGGCGACGTCGGTCACGGCCGACAGGAACCGGCCGCCGTCGTCGAGCGAGATGATGGTCGGCAGGCCCGCGGCATCCGCGAGACGCTTGTCGTCCTCACCGTAGGCGGGGGCCTGGTGCACGATGCCCGTGCCGTCGCTCACGGTGACGTAGTCGTCGACGAGGATCTTCCACGCGTCCTGCGTGCCCCAGACCTCGGCGTCGGCGTAGTAGTCGAAGAGGCGGTCGTACGAGACGCCCTCGAGCTCCGCGCCCAGGATCGTGGTCTGCACGGCCTGGCGGGCGGCATCCGGGGTCTCGTATCCGAGGTCTTTGGCGTAGTTCGGCAGCAGATCCTCGGCCAGCAGGTAGCGGTGCGCGACCGCCTCGAAAGCCTCGTCGGGCGTGCCGTCGGGGGTGGTGTGCACGTCGGCGGCCCCGTGCGGACCGCCCTCGATGACGGCATACCGGATGCCGGGACCCACCGCGAGAGCGAGGTTCGTCGGCAGGGTCCACGGCGTCGTCGTCCACGCGAGCGCCCGCACGCCGGTCAGGCCCATCGCCTCGGCCTTCGCCCCGACGAGGGGGAAGGTCACGGTGACGGAGGGGTCCTGGCGCATCTTGTAGACGTCGTCGTCCATGCGCAGCTCGTGGGTCGACAGGGGCGTCTCGTCGCGCCAGCAGTACGGCAGCACGCGGTAGCCCTCGTACGCGAGGCCCTTGTCGTGGAGCGTCTTGAACGCCCACAGGACGCTCTCCATGTAGGTCGTGTCGAGCGTCTTGTAGCCGCGCTCGAAGTCGACCCAGCGCGCCTGACGCGTGACGTAGTCCTGCCACTCGCGCGTGTACTCGAGCACCGACTCGCGGGCCTTGGCGTTGAAGGTCGCGACCCCCATGCGCTCGATCTCGTCCTTCTCGGTGATCCCGAGCTGCTTCATCGCCTCGAGCTCAGCGGGCAGGCCGTGCGTGTCCCAGCCGAAGACGCGGTCGACCTTCTTGCCGCGCATGGTCTGGAAGCGCGGGAAGAGGTCCTTCGCGTAGCCGGTGAGCAGGTGCCCGTAGTGCGGCAGGCCGTTGGCGAACGGCGGGCCGTCGTAGAACACCCACTCCTCGGCGCCCTCGCGGTTCGCGATCGAGGCGCGGAAGGTGTCGTCGCTCTCCCAGAACGAGAGCGTGTCCTGCTCGATGGCCGGGAAACGGGGGCTGGGGACGACGGATGCCGTCTCCGCGGCGCTGGCGCCGGCTGCGGGGCCGAAGGATGAGGGGCGAGGGTAGGTCATGTCTCTCCGCGGGTCGAGGTCTCCTCGCCGGGACGATCCATCGGGACCGCGGTACCACCCTGCGTTGTGTCGGACCCTTCGACAGGCTCAGGGACCCCATCGACAGGCTCAGGGACCGACACCGCTCTCACTGCGGCTGTGACGGGCCTGCCCCGCGCGGTTCTACTCCGGGCGGTGACCCGTTTCTTCCGCGAGCTCCCCGGTGATGGCCGGATCGGTGCTGATCGCCCTAGTCTACGCGCTCCCGCGAACCGCTGCGGCGCGTCGCGCCCGCCCTCACCGCGCGTCGCCGGCCGCCCCGGCGGTTCGGTGAGTGTCCAAGAAACCCGGACGACAGCGCGGGCGCCTCCGGGTGTTTTGGACACTCACCGAACCGGCGCCGGGTTGAGGCCGGCGACGCGGCGAGCAGCTCGCGGGTGTCTTGGACACTCACCGTTCCGGGGTCGGGGCCGTCGATGCGGCGAGCAGCTCTCGTGTGAACGGATGCCGAGGCTCGGCGAACACGCACGACACCGCCCCGGCCTCGACCACGCGGCCGTCCTTCATCACCAGGACGTCGTCGGCGATCCCCGTGACCACCTCGAGGTCGTGGGTGATGAACACCATGGCGAGCTCGCGCTCGCGCTGGAGGGCGCGCAGACGGTCGAGGATCCGCGCGCGCACGGTCGCATCCAGCGCCGACACCGGCTCGTCCAGCACGAGCAGGTCGGGGTCGGTCGCCAGCGCGCGGGCGATCGCGACCCGTTGCCGCTGTCCGCCCGAGAGCTGCGCGGGCAGACGCCGACCGAAGGCCGGACTCAGTCCCACCTCGTGCAGGAGGGCATCCACGTCGGCGCGGCGCCGGGACCGCGGCACCCCGCCCGCGGCGACCGCCTCGGTCAGCGTCCGCGCGACCGTCCACCGCGGATCCAGCGCGCCCCAGGGGTTCTGCTGCACGAGTTGGACGCGGCGGCGGGCCGCGCCGCGCGCCGCGTGCGGCGACCAGGGGCGTCCGTCGAACGTGAGGGTGCCGGCATCCGCTTCGCTGACGCCGACGATCATGCGCGCGAGGGTCGTCTTGCCCGACCCCGACTCCCCCACGACCGCGAGCGTCCGGCCCCTCTGGACGGTGAAACCCACGTCGTCGACCGCCCGGCGGTCGCCGAAGCTCTTGCGCAGTCCCGCTCCCTCCAGCAGCGGCGCGTCGAAACGCGGAGCGCGGTGCAAAGGCTCGTGGCGTATCGCGGCCACCAGAGCGCGCGTCTGCGGGTCGCGCGGAGAGGACAGGACGTCGGCGGTGACACCGGTCTCGACGACGCGTCCGTCGTGCAGCACGATGACGCGGTCGGCGACGCGCTGCACCGCCGCGAGATCGTGGCTGATGAACACGACGGCGACACCCTCGTCGGCGATGGCGCGGAGTTGATCGAGCACGCGCGCCTGCACCGTGGCATCCAGGGCCGTCGTCGGTTCGTCGGCGATGAGGATCACGGGGTCGGCGGCCAGGGCCGAGGCCAGGAGGGCGCGTTGACGCAGGCCGCCGGAGAGCTCGTGCGGGTACTGCCGCGCGCGTCGATCCGGTTCCGGCAGAGCGACGCGCTCGAGCGCGTTCCGCACCCGGGCCCGCAGGGCCTCACCGCGGACGGACGGCTGATGGATGCGAAGAGGCTCGGCGACCTCCGCGCCGACGCGCCGCAGCGGGTCGAGGGAGACCAGCGCGTCCTGGGAGACGAGGGCGATGCGCCGTCCGCGGAGGCGTCGCCACGCGCGCTCGTCGAGATCACGCGCGTCGACGCCGTCGATCTCGAGCGCGCCGGCGCTCCAGGACAGCGACCTCGACAGGAGGCCGAGGAGTGCCGTCGCGGTGAGGGACTTGCCGGTGCCCGACTCGCCGACGAGGGCGACGCACTCTCCCGGGGCGACGTCGAGGTCGAGGCCGCGGACGAGCGCGACGTCACCCGCTGCGATGTGCAGCTCGCGCACGCGAAGGCCGCTCATGGGCCCCGCTCCTCGGCCCGGGCGCGCAGGATGCGGCCGACCACGCTCACGCTCACGACGGTCGCGGTGATCGCGAGGCCCGGGAAGACGGCGACCCACGGCGCCTGCAACAGCAGGTTTCGCCCGGCCGAGAGCATCAGGCCCCACTCGGGAGTCGGTTCGGTGGGACCGAGACCGAGGAAACTCAGCCCGGCCGCGGCGAGGATGCTCGTGCCGATACCGATCGTGGCCAGGACGCTCACCGCCCCGAGGACGCCCGGAAGCACGTGTCGCACGTGCACGACCGGGGCGGGCACACCGACGATCCGCGCGGCTTCGACGTGCTCGGCGGCGGCGAGGCTCCGCGTCTGCGCCCGCGCGAGGCGGACGTACACGGGAACGGCGGCGATCGTGACGGCGATCGCGACGTTGACCGGACCCGGCCCCAGCACCGCCACGACGAGGAGGGCGACGAGGAACTCCGGGAACGCCAGCAGCACGTCGACGACGCGCATGGCTGCGGCATCCACGATCCGCGGCGCGACGGCCGAGAGCGAGCCGGCGGTCACACCGACGACGAAGGCCAGGGTCGTGGCCAGGAGTCCGATGCCTACGGATCGCCCCGCGCCGGCGATGACGCGCGAGTACACGTCGCGGCCGCTCTGATCCGTGCCGAACCAGTGGGCCGCGCTGGGAGGCTGCAGAGCCGCGCGCACGTCGGTGACGAGCGGGTCGTGCGTCGCCAGCAGGCCGGGGGCGACGGCCGCCAGGGCGATGACGGCCAAGACCCCGCCCGCGATCCACAGGCCGACCGCGCGTCCCGCGTTCACGCCGGCACCGCCGCTCGGGCGTGTACCGCGTCCGTCGTGCCGCGCAGACGGGGATCGAGCAGGGGCACGACGAGGTCGACGATCGTGTTGACGACGACGAAGACGAGGGCGCTCAGCAGGATCACCCCGGTGATCACGGGAAGATCCCGGTCGGTGATCGCCGTGAGGGTCACGCGGCCGATGCCCGGCCGAGCGAAGACCGTCTCGACCAGGACGGCTCCCCCGAGCAGCGACCCCACGAGGTACGCCGTGAGCGTCACCGCCCCGACGCTCGCGTGGCGGAGCGTGTGGTGCGCGCTCTCGCGGAGCGGCGAGGCTCCGCGGGCTCGCACGGTGATGAGGAACGGCTCCCGCTCGGCCGCCTGCACGCCGTCGCGCAGAACCTGGGCGAGGAGGGCCGCCACAGGCAGAGCCAGGGTCACCGCGGGCAGCACGATCGCCGAGGGGTCGCGCGCCCCCGACACAGGGAACCATCCGAGCTGAAAGGAGAACACGCTCAGCAAGACAAGCCCCGTCCAGAACACGGGCGACGACAGGACGAGGAGCTCGATTCCGGATGCCACCGCCCGGCCCGTCCGTCCGCGCACGAGCAGCGCGGATCCCAGCGCCAGCACCACCGCGATGACGAGCGCGAGCGCCGCGAGCTGCAGCGTGGGTCCGAGCTGGCGCCCGATGACCTCCGCCACCGGCAACCGCAGCTGATACGACTCCCCCAGGTCGCCGCGCGCGAGACGGCCGAGGAACGCGCCGTACTGCTCGAGGACGGGCCGGTCGAGCCCGAGCTCCGCGCGGATCCCGTCCTTCACCGCCTCGCTCACCTGCGCCTGCGGGCCGAGCATGACGTCGACCGGGTCGCCCGGGATGATCCGGAACGCGACGAACGCGAGCGTCGCCGCACCCCAGAGCACGAGGACGACGGATGCCACGAGCCCGCCGATGCGCGAGAGGATCGCGCGCGTGCGAGAGCGTGGCATCCGGGGTCCGTGGTGTGCGACGGGCTCAGCCGACGGAGGCCGTGGCGAACAGCGGACGACCGTACAGGTCGAAGGTGAGCCCCGACACCCGCGGGGTGACCGCGCTGATCAGCGCGGGGCTGTACAGCGGCACGATCGCGGCGTGCTCGAGATTCCACTGCTGCACCTGCGCGTAGATCGCGTTGCGCGCGGTCTGATCGGTCGTCGACGCGCCCTTCTCGAGCAGGGCGTCGAGCGTGGGGTCGCTGACCTGCGACGCGTTCTGGAAGCCGTCGGTGGCGAGGTGGCTGCGCAGCAGGTCGGGGTCGACGCCCGAGAAGCCCCAATCGGTCACGTCGAAGGTCTTCGGACCGTACTGCTCGTTGTAGGCGCCGGGTTCCAGGACCTCGCGCTGCAGGTCGAAGCCGACCGCCTTCAGGTCGCTCTGGATCGCGTTGGCGAGGGCCGCGCGGTCATCCGGCACCGGAGTCCAGGCGATCCATCGTGCGGTGAGGCGCTGACCGTCCTTGGTGCGGATGCCGTCGGCATCCCGACCTGTCCAGCCGGCGGCGTCGAGCAGGGCGTTCGCCTCGGTCGGGTCGAAGGGCCAGGCGTTCTCGAGGCTCGCGTCGTAGCCGGGCGTGGTGGCGCCGAGGATGCTCCAGGCGCGCGGGTACTGGCCGAAGAAGATCTCCTGCACCGCGGTGTCGACGTCGATCGCGCGGGTGAAGGCCTGGCGCACGTTCTGGTCGGCGAAGACCCCGTACTTCTCGTTGAGGAACAGCGAGTACGGAAGACCGGGGTACGCGATCGACTCGACGGTGTCGTCGCTCGGCACCTGCGACACGAGGTTCGGCGGGAGGTTCGTGACGACGTCGGCCTGGCCGCTCGACAGGGCGCCGAGGCGCACCGACGCCTCGGGGAGGATGTCGACGCGCAGGGTCTTGAACGCCGGCTTGCCGCCGCCGTCGGGGCCCCAGGTGTAGTCGTCGTTGCGGGTGTACACGATGTCCTGGTCGGGCGTGTACTCGGTGAGCTCGAAGGGGCCGGTGCCGACGTTCACGTCGGGTCCGCCGGCCTTGAGCTGGTCGGACTTCGACGACAGCACGGCGGGCGAGTAGAAGCCGAGAAGCGCCGTGCTCGCCGCCTGGAGGAAGGGCGCGTAGGGCTCGGAGAAGCGCACCCGTACGGTGTGCTCGTCGACCACGTCGGTGCCGGCGTACAGCTCGCCCCCGAGCATGGATGCCGCCTGAGCAGAGGCCGTCACGGGGTCGGCGATGCGGTCGAAGTTCGCCTTCACGGCTGCGGCGTCGAAGGGGGTGCCGTCGTGGAACGTGACGTCATCGCGCAGGTGGAAGACGTAGGACGCGCCGCTGTCCTCGACGTCCCACGAGCTCGCGAGCCACGGGGAGAACGAGCCGTCCGCCTCCTGGAACACGAGCGAGTCGAGCACGGCGCGCTGGACCATCGCCGACACGTCGAGCTGGCTGGTCTGCGGGTCCATGTGCCCGGCCGAGAGGTTGGCTCCCTCGATCGCCCAGACGAGCTCGCCGTCTCCCTCGGACGCGGGGTCGGAACCGGCACACGACGAGAGGGAAAGAGCGGCGACCGCGGCGACGGCGACCGCAGCGAGGAGACGGCGCGTACGCACAGAAGGCATAGAAGAACCTCGGAGTTTTCGATGGGGAACCTCCAGCCTACCCGCGTTCCTGGACCGGGTGCGGAAAGTCGGCCGGCCCGCGCCGCGTGCACTGCGGCCGCGCCACGCCGTGCGCGCAACCTCCGCGATGCGCGCAACCTCCGTCGGCATCTTCCCCGATCGCCCGACTTTGTGCGCATCACCGCCTCTGTGCACACACCGGACACCGCCCGCACGCGCGCGAACCCGGACACGACGACCCCGGCCCGATACGATGGATGCCACACCCATCAGGCACGCTCACACAGTGCCGCCCATATCGCTCGAGGAGTACCCCCATGGCCACGATCCCTGACAAGCCCGCCCTGGAAGGCCTCGAGCAGAAGTGGGATGCCGCGTGGAACGAGCGCGGCACGTACGTGTTCGACCGCCTCCGCGCGGCCGAGGTCGGCCGTCAGGGCGTCTACTCGGTGGACACGCCCCCGCCGACGGCATCCGGAAGCCTCCACATCGGTCACGTGTTCTCGTTCACGCACACCGACGTCAAGGTTCGCTTCGAGCGCATGCGCGGCAAGACCGTGTTCTACCCCATGGGCTGGGACGACAACGGCCTGCCCACCGAGCGCCGCGTGCAGAACTACTACGGCGTGCGCTGCGACCCCTCGCTCCCCTACGACGCCGACTTCACCCCGCCGTTCGCGGGCGGCGACAACAAGAGCAGCAAGGCCGCCGACCAGGTGCCCATCAGCCGCCGCAACTTCATCGAGCTGTGCGAGCAGCTGACGATCGAAGACGAGAAGCAGTTCGAGGAGCTCTTCCGCGAGCTCGGCCTCAGCGTCGACTGGACCCAGACCTACCGCACGATCTCCGACGACTCGATCCGCACGAGCCAGCTGGCGTTCCTGCGCAACATCGAGCGCGGCGAGGCGTACCAGGCTCTGGCGCCGACGCTGTGGGACGTGGACTTCCGCTCCGCGATCGCCCAGGCCGAGCTCGAAGACCGCGACCAGCCCGCCGCCTACCACCGCGTCGGCTTCGCGAAGACCGATGGCTCGGGCGACGTGTTCATCGAGACGACCCGCCCCGAGCTGCTGCCGGCGTGCGTGGCCCTGGTGGCCAACCCCGACGACGAGCGCTACCAGCCGCTGTTCGGCACGACGGTGCGCACCCCGCTGTTCGACGTCGAGGTGCCGGTGCTCGCCCACCCCCTCGCGCAGAAGGACAAGGGGTCGGGTATCGCCATGATCTGCACCTTCGGCGACGTGACCGACATCATCTGGTGGCGCGAGCTCGACCTCCCCAACCGCACGATCATCGGCAAGGACGGTCGCATCGTCGCCGAGGCCCCCGACGTGATCGTGACGGATGCCGCGAAGGCCGCGTACGCGGAACTCGCGGGCAAGACGGTGTTCAGCGCCAAGAAGCGCATCGTCGAGCTCCTGCAGGAGTCCGGCGACATGGAGGGCGCCCCCAAGCCCTTCACGCACCCGGTGAAGTTCTTCGAGAAGGGCGACCGGCCGCTCGAGATCGTGTCGACGCGCCAGTGGTACATCCGCAACGGCGCGCGGGATGCCGAACTGCGCGAGCGCCTGATCTCGCTCGGTCGCGAGATGTCGTGGCATCCGGATTTCATGCGCGTGCGCTTCGAGAACTGGACCAGCGGTCTGACCGGCGACTGGCTCGTGTCGCGTCAGCGCTTCTTCGGCGTGCCGATCCCGGTCTGGTACGGCCTCGACGAGAACGGGGAGCGCGACTACTCCCGCGTGCTGACGCCCGACCTCGCCTCTCTTCCCGTCGACCCGACGACCGACGTGCCCCCGGGCTACACCGAAGACCAGCGCGGTGTCGCCGGCGGCTTCGACGCCGAGCGCGACATCCTCGACACCTGGGCGACGTCCTCGCTCACCCCGCAGCTCGCCGGTGGCTGGCAGCGCGACGAGGAGCTGTGGAACCTCGTGTCGCCGTTCGACCTGCGCCCCCAGGGTCAGGACATCATCCGCACCTGGCTCTTCTCGACGATGCTGCGGAGCGCTCTCGAAGACGACCGGAGCCCCTGGTCGGATGCCGCCATCTCGGGCTTCATCGTCGACCCCGACCGCAAGAAGATGTCGAAGTCGAAGGGCAACGTGGTGACGCCCGCCGACATCCTCCAGCAGCACGGCTCCGACGCGGTGCGGTATTGGTCGGCGTCGAGCCGCCTGGGCACCGACGCGGCGTTCGACCCGCAGAACCCGACGCAGGTCAAGATCGGTCGCCGTCTCGCGATCAAGCTGCTCAACGCGGCGAAGTTCGTGCTGTCGTTCCCCGTGCCCGAGGGCGCCGAGGTCACGCACGCTCTCGACGCGTCGATGCTCGCGACCCTGGATGCCGTGGTGCGCGATGCCACCGCGGCC
The DNA here is from genome assembly GCF_000202635.1 of Microbacterium testaceum StLB037. NCBI lineage: Bacteria > Bacillati > Actinomycetota > Actinomycetes > Micrococcales > Microbacteriaceae > Microbacterium > Microbacterium testaceum. Next base: position 3,612,544 of record NC_015125.1, on the reverse strand, counting down.
TTCGAGGCCTACGACCACGCCCGCGCGCTGGAGATCACCGAGTCGTTCTTCTGGACGTTCTGCGACGACTACCTCGAGCTCGTCAAGGAGCGCGCGTACGATCAGACCGACGTCGGTCAGGCCTCCGCGGCCCTCGCGCTGCGCACGGCCCTGTCGACGCTCGTGCGGCTGTTCGCCCCCGTGCTGTCGTTCGCCTCCGAAGAGGTGTGGTCGTGGTTCGAGGAGGGCTCGGTGCACACTGCCGCCTGGCCCGAGCCGCTCGGCATCGAGGGTGACCCGGCCGTGCTCACCGCCGTGAGCGCCGCGCTCATCGGCATCCGTCGCGCCAAGACCGAGGCCAAGGCCTCGCAGAAGACGCCGGTGACCTCGCTCACGGTCTCGGGACCGCACGTCGAGGCGCTGCGCCTCGCGGAGGGCGACCTGCGCGCGGTGGGACGTATCGAGACGATCGCCTTCGCCGAGGGCGAGACCACCGCCGTCACCGACATCGTGTTCGCACCCCAGGAGGACTGATGCAGCTCGGAACCCGTTGGACCGCCCGTGAGCAGCCGCCGAAGGCTGTTCCCGAGGCGCTGCACGCCCAGATCGCCGCCGTGGAGGAGGCGCTGAACCCCGATGGGCTCAGCGCCCCCGCGCCGCGCTGGACGCTGACCTTCCTCGAGGGTCGTCCGGTCGCCGAGCTCGACACGGGCGTCATCGTGACGCAGGATGCCGCCGGCGAAGTCGTCGTGCGCTACGACGAGGGCGACGAGTTCGCCTGAGGCCGGGGGCGCCGGCCCGTCAACGCACTCGCAGGGTGAACTCCGCCTCGGCGACGAGCGAACGCCCGTTGTCGCGCGCGGCGCCGCGCGCGCGGTCCGTCGACAGGCGTGCCGCGCGCGCCTCCATGCGCCCGTGGGCAAAGCGCGCGAGCGCACGGGAGAGGGCGAGCAGCGCCCGATCGAAGGCCGTGGGAGCGAGCGCGCGAGGGGCGGTCGCCAGCGGGGTCGTGAGAGTCGTCATGATGCAGCTCCTTCGGCGGGCAGGGGGAAGACGTCGGCGCGCATCGTGACGACGCGGAGGCCCTCGCCCGTCTGATCGCGGTACCGGGCGACGGTCTCGGAGATGACCGCCTGAAGCCGGTCGGCGAGCTCCGCCATCTGTGCGACGGTGAGCCGCGCGCTGGCGGTGGAGATGAGGCTCTTGTCGAGCCACTGCTCGTCTTCGTCCCAGCCGTGCGTGATGAAGGTCATCAGCTGCTGTTGGCGAAGGGTCAACGTCTCGGAGTGCACCGCCTCCATGACGGCGCGGCCGGTCGGCGTCGACGCCATCTCGGGATTGACGAGGGTGACGGCTCCCGCGGGCCGCTCCCACCACCGCTCGCGTGCGGTGCCTCGTCCCGGGACCTCGCGGATCAGATCCTGTCGTGCCAGCGCCCTCAGGTGGTAGCTCGTCGCCCCCGTCGACTCGCCCGTCAGCGATGCCAGCCCGCTGGCTGTCTGTGGCCCGTACTGGCTGAGCAGGTCGTAGAGGCGGACGCGCAGAGGGTGCGCGAGAGCACGGAGTGCCCCCGCATCGAGGACGCGCCCTTCGGGTCGCGAATCAGTGGTCATGGATACAAAGATAGCTTTGCAACTGTATTTATGCAAACACTTCTTTGCATCCGTTCGGTGAGCGCGTGGCTACGCTGGACGAATGACGGATGCCGTGACCAATCCCCTCCTCTCACCGCCCGCTCTCCCCTATGACCTGCCCCCGTACGGGAGTATTCGTCCTGAGCACTACCTGCCCGCCTTCCACGCGGCGTTCGCCGCGCACCGGGCCGAGGTGGACGCCATCACCGCGCAGACGGACGAGCCGACGTTCGAGAACACCCTTCTCCCTCTCGAGCGCAGCGGTGCTCTGCTCGATCGTGTCGCGCGCACCTTCTACACCGTCACCTCGGCCGACGGCACGGCGGAGATCCAGGCGATCGAAGAGGAGCTCGCGCCGCTCATGGCGGCGCACAGCGATGCGATCCAGCTCGACTCCGCTCTGTTCGGGCGCATCGCCGCCGTCCACGCGCAGCTCCCGAACCTGGACCTGGATGCCGAGAGCCGCTACCTCGTCGAACGTCACCACCGCGAGATGTCGCTGGCGGGCGCCGGTCTGGACGATATCGAGAAGGAGCGTCTGACCGATCTCAACCAACGCCTTTCCGTCCTCACGACGACGTTCGAGAAGAACCTTCTCGCCGACACGAACGACCTCGCCGTGGTCTTCGACGACGTCTCGGAGCTCGACGGATTGAGCGATGGCGAGCTGTCGGCCGCCGCCCAAGCCGCCACTTCCCGCGGACTCGACGGCCGGTACGTCATCACGCTCACCCTGTACACCGGGCACCCTTATCTCGCCTCGCTCACGAACCGCGAGAGTCGGCGTCGCCTTCTCGACGCCTCGCGGTCGCGTGGCGTTCGCGGGAACGCGCACGACAACCGCGGAGTGCTCCGCGAGATCGTGCGCCTGCGCGCCGAACGCGCCGCGCTCCTGGGCTACCCGTCTCACGCCGCCGCGGTCCTCGCCGACCAGACCGCCGGCTCCCCCGCGGCCGTGCACGAGCTCCTCCGCCGTCTCGCTGTGCCCGCCGCCGCGAACGCCCGATCCGAGCAGGCCTCCCTCCAGCGCCTCGCCGAACCCGACGGCATCCGGATCGAAGCGCACGATTGGGCCTTCTACACCGAAAAGGTGCGCGCCGCCGAGTACGACCTCGATCGCGCCGCGCTGCGGCCGTGGTTCGAGGCCGAGCGCGTGCTCCGCGACGGCGTGTTCTTCGCGGCGGAACAGCTGTACGGCGTGCGGATCGCCGAGCGTCACGACCTGCAGGGGTACCACCCGGACGTGCGCGTCTTCGAGGTGCACAACGCCGACGGCAGCGAGCTCGGGCTCTTCCTGCTCGACCTCTACACGCGGGACACCAAGCGCGGTGGCGCGTGGATGAACTCGATCGTCACCCAGTCGCGCCTGCGCGGCACCGCTCCGGTCGTCGTGAACAACCTCAACGTCAACAAACCCGCACCCGGAACGCCCACGCTGCTGACGCTGGACGAGGTCACCACGCTGTTCCACGAGTTCGGGCACGCGCTGCACGGCCTGTTCGCGACGGTCACCTACCCGCACTTCGCCGGTACGGCCGTCCACCGCGATTTCGTGGAGTTCCCCAGCCAGGTGAACGAGATGTGGATCCTCTGGCCCGAGATCCTCACGAACTACGCGCGTCACAACGTCACCGATGAGCCGCTCCCCACCGATGTCGTCGAGCGCCTGCATGCCTCGGAGGCGTTCAACCAGGGCTTCGCGACGAGCGAGTACCTCGCGGCATCCTGGATCGACCAGGCCTGGCATGGCCTCTCCGTCGACGAGGCATCCGCCGACATCGACGTCGCGACCTTCGAGGCCGAGGCGCTCGCGGATATCGGGCTCGACAACCCCGCGGTCCCCACCCGCTACGCTTCCACGTACTTCGCGCACGTGTTCTCGGGCGGGTACAGCGCCGGGTACTACTCGTACATCTGGAGCGAGGTGCTCGACGCCGACACGGTGGAGTGGTTCCGCGAGAACGGCGGCCTCACGCGGACGAACGGCGACCGCTTCCGCCAGCGCCTCCTCGGCGTCGGTGGCTCGGCCGATCCGCTCGCCGCGTATCGCGACTTCCGGGGCCGGGATGCCGAGATCCAGCCGCTGCTGGAGCGTCGAGGTCTCACCGGCTGAGAGCCGCCACACCCGGCGGCGCGGGTCGTTGCCGGTGAGGCCGTTGACGACCCGTGCCGGATCGAGAAGCGCGCGCCGACACCTGATGTCGGGAGGCAAGGGTGCGGTGAGCCCTGCTTTGTCGTGCAACCCGTGATGCGGCACCGCGCCCGGCATGGAACCACGGGACAGGCCTCTGTGCGCGGAGCGCTCACGAGGTGCGCCCGCATCCCACCCGAAGCCGGGGCGCGTCGGGCATTCCCGTTGCGGTGTGAGGGATTGGTTCAGAACGGGGCATGGTCGGGTTCGGGTTCGGGTTCGGGTGGGTCGTCGGGGAGGAATTTGACGGCGGGTGAGTAGGGGAGGGGTTCGTCGCGGTAGGTGCGGCCGGTGGGGCTTGTCCATTCGAGGATTCCGTCGGAGAGCTGTTTCACGGTCCAGCGGGTGAATTGTTTTTGGGTGTGGTGTCGTTGGCAGAGGTGGGCGAGGTTTCGGATGTGGGTGGGGCCGCCGAGGGCGTAGTCGAGGGTGTGGTCGACTTCGGAGCGAATGGCGGGGACGGTGCATCCGGGCCATCGGCAGTGGCGGTCGCGGGCGCGGAGGTACCGGTCGATCGCGGTGGTGCGGTGGTAGGTGTCGGTGTGCAGCACGGCCCCGGTGATGGGGTGGGTGATCACGCGATCCCAGGGGGTGGTGGTGGATTCGGCGAGGGCGCGAGCGGTGTCGGCGTCGATGGGGCCGTGTCCGACGAGTTCGGCGGGGTCGGTGTTCTCCTGCTGCGGGGTGAGCATGGTCAGGGCGGGCACGACGACTTGGACGCGGGCGCGGATGGCGCCGAGGGTTCCGGGGCCGTCGTCGGTGCGGGTGGGATCGGCGTCGGGGGCGGCGGTGAGCAGGAGGTCGGCGAGGACGTCCGCGCGCAGCTGCGCGGTGGTGCGCTCATCCGTGGCCGTGAGGGGGGTGTCACCGCGGGTGTCGATGATCGCCCGAGCCTGCTGGGTGAGGCGGTCGTAGATGCCGACGGCCAGGACCGTGGGCAGGGTGGCGACGAGGCCGGACATGCCGTCCTGCCCGGTCACGACCCGCACGCACCGGGTGTCACGGCCCCGCTGGTGGCGTTCGGTGATCGTCGTGGGCTGCAGGGTCTCCGCCAGCACCGCCAGGCAGGTGCGGAGGCGGCCCGGGCTGAGGCCTTCGGCGGTGGCCACGGCGAGGGCGTCGAACTCGGCACGCACCTCTACCGGTAAGGGGGCACCGATCTCGAGGATCGCATGCACGTGGGCGCGGGTGATCGCCCCCTGCTCCCACGCGGTGAGGGTGCCCGGGTAGTCATCGACGAGGGTCATGGCGCGACCGATCTGGGTCTGCACCGTGCGGTCGGAGACATGCTCGGCCGCCGCGATCTCGGACGCCACCTCCCGCAACGCCATCTCCGCCACCCGCGACGACACCGGCCGCTCCCCCATCACATCCAGGGCGAGATGCCCCGCCTCCGCCAACGCACGCATACGCGCCACCTCCGCCGCAGCGACCACCGCACCCGCGCGGAGCACCTCGCCCAGCACCGCAGACAGGGCCCGCGGCCCCCCACCCGCGGGTGTCGATGAGACGTTCATGAACATGTGTGCATGCTAGCGAGGGGGTCCGACATTGCGAGCGGCCCGGACGCCGATGCCGGGACGGATGCCGAGACTGGCGAACTGTGCAGAAGGAGCCGAAGCTCCCCCGACCCGTGACTTGGCGCCTATCGCCAGCCGAGCACCTCGCGCACGAACGCCTGCGAGGCCGGAGCTCCGTCGTTGGGGATGCCGTGCATCCGTTCACGGGAAACCACCACGCCGGACCCCTCGATGCGATCGAGAGCCGCCTTCAGCAGCGGAGCGGCATCGTTGGACGAGGTCCAGCCGCGAACCGTCACGTGCGAGAAGACGACGAGCTCCGCGCCCTGCTCGTGCGGACGCGCGCTCGCGACGACTAGGGTCGGCGTGACGCGACGCCAGAGGCCGGGGATCACCGTCAACACGGTGTCCGACAGCATGGCATCCATGAATCCCGTGTTCCACGACGGATTCGGGTGTCCGACGCGCACATCCTGCGCGATCCACTCCGACCCCCGATCGCAGAGGGCGCGTGCGATGCGGTCGTCGCCGACATCGAAACGCTCCTGCCGGAGAGCATCGAGCGCGAGGGCCAGCGCCGCCTCCGGCGTGTCCCGGACGATCAGACGTGCCCCGCGAGCGAGACCACCGAGCGACAGCGGTCGGACTCGCAGCGACTCGCCGCGCCCCCGCCAGCCGCCCACTGGGGTCAGGCGCTGCGGCGCTTCTGCGCCAGCACGATGGTCGGCTGCGCGCCGTCCTCGACGGCCGCGCGCGTGATGACGACCTTGGCGATGTCGTCGGCCGAGGGCACCTCGAACATGATCGGGCCGAGCACATCCTCGAGGATCGCTCGAAGGCCGCGCGCGCCGGTCTTCCGGGCGACGGCGAGGTCGGCGATCGCGCGCAGGGCGTCTTCGTCGAACTCGAGCTGCACACCGTCGAGTTCGAACATGCGCTGGTACTGCTTCACGAGCGCGTTTCGCGGCGCCGTGAGGATCTCCATCAGCGCGTCCTGGTCGAGGGGCGACACGGATGCCACGACGGGCAGTCGACCGATGAACTCGGGGATCAGGCCGAACTTGTGCAGGTCTTCCGGCAGCGCCTCGCTGAAGAGGTCGGGGGCGTCCTCCTTGCGCTGCAGCGGAGCACCGAAGCCCACGCCGTGCTTGCCGACACGAGCGGAGATGATCTCTTCGAGTCCGGCGAAAGCACCGGCGACGATGAACAGAACGTTCGTCGTGTCGATCTGGATGAATTCCTGGTGCGGGTGCTTGCGGCCCCCCTGCGGCGGAACCGAGGCGACCGTACCCTCGAGGATCTTCAGCAGCGCCTGCTGCACGCCCTCGCCCGACACGTCGCGCGTGATCGAGGGGTTCTCGGCCTTCCGGGCGATCTTGTCGACCTCGTCGATGTAGATGATGCCCGTCTCGGCGCGCTTCACGTCGAAGTCGGCGGCCTGGAGCAGCTTCAGCAGGATGTTCTCGACGTCTTCACCGACGTACCCGGCCTCGGTGAGGGCCGTGGCATCCGCCACCGCGAAGGGGACGTTGAGCCGCTTCGCGAGCGTCTGCGCGAGGTAGGTCTTGCCGCAGCCCGTGGGCCCGAGCAGCAGGATGTTGCTCTTCGCGATGTCGATCTCTTCGGCGCGGGCCTCGGCGGGCTGGAGCGTACCGTGCGAGCGGACGCGCTTGTAGTGGTTGTAGACGGCGACGGCGAGGGCGCGCTTTGCGGGCTCCTGGCCGACGACGTACTCCTCGAGGAAGGAGAAGATCTCGCGGGGCTTCGGCAGGTCGAACTCCGCGACCTCGCCGGCCGACGACTCGGCCATGCGCTCTTCGATGATCTCGTTGCAGAGCTCGACGCATTCGTCACAGATGTAGACGCCGGGACCGGCGATCAGCTGCTGAACTTGCTTCTGGCTCTTCCCGCAGAAGGAGCATTTGAACAGATCGGCGCTTTCTCCGATGCGTGCCATGCCTGTTCCTCCTCGTCACCCGGCGCCCTCACGCCTGTGTGCCACGAGCCTAACCCGTGCCCGAGCGAACCGAGGGCATTTGCGCGCGCGGTGCGGTTCTGATCGCCGAGGGCGAAGCCCGGCATCCATTCGCCGAAGACGACGACGCCCCGCAGACCGGAACGGGTCTGCGGGGCGTGATCGAGAACGCGAGGGTGTCAGGCCGTGAGTGCCGCCGGCTGACGCTTGCGCGTGGTGAGGACCTGGTCGACGATGCCGTACTCCATCGCCTCCTGCGAGGAGAGGATCTTGTCGCGGTCGATGTCCTTGTTGACCTTCGCCGCGTCCTGGCCTGTGTGACGCGCCATGGTCTCTTCGAGCCAGGTGCGCATCCGGAGGATCTCGGCGGCCTGGATCTCGATGTCCGACGCCTGACCGTGACCGGCCTCACCCATGGCGGGCTGGTGGATCAGGATGCGGGCGTTGGGCAGGGCGAGACGCTTGCCGGGGGCGCCGGCGGCGAGCAGGACGGATGCCGCGGACGCGGCCTGACCGAGAACGACGGTCTGGATCTGCGGCGAGACATACTGCATCGTGTCGTAGATCGCCGTCATGGCCGTGAACGAGCCACCGGGCGAGTTGATGTACATGATGATGTCGCGGTCGGGGTCCTGCGACTCGAGCACGAGCAGCTGGGCCATGACGTCGTCGGCCGAGGCGTCGTCGACCTGGACACCCAGGAAGATGACGCGGTCCTCGAACAGCTTGTTGTACGGGTCCTGGCGCTTGTAGCCGTAGGCCGTGCGCTCCTCGAACTGAGGAAGGACGTAGCGGCTCGAGGGCATGTGCGCTGCGGCGCCGCCGAAGGTGGGGATGTTCATATCGGTGTCCTTTTCCTCTCGACTCAGGCTGCGGTTCCGCCGCCGCCGGTGACGTCGGTGGCGTGCTCGCGCATGTGGTCGACGAAGCCGTACTCGAGGGCTTCCTGAGCGGTGAACCAACGGTCGCGGTCGCCGTCGGCGTTGATCTGCTCGACGCTCTTGCCGGTCTGCGACGCGGTGATCTCGGCGAGCCGGCGCTTCATGTCGAGGATGAGCTGTGCCTGCGTCTGGATGTCGCTCGACGTTCCCCCGAACCCGCCGTGGGGCTGGTGCAGCAGCACGCGGGCGTTGGGCGTGATGTAGCGCTTGCCCTTGGTGCCGCTGGTCAGCAGCAGCTGGCCCATCGACGCCGCCATGCCGATGCCGACGGTCACGATGTCGTTCGGCACGAACTGCATCGTGTCGTAGATCGCCATGCCGGCCGTGATCGAGCCGCCGGGCGAGTTGATGTAGAGGTAGATGTCCTTCTGCGGGTCTTCGGCTGCGAGCAGGAGGATCTTCGCGCAGATCTCGTTCGCGTTCTCGTCGCGCACCTCCGAACCGAGCCAGATGATGCGGTCCTTCAGCAGCCTGTCGAAGACGCTCGTTGCCATAAGGGGTTCGGGCATTTGTGCTCCTCTTCCGGTGATCTGCAACGAATCTACCGGCGCGCTCCGAGCCGGGATGCCGTGTTCGCCGCGGGCGGATCAGCCGCGATCATCGGCGATTTCTCGCGCGTATCCGGTCACGGACCGGGTATAGCGCGGGAGGTGCGGAGCGAGGGCTTGGAGGGCGACGGATGCCGCCCGCTCCGGCTCTCCGCTCGACACCAGCGCGAGGGCGTAGAAGGCGGCGGCCGCATCGTGCAGCGGGCCACGGGGCTCGCGCTCATACTCGGCCTGCAGCATCGCCAGGGCTTCCTCGGTCTTGCCGAGGTTGCGGATCGTGCTGGCGAGCTGGATCGTCGCGCGGGTGCGACGTTCGTCGTCGAGGCCGATCGCGAGGGCGCGTCGGTAGAGCAGCTCCGCCTCGTCTTCGACGCCGGCCGAGTCGCGTGCTCCGGCGCGCTCGAAGAGTGCGAGGGCATCATCGGCCGGCCGCTCGGCAGCGAGCTCGTCGATGCGCACGATCACGTCTTCGGGGCTGAGCGCGTCGTCGGACCAGACGGCATCCACCCTGCTCTGCCAGTCACTCATGGATTCGTCCTTCTCTCGTGTTCACGTGTCGAGCCGCACGCCCCGGTCGAACGCCCTGAACATGCCGTCACACACGCGGCTCGCGCGGCGTGTGTGACGGCATCCGGACACGAAGAAGGGGGCGGATGCCGTGGCATCCACCCCCTCCATCACGACTTACTCGCTGTCAGCGGCGTCGGCCTTCTTCTTGGCCGGAGCGCGCTTCTTGGCGGGAGCCTTCTCGGGGGCTTCCTCGGTGGGAGCCTCGTCGGCGACGGGCGCCTCAGCGGTCTTCTTCTTGGCGGGAGCACGCTTCTTGGCGGGAGCCTTCGCCGCGGGAGCCTCTTCGGCGTCGATGACGGCGTCCGCGTCGGCCGCGGCATCCGCGATCTCCTGCGCCTCTTCGACGACCTCGTCCTCGGCGGCTTCTTCGCCCTCGACGGCGACGAAACCGGTCAGGTCGACCGGCTTGCCGTTCGTGTCGACGACGGTGACCTTACCGAGCGCGATGGCGAGAGCCTTGTTGCGCGCGACCTCGCCGACGAGCGCGGGGAGCTGGTTGCCCTGCTGCAGCGCGTTCACGAAGTCCTGCGGCGCCATGTTGTACTGCGCGGCCGACTGGATGAGGTACTGGGTCAGCTCGTCCTGCGACACCTGCACGTCGGCGTCTTCGGCGATCTTGTCGAGGACCATCTGCGTGCGGAACTGCTTCTCGCTCGCCTCGGTCACCTCGGCGCGGTGCACGTCGTCCTCGAGGCGGTTCTCGCCCTCGAGGTGCTGGTGCACCTCGTCTTCGATGAGCTGCGGCGGCACCGGGATCTCGACGGCCTCGAGGAGGGCGTCGATGAACTTGTCGCGCGCGGCGGAACCCTGCGTGAACACGGCCTGCTGCGACACACGCTCGCTGAGCGACTCGCGGAGCTCGCCGATCGTGTCGAACTCGGATGCCATCTGGGCGAAGTCGTCGTCCGCCTCGGGGAGCTCGCGCTCCTTGACCGCGGTGATCTTGACCGAGACCTCGGCCTCTTCGCCGGCGTGGTCGCCACCGACCAGCTTCGAGCGGAAGGTGGTCTCTTCGTCGGCGGTGAGCGAGTCGATGGCCTCGTCGATGCCCTCGAGCAGCTCACCCGAACCGACCTCGTACGACACGCCCTCGGCGCGGTCGATCTCGGCGCCGTCGATCGTGGCGACGAGGTCGAGCTCGACGAAGTCGCCCTTGGCGGCGGGACGGTCGACCGTGACGAGCGTGCCGAAACGAGCGCGCAGGCGGTCGAGCTCGGCGTCGATCCCGGCTTCGTCGGCCTCGACGGCGTCGACGGTCACGGTGATGCTGTCGTAGGCGGGGAGGTCGAACTCGGGACGGACGTCGACCTCGACGTCGACGACCAGGTCACCCGAGAAGTCCTTCAGGTCGGGGAGCTCGATGATCTCGGCGTTCGGGCGGCCGATCACGCGCAGCTCCTGGGCCTCGACGGCCTCGCGGTAGAACCCGTCGAGACCCTCGTTGACAGCGTGCTCGATGACGGCGCCGCGGCCCATGCGCTGATCGATGATCGGAGCGGGGACCTTGCCCTTGCGGAAGCCCGGGATCTGCACGTCGCGGGCGATGTGCTCGTAGGCGTGCGCGATGCTCGGCTTGAGCTCGTCGGGCGAGACCGTGATGTGGAGCTTGACCCGGGTCGGGCTGAGCTTCTCGACGGTGCTGTTGACCATGCGGTGTGTTCTCCTTGTGTGGCCCGCGCGCACGCGGGGGCCGGCTAGGCCTGTGGTCTGGGGGCCGTCACGTCGGGGCGACAGGATTTGAACCTGCGGCCTCCCGCTCCCAAAGCGGGCGCTCTACCAAGCTGAGCTACGCCCCGGGGCGACGCGCAGCGCGCGTTCGACGAAACGACCCCTGAAAGTCTAGTCGATCGACCCGCCCGCGCCGATTCTCGCGCGGGTGCGTTCATCTCGACCTCTCCGGTGTCGTACAGTAGAGAAGTCCGATTCCGGCTGAACCTCATCGAGGTCGCCGGAAATGCGGGGCTGTAGCTTAGTGGTAAAGCCTCTGTCTTCCAAACAGATGATGCGAGTTCGATTCTCGTCAGCCCCTCTCCTCCTTCGCATGTTCGAGCTGGCCTCGTCATTCGTCTTCGGCTGAGTCGTTCGCGGCCTTCCCTGCGCCGACCGAACCGATGATCAGCCAGACGACGATCCAGGCGCAGCCCGCCATGGCGACGTAGACGGCGTAATCCTCCGTCGCGAACACCGCGGCCGCGGCGGCGACGACCAGACCGATCCCTCCGACCGCGATGGGAACGGCGGCCGCGGCATGCCCCGCGCGCCACGCTTCGTCAGACCGCAAGGTCGAAGCCGTGCGGATACCGATCCAGAAGTTCATCGGCAGTCTCTCGCGATGCGCGCGATAAGCGGTCCACAGGACCAACACACCTGCTGCGAGGAGGGGTATCGCGGTGCTGATGGCAATGATCATCGTCGTTCTCCGTCTCAGGATGGAAGTACTCGGCGTATCGCGGCGAAATCTCGCCCGTGCGGCATGGCCGCTTCGAGCGGCGAGACGCCGATCGCCCACCTGAGCAGCGCCGCCCCTCGCCGACCACCCTTCCAGCATGCCTGCTCACGTGTCCGCGAATCCCTGCGGGCTGAGCGGAGGCGCTTGCACGAAGGGAGGGATGCCGGCATCCGGACGCGCGTGCGCGCCTCGGGATCACGACGCTCTCGCCCGAGGTAGCGAGAGCTCTCCTGGAGGAAACCACTGAGTCCGTTATGAACATCATCCAGCATGCGACCGGAGCGAACACCGGAGACATCGAGAGCGAGTGGAGTGGCGACGCGCTTTGGCTCGTCGTCCGCCATGGTCGCTCGCGCGGACGGGCACCGGAGGAGAGCGCTCTCGAAGGGTGCTGATTGGCGGGACTGTGCAAGCGGCGCGCTCAGGTCGCCGGAAAGCTCGGCTCCGGGCCGACGGCCGACCGACGGACCCTGCGTGCCGATGGGCTTGAGGGGACGCCCTCGCTCTGGTTTTCTCGGCTCATTCTCCGAGTGCGCTCGTACAGCGGGCACAAAGCACGAACTGCGTACGTTTAGCGCGTTTACAAGTGTTCGAGGAGCGGTTGTGAAGAGCAAAGGTGGGTTCGCCGTCATCGGAATGGCGTTGACGGGGGCGGTGGTCGCCGGTGTCGTCGCGCTCGGCACCTGCGTAGCGTTCGGGGGCGATCGCTACGCAGGTGCCTCCTCCGTGGCCACTCTCCGATTGACGAACCCATCGTTGCTGTTCGCCTCCCCTCACGAGGTCAACCTGACGGTTCAGAACGCGCGTGGCGATCTGAACTGGTCGGTGAGGGATTCGTCGGGGGACCTTGTGGACTCGGGAACTGTCGCGGCGTCGATGACCGATCAGATCGAGCCGACTCTGCGCGACCCGGGGTTCTACACGTTTGTCGTGGACGATGGGCGTGGGCCACTGAAAGCAAATTTTCTTGTCACTGGCGACGTGCCGAAAACAGCTGACCCGTTCTTCTCCGTGGCCACGCATTGGGGAAAGCGGACGTTCGCGTCTTCGACGTGGCCACTCGCGTCGACCATGCCTTTGGTCACGGGACTCGGCATCCGGAACTTCCGTGACGAAACCCCCTGGGCAACCGTCGAACGAACCGCGGACTCACGTGCCACTCCTGATTTCGCGACCAAGCTGGCGTCGGCAGCCCAAACCAACGACATGCACATGATGTTGGTCGCCGGCTACGGCAACCCCCATGCCTACCCCGGAGACACGAAGAGCATTCTGTCTCCTCCTGTGACCGATCAAGGCCGCGCGGCCTTCGTCTCCTACATCAACACCGTTATCGACTCGAATCCGTCCATTGACAAGGTCGAGGTCTGGAACGAGTTCAACACTCCCCGCCGAAACACCAGCGACTGCCAGTCCGGCGCCTGTTACGCCACGCTCGTGAAGGCGGTGTCCCAGGGAGTGAAGGCCCAACACCCGAACATAAAGATCGTGGCGGGCAATACCCATGGGATCCCGATCGCCTGGTTCACCGACTTCGCGAACGCGGGCGGATTGAACTACGCGGACATGATCTCGGTCCACGGATACGCGCCCGACGTCACTGACCTCCACAACGGCCTCAACCGGTTGGACAGCGTGATCCAGGCACACAACAATGGACAGTCGAAGCCCATCATCGTCAGCGAGGTGGGCCTGACGAACACCCCGGTCACCCCGACGATCGACAAGGGCAGTCGCGTCGACAACGAGGACCAGGCGGCTGGCGGGCTCGTGCAGATGTTCGCGACGCTGAAGTCTCTTCCCTCGGTTCAACAAGCGGTGTGGTATGACGCCATCAATGACGGCACCGACCCGAACGAGCCTGAGCAGAACTTCGGGCTCTTTCAGCAACCTACGTCCGACGTCGTGGCTTTTCAGCCGAAGGCCGGCGCGGCGGCAATGGTGACCACAATTCGTCAACTCAGCGGGTTCCACTTCACCTCTGTCGCCCGTCTCAGCGGTACTGTCGCCGCCTATACCTTCACCGATGATGCGGGACAGGTTCGACGAATCCTGTGGAAGACCCAGCCATACGCGAGCAGCGACCAGAGCGCGACGCCGGTCACGATCAAGACGGCGGCGGGAGATCAGACCACGATCTACTCCGCGACCGGGAAAGCTGAGCGTGTAATGAGCGCCGGGTCTGCGATCATCCAGGTTGGGGCGGTGCCGATCTTCCTCGACGAGCAGGTGGCGTCTCACTGATTGCGGGGCGGTTGTCCTGGTCGAGGTCAGCCCAGACGAGCAGTCTCCCCGGCGACAGCTTGCGCGTGCCGCGCGGCATGGCCCAGATACGCGTCCGCGTTTCGGAGCATGCCCTGCCGCTCCTCCTCGGTCAGCGCGCGCCGCACCTTCGCGGGAACGCCGGCGACGAGCGAACCCGCGGGGACCACCGTCCCCTCGAGGACGACCGCTCCCCCGGCGACGAGGCATCCCGGTCCGATCTCGGCTCCCGACAGCACGACGCTCCCCATGCCGATGAGCGATCCGTCTCCGATCGTGCAGCCGTGGACGACGGCGTTGTGGCCGATCGAGACGTCGTCGCCGATCGACACCGGGTGACCCCGGTCGACGTGAATCGACACGTTGTCCTGGACGTTCGACCGCTCCCCCACGACGATGGCGGCCCCGTCGGCGCGCAGAACCGCGTTGTACCAGACGCTCGCGCCGGCGCCGAGGGAGACGTCCCCGAGGAGGCGAGCGCCGGATGCCACGAACGCGTCGTCGTGCACGGTTGGTGCCGCGTCGGGAAGGGCGAGGATCGAGGCGTCCGCGGCGATGGTCACGAGGCATCCTTTCGTCGGTGGGAGTGGTGCCGGCGCACCCAGGCCGTCACGACGGGCACGTACGGACCGTCCGGGTCGATGAGCTCCATGTGGGGAAGACGCGCGAACTCGAAGAAGTCGATCGGCGCGTGCGCGGCACGGCCGAGGCGCGCGAAGTCCTGCGAGTGGCTCACGGGGACGCGATCGTCGTCCACTCCATGGACCAGCAGCGTCGGCACGACCGTCGGCCGAGGGGTGGCCGCATCGAACGCCGCGGGCCGATCGGCGGGCGACGCCCCCATCAGTTCCGCCACCGCTCCGGAGCCGATGCGCGCCGCATACCCGCCCACGAGGTCGGTGACGGGGGCGAGCGCGACGACGAGTTCGGCGTCGTCGGCGCAGAGGAGCGCGAGATGACCACCCGCGGAGTGACCCACGGCCACGCGCACGGCGTCCGGGAAGAGTTCCCGCGCTCGGCGGAGGGCCGCGCGCACGTCGGCCTGCATCGCAAAAGGGTCGCTTTCGCGCCGATACTCGATGTTCATCGCGGCGAGGCCGTCCCCACCGCGCGAGACCCGCTCGACGAGCGGCTCCATCAATGCCGCGGTGTAGGAGGAACGCCAGTAGCCACCGTGGATGAAGCAGACGACGACCTCGGCGTCGGAATCCCCGACGATCTGCACCCACTGATCGGGGTGGTCTCCGTACGCCTCGGTGCGCGGGGTGTGGTGCGGCATGTCCCGATCCTCACATGCGCGCGACGAGACGCCTCCGCGACGCGGCGAGTGAGGTGAGGATTGCCTATTCATCAGGGATTTAGCCGAGCCTCAACTTGCTTGCGGAATGCTCCGGCGTGAGTAGCGTTACATCCATCAGACTTCGTTCGCTGCGAGAAGGAGCAGAAAATGAGCACCGTCCACACCCCCGCCGCCACCACCGTCGACCCCACGATGGCCGCCGGCACCGCCCAGTTCCTCTCCCCCGTCGTCCTCGGTCTCGAGGCTCTCGTCGTCAACGGCAAGCAGGCGCACTGGCACGTCCGCGGCGCGAACTTCATCGGCGTCCACGAACTCCTGGACTCCGTCGTGGCGCACGCGCAGGACTGGGCCGACCTGGCCGCTGAGCGCATCGTCGCCCTGGGTCTCCCCATCGACTCGCGCCTCTCGACGGTCGCTGCCAAGGCCAAGGCCACCGAGGTTCCCGCCGGCTTCGCTCAGTCCGACGTGATCATCCGCGCGATCATCGCCGACATCGACGCCGTGCTCGTCGACATCGAGGCCGCGATTGAAGGCCTCGACGAGATCGACATGACGAGCCAGGACGTCGCGATCGAGATCAAGCGCGGTCTCGACAAGGACCGCTGGTTCCTCTTCGCGCACCTCGCCGCGTAAGACGTTCCTCTTCCGACGGGGGCGGTGCTTCGGCACCGCCCCCGTCGTCGTCCCAGTGGGCAACCGACTGTGGACAGGAGGCCGGGGAGGGTGTCCGGCCTCCCCGGCCTCCTGCATCACCGGCGGAAGATGGCGAAGGGGTTTCGTGCTTGTCCACCGCCGTTGCGAGGGGTGAGTTCGACCAAGGCGTACCCGTCGAGTCCCTGGACGCGGACGGGGGCCGTGCGGTTGTTGCTCTCGCCAGTGGTGCCGTCGCCGATCTCTCCGTTGCGGTTGATGCCCCACGACCACACTGCTCCGTCGGCGGTGAGCGCGAATGCGCTCTCCGTCGTGGCCGACACCTGCGTGACGTTCGAGAGATTCGCCACCGCGACCGGTGTGGGCTGCTGGCGCTTCTCGATCGGATCCCACGCACCACCCGTCCCATCGCCGACCTGACCGAAGTCGTTACGGCCCCACGCCCGCACTGTCTTGTCGGCCAGCAACGCGTAACCCGTGTCACCACCAGCGATCACCTGCGTCGCCTTCATCGGCAGGGTTACCTGGACGGGGGTCAGCTGAGCAGCGATGGTGGTTCCGTTGCCGCACTGGCCGAACTCGTTACGCCCCCACGCCCACACCGCGCCATCGGAGGCGAGCGCATACCCGCCGTTGTACTGCGCGGCGATCTGAGTGATGTTCTCCAGCCCGGTCACCTCCACCGGCCTCGCGCGATTCGTCGTCGTCCCGTCGCCGACACCGCCCTGGAAGTTGTTGCCCCACCCCATCACCTTCCCCGACGACAACAACGCATACGCCGTCGAATCGCCCGCGGCGACATCCACCACCCCATCCAGGATCTTCGCCGGCGTGTCACTGTCCGCCGACGTCCCCGACGACGACGCGGAAGACCCATCACCACGCGCCCCATTCACCGCACTCCCCCACGACCACAACGACCCGTCCCGCTTGCGCGCGAAGGCCGTTCCACCCGCTGCCACCAGCTGTACGACATCCGACAACCCCGCGAACCGCGTCCACGTCGTCGACCCCGCCTGGCCCGGCCCCCGCAGGCCCCAGCGCGCGTCGCCGACCGTCCACACCGAGCCGTCCGCCAAGACCGCGAAACCGGACCCCGCACCGCTGGAGGTCATCGACACCACCGGCGACGGGAACGACCGCGCCGACTGCGTCGGAGTCGACAGGGGCGAACCGCCCGACGGAACACCCGCCTGCCCCGCCCCGTTCGGACCCCACCCCAACACATTCGCGCCCAACACCGTCAGGGTCGCGAAAGTCGAGCTGGACCCGCTCGCCGCGTTGACCCGCTCGACGGTGCCCGGCCACGCGCGGACATCGGGAACGGTGACGCCGATGGCGTACAGCCCCTGTGCGTCCGTCTGTCCCGATGACGCGCTCAGGACGATTCCTGACGATGCCGTGAAGGAGACGGGCGCGGCCGAAAGCGGCTTCGATCCGGAGGCGACCTTCGCCGTCACGGCGCTTGCCGCGCCTCCCGCGACTACGGTCGCGTCAGCGACCAGGGCGATGGTGGACTGGGCGACGATGGCGAAGGGGTTGCGGCCCTGGCCGCCGCCGTTGACCGGGCACAGGCGCGTGATGGCGTACCCCTCGAGGCCCGGCACCTTCACGGGCGCGAGGCGGTTGTTCGCCGTCCCGGTGGCGCCGTCGCCGATCTCACCGTTGCGGTTGATACCCCACGCCCACACGGCGCCGTCGTTGTCCAACGCGTACGCCGTCTCGGTGGTGGCGGCCAGCTGCTTCACGTTCGTCAGATTCGCCACCGGGACCGGGCTCAGTTGCCGACGCTTCTCGATCGGATCCCACGACCCGCCGTTGCCGTCACCGACCTGCCCGTAATCGTTGCGGCCCCACGCCAGCACCGTCTTGTCCGTCAACAGCGCGTAGGCGGTATCACCCGCGCCGACCACCTGCGTCGCCGCCATCGGCAACGTCACCTGGACAGGGACTGACTGCCCAGGCGTTGCCGTACCGTTCCCGCCCTGACCGAGCTCGTTGCGGCCCCACGCCCACACCTTGCCGTCGGAGCCGAGCGCATACCCGCCGTTATACTGCGCCGAGATCTGGACGATGCCGCTCAACCCGGAGACTTCCACCGGCTGAGGGCGATCCGTCGTCGTTCCATCGCCGACGCCGCCCTGATCGTTGTTGCCCCACCCCATGACCTTCCCGGTCGATAGCAGCGCGTACGCCGTCAGATCGCCCGCGGCGACATCCACCACCCCGTCGAGGATCTTCGTCGGGGTGTCACTGTCCGCCGACGTCCCCGCGGACGACGCATACGACCCGTCGCCGCGGCCTCCCCTCGCCGCCGAGCCCCACGACCACAACGAGCCATCGGCCTTCACGGCGAATGCAGCACCGCCGGATGCCACCAGCTGGGTCACGTCCGAGAGCGCTGCGAACCGCGTCCAGGTCGTCGACCCCGCCTGGCCCGGCCCCCGCAGGCCCCAGCGCGCGTCGCCGACCGTCCACACCGAGCCGTCCGCCAAGACCGCGAAACCGGACCCCGCACCGCTGGAGGTCATCGACACCACCGGCGACGGGAACGACCGCGCCGACTGCGTCGGAGTCGACAGGGGCGAACCGCCCGACGGAACACCCGCCTGCCCCGCCCCGTTCGGACCCCACCCCAACACATTCGCGCCCAACACGGTCGTCGTGTCGAACGCTGCATCGGCATCCGTGGTGGCGTCCACGCGGACGATGGTGCCCGGCCACGTACGAGCGTCCGGAGTGAGGGTCGTACGGACGAAACCATCGCTTCCCGTCTGCGCGGAACGGGTGCCCAGCGCCGAGTTGCCCGTCGCCGTGAGCGTCACCGGAACCGACGCGATGGCGGTGGCGCCCGCCGCCACCTTGACCGCGACGTCGCCCGAAGATCCCGCCGCGATCTGACCGTCGACTTCGACGGAGACCGTCTCGTCCGCCGTGATCGCGAAGGGGTTGCGCGCCTGACCACCGCCGTTCGGCGGGCACAGCCGAGAAACCGCATATCCTTCGAGCCCGGACACCGCAACCGGCTCGATGCGGTTGACCGTCGATCCGTCCCCGACCTGGCCGTTGTTGTTTCCTCCCCACGCCCAGACGGTTCCGTCGTTCTTCAGCGCCATGCCACCGGACGTCGTCGCCGCGGCCTGTCTGACATCCGACAGGTTCTTGACCGCGACAGGTGTGGGCTGCTGGCGCTTCTCGATCGGATCCCACGCACCACCCGTCCCATCGCCCAGCTGCCCGAAGTCGTTGCGTCCCCAGGCCCGCACCGTCTTGTCCGTGAGCAGTGCGAATCCCCCATCTCCCGAACCGACCACTTGCGTCGCCGCCAGGGGCAGGGTTACCTGGACGGGGGTCAGCTGAGCAGCGATGGTGGTTCCGTTGCCGCACTGGCCGAACTCGTTACGCCCCCACGCCCACACCGCGCCATCGGAGGCGAGCGCATACCCGCCGTTGTACTGCGCGGCGATCTGAGTGATGTTCTCCAGCCCGGTCACCTCCACCGGCCTCGCGCGATTCGTCGTCGTCCCGTCGCCGACACCGCCCTGGAAGTTGTTGCCCCACCCCATCACCTTCCCCGACGACAACAACGCATACGCCGTCGAATCGCCCGCGGCGACATCCACCACCCCATCCAGGATCTTCGCCGGCGTGTCACTGTCGGCCGACGTCCCCGACGACGACGCGGAAGACCCATCACCACGCGCCCCATTCACCGCACTCCCCCACGACCACAACGACCCGTCATTTCTCCGCGCATATGCTGTGCCCCCACCGGCCACCAGCTGCGCGACATCCGACAACCCCGCGAACCTCCGCCACTCCCGACCGGTCGACACTCCGGGGCCGCGGACGCCGAACCGATCGGATCCCACCGTCCATACCGATCCGTCGGCGAGGAGGGCGAGCGACGTCTCCGCTCCATTCGTCATCATCGACACGATCGGCGCCGGAAAGGCAGGTGTGATGTGGGCGGCCGAGACCACAGGCTGCCCGCCGCTGTCCAAGCCCAACTGCCCGCCCGCGTTCACCCCCCACCCGAGCGCATTCGCGCCCAGGACGGTGAGGGAGGCGGAGGCCGCGTCCGACCCCGAGATGGCGGTGACCGTCACCGTCGACCCGGGTTTGGCGCTCGGTCGACGGAGGTCGAGCGTGGTGGTGAACGTGCCGTCCGATCCCGTGATGCCGTCGGAGCTCCCGAGTTGCGCGTTGGCGGGCGCGGTGAGAGAGACCGGGGCACCCGCCCTCGGGGTCCCGTCAGCGGATCGTGTGAGGACGGTGAGGGGCGTCGCTCCCGTCGCCGGAATCTGCCCCTGAGGAACGCTCACGGTGACGACGGCCGCGTTCGACGCGGAGGCGTAAGCCGGGGTGCCCCAGGTGAGGGCGATGGCAGGAACCGCCCACGCCCCCACGCCGACGACACGGCGACGCGAGACGAGAGGGGCGGGGACCGATACGGACGACTCGACAGAAGTCATTGTTCTCCCAGGATGAGGGCGCGAGACAGCGCGATGACCCGCTGAGTCAACCATCGCGTCAGCATGTACGCATGCGTTCATCCCCCTCCCGGGCGAGTTTTCGCCCCGGCACGCGGAGTGTTCACCCGCCTCCCCCAGACGCGCGAGGGGGACGCCCCGCGCGCGGCCTGGCTCAGGCGCCGTGCGTCACGCGACCGGCGAGCATCGTCGTGCGCACCGGCATCGCGCGCAGACCGCGCTCGTCGGCGGTGAGCGGGTCCGCCCCCACGATGACGAGGTCGGCGAGGGCGCCCGGAGCGATCTCCGCGGGCGATGTCGAGCCTCCCGCGGTGGATGCCGCGATCGCGGTGTCGATGTCCACGCGCTCGTGCGGCTGCCAGGCATCGCGCCCATCCCGCGTGCGGAACACGGCCGAGGCGATGGCCGCCCACGGGTCGAGGGGCGCCACCGGCGCATCCGAGCCGAAGCGGAGGTTGGCGCCGCTGTCGGCCAGCGCCCGCAGGGGGTAGGGCTGCGCGGACTGCTCGGCCCAGATGGCATCCGTCATGTCTCGATCGTCGAGCGCGTGCTCCGGCTGCACACTCGCCGCCACCCCGAGGCGCGCGAACCGCGGGATGTCGGCGTGCGCGACGAGCTGCGCGTGCTCGATCGTCCCCACGGCGCCGGTGCGGGCGTAGGCATCGAGCGCGTGCGCGTTCGCGAGGTCGCCGATCGCGTGGATCGCGCACTCCAGGCCCGCGGCCGTGGCGCGCGTCATCATCTCGACGAGCTCGTCCGGTGGCACGGTCAGGATGCCGTGATTACCGACCTCTCCCGGATAGTGGTGGGCGCACGCAGCCGTCCGCGTACCGAGGGAGCCGTCCGTGATCGCCTTCAGAGGTCCGACGCGCACGAGGTCGTTCGCCGCGCCGCGCACGCGGTCGCCCGTGCGAAGGCCCTCCGCGATCGCTCGGTCGAGATGCTCCGGATAGGTGCCGTACGAGACGCGGAGCGTCTCGAAGCCGCGCGCCACCCGCCGCTGCCACGGCTCGTCGTTCCAGGTCATGTCGAGGTCGACGAGTCCGACGATCCCTCGGGCGGCTGCGGCACGCGCCATCCGCTCGACCGCGCGGTCGGCGGTCTCAGGCGCGACCGCGTTCACTCGCCGCGAGATCTCGAAGGCGTCCTCCTCGCGGAGCATTCCGGATGCCGCGGGCTCGAAACCCTCGCGACGGAAGGCGGCCGTGTTCATCCAGACGCTGTGGACGTCGGCGTTGATGAGATACGTGGGAACGCTGCCGGTGGCGGCATCCAGGAGCTCCAGGCTCGGGACATCGGGCCACAGGCCGTCGCGGAATCCCGAGCCGACGCGGCGCCCGTCGTTCTCCGGAGCGAGTCCCATGATCGTCGCGGCGTCGCGGGCCGAGGCCACCTCGCCGAGCGGCACCCGATCGGCGGCCAGGGCCCACTGCAGGACGTGGACATGGTGGTCCCACAGCCCGGGGAGCAGCCAGCCTCCTTCGCCCTCGACGACGAACCCGGTCGGTCGGAGATTGCCGGTCGGCGCGATGTCCGCGATGAGACCGTTCGCGATGACGAGGTCCACGGGCTCGGTCGTGGGGAGGAACTCCCGACCCGGACCGGCGACGCGCACGGCGCGGACGAATCCCGCGGTCTCGCCGATCACGGGCGGACCCGGGCATCGGCCACGCGGCGCATCTCGGCGGCGAGGTCGGGGTTCTGGTCCGACAGCCCGTCGATGATCGTCTCGACCACCTCGGGCGTCTTGTTCTGGCTCAGTTTGCGCTTGGCCGTCACCCGGCTCGGGGTGAGGCGGAACCCGACGGTTCCTCGTTCGAGCCGTTCGACGAAGGTCGCGTCGTTGGGCAGCGCGTAGAGGCCGCGCGCCCCGTCCTCTCGACCCTCGAAGCGCTCGACGAGCCGGTCGAGCACGCGCAGGTTCTCTTCGGGGCTGAGGATCTCCGGGATGCCGGACAGGTGAGCGGAAACGAAGTTCCACGTCGGCACGGCGGGGACGTCGCCGTACCACCGGGGCGTGATGTACCCGTGCGGTCCCTGCACGACCACGAGCAGCTCACGCTCGCCGAGACCGAGGATGGCGTCGTCGGGCTTGCCGACATGACCGACGATCGTGAGGTCATCGCGTTCGTCGTCGAGCATCACGGCGTAGTGCGAGGCGACGAGGCCGTCGGCGCTCTGGCTGACGAGGGTGACCCAGGGATGGAGGTCGATGAGACGGCGGAGTTCGCCGACGTCGGTCATCGCGAAGCTCGGGTTCTGACGCACCGGATCAGCCTAGAACGCTGCGCCCGGAACCCGAGGTCCCTGAGCCTGTCGAAGGGACCGGAACCCGCTCACGCTCGGTGGCTTCGACAGGCTCAGCCGCCTGCCCGACCGGAACCCGCGCACGCTCGGTGGCTTCGACAGGCTCAGCGACCTGCCTGACCGCGCCCCGCGCACTCACGCCTGACACGTCGGGCACCAGTACAGCTTTCGCCCGGCGGCTTCCTCCATGAGCACCGTCGTGCCGCAGACGCGGCAGGGCAGACCGGCACGGTGGTACACCCAGTGACGGTCGTCGCGGTGGGCCATCGCGCGGCGGTACGCCTCGGGATCGAGGTCGTCCATCGTCATCATCTGGCCGGTCTCGACCCCGATCGACAGCAATCGCACCCAGTCGCGCCACATTTCGCGCACGACCTCCTCGGGCACGTCGCGGCCGGGCGTGTGCGGGTTCTGCCGGGCACGGAAGAGGATCTCCGCGCGGTAGACGTTGCCGATACCACTGACGACGGACTGATCCATGAGGAGAAGGCCGATCGCCGTCGGCTTCTTGCGCACGGTGGCCGTGAAGCGTTCCTCCCCCTCGCTCACATCGTCGACGAGCGGATCAGGTCCGAGCTTCGCGATGGTCGCGGCGACCTCGTCGGGCGACTGCAGCGCGCAGGCGGTCGGCCCGCGCAGGTCGGCGCACGTGCTTTCGGTGAGCAGACGGAGGCGGACCGCTCCCACGATGGGAGGCGGCCACTCGGTCTGTTCTTCGAGCCCTGTCGTCTGCTCCGACATGCGCACACGCGCCCGTCGCGGAGCCCCGATCGAGCTGAGGGAGTTCTCCCCCGCGGCATCCAGGATCGGTGCGTCGTCGAGCACCGTGCCGCGCTGGTTGGTGTGTCCCATACGACCGTTCGCCGAGGCGATGGTCGCGTCGACGGCGACCTCCCCGGAGAAGTCCCAGGCGCCGTACATGCCGAGGTGCACCCGCAGCCACATGTCGCCCTCGAAGGCGAGGAACATCTGCTTGCCGACGGCACGCACATCGATCGTTTCGCGCCCGTCGATGACGGACGCCCCCTCGACGAATCGCCCTTGCGGACTGGATGCCGACACCGTGCGGCCCACGATGTTCCGGGCGAACTGCCGAGCGATGCGGTGGACGGAATGCCCTTCGGGCATCAGCCTGCCTCGGGGTCGAAGGAGTCGCCGGCGGCGAGGACGTCGGGGTGCGACCGCTTCTCGCGCGGATCGGGCAGCAGAACGCCGTCCTGCTCGTACGCGGCGAGCTGCGCGATGCGGCGCGCGTGGCGTTCTTCACCCGAGAAGGGAGTGGTGATGAAGCGGTCGATGAACGAGGCAGCTTCTTCGAAGGTGTGCTGGCGCGCACCGATGGCGATCACGTTCGCGTCGTTGTGCTCGCGGGCGAGCTCGGCCGTCGCGATGCTCCAGACGAGGGCGGCACGCACGCCGAGGACCTTGTTCGCCGCGATCTGCTCGCCGTTGCCGGAACCGCCGAAGACGACGCCGAGACTCTCGACACCATCCGCCTGATCACGGACGACGGCCTGCGCCGCGCGGATGCAGAACGCGGGGTAGTCGTCGAGCGGGTCGTACTCGATCGGACCGTGGTCGACGACCTCGTGCCCCTGCGAGGCGAGGTGGTGCTGGATCTGGGTCGAGAATTCGAGACCGGCGTGGTCGGTGCCGAGGTGGATTCGCATGCGCTCATCCTATTGAGGGCCGACGACATCGCGGCGGACATGACGACGCCGTCCGCTCCCCGGGGAGAACGGACGGCGTCGATCGGATCGTCAGGGACGAACGCCCGCCGCGACCGGCTTGAAGCCGGCGCGGATGTTCTCGCAGCATCCGGGGCGGCAGACGTCGTACCACGGACCGAGATCGGTGAGGTGCGGACGCTCCGCCTTCGGGGTGCCCTTGAGGCGCTCCTCGACGAGATCGATGAGTCCCGAGACGTACGCGGGGTCGATGCCGGGAGTGGGGGTGCGCACAGCCTTGATGCCGGCTTCCTCGGCGGCTTCCATCGCCTCGGTGTCGAGGTCCCAGAGCACCTCCATGTGGTCGCTGACGAAGCCCAGGGGCACGATGACCACGGCCTCCGCCCCGCGACCGGGCAGCTCCGCGATGACGTCGTTGACGTCGGGCTCGAGCCACGGCTGGGTCGGCGGGCCGGAGCGCGACTGGTAGACCAGCTCCCACTCGACGTCGGCCACGGCCGCGGCGACCTCGGCCATGACGAACGCGGCGACCGCCTTGTGCTGGGCCTCGTACGCGCCGCCCTCGCCGAAGTCGACGTCGCGGGGGCCGGAGCGCTGCGCGTCGGCGGTCGGAATGGAGTGGGTGGAGAAGAGCACCCGGATCTTCTCGGGGGCGATGCCGTCCGCGATGTAGGCCGACACGGCATCCGTCACTCCCCGGACGAACGTGGTCACGAATCCCGGGTGGTCGAAGAACTGGCGGACCTTGTCGATGGTCACCGTCTCGCCGAGGCCCGTGGCCTCGAGCACGCGCGCGTAGTCTTCGCGGTACTGACGGCAGCTCGAGAAGGAGCTGTAGGCGCTCGTGGCGATCGCGAGGAGGGTCGTGTCTCCGGCCTCGGCGGCCTCGGTGACGGCCTCTTCGAGGTAGGGCGCCCAGTTGCGATTGCCCCAGTAGACGGGAAGGCCCAGTCCGCGCTTCGCGATCTCGGCCTCGAGCGCCGCCTTCAGCTCGCGGTTGTGCTGGTTGATCGGGCTCACGCCGCCGAAGTGGCGGTAGTGGTGGGCGACCTCCTCGAGGCGCTCGTCGGGGATGCCGCGGCCCCGCGTCACATTGCGGAGGAACGGGATGACGTCGTCCTGGCCCTCGGGCCCGCCGAAACCGGCGAGGAGGATGCCGTCGTACGCCACCGGCGTCTCGACCCACTTGGGCCCGGACGCCGCAGCGGGCGACGCGTAGAGGACGGTCTCAGGGTTGGTTTCCGTGTCGGTCGTGCTCACTCCCACATCCTCCCACCTGCCCGCCCGGGCCGGATGCGGGTTATCTCGTGACTAGGCTTATCTGGTTGTCATCGTCGCCGACGGCGTTCGTCGTCACACGCGCCCGCGCTTTCTGCGGCGATCCACCCTCATCCCAGGGAGTACGCCAGTGCCAGGAGAGAACCTCACCCGCATCGAAGCACAGGAGCGTCGCGCGATCGTCGACACGCGCGCCTACGACGTGCAGCTCGACCTCACTCGCGGCGACGAGGTCTTCTCGTCCCGCACGGTGGTGACCTTCGCGGCCACCGAGGGGGCGTCGACCTTCATCGACCTCATCGCGCGGACGGTCCACTCCGTCACGCTCAACGGGCGCGAGCTCGACCCCGCCGAGGTGTTCGCCGACTCGCGCATCGCGCTCGACGGCTTGGCATCCGAGAACGAACTCATCGTCGACGCGGACTGCGAATACACGAACACCGGTGAAGGTCTGCATCGCTTCGTCGACCCCGTCGACGGCGAGGTCTACCTCTACTCGCAGTTCGAGGTTCCGGACTCGCGCCGCATGTACACCGTGTTCGAGCAGCCCGATCTGAAGGCCGAGTTCACGTTCTCGGTCACGGCCCCCGCGCGGTGGAAGGTCGTCTCCAACTCCCCCACGCCCGAACCCGTCGCCGTGTCCGACGACACCGCCCGCTGGGACTTCCCCGCCACCCCGCGCATCTCCTCGTACATCACCGCTCTCGTCGCTGGCCCCTACGAGGCGACCTACAGCGAGCTCACCAGCGCCGACGGCCGCGTCATCCCGCTCGGCGTGTTCGCGCGCAAGAGCCTGTGGCAGTACCTGGATGCCGACTACGTCTTCGACAAGACCCGTCAGGGATTCGCGTACTTCGAGGAGAAGTTCGGCTTCCCCTACCCCTTCGCCAAGTACGACCAGCTCTTCGTGCCCGAGTTCAACGCCGGGGCCATGGAGAACGCGGGCGCGGTGACCTTCACCGAGACCTACGTCTTCCGTTCCAAGGTGACGGATGCCGTGAAGGAGCGCCGCGTCGTCACGATCCTCCACGAGCTCGCCCACATGTGGTTCGGCGACCTCGTCACGATGAAGTGGTGGAACGACCTCTGGTTGAACGAGTCGTTCGCCGAGTGGGCCTCCACGATCGCCACCGCCGAAGCCACCGAGTGGGAGGCCGCCTGGACGACCTTCAACGCGATGGAGAAGACCTGGGCCTACCGCCAGGACCAGCTCCCCTCGACCCACCCCGTCGTCGCCGAGATCAACGACCTCGAAGACGTGCAGGTCAACTTCGACGGCATCACCTACGCCAAGGGCGGATCGGTGCTCAAGCAGCTCGCCGCCTGGGTGGGCATCGAGCAGTTCTTCTCGGGTGTCGCCGCGTACTTCCAGAAGCACCAGTGGTCGAACACCGAGGTCGGCGACCTGCTCGTCGAGCTCGAGGCCACGAGCGGTCGCGACCTGGGCGACTGGTCGAAGAAGTGGCTCGAGACCGCGGGCGTGAACACCCTCACCCCGCTCATCGAAGAGGGCGCCGACCCTTCGACAGGCTCAGGGACCGTGATAACGCGCTTCGCGATCGTCCAGACCGCCCCCGCCGACTACCCCACCATCCGTCCCCACCGCCTGGGTGTTGGCTTCTACTCGCTGAACGACGGCGGAGCCCTCGAGCGGGTGCACCACGTCGAGATCGACGTCGACGGCGACCGCACCGAGGTACCCGAACTGCGCGGCATCCGTCGTCCCGACCTCGTACTGCTGAACGACAACGACCTCGCCTACGCGAAGATCCGTCTCGACGAGCGCTCGCTCGCCACCGCGATCGCGCACCTCAAGGACATCTCCGACCCCCTCGCGCGCTCGCTCGTCTGGGGTGCCGCGTGGGATCAGACGCGGGATGCCGAGGCCTCGGCGACCGACTACCTCGACCTCGTGCTGCGCAACATCGGCTCCGAGACCGAGTCGACGACGGTTCGTACGACGCTCGCCCAGCTGCAGCTGGCGGCGAACTCGTACGTCGCCCCCGCGAAGCGCGAGGCGTCGCGCCAGCGGGTCGCGGACGGTCTGTGGGAGCTCGCGCAGGCGGCGGAGGCCGGGAGCGACAGCCAGCTGCAGTTCGTCACGGCGTTCGCGTCGGCGGCATCCACTCCGGCTCACGCCGAGACCGTGAAGGCCCTGCGTGACGGCTCGACGACCCTCGAGGGCCTCGAGATCGACACCGACCTGTCGTGGCAGCTGCTCGTGTCGCTCGCCGCGTCGGGCGCGGTCACCGCCGCGGACATCGACGAGGCCCGCGCGGCGGACAACACCGCCAAGGGCGGAGAGTTCGCCGCGATGGCCAAGGCGTCGCTTCCCTCTCACGACGCGAAGCAGGAGGCCTGGGACTCGCTCATCGCGCGCACCGACGCCCCCAACACGATCGTGCGCTCGACGGCCGCGGGATTCACCAACCCGGCCACGGTCGAGGTCCTCGCCGACTTCGTCGAGCCGTACTTCGCGATGCTGCTGCCCATCTGGGAGTCGCGCAGCTACCAGATCGCGCAGTACCTGATCGTGGGTCTGTACCCGGCAGCCCTCGCGAGCGCCGCTTTGCGGGACGCGACGCGCGGGTGGCTCGCCGAGCACAAGGATGCCGCCCCCGCACTGCGCCGTCTGGTGAGCGAGAACCTCGCCGGTGTGGAGCGTGCTCTGGCCGTGCAGGAGCGCGACGCGGCGTAACGCTCTCCTCTCCCCCTCGGATGCCTCCGCCCCCTCGGGGGCGGAGGCATCCGTCGTACCCAGGCCTCGCTGAGGAGCCGCTCGTTACGATGAAGGGGATGT
Organism: Microbacterium testaceum StLB037; assembly: GCF_000202635.1. Lineage (NCBI taxonomy): Bacteria > Bacillati > Actinomycetota > Actinomycetes > Micrococcales > Microbacteriaceae > Microbacterium > Microbacterium testaceum. Next base: position 3,583,958 of record NC_015125.1, on the reverse strand, counting down.
CCCTTCTCGCCGAAGTCCCCGACCCGTCTCCCTCGCCGTCCACGACCATCGACCCCGGTAACCTGACGAGCCTCGACACCTGGACCTGGATCGGAACCCAGCTGCTCGGGTTCGGCGGTGTGCTGCTGCGCATCCTCGGGATCATCGTCGGCATCGCGATCGCCGCGTGGCTGCTGCGCGTCATCATCCGACGCGTCGTCGACCGCATCGTGAACGGGGCGAAGAGCAAGGCGCGCGTCGACGACACGCAGGCGCTCGACCGTTCCCCGCTGAGCGCGGTCCGACTCGTGCAGCGCACCCGCACCCTCGGCACGATCCTCCAGAACATCGTGAACGTCATCCTGGTGATCGTCGCGTTGGTGTGGATCGCGAGCATCGCCGCGCCGAACGCTCTTGCTTCGCTCACCCTGCTGACGGCCGCCGTCGGTGCCGGGCTCGGTTTCGGTGCCCAGAACATCGTGAAGGACGTCCTCAACGGCATCTTCATCGTCGCGGAAGACCAGATCGGCATCGGCGACGTCGTCGACCTCGGGCTCGCGACGGGCATCGTCGAGTTCGTGAGCGTGCGCATCACCCACGTCCGCGACGTCAACGGCACCCTCTGGTACGTCCGCAACGGTGAGATCACGCGCATCGGCAACATGTCGCAAGGATGGTCGCGCGTGATCATCGATCTCGCGGTACCGACGGATGCCGAGATCGACGACGTGGAAACGGCGATGCTGTCGGCCGCGAAGGCCATGGCCAAGGAGCCGAAGTGGCGCTCGCGCATCATCGAGCAGCCCGAGATCTGGGGTCTGGAGTCCATCAGCGGCGACGCTCTCGTCATCCGAATCGTCATGAAGACGCGGTCGAGTGCCAAGGACGACGTCGCCCGCGAACTGCGGGCCCGCCTGAAGCGCGCGATCGACGCGATGGGGATCGCCCTGCCCCAGCTCAACTCGATCATGCTCACGGGTCCCGAGGGCGCGCAGAGCGTGCGGGGCGCGCACCCGCCGAAGACCAAGGAGACGCAGGTCGCCCCGGGCGCGGAGCGTCCGAGGTGGCGACCGCGGGGTCGCAAGATCGAGGTGTCCGAGACGGTCGAGGATCGCACGTCCGATGCCCCTCCCCGGGTCAAGAAGAAGAAGGCCGTGCGGGACGACACCCCGACGGCGATCGTGAACCTGCCGGACGCGCCGGGTGCCGACCAGCCGAAACCGACGCCGCCCGCGGTCCGCGCCGACGAGAAGGACACGCCGTGAGCGAGCCCGTCAGCTTCTACGAGCAGGTCGGGGGGATGGATACCTTCCGGCGACTCGTCGACGCGTTCTATCGCGGGGTGGCCGCCGACGAGGTGCTCAAGCCCATGTATCCCGAGGAGGATCTCGGCCCCGCGGCCGAGCGACTGACGCTCTTCCTCGCCCAGTACTGGGGCGGCCCGACGACCTACGGCGAGACGCGCGGACACCCGCGCCTGCGCATGCGCCACATGCCGTTCCACGTCGATCCCGACGCCCGCGACAGGTGGCTGCGGCACATGCGCGCGGCCGTCGACGAGATCGCGCTGCCCCCGGTGCTCGAAGCCCCGCTCTGGGACTACCTCGAACGGGCGGCCTACGCGATGGTCAACACCTTCGAGGCGCGCGGAATCGGCCCGCAGCAGCACGGTCGTCCCGACACGGGATTCCCCGTGCGCGCGGCTGACGGGACGCCCTCGTAACGAAGGCTCCCGAAGGCACCTAGACCCCGCGTTCGCGCCTTCGAGCGCGATCCGGGAGCGGATGCGGATCAGCTTTCCGTCTGAGTCCAGGATCGCCCGGCCTCCGGGGCAGGGACGACGGTCGACCAGCGCCGATCGTCAGAGAAGGTCGCCGAACCCGGGGATTTCGACGTTGGATAGCTGCTCGCCGAAGCCTCCGACCTGCTCGCCGACGCCCGTCACGGCATCCTGAGCCCCACCGATCCACTCACCGACGCCGGCTCCCTCCGCGAGGGCGGTCAGATCGACCCCCTCGGCGAGCCCGGCGAAGTCGACGCCCATCTGTCCGGCCTGGTCGAGCAGAGGAGCCGCGACCGCGCTGACGACGGCCCCGCCGGCGACCGCCGCGAGCAGTCCCCCGGCGCCCACGACACCGGCGCCGAGGAGTCCCCCTCGCCCGGCCTTGGCCAGCAGTCCCGACATGCGGCCGGGCCGAGCCGCTTCCGCGCGGGCCGCCGTACGGGCGAGGTCTTCGGGAGCATCGGAGCGGGGCCGCTCGTGCGGGGCGAGGTCGGCGTCCATCCGCGCTCGCACGTGCGCGCGCTGCGCGGGTGTCAGGCGAGCGAAGGCTTCGCGGTGCATCTGCTCGATGCGGGCGGGGTCGGCCGTGCGCAGGAGGTAGTCGTAGCGCGCGATCGCCGCGCGATCGTCGGCCGAGAGAGTGTCAGCCGATGCTCCCGCGGACGCGTGTCCGGCAGGCGCACCGGCGCCGTGCGCTATTCCGGCGGGCGGGGGCGCGTAGCGGCTGGTCGAGCCGGCCGGGGGCGTCGCGGGCGCATCTCCGCGCCGGTCGCCGGTCACCGCATCCGCCGCGGAACGCACCATGGTGCGCCAGTCACGACCGCCGCCGGTGGCGGGACGGGAGCCGGTGCCGGACGACGATGCCTTGTCGACGGCTTTGGACGCGAGATCGAACAGACGGGAGAACGAGACCATGGGGTACCTCTCGACGGGCAGCGCGAGGCTGCGACGTCAAGGTCTCCTCCGCCGAACCCGGCCCGACGCACCCGGAGGCCAACGGTGACCTCGTGATGACGGATGCATCGCGATGGGAGTACTCCCCTTGCGCCATTCAGCGTAGGGAAGACTCCTTTGCGTTCCCTGAATCAGCTCCCGGTCGCCCGCACCGCGGTCAGGCCCGATCGCACCGGCCCCCGGACGAGCACGTGCCCGCGCGCGAGCGTCACGCGCGTCCACGTTCCGCTCGTTCGGACGGGAGCCTCCTCACCGCCGGCGATGAATCCGAGCGCGAAGGCGGCGAAAGCCGTGCCGAGCGGCAGCCCTCCGAGCGCCTCATCGGGCTGGCCCCAGACCTGGGCGCGGACCGCGCGGACGACGTCCTCCCCCGCATCCGCAGGAAGCGCGTCGGCGACGGCAGCGACCCCGTACTGGGCGCGGGACGCCAGCACGGCGGCGTCGATGGCATCCGTCTGCTCCCATCCGCTCCGGGGAGGCGAGATGCCTGCCCACGCGGGTGAGGTCGCGGTCTCCGGGAGGACGACGGCGGAGGCATCGTCGGGCGCCGGCAGCAGAGCGGATGCCTCGACGACCAGGTCGCATTCGAGTTCCGGGTCGATCGCCGAGACGCGCATGCCGAGAACCGTGGGCGTCGCGTCGAACAGGCCGCGCGGCGCGAGCGGAGCGGCGGTGGTGGCGAGGACTCCGGAGGCGGCGCGCAGACGCACCGTCCCGTCGCCGAGCCGGATGGCCCGAGAGGCGAAGGTGAGCAGGTCGGCTGCCGCCTGCGGGTCGGGGAACAACAGGCGCGCGGACACCCGCCCTAAACTATCAAGCGGCGCGGGTTCGCTGCGCCGGAACGGGAGTCAGCGTGACCGACGCCAACGATCCCGTGGCGTCCCTCCTCGCGGTGCTCGACCTCCGCGACGCCGGCGCCCGGACGACGGAAGACATCTTCACCGGCGTATCGCAGGCCATGCCCACCGGTCGGGTCTACGGCGGGCAGGTGCTCGCTCAGACGATCGTGGCCGCCTCGCGCACGCTTCCCCCGGAGCGGACGGTGCACTCGATGCACGGGTACTTCCTGCGTCCCGGCGATCCGACGGACGGCATCACGTTCTCGGTCGACCGGATCCATGACGGCCGTTCCTTCTCGACGCGGAGGACGCAGGCGTTCCAGTCCGGGGTCCCGATCTTCTCGATGATCGCGTCCTTCCAGGACGAGGATCCGGGTCTCGAGCACTTCGAACCCATGCCCGACGGCATCCCGCAGCCCGAGGACGCGCCGGCCCTCGAAGTCGATGCGCTCCACCCGATCAGCCGACGAATCCTCTCGGCGAGTCCCGTAGACGTCCGGCACGTCACGTCGCCCCTGTACGGCTCCGTGGAGGGACCGCAGGTGCCGCGGCAGGCGGTGTGGATGAAGCTCCGCCGTCCCATCACCGACGATCCTGCGGTTCACCGCGCCGCGCTCGCGTACCTCAGCGACCTCACGATTCAGGAGTCGATCATGCGCGCCCACGGCGTCGCGTGGAACACCCCCGGCCTGAAGGTCGCGAGCCTCGACCACGCGATGTGGTGGCATCGCCCGGGCCGCGTCGACGACTGGCTCCTGTACGTGCAGGAATCGCCGAACGCCCGCGGCGGACGCGGGCTGTCGACGGGGCGGATCTACACGCGGGACGGCGTCCTTCTCGCGAGCGTCGCGCAAGAGGTCATGGTGCGGGTACCGCGCGACTGATTCCGGATGCCGGGCCCCCGGCATCCGGTCCCTTCGTGCCGGGCATCAGCTTCGCCCGGACCGCCGACGGTACTCGATGGGATCGCCGATGTAGGGCGCCCAGGCGGAGCGCTCGTTCTCGGTCCAGCGGATCGGACGGCCACTTGCGGTGTCGACGAGGACCGTGACCACGGTCGCGCGGGCATAGAGGACCGGCTGGGCATCGCCCACCGGGCTGTAGACCTCGAAGCAGATGTCGGCACTCGAGCCGCCCATCGCGCCGATCCACATGCGCACGTCCAACGGACGCTGGCTGTACGGGACAGGACGGAGGTACTCGATCTCCTGCCGGGCGATGAGCGTGGCCCGGTCTCCCCCGCTCTCGAGGACGTCCATGTGGAACACCGCGGTCGGCAGGGGCTCTCCCTCGCCGTCGCTGAACCAGAACGCGCGCAAGCGAGCCTCTTCGAGGAGCTTCAGCATCGACGTGTTGTTGACGTGCCCGAGAGCGTCGAGGTCGCCCCACCGGAGGTGGATCGGGACATGCACCCGCGAGGGTCCGGCGGTGGCCGGACCCTCGTCGGGGATCGTGTTCTCAGTCACGCGTGAGCTTGCGGTAGGTCGAGCGCGAGGGGTTCGCCGCGTCGGCGCCGAGGCGCTCAACCTTGTTCGCCTCGTACGCCTCGAAGTTGCCCTCGAACCAGTGCCACTGGTCGGGGTGCTCCTCCGTGCCCTCGTAGGCGAGGATGTGCGTTGCGATGCGGTCGAGGAACCACCGGTCGTGCGTGATGACCACGGCGCAGCCGGGGAACTCGAGCAGAGCGTTCTCGAGCGAGCTGAGGGTCTCGACGTCGAGGTCGTTGGTCGGCTCGTCGAGGAGGAGCAGGTTGCCGCCCTCCTTCAGCGTGAGCGCGAGGTTGAGACGGTTGCGCTCACCACCGGAGAGCACCCCGGCCTTCTTCTGCTGGTCGGGCCCCTTGAAGCCGAACTTCGACACGTAAGCGCGCGAGGGGATCTCGGTCTTGCCGACGGTGATGATGTCGAGCCCGTCGGACACGACTTCCCACAGCGTCTTCTCCGGGTCGATGTTCGAGCGCGACTGGTCGACGTAGCTGATCTTGACCGTCTCGCCGATCTTGAGCGTGCCGCCGTCGAGGGGCTCGAGCCCGACGATCGTCTTGAAGAGCGTCGTCTTTCCGACACCGTTCGGACCGATCACGCCGACGATGCCGTTCGGGGGCAGGTTGAAGCTGAGGTTGCTGATCAGCGAGCGGTCGCCGAAGCTCTTCTCCAGCTTCTTGGCGTCGATGACGATGCTGCCCAGACGCGGGCCGGCGGGGATCTGGATCTCGTCGAAGTCCAACTTGCGCGTGCGCTCTGCCTCAGCGGCCATCTCCTCGTACCGGGCGAGGCGCGCCTTCGACTTGACCTGGCGTCCCTTGGCGTTGGAGCGGACCCACTCGAGCTCTTCCTTCAGGCGCTTCGCGAGCTTGGCGTCCTTCTTGCCCTGGACGTCGAGACGCTGGCCCTTCTTCTCGAGGTAGGTCGAGTAGTTGCCCTCGTACGGGTACAGGTGACCGCGGTCGACCTCGGCGATCCACTCCGCGACGTTGTCGAGGAAGTACCGGTCGTGGGTGATCGCGATGACCGCGCCCTTGTACGCCTTCAGGTGCTGCTCGAGCCAGAGCACGCTCTCGGCGTCGAGGTGGTTGGTGGGCTCGTCGAGCAGCAGGAGATCGGGCTTCTGCAGCAGCAGCTTCGCCAGGGCGACGCGACGCCGCTCACCGCCCGAGAGCGGAACCACGCTGGCGTCGGCGGGCGGGGTGCGCAGAGCGTCCATCGCCTGCTCGAGCTGCGAGTCCAGATCCCAGCCGTCGGCTGCGTCGATCTCTTCCTGCAGCGTGCCCATCTCGGCCAGCAGCGCGTCGAAATCGGCATCGGGGTCGGCCATGAGAGCCGAGATCTCGTTGAACCGGTCGAGCTTCGGCTTGATCGCGACGCCGTCCTGGATGTTCTCCAGCACGGTCTTGCTGTCGTCGAGCTCGGGCTCCTGCATGAGGATCCCGACGGTGAAGCCCGGGCTCAGCCGCGCCTCTCCGTTGGAGGGGGTGTCGAGCCCGGCCATGATCTTGAGGATCGTGGACTTACCGGCACCGTTCGGCCCGACCATGCCGATCTTGGCACCCGGGAGGAACGACATCGTGACGTCGTCGAGGATCAGCTTGTCGCCCACGGCCTTGCGCGCGCGGACCATGGAGTAGATGTATTCCGCCATAACCCGACCAGTCTATGGCCCGTGGGTGGAGTGACTCGGCCGCTCGAGAGCGATCGAGGAGCATCGCGGGCGCTGCGCGGCCTCCGCGCAGTGTGCGATGGGCGGTTGCGTCACCAGTCGATCGGTCGGGTCTGTCCGATGAGGCAGCCCCCGGAGCTGAGTCCGGGGAGAACCGTACTGACGGGCGCGCCGATCGAGGGGCCGACCTGGCCCACGAGGCACTGGTCGCCCCGCCGCACCGAGAACTCGATGCTTTCGGCGGGGTTTCCGATCGTGGACTCGTCCTGGGTGACCTGCATCGCCGCCTTGTCGAAGCCTGCTTGGGTGAGGGCATCGATGTAGGCGCGACCGGAGACCGGGGTCGAACCAGCGGCGACGGCGGCGACGACCTGCGCGAAGTACGGCAGATTGTCGGATGCCGAGCCCTCGGGGGCGAGAGTCGGCGCCGGAGCGCTGGTCGGCGACGACGAAGGGGCCGCGGTCGCGGCGGGTGGGATGGTGGTCGCCGGGGCCGGCGCCGGCGAGCCGCCCGTGCACCCGCTCAAGGCGAGAAGGGCGACGAGCGCCGCGGGAGCGAGCAGACGACCAGCGGGACGGGACACGCGCTCGATTCTACGTACCCCGATCGTCGGGGCTTACCGCGCCTCCCGCCACACCGCCGGGACGCCTCCCGCTCACACCGCCACGCCTCCCGCGCACCCCACCGGAACACCGCCGTCAGAACGGAGTGGCGTCTGCTGTCTCGGGCAGCACGGGATCGCTCACCTCTTCGGTGTTCACCGCGCCCGGCGTCGCCGATTCATCGGAGGCCGCGGGACTCGCCCACTGTTCCGCGGACGCGGCCGCTTGGTCCGTCACTTCGGCGCGCGCGGTGTCGCCACGGGGCGTTCGTTGGAAGCGCGTCACGCCCCAGCGGAGGTCGTGACCGATCGCTTCGGCGGTGACATCGGCGCTGACCCCGCGCTTGGTCTCGTTCTCCCATTCGCGGAGGCGCAGCCGCCCCGTCACGACGACGCGTTCACCCTTTCGGACGGAGGCGAGGGCGTTCTTCCCCAGCTCGCCGAAGACCGACACGGCGTAGTAGCTGGTGTGCCCGTCGACCCACTGATTGCGCTCGCGGTCGAACCGCCGTTCGCTGACGGCGAGGCGGAAAGCGGCGATCGAGTCGCCCCCGCGGGTCGTACGTGCTTCGGGGTCGCCGACGATGTTGCCGACGAGGGTGATGTGGTCGCTCATGGTGAAGTCCTTTCCTCGGAGTGTGTGCTCCGGCATCCGTGTGCCCGACGGATACCGGAGCGAAGCCCAGACTGCCCGCGACGCGGCGCGCGCCGGGACCGGAAAGGGGCGATCCGTGGAGGACTCGACAAGGAAGAACGGTGGGGAGGAAGGGCGAGAGAGTACGCCGACGCCAATGTCGGAGGTCGGTCGTACATTCACGGCATGAGCACCGCACTGTGGAACGACCTCGCCCCGGCACCGCGTCCGGCCGGGTGGGGTGCGGCGACCCATGTCGCCGCCGGCCTGTGGCGCATCGCCGATCCTCGGGGCATCGTGGTCGGTCATGTCCGCGCCACCGCCTCCGAGCGCGGCTGGCGCTATGCCGCCGAGCGCTTCCACGCCGCATCCGGGGCGTTCCGACGGCTCGGTGAGTTCTGGTCCGCCGCCGAAGCCCTCGAGTGTCTGCGGTACGCGCGATGACCGAGAATCAGCGGCGGATCGTTCGGCTCACACGACCGCGGACAGTTCGCCGAGGCGGCTCGGCTGACCCTCACCTCGCACGTCCCCCCATGCCGCCGCGAGCACGTCGACGGCGCGCTCGAGGGTCGCCGGCGGAGCGGTGAAGGGCATGCGCAGTTGCCGATCGTGGCCGCCCTCGGTCGCGAACCGTGACCCGGCGGAAAGGAACAGTCCGCGCGAACGCGCGTTCATCACCAACGGAGTGCTGACGGGCTCGCCGATGCCGAGCCACAGGGACACACCTCCGTCCGGATTCGGGATGTCCCAGTCTCCGAAGGCCGACCGCAACGCCCTCACGAGCGCATCCCGGCCGGTGCGGAGCAGGTCGCCTCGCTGGACGGCGATCTCGTCGAGTCGCGGCAGCAGCCGCGTCGCGACGGCCTGCTCCACCTCGGGCGTTCCGAGGTCGTGCACGGGTCGCCCACTGGCCAGCCGACGGATGATGTCCGCCTCCGCGCGGATCCAGCCCACGCGGAGCCCGCCCCACACGGTCTTGCCGAGTGAACCGATACGGATCACGAGGTCCGATTCCGGGAACCGCGTCCCGCTCCCCCGCCGATCGATGTTCAGTTCGGCGGTCGTCTCGTCGAGGACGAGGGACGTCCCGGTCGCCTCGGCGCCGGCGACGAACGCCGCCACCTCCGTGGGCGACATCGTCCGCCCGGTCGGGTTCTGGAAATCGGGCATCAGATACGCCAGCGACGGAAGTGTCCGCGCGAAGGTCTGCGCCGCCCGGTCGAGGTCCCAGCCTGTTTCCGCCGAAACCGGCACCCCGACGAGCCGCGCGCCGATGTATCGGAAGGCCTCGGCGGCGTGCGGATACGTCGGTGTCTCGATCAGCACACGATCGGCCCGATTGAGCAGAACCGACGCCACCAGGTGAATGGCGCTCTGGGCTCCCGTCGTGACGAGGATCTGATCGGCCGTGGTGGGGATGCCACGCTCGCCGTACCGGTCTGCGATCGCCTGCCGGAGCTCCACCGATCCGATCACGTCGTAACCGGAACGGGCCACGAGGGCACTGGCATCCTGAAGGACCTCCGCCAGGACCGCGGGCAGACCCGGCCATGCCGCGGGACTCGCCTGCTGCAGGTCGATCGCGTCAGTGTCCGCGGTCGATCCTCCCGGGTCGTTCCGCGGCAGCGGACGCGTGACGCTGCCACTGCCGCGAAGACTCTCGATGTGGCCGGTGTCGCGCAGACTCCGGTACGCGGCGGCCACCGTCGTCCGACTCAGCGCCAGCGCGGCCGAGAGCTCACGCTCCGCGGGAAGGGCCGTGCGTGGCGCGATGCGATTGTCGAGACACAGCAGTCGCACCGCGTCGGCCAGCGCCTCGTAGGCGGGGCCCTGACCACGCCAGCCACCCAACGCCTCCGCCAGCGCCCGCGCCGAGATTCGAGAATCCATCAGGCCACAGTAGGGGAATTGGCATCTCGAGAGAAAGCCAATCCGGTGATTGGATCCTCTTATGCCCGAACGCATCCTTCGTCTCTTGATCGGCCTGATCGCCTACGGCTTCGGCTGCGGGCTCACCGTCGCCGCCGGTCTCGGTGTCGACCCGTGGACCGTCTTCGCTGAGGGCCTGGCGCGTGTAAGCGGCATCGGCGTCGGCTGGATCACCAACATCGTGGGGCTCGGTGTCCTCCTTCTGTGGATCCCGCTCCGGCAGAAGCCCGGGGTCGGCACCGTCGCCAACATCCTGCTGGTCGGCACGAGCATGCAGGTCGCTCTCGGATTCCTCCCGCACCCGGACGTGTGGTGGCTGCAGGCGCTCATGCTCGTCGCCGGCGTCGTCGTCGTGGCAGCGGCATCCGGCCTCTACATCGGTGCGCGCTTCGGGCCCGGTCCGCGCGATGGGCTCATGACCGGCCTGCACGCGCGCTTCGGCTGGCCGATCTGGGCGTGCCGCCTGGGTGTCGAGGGAAGCGTCCTGGTGCTCGGCTGGATCCTGGGCGGGACCGTCGGCATCGGAACGGTGGTCTTCGCGCTCGGCATCGGGCCGCTGGTGCACCTCGCTCTGCCCTTGCTCGCAACCCGAGAAAGCGCCCCGACGCCGGCACACGCGTGACGGCGCGTCCGCACCGCGCGTGGCCATGGACAGGCGACGCGCGGTGCGGGGGCGTCAGTGCTCGCGGAATTCGGGGCGATCGCTCCCGGGCTTCAGGTGCGAGTGCAGGGCGTTCTTCGCGATCTCCATCGTGGGGTACACCCCGAGCGGCTCGTCCTTGCCCGCCATGTGCACGCCGTACCCGTCGGCGTCCTTCTGGATCTTGCCGACCACGCCGGCGGGACCGTAGGCGACCCAGATGCGTCGCGTCACCGTTTCAGACATGAGTGCTCCTTTGCTCTCGATGCCCGCAGGGTACCTCCGTCCGAGCGGAGGAACCAGGGGGTCGACGCGCGCGGTGTGACGTCGGTCGAGCACGGCGATATCCTGGTCGACGACCCCCAGTAGCTCAGTGGATAGAGCAGCGGCCTTCTAATCCGCCGGTCACACGTTCGAATCGTGTCTGGGGGACACGGCTTCGGTGTCGGACCCCCTCACTAGACTGGAGGGATGGTAGGCGCCTCCACGAATGACCGGCTCGTCTGGATCGACTGCGAGATGACGGGCCTCGACCTCGCGGTCGACGAGCTGGTCGAGATCGCCGTCGTCGTCACCGACTTCGAGCTCAACGTGCTCGACCCGGGCTTCCACATCGTGATCAAGCCCGACGCCTCGGCGATGGCGAACATGGGCGAGTTCGTGACCGAGATGCACCGCTCCTCGGGATTGCTCGACGAGATCCCGAACGGCGTGAGCCTCGCGGATGCCGAGTTCCAGGCGCTCGAGTACATCCAGCGCTTCGCGCCGGTCGAGGGCAAGGCTCCTCTCGCGGGCAACACGATCGGTACCGATCGGATGTTCCTCGCGAAGTACATGCCCCGCGTGGACCGGTGGCTGCACTACCGGAACGTGGACGTGTCGAGCATCAAGGAGCTGTCGCGACGGTGGTACCCGCGCGCCTACATCCACGCCCCCGCGAAGAACGGCGGACACCGCGCCCTCGCCGACATCCTCGAGTCCATCCGCGAACTTGCCTACTACCGCGAGGCGGTTTTCGTCCCGCAGCCGGGGCCGACGAGCGACGAGGCGAAGGCCGTCGCGGCGTCGGCCGTGTCGTCGTTCGCGCACGACGTGTGACATAATTGTCCAGTTGTCCGCTGCGGCGGACGCATGGTGGCTATAGCTCAGTTGGTAGAGCACCGCGTTGTGGTCGCGGGGGCCGCGGGTTCAAGTCCCGTTAGCCACCCCACTCCCCCGAAGGCCCGTCGACATCACTCGACGGGCCTTCGGCTTTCGGGAGGTGTCGACCCCAGCGAACGTAGAATCGACGAAGCGGCCCACTTCCCAGGAGACGACATGAGCGATGACGCGAACACCGGCGTCACCCTCGATCTGGATGCCGAGACGTTCGAGGCCCTTGTGATCGACGAGCTCGATCGCCTCCCCGACGACATGGTCGACGGCTTGGACAACGTCATCTTCGTCGTGGAGGATCGGCCGGAGGACGGCTCGCTCGATCTCCTCGGGCTCTACGACGGCTGGGCGCTCACGGAGCGCGATCGCTATGGCGTCGGCGAACTCCCGGACCGCATCATCCTCTACCGAGAGCCGCACCTCGCCGCGTGCGCCGATGAGGAGGAACTGCGCGACGAGATCCACACCACGCTGGTGCACGAGATCGCGCACTTCTACGGGATCGACGACGCACGCCTCCACGAGTTGGGGTGGGCCTGATGCCCGCCATCGCCCTCCCGGATCTCGACACCGTCGACGAAACCGACGTCGACGACGTCCCGCCCTCCTCCTGGCAGACGGTGGTGTGGAACGACCCCGTGAATCTCATGAGCTACGTCAGCCACGTGTTCCGGACCTACTTCGGCTTCGACTCCGCGACCGCTGAGCGCCTGATGCTCGCCGTTCACCACGACGGTCACGCCGTCGTCGCCCGCGGGCCCCGCGAGGTCATGGAAGCGCACACCCACGCGATGCACGACTACGGGCTGTGGGCGACCGTTCGAAAGGAACCCGCGTGACCGAGAAGATCGTCGTCCTCGAGATCAGCGGTCTCGAGGCTCTGCACCTGGCCGGCATCGTCGGCCAGTTCCGCGACGTCGTGACCGATACCCGACGCGGCGACGATCCCGCCGTCGCTCGCCTTCTCCCCGACGCCTACCCGGACGACGACGAGGCGACGCAGGAGTTCCGCCGTCTCACCGGCGACGATCTGCTCACCCGACGCGTGGCCGACGCGGAGACGGTACTGCGCACCCTGGGCATGGACGGGGGCGATCCGGCAACCGATGGAGATCCGGATGCCACGCTCACGGTCGCCCTCGGAGAGGAAGAGGCCCTGTCCTGGATGCGGACGCTCTCCGCCGTCCGTCTCGTCATGGCCACGCGTCTCGGCATCCAGAACGACGATGATCACCAGCCGGAGGACCCGCGATTCGGCATCTACGACTGGATCGGATATCGGCTGGACGGGCTCGTCACCGCGCTCGATCGGCGCTGACGCGGCTCGCCCTCGGGGCGCGAGAAAGCTCTCCGAGGGAGCCGGGATCCACACGCGTTTCAGGGCACGCGCACGAACAGGGTCGCGAGCGAGACCGGGTCGTTCCTCTCGAGGTGTTCATCCTCCTGGGCGGCCCAGCGCTCCCAGTGCGGGCGATACGTGTCTCCGTCGCGATCGAGGGCACGATGCTTGCGCGAGAACGTCGGCGCATCGACCCAGACGGCGATGTCCGCGAGACGAGACGTCTCAGGCGTCAGCGCTCCGGCGCCCTCGACGATCAGTGGAAGAGCAGGATCGACGGCCCGCGCCTCGGCGCGTTCGCCGGTGTCCCAGTCCCAGCGCTCCCACACGCCGACGAGACCCTTCGCATGCGGCGTGAGGATCTTCTCGCAGGCGTAAGCCGATCCCTCGGCGAGTCCGTCCCACCCGGCATACACGTCGTCCAACGCCACGAGCTGCACGCGGCCCCGGAGCGGCCATGCGGTGACGAGCCGCCGCGCAAGCGAGCTCTTGCCCGCGCCGCTTCGCCCGTCCACGATGATCACGGGGTTCGTGGCGCCGATCGCTCGGACACGCTCGACGACGGCGGCCGTCGCCGCAGCAAGAGCGTCGTCGACCTCGTCGGCGCTACTTCTTGAGGGCGCGAATGACACGGCTGAGCGCGCGACCGGCGACCCACACGAACGGCACGGCCACCGCGAGCAGCGAGACGATGTTCGGGTCGAACCGCAAGTCATCGCCGCGACGGATGTAGGCGCCGAGCGGAAGGGTGTAGCCGCCGCCACCGCCCCCGCCGTTGCCCTGCTCATCCGAACCCCCGCCGAAACCGGCCCAGGTCAGTGCGACCGGGACGATGCGCACGCCGTCGACGTCCTGCTGCTCGCCATAGGCGGCCGTGACGCCGAAGCTGGTGGACTGCTTGCCGAGTTCCAATGCGATGTTGGGCATGTCCCCACCGTACCCGGCGGATTTCGTCTCGCCCAGGGTGTTGCGCCTCCGGGTGGAGCGTGTCAGTGGTCGTACGAGGGGCGCGGGTTCGTCGGGAGCGCGCCGCCTCCGCGCGTGGGACCGAGCAGCGATCCCCGGGTCACCGCGCCCCGTCCGAATCGAGCGACGGCGCTGTCGAGAGCGCCCTCGACCCGACGCCACTCCGCATCGTCGTCCCAGAGGGTCGCAGCCATCGCCGCGGGGGCCAGCTTCTCGCCGCGCACTCCGACGAGTCGCACCGCCTGCCGACGATCGATCGCGTCGAACAACTCGATCGCCGCGTCGCCGATGCGCTGACCGACGGAGGTCGCCTCGGGGAGAGTGCGGGAGCGACTGAGCGTGGTGAAGTCGCTGAACCGCACCTTGATGGCGACCGTCGCAGCCTCGTACTGCTGGGCGCGCAGCCGCGCACCCACGCGATCGGCGAGTCGGCGCAGCTCGACATGGAGAGTAGGAGTGTCGGTGATGTCGGTGTGGAACGTCTCCTCGTGCCCGATGCTCTTCTCCGTGCGCCCGGTGTGCACCTCCCGCGCGTCGATCCCCCGCGACAGGTGCCACACCCGCTCGGCCATGGCCGGGCCCAGCGCCTGTTCGAGAACGGATCGCGGCGCATCGAGAATGTCCGACACGAGACGGATGCCACGCGCCTCGAGCGCCTCTGCCGCCTTCGGCCCGACGCCCCAGAGTGCGCGCACAGAGCGGGGGCGAAGGAAGGACTCGGTGTCCGCCGCCGCCACCACGAGGAGACCGTCGGGCTTGGAGATCGTCGAGGCCATCTTCGCCACGTGCTTGGTCGCCGCCACACCGATGCTGCACGTGAGCCCGGTCTCGGCTTTGACTCGGGTGCGGAGATCCCGCGCGATTCGTCCCGGACTCCCCCACAGGCGACGCGCTCCGCGCACGTCCAGGAAGGCCTCATCGATCGACAGCGGCTCGACGAGCGGGGTGACGTCGTGGAAGATCGCCATGACCTGCCGCGACATCTCCGTGTAGCGCTGGTACGGCGGGTTCACGACGATCGCGGTCGGGCACATCCTCAGCGCGATCGCGACGGGCATCGCGGACTTCACGCCGTAGCGCCGCGCTTCGTAGGACGCACTCGACACCACCCCACGCCCCTCGGAGCCACCGATGATGAGAGGCTTCCCCGCGAGCGACGGATCGTCGAGGACGGCGACCGAGGCGAAGAAGGCATCCATGTCGACGTGCAGGATCCCCGTCCCGGTGTCGTCCGCGTCGGGACGCGAGACGATGCGTCCGGTGCCGTCCCCTCGTCCCATGCCTCCATTGTCTCCCGGACCTCCGACATCGGGCCGGTGGCATGGTGAGACGACGGATGCCGCGACCCCGAGCCGTGCGAGACGGCCGGGGTCGTGGCATCCGGTGTCGATTACTGCGCGGCGGCGCGCTCCAGGACGAGCTCGCGCACGCGCGCCGCGTCGGCCTGGCCCTTCATCGCCTTCATGACCGCGCCGATGACGGCGCCGGCGGCCTGCACCTTGCCGTCGCGGATCTTCGCGAGGACGTCGGGCTGAGCCGCCAGGGCCTCGTCGATCGCGGCGATGAGCGCTCCGTCGTCGGACACCACCGCGAGACCGCGCGCGTCGACGACCTCCTGCGGAGTGCCTTCACCGGCGATGACACCCTCGAGGACCTGGCGTGCGAGCTTGTCGGTGAGAGTGCCCTGATCGACGAGCTTCTGCAGCGCCGCGACGTTCTCGGGCGAGACGAGATCCGCCGCGTCGCGCTCCTGGGCGTTCGCGACGCGGGTGATCTCACCCGTCCACCACTTGCGGGCCGAGGCGGGCGCGGCACCCGCGGCGATCGTGTCGGCGACCGCGTCGAGCAGGCCGCCGTTGGCGACGTCCTGGAACTCGAGGTCGGTGAAGCCCCACTCGGTCTTCAGTCGGCGCCGACGTGCGGCCGGCGCCTCGGGAAGGGCCGCACGCAGTTCCTCGATCAGCTCCGGCGCCGGCACGACCGGCAGCAGGTCGGGCTCGGGGAAGTAGCGGTAGTCGTCGGCATCCGACTTCGGGCGCCCGGGCGAGGTGCGACCGGTGTCCTCGTGCCAGTGACGCGTCTCCTGCGTGATCGTGCCGCCCTTCGCCAGGATCGCCGCCTGGCGCTGGATCTCGTAGCGGACCGCGCGCTCCACGGAACGCATCGAGTTGACGTTCTTGGTCTCGGTGCGGGTGCCCAGCTTCTCCTGGCCGCGGGGACGCAGTGAGACGTTCGCGTCGCAGCGGAGGTTGCCGCGCTCGAGCCTCGCCTCCGAGATACCGAGACCGCGCACGATGTCGCGGATCGTCGCGACGTAGGCCTTGGCCAGGGCCGGGGCCGAGTGCTCGGCACCGAAGATCGGCTTGGTGACGATCTCGACCAGGGGAACGCCCGCGCGGTTGTAGTCGACGAGCGAGTACTCGGCGCCCTGGATGCGCCCCGTCGAGCCTCCCATGTGCGTGAGCTTGCCGGCATCCTCTTCTATGTGGGCGCGCTCGATTGGCACGGTCACGATCGTGCCGTCTTCGAGCTCGACCTCGACCGAGCCCTCGAACGCGATCGGCTCGTCGTACTGCGAGATCTGGTAGTTCTTGCCGAGATCGGGGTAGAAGTAGTTCTTCCGCGCGAAGCGGCTCGACGGCGCGATCGAGCAGCCGAGGGCGAGGCCCAGGCTGATCGATGAGCGGATCGCCTCGGCGTTCACCACCGGCAGCGCGCCCGGCAGGCCCATGTCCACCGGGGCGACGAGCGTGTTCGGCTCGGCTCCGTGGTTGGCCTCGTTGGCCGGGTTGGGCGCGGCCGAGAACATCTTGGTCGCGGTGTTGAGCTCGACGTGCACCTCGAAACCGAGCACGGGCTCGAACAGCTCGAGCGCCTCGTCGAAGTCCATGAGTGCGTCTTTCGCCATCAGAGCGACGCTCCGTTCGTGAGAGAGGGGGCCTTGTCGAGCAGCGGACCGCCCCACTGATCGACGAGCAACGCTTCGAGAGCCGCGCCGACGCGGTAGAGACGCGCGTCCTGTCGGGCGGGAGCGAGGAACTGGATGCCGACGGGAAGACCGTCCTCCTCGGCGAGGCCGCTCGGGATCGAGATACCGGGCACGCCCGCGAGGTTCGCGGGGATCGTGGTGACGTCGTTGAGGTACATCTGCAGCGGGTCGTCGATCTTCTCTCCGAGGCGGAAGGCCGTGGTCGGCGCGGACGGCGTCGCGATGACGTCGACCTGCGCGAACGCGGCGTCGAAGTCCTGCTGGATGAGCGTGCGGACCTTCTGCGCGCTGCCGTAGTAGGCGTCGTAGTAGCCCGCCGACAGCGCATAGGTGCCGAGGATGATGCGGCGCTTGACCTCGGGACCGAAGCCCGCGTCACGCGTGGCGGCCATGACGTTCTCGACGGTCGCGGCACCCTGCGGGTTCACGCGCAGACCGAAGCGCACCGAGTCGAACTTCGCGAGGTTGCTCGAGGCTTCCGCGGGCAGGATCAGGTAGTACGCGGCGACACCGTACTCGAAGTGCGGGGCGCTGATCTCGACGATCTCGGCACCCTGAGCCTCCATGGCCGCCAGCGACGCGCGGAACGAGTCCGACACGCCCTTCTGGAACCCGCGGTCGTCGAGCTCGCGGATGACGCCGACCTTCAGGCCCGTGAGGATCTGGCCGGTCGCACCCTCGCGGGCGGCGGCGGCGAACGACGGCCACGCGTCGGACAGCGAGGTGGAGTCGTTCGCGTCGTGTCCGCCGATCACGTCGTGCAGCAGACCCGCGTCGAGGACGGTGCGGGTGACCGGGCCGACCTGGTCAAGACTGGATGCCAGGGCGATCGCGCCGTAACGGCTCACTCCCCCGTAGGTCGGCTTCACCCCGACCGTGCCCGTGACGTGCGCCGGCTGGCGGATCGAGCCGCCGGTGTCGGAGCCGAGGGCAAGCGGGGCCTCGAAAGCGGCGACGGCCGCAGCGGAGCCACCGCCCGAGCCGCCGGGGATGCGGTCGAGATCCCAGGGGTTGCGGGTCGGGCCGTACGCCGAGAACTCGGTCGAGGAGCCCATCGCGAACTCGTCCATGTTGGTCTTACCGAGGGGCACGAGCCCCGCAGCGCGCGAGCGCGCGACGACCGTGGCATCGTAGGGCGACATGTAGCCCTCGAGGATCTTCGATCCGCTGGTCGAGGGCATGTCGGTCGTGACGAGCACGTCCTTGACCGCGAGCGGAACGCCCGCGAGTTCGTGCAGCTGCTCGCCCGCCGCGCGACGGCGGTCGATGTCGGCCGCGACCTCGAGGGCGTGGTCGCTCACGTGCAGGAAGGCGTGGACGTCGCCGTCGACGGCGGCGATGCGGTCGAGGTGGGCACGCGTCGCCTCGACGCTCGACACCTCCGACGACGAGAGCTTGGCGGCCAACTCGGCCGCGGTCAGACGCGTGAGGTCGCTCACTGTTCCTCCCCCAGGATCGCGGTGACCCGGAACCGGCCGTCGGCCTGGTCGGGAGCGTTCTGCAGCACCTGCTCGCGCGTGAGCTGCTGCTCCACGACGTCGGGACGGAAGACGTTCTCGAGCGGGATCGGGTGGCTCGTCGCGGCGACCTCGGGGGTCGCCACCTCGGACACCTTCGCGATGTTGTCGACGATGGCATCCAGCTGGCCGGTGAGGCTCTGGACCTCCTCGTCGCTCAACTGGATCCGGGCGAGCACACCGAGATGGCGCACGAGATCAGGAGTGATTTCAGACACCCTCCGATCCTAGTTCGCGTCGCCTTCGCCCCGTGCCCGTGGAGAAGTGCGCGCGGGGAACGATGCCTGGGGAGGAAGGGACGACTCTTCTGCACAGGTCGAAGCCCGAATCGCATGCCGTGAACAAACTCCCCGCGCGAGGCGGCTCGCCCTAGGCTGGCCCGGTGACCAGCTTCGATCCGCCCCGTACCTGGACCCACAGCTACGCCGCCGGAGTTCCCGAAGACCTCGAACCCCAGACGGGTTCTCTCGTGGACATCGTCGACGCCTCGGCCCGCGATTACCCCGACGCGCCCGCGCTGCAGTTCTTCGGCCGCGAGACGACCTACGCCGCACTGTCGGCCGACATCTCCCGCGCTGCGGCAGCCCTGGCGGCTCACGGCGTGCGAGCGGGCGACCCCGTCGCCATCGTTCTGCCGAACTGCCCCCAGCACATCGTCGCGTTCTATGCCGTCCTCCGCCTCGGCGCGGTGGTCGTCGAGCACAACCCGCTCTACACCGCGCGCGAGCTCCGCAAGCAGTTCGAGGACCACGGCGCGAAACACGCGATCGTCTGGAGCAAGGTCGTCCGGACGGTCCAAGACTTCCCCGCCGACCTGCGCGTGTCGACGCTCGTGTCCGTGGACGTGACCGCGGCGATGCCGTTGCGGACACGAGTGGCGTTGCGTCTGCCGATCGCGAAAGCGCGCGAGGCCCGTGCCGCCCTGACCGAGAAGACACGGGATGCCACCCCCTGGACGGATCTCGTCCGCCACGCCCCGCTGCCCGAGACGCATCCGCGCCCAGGCTCGTCCGATCTGGCGATCATCCAGTACACCAGCGGCACCACGGGGACCCCCAAGGGGGCCATGTTGACTCACGCCAACCTCCTCGCGAATGCGGCCCAGGCTCGAGCGTGGGTTCCGCAGATCGTGCGCGGCGAGGGCTGCGTGGTCTACGCGGTCCTTCCGATGTTCCACGCGTACGGCCTCACGCTCTGCCTGACCTTCGCCATGTCGATGGGCGCGAGGCTCGTGCTCTTTCCCAAGTTCGACCCCGACCTGGTGCTCGCCGTGACGAAGAAGCACCCCGCGACGTTCCTTCCCCTCGTGCCCCCGATCGCGGAGCGCTTGCTCGCCGCGGCCGAGGCGAAAGGCGTCTCGCTCCAGGGCACCGATGTCGCGATCTCCGGGGCGATGGCCCTCCCGCACGATCTCGTGGTCCCGTTCGAGAAGGCGACGGGCGGCTACCTCGTCGAGGGATACGGACTGAGCGAGTGCTCTCCCGTCCTCATGGCGAATCCCGTGGCCGACAATCGCGTCGCGGGCACAGTCGGCCTGCCCCTCCCCGGGACGGAATGCCGAGTCGTCGACCCGGAGGATCCCCGCGTCGATGTCGAGCGGGGAGAACTCCTCGTCCGTGGTCCGCAGGTGTTCTCGGGCTACTACGGCAAGCCCGAGGCGACGGACGACGTCTTCGTCGACGGGTGGTTCCGCACGGGAGACATCGTCACGATCGACGACTCCGGCTTCGTGCGGATCGTCGATCGCATCAAGGAACTCATCATCACCGGCGGGTTCAATGTCGCACCGACCGAGGTCGAGAACGTCCTCCGGCAGCACCCCTCGGTGGCGGACGTCGCCGTGGTGGGCGTGCCCAGCGAACACTCGGGCGAAGAGGTCGTCGCCGCGGTGGTTCCGACGACGCCCGGCGCATTCGATTCCGAGGCGGTCCGGGCGTTCGCTCGCGGCATCCTGACGCCGTACAAGGTCCCGCGCCGGATCGTGGTCGTCGAAGAGCTCCCGAAGTCGCTCATCGGCAAGGTGCTCCGCCGCCAGGTGCGGGATCAGCTCCTCGGGAGCTGATCCTCGCGGCGCATCACGATCTTATCAATTCGCTGAAAATCGAACGGCCTCTCGCTACCCTGTGCCTAATCCTGAGCACCCGACTTGGGAAGACAGAAATGGACGAGTCATGGTCATTAAGCGCACTTCTCTGCTCGCCGTCGCGGCAGCAGCTCTTCTCCTCCTCGGCGGATGTTCTGCCGCCGCCCCCGCGGAGCAGAGCGACGCAAGCGTCAATGAAGACGCCGGAGCGAACGAGAACTCCACCGACGCGGAGGAGACGACGGAGTCGGTGTCCGAGCAGTCAACGGCGGATGCGTGCCTGATCGTTCAGACCGAGTTCGCGAAAGTCTCCAAGGCCGGCACCGAGATCGACCCGGCCGACAACGAAGCGGCGATGGTGAAGTTCACCGAGCTGTCCGACAGCATGAAGACCGCGTTCGCAGGCGTCACGAACGAGGAAGTCGCTCCGGCCGCCACCGCGGCGAGCGGCGCTCTCGATCAGTACGTCGCCTTCCTCCAGGGAGCCGTCGCCGACCCGACGCAGCTCTCAGAACTCGGCAACGAGATCGCCGCGCTGCAGGAGGGGTTCGCCCAGGCGGGAGCCGTCTGCGCCGGCTGACCCCTGCGCGGGCGAGGGGCGGGGTCGCATCGGCTCCGCCCCTCGCCCTGAACGCACGCACTCGATCGTCATGAATCCGGCCTCGTGGGTCGGCGGCGTGCCGCTCACTCGACCGAGGGCGTCGCCGGCTCGTCTTCACCGGATCCATCTGACCCCACCCCGTCGAGGGCGCCCGGCCCCTGCTCGACGAGAATGCGGAACTGCGCGGCATCCAGGATCCGCAGGCCCAGCTCCTCGGCCTTCGCGAGTTTCGAGCCGGCACCCGGTCCGGCCGCCACGAAGTCGGTCTTCTTCGAGACGCTCGAGGCCGCCTTGCCTCCCGCGGCGAGGATCGCCTCTTGCGCGCCCTCGCGGGTATAGCCGTCGAGCGACCCCGTGGCCACCACGGTGAGCCCCGCGAGAACGCCGCCCGCGGCCGCCGCCGCTCCCGGACCCGGGTGCCCCGGGATGGAGAACCGCACGCCCGCGCGGGACCAGGTCTCGACGATCTCCCGGTGCCAGTCCACCTCGAACCAGTCGATCACCGCGTCGGCGATGATGCCGCCCACACCCTCGACCGCGGCGAGCTCCTCTCGCGTCGCCGCGCGGATGGCATCCAGAGATCCGAACCACTGCGCGAGTGCGCGCGCCGCCACGGGACCGACGTGGCGGATGTTGAGCGAGACCAGCAGGCGCCACAGGTCTTTCGTCTTCGCCTTCTCGAGCTCGGCGACGAGCTTCGTCGCCTGCTCGGACGGGAGCACTTCGCGGTAGTCCTTTCGGATGCCGCGGCGTCGTCGTTCCGCCGGATCGAGGTTCTCGGCACCCGGCGGATACGATGCGGGACCGAGCTTCTGGAACGGGGCACGTCGTACGAGCTCGCCCGTTTCCGGATCGACCTTGCGTTCGCCCGTCTCGGAGTCGCGGACCACGACCTCGATCGGCACGAGCTGCTCCACGGTGAGGTCGAACAAGCCCGCCTCGGTGTCGAGGGGCGGGCGCTCCGGCACTTCGGGCTGCGTCAGCGCGGCGGCGGTGACCTCACCGAGCGCCTCGATGTCGAGCGCGCCGCGCGAGCCGATGTGTTCCACGCGCCCGCGGACCTGGGCGGGGCACGACCGTGCGTTGGGACACCGAAGGTCGATGTCGCCCTCTTTCGCGGGTCGCAGCGGTGTCCCGCACTCGGGACAGTCCGCGGGCATGACGAACGCGCGTTCGGTGCCGTCGCGCAGTTCCACGACGGGTCCGAGGACCTCGGGGATGACGTCTCCGGCCTTCCGCAGGACGACGGTGTCGCCGATGAGGACACCCTTCACCTTCACGACGTCCTGGTTGTGCAGGGTGGCCTGGCGGACGACGCTCCCGGCCACCTTCGCCGGCTCCATCACGGCGAACGGCGTCGCTCGCCCTGTGCGGCCCACCGAGACGACGATGTCGAGCAGCTTCGTGTTCACCTGCTCGGGCGGGTACTTGTACGCGATCGCCCAGCGCGGAGCCCTGCTCGTCGCCCCAAGCTCGTCGTGAAGCGCAAGCTCGTCGACTTTGACGACCACGCCGTCGATCTCGTGCTCGACGTCGTGCCGGTGCTCGCCGTAATGCGCGACGAACGAGAGGACGCCGTCGATGCTCGACTCGACGCGGCTGTAAGGCGAGGTGGGCAGCCCCCACGAAGCAAGGAGGTCGTAGATCTCGCTCTGGGCAGCGACCGGCGGGTCGGGCCAGGCGCCGATGCCGTGCACGTAGAGGGAGAGCGACTCGATGCGCGCGAGGCCGGCCTCGAGCTCGAGACCCGTCTTCTTGTCGATCTGCTGGCGCAGGCCCCCGCTCGCGGCGTTGCGGGGGTTGGCGAAGGCGGGGAAGCGTCGCGCGGCCGCCTGCTCGGCCTTCTCTTCGTCGAAGGGGCGGCCGGCGCGACGACCGGCGTGACGCTCCCGCGCCTCGGCGACAGCCCGGTCCCGGTACTCGCCCTGCAGACGGTTGAGGTTCTCGAACTTCGCGACGGGGATGAAGACCTCGCCGCGGACCTCCACGATCGGAGGGTGCCCCTCCCCCCCGAGCTCGCGGGGCACGTCCGCGAGACGCAGGGCGTTCTCCGTGACGATCTCGCCGACGCGCCCGTCACCGCGGGTCGCCGCCGAGGTCAGCACACCGTTCTCGTACCGCAGGCTGATCGCGAGGCCGTCGATCTTCAACTCACTGAGCCAGTGCACCGCGCGGCCCGCGGCTGCTTCGGTCTTGACCGCCCAATCGCGCAGCTCGTCGGGCGAGAAGACGTTGTCGAGGCTCAGCATGCGCTCGGCGTGTTCGATCGTCGCCAGGTCCGTCGCCTCGGCCGCGCCGACGGACAGCGTCGGGCTGTCCTGCCCCTGCAACTCGGGGTGGCGGCGCTCGAGAGCCTCGAGCCGATGCATCCATCCGTCATAGGTCGCATCGTCGACGAGCTCGGCGTCCCGCCCGTAGTAGGCCTCGCGCGCGTCGGTGATGCGCTGCGTCAGGTCGATGGCCTCTGCGCGCGCGTCATCGAGGCTGAGGTCGGGAAGCTGATCGTGCTCGGTCACCCCACCAGCTTAGGGAGGGGCTCCGACATCGCCCGTGGGCCTTGCGGAGCTCCGGGAGCCTGCCGCCCGTCGAGTGCTCCTCAGACCTCGACCGGGACCGCCGACACCGTCCGGTCGATGGTGAACTGCCCGATCACGCGCGTGCCGTCGTACAGCACCGCCGTCTGTCCCGGCGCCACACCGTCGAACGGGGCATCCGGCCGCACGGTGAGCACGCCGTCCTCGAGCTCCGCGAACGCGGGAACGGGGTCGGCGTGCGCGCGGATCTGCACGTCGCACGCGAACGACGTCGACGACGGTGCACGCCCCGCCCACGTGAAACGCTCCCCCGCGATCTCGGCGCAGGCAAGAGCCTCCTTCGGCCCGACCACGACGGTGTTGTTGACGGGGCGCACCTCGAGCACGAACCGCGGCTTGCCGTCGGGTGCCGGCACGCCGAGCTGCAGCCCGCGCCGCTGCCCGACGGTGAAGGCGTGGGCGCCCTCGTGGGTGCCGACCACGGCCCCCGAGCGGTCGAGGATCTCGCCCTTCTCCGCGCCCACCTTGTCGGCCAGCCAGCCGCGCGTGTCGCCGTCCGGGATGAAACAGATGTCGTGGCTGTCGGGCTTCTGTGCGACCGTGAGTCCGCGTTCCTCGGCCTCGGCCCGCACGAGCGCCTTCGACGGCGTGGCGCCGAGGGGGAAGTACGTGTGCGCGAGCTGCTCCGCGGTCAGCACACCGAGCACGTACGACTGATCCTTCGCGTTGTCGGACGCCCGGTGCAGCTCCCGCCCCTCCGGAGTGTCGACGAGGGTCGCGTAATGACCGGTGCACACCGCATCGAAGCCGAGCTCGAGCGCCCGCTCGAGGAGAGCGGCGAACTTGATCTTCTCGTTGCAGCGCATGCAGGGGTTCGGGGTGCGCCCCGCGCGGTACTCGGACACGAAATCGTCGATCACGTCGTCGCGGAACCGCTCCGAGAAGTCCCAGACGTAGAACGGCATCCCGAGCTTGTCGGCCGCGCGACGCGCGTCCATGGCATCCTCGATCGTGCAGCAGCCGCGGCTGCCCGCGCGCAGCGTCCCGCCCGCGCGCGAGAGCGCCAGGTGGACCCCCACCACGTCGTGGCCCGCATCGACGGCGCGCGCCGCTGCCACGGCGGAATCGACGCCACCGCTCATCGCCGCCAGAACTCGCATGGCTCCAGTCTACGAAGCGGGACCTGAACGGGCTCCGGATGCCACCGCCCGGGCGTACGCGTCGGGGAGCCGGGCGAGCACGGCGTCCACGTCCGCGACTGTCGAGGTGCGCCCGAGGGTGAAACGCAGGACCGACCGCGCAGCACGTTCGCCGAGCCCGAGCGCGAGCACCACGTGCGAGGGTTCGGCCACCCCCGCCTGACACGCGGATCCCGTAGACACCGCGATCCCCGCCATGTCGAGCAGGAACAGCAGCGTCTCGCCCGCGGCATCCGGGAACAGCACATGCGCGTTACCCGGAAGCCGATTCGTCGGATCGCCCAGCAGGCGAGCCTCGGGAACGGATCGACGGATGCCATCCACCAGCCGATCGCGCAACTCCGCCACGCGCCGCCCCTCGCTCTCGCGCTCCGCCTCGGCCGCCGTCGCCGCCGCCGCGAACGCGGCCGCGCCGGCGACATCCTGCGTCCCGGCGCGAAGCCCGCGCTGTTGTCCCCCGCCGTGGACCAGCGGAGTCAGGGTCGCATGGCGAGAGACGACCGCCGCCCCCACTCCGACGGGTCCGCCGACCTTGTGCGCCGACACCGACATCGCCGCGAGTCCTCCGCGGTCGGATCCCGGACCGCGCCATCCCGCGAAGTCGACCGGCACGCTCCCGAGCGCCGAGACCGCGTCGAGATGCAGGGGCACCCCGGCCCCGGATGCCGCGGACGCCAGGGCCGTGGCATCCTGCAGCGTTCCGACCTCGTTGTTGGCCACGAGCGCGGTCGCCAGCGCCGCGCCGGGAACCGCGGCGATGAAGGCCTCGGAATCGATGCGGCCGAGGCCGTCCAGCGGAACGGCCCGGACCTCGGCACCCGAACGGGACGCGAGCCAGCCGACGACGTCGAGGGTCGCGTGGTGCTCGCCGTCGGGAAGGACCACGGCCTGCGTCCCCGCCGTCCGGGCCCACCACAACCCTTTCAGCGCCAGGTTGGCCGCTTCGGTGCCGCCGGAGGTGAAGACGATCTCGATGGGCTGGCAGTGCAGCACCCGCGCGAGCTCGTCGCGCGCGTCCTCGAGCAGGCGCCGGGCGGCCTGGCCCGCGCCGTGGATCGAGGAGGGGTTGCCGAGCACCTCGTGTGCGGCGAGCCACGCCTCGCGAGCTTCTGCGCGCAGAGGAGTCGTCGCTGCGTGATCGAGGTAGACCTGCATCACGCTCCCCTTCCGAGATCCACTGTCGCCTTCACTACCCTAGGTCTCATGGTCCGACCCGAGACTGTCCTTCCCCCGCACCCCGGTCTGCTTGACAGCACGTTCGACGACCTCGGCGTGACCTTCGGCCCCCACGGCGGAACCCTCCGCGTGTGGTCGGGGCACGCCGATGCGATGCAGCTCCTCGTCTTCGACGACGTCGACCTCGACTGGGCGACGGAGACCCTTCCGATGGCGCCCGTGGGCGACGGTGTCTTCGAGGCGACGACCCCGCTCCTGCGCCCCGGCGCGCGGTACGCGATCCGCGTGGGCGGCCCGCACGGGCCGGGGAACACCTTCAATCCGCAGTCCCTGCTCATCGAGCCGTACTCACGCGGACTCGTCTCCGGAAACTACGGCGACTGGCGCTCCGTCGTGGTGGACGGCGGCTTCGACTGGGGATCGTCCGTCAAGCCCCGCGTCCCGATGGACCGCACGGTCATCTACGAGGGGCACGTCAAAGGCCTGACGAAGCGGCATCCGCTCGTCCCTCCCGCTCTTCACGGCACGTACGCCGGTCTCGCGCACCCCGCCATGATCGATCACTTCCACTCTCTCGGGATCACGAGCGTCCAACTCCTCCCCGTTCACGCCTTCGCGACCGAGCCCCGCCTGCTCCAACTCGGGCTGTCGAACTACTGGGGCTACAACTCGCTGAACTTCTTCACCCCGCACGGCGACTACGCGACGGCGGGAAGTCGCGCCGCGGGCCCCGAGGCGGTCCTGCGCGAGTTCAAGGGCATGGTGAAGCTCCTCCACGAGGCGGGTCTCGAGGTCATCCTCGATGTCGTCTACAACCACACCGCCGAAGAGAGCATCGGGGGCCCCCGCACGAGTCTCCGCGGCATCGACAACCGCTCGTACTACCGCCAGACCGCTGAAGGCGTGTACATCGACGAGACGGGATGCGGGAACGCGGTGAACACGTCGACGGATGCCGCTGCGCGCCTCGTGCTCGACTCCCTGCGCTACTGGGCGAACGACGTCCAGATCGACGGCTTCCGCTTCGACCTCGCGGTAACGCTCGGACGCGACGAGAACCATTCCTTCACGCCCGACCATCCGCTGCTGCAGGCCATCCGCGACGACGAGCAGCTGGCGGGGACGAAGCTCATCGCCGAGCCGTGGGACGTCGGCATGGGCGGGTGGCAGACCGGTGCCTTCGGAGAGGGCTGGCACGAGTGGAACGATCGCTACCGCGATCGGGTGCGCAACTTCTGGCTGAGCGACATCGATTACGCCCGGCGGGCGGACACCGCGCCGGTCGGCATCGGCGGGTTCGCCACGCGCCTCGCGGGGTCGTCGAACACCTTCTCCGAGGAGCGCGGCCCGCTCGCGAGCATCAACTTCGTGACCGCGCACGACGGCTTCACGCTTCGCGACCTCGTCTCGTACGACGTCAAGCACAACCTCGGCAACGGGGAGCAGAACCGCGACGGCGCCGACACGAACCGCTCGTTCAACCACGGCGCCGAGGGGCGTACCGATGACGAGCGGGTGCTCGCCACGCGCCGCAAGGCGATGCGCAACCTCCTGGGGACGCTCCTGCTCTCGGCCGGCGTCCCCATGATCACGGCGGGCGACGAAATGGGCCGCACCCAGCGCGGCAACAACAACGCGTACTGCCACGACTCCGCGCTCACGTGGCTCTCCTGGGACCTCGCGCCCTGGCAACGCGACCTGTTCGCCCACACCCAGCGGCTCTTGCAGGTGCGGCGCGAGAACCCGGCGCTGCGCCCCAAGCGTTTCGCGCGAGCGGGCGAGAGCATCCCCTCCGCCTCCGTCATGGAGTGGTTCGACGAGCACGGCGAGACGATGTCGAGCGAGCGCTGGACGGATCCGTCGCATCGGACCCTGCAATACCTCGCGACCTCGACGCCCGAGGAGGAGGCGCTCAACCGGATCCTCCTCGTCGTGCACGGTGACGAGCGTCCGGTCGAGGTGACATTACCCGTCGTCGATGGGGCCCAGAGGTACGTCTCGCTCTGGTCCAGCGACGAGGAGGCCCCCACGGAGCAGGGCGACGCGTTCGCCCCCGGCGAGCTGATCGACCTCGGCGGAACCTCGATGAGGTTGTTCCGCGTCGAGTAACCCGGCCGCCATGTCAAGGCCGGGAGAATCGATACGGCGAGGTCGGCGGGCCGCGATAGGTTCGGACCGTGGCCACCACGACGACTCTCTCGCCCGTACGTCCCTGGCGCAGTGGCGCCTCGATTCCCGAGCGCACGGTCAAACCGACGCCGACCGCGAAGGGCGTGGTGACCCCGCGTATCCCTCTCGCTCTGCCGCACCCGAGCGTCCCCGGCGGGCGGTTCCGCCCCTCGGCATACGTCGGCGAGGCGGTCCCCTTCACCGTCACCGCGTTCCGTGAGGGGCACGATCGCATCGGTGTGCACGTGCGCCTGTTCTCGCCGTCGGGCGACGAGTCGCTGCACCGCCTCAGCCCGCTGAACGACGGCTTCGATCGGTGGTCCACCCTCGTCGCGCCGCTCGAACAGGGCGTGTGGCGCTTCCGCTTCGAGGCGTTCGCCGACGAGTTCGCGACGTGGGAGCACGCCGCCGACCTCAAGATCGCCGCCGGCGTCGACGCACCCCTGATGCGCGAGATCGGGGCGCAGCTCTTCGATCGCGCGCGCGGGGAGAAGAAGCGCCCCGCGAGCGACAAGGACGTGCTCTACGACGCGGCCCGCGCCCTGCGCGACCCCGACACCCATGACGACGTCGCCCTCGAGATCGTCCGCAGCCCCGAGATCGCGGCCCTCTTCGCCGCCCGGCCCGTGATGAGCCTGGTGTCGGTCGGACGCGACACCGAGCTTCTCGTCGAGCGCGAGCGCGCCGGCGTCGGAGCGTGGTACGAGTTCTTCCCCCGCTCGGAGGGCGCGACGCGTGCCGACGACGGCACCGTGGTGAGCGGAACGTTCCGCACCGCGACCGATCGCCTGCCGGCCGTGGCCGACATGGGCTTCGACGTTCTCTATCTGCCTCCGATCCACCCCATCGGCGAGAGCAACCGCAAGGGCCCCAACAACACTCTCGTGACGGCCCCCGGCGACCCCGGGTCGCCGTGGGCGATCGGCGGTCCGGCCGGGGGTCACGACACCGTGCACCCCGACCTCGGTACCCTCGAGGACTTCCGTGCGTTCGTGGAGGCCGCACGCGGCCAGGGCGTCGAAGTCGCGCTCGACCTCGCTCTCCAGGCGTCGCCCGATCACCCGTGGGTCACCGAGCACCCCGAATGGTTCACGACGCTGCCCGACGGCTCGATCGCCTACGCCGAGAACCCGCCGAAGAAGTACCAGGACATCTACCCGGTCAACTTCGACAACGACCCCGAGGGCATCCGCGCCGAGGTGCTGCGCATCGTCCGGCACTGGATCGCGCAGGGCGTGCGCATCTTCCGCGTCGACAACCCTCACACCAAGCCCCTGCAGTTCTGGGAGTGGCTGATCGCCACCGTCAGCGCGGAAGAGCCCGACGCCGTCTTCCTCGCGGAGGCCTTCACCCGCCCCGCCCCGCTCCAGGGCTTGGCCATGGCCGGGTTCCAGCAGAGCTACACGTACTTCACGTGGCGGAACACGAAGGAAGAGCTCGAGGAGTTCTTCTCGGGCCTCGCTCACGACACGGCGGACTTCCTCCGTCCGAACCTCTTCGTGAACACCCCTGACATCCTCACCGAGTACCTCCAGTTCGGCGGTCGTCCCGCGTACAAGATCCGCGCCGCCCTCGCCGCCACCGCGGCACCGACGTACGGCGTCTACGCCGGGTACGAGCTGTACGAGAACGTGGCGCGACCCGGCTCCGAAGAGAACATCGACAACGAGAAGTACGAGTACAAGTTCCGCGACTGGGCCGGGGCTGAGGCAGCGGGCGATTCCCTCGCCCCCTACCTGCGTCTGCTCAACAAGGCGCGTCGCGAGCACCCCGCGCTCCTGCAGCTGCGCAACCTCGACGTGCACTGGAGCGACGACGACGCGATCCTCGTCTACTCCAAGCATCTCGACGCCGCCCTCTCCCCCACGGGCGTGAGCGACACGATCATCGTCGTCGCCAACGTCGACCCGCACTCGACGCGGCAGACCACCGTCCACCTGGACACGACGGTCTGGGGTGTCGAGCCCGGCACGCCCTACGAGGTCGAAGACCTCGTGACCGGGCAGGTCTGGACGTGGGCCGATCACAACTTCGTCCGCCTGGACGCGTTCGACGAACCCGTGCACATCCTGCACGTCAAGGAGGTCCGATGAGCACCCTTCCCCCCGAGCTCCTGGATGCCGTCGCCTACGGCACGCACCACGACCCTCACAGCGTCCTCGGCGCGCACGAGACCGCGCAGGGGTGGGTGATCCGCGTCCGTCGTCCCCTCGCGAGAGAGGTCGTGGCAGAACTGCCGGACGGGACGACCGTGGACTTCGCGCATGTGCGCGAGGGGATCTGGGAGGCATCCGCTCCCGCACACCCCGGCGCCTATCGCGTGCGCTCGACCTACGATGACGGCGTCGGTCACACCGCCGACGACGCCTACCGGTTCGCCCCCTCCGTGGGTGAGCTCGACCTGCATCTCATCGCGGAGGGGCGTCACGAGGAGCTGTGGCGCGTTCTGGGCGCACACGCGCGGGAGTTCGACGGCGTGGCCGGTACCGCGTTCACCGTCTGGGCTCCCGATGCCCGCGCCCTGCGCGTGATCGGCGACTTCAACGGCTGGGACGGCCAGGGCAGCGCGATGCGCTCCATGGGCTCCAGCGGCATCTGGGAGATCTTCCTCCCCGGTGTCGGTGTGGGCGCACGCTACAAGTTCGAGATCCTCGCCCGCAGCGGCGCGTGGCTGCAGAAGGCCGATCCGATGGCGCGTCTCGCCGAGGTGCCGCCCGCGACCGCATCCGTCGTGACCGACTCCGACTACACGTGGTCGGACGACGCGTGGATCACCGAACGCTCGAACTCCGCCCCGATCGACCGGCCGATGTCGATCTACGAGCTGCACATCGGCTCGTGGAAGCAGGGCCTGTCGTACCGGGATGCCGCCGACGAGATCATCGACTACGTCGGAGCCCAGGGCTTCACCCACGTCGAGTTCCTCCCGCTGGCGGAGCACCCCTTCGGTGGCTCGTGGGGGTACCAGGTCTCGGGCTACTACGCCCCCACCAGCCGATTCGGCAACCCCGACGACCTCCGCTACCTCATCGACCGTCTGCACCAGGCCGGCATCGGCGTGATCATGGACTGGGTCCCCGGGCACTTCCCCAAGGACGAGTTCGCCCTCGCCCGCTTCGACGGCGAGGCGCTCTACGAGCACCCGGATCCCCGCCGCGGCGAGCACAAGGACTGGGGCACGCTCATCTTCGACTACGGCCGCAACGAGGTGCGCAACTTCCTCGTCGCCAACGCGCTGTACTGGTTCGAGGAGTTCCACGTCGACGGCCTGCGCGTGGATGCCGTGGCATCCATGCTCTATCTCGATTACTCCCGCAACGACGGCGAGTGGGCCCCCAACCAGTTCGGTGGGCGCGAGAACCTCGAGGCGATCCGCTTCCTGCAGGAGGTCAACGCGACCTCGTACAAGCGTTACCCCGGTATCGCCCTGATCGCGGAGGAGTCGACGAGCTTCCCCGGCGTCACCGCTCCGACCTCGCACGCCGGCCTCGGCTTCGGTTTCAAGTGGAACATGGGGTGGATGAACGACTCGCTGCAGTACATCGCGCGAGACCCGATGTACCGCTCCCACCACGAGGGCGAACTGTCGTTCTCGTTCGTGTACGCGTTCAGCGAGAACTTCATCCTGCCGATCAGTCACGACGAGGTCGTGCACGGCAAGGGCAGTCTCTTCGGACGGATGCCGGGAGACCACTGGCAGAAGCTCGCCAACATGCGCGCGTTCCTGGCGTACATGTGGGGGCACCCGGGCAAGCAGCTGTTGTTCATGGGTCAGGAGTTCGGGCAGATGTCCGAGTGGTCCGAGGGCCGCGGCCTCGACTGGTGGATGCTGGACCAGCCGTCGCACGCGCAGCTGCACGACTTCGTCGCCGAACTCAACCGCGTGTACAAGGACCACGCGCCGCTGTGGTCGCGCGACCACGACGGAGCGGCCTTCTCGCGCCTGGGCGCGCCGGCGTGGAACCCCAACGTGCTCGCCTTCGCGCGCCGCGATCACCACGGCAACACCGTCGCCGTGCTGTGCAACTTCTCGGGCGTCCCCCTCGGCGACTTCCCCATCGACCTGCCCGAGGCGGGGACGTGGACCGAGGTCCTCAACAGCGACGCCGAGGCCTTCGGCGGCTCGGGTCAGGGCAACTTCGGCGCGGTCACGACGGACGCCCGCGGAAGCGCCACACTGACGCTGCCGCCCCTCGGAGTGTTGTGGCTTCAGCACTCCGCCGGCGCCTGACCGGCGCGGATACGACGAAGGCCCCGTCCTCGGACGGGGCCTTCGTCATGTCGTGTCAGAAGAGAAGGGATGCCAGGCGGCCCCGCGCGCGGAGGACGCGGGCGTCGTCGTCCCCGACGATGCCGAACAGCTCCAGCAGGCGCGCACGCACCGGAGCGCGCTCCTCCGCGGGGAGGGCCGCGAAAAGATCGAGCAGGCGCCCGAACGCGTCGTCGACGTGACCGCCGGCGAGGTCGAGATCGGCCACGAGGAACTGCGCCTCGACGTCCGTGGGAGCGGCAGCGGCAGCCGCACGAGCCTGCGCGAGGTCGGCGCCCTGCACGCGGTTCAACAGGCGCACCTGGCCGAGACCCGCGGCCGCCTCCGTGTCGCGCGGGTTTTCCGCGAGAGCACGCTCGTACGCCGAGATCGCGCGAGGATAATCGCCCTCTTCGATCGCGGCGAACGCCTCCGCGTGGAGCGGCGGCAGGGGCGCTTCGGCGGGCTCGTCGGCATCCGGTGCCCCCTCGCCCGTCGGCACGGTGCCGGTGACCCCGTGCTGAGCGGCGAGCTGCAGAAGCTGCGCGAAGACCTCGCGCACCTGCTGCTCGGGTACGGCGCCGGTGAACAGGGGGACGGGCTGACCGGCCACCAACGCCACCACCATCGGGATGGACTGCGCGCGGAATCCCTGCGCCAGCTGCGGATTGGCGTCGACGTCGACCTTCGCCAGCACCACACGACCGCCGAGTTCGGTCACGCCCTTCTCGAGGATGGGGCTCAGCTGCTTGCACGGCCCGCACCATTCGGCCCACAGATCGACGACGACGGGCACCGTCCGAGAGAGCTCGAGCACCTCCCCGAAGGTGGCGTCGGTGACGTCGAAGACGAGCGGTATCGCCGGGGCGTCCGCGGACGCGGGGCCCTCGGCGGACGGAGCGGGGGGCGTGGGGCGGTTGCGCAGCGACGACAGGTCGACCGCACCGCGCAGGACGGAACCGGGGGCGGGAGTGCTCACGGGGACACCTTCGCTTCGAGGAGGCTGGATCGGTAACCGAGGAGGCGGATCGGATCGTTCGACCCCTGGCTGGGGACGTAGAAGAAGATCTGATCCGAGTACGTCGTCGTGAAGCCCTTCGCGGACTGGTCGACGCCGGTGAGCGCCTTGACCGCGGGGTTGTTGTCGAGCTTGATGACCGCGTCCGCGTTCGTCGGCTTCGCCGTGTC
Source organism: Microbacterium testaceum StLB037 (assembly GCF_000202635.1). Taxonomy (NCBI): domain Bacteria; kingdom Bacillati; phylum Actinomycetota; class Actinomycetes; order Micrococcales; family Microbacteriaceae; genus Microbacterium; species Microbacterium testaceum. The sequence continues at coordinate 3,550,277 of NC_015125.1, read as the reverse complement.
GCTCTCGTAGACGTTGACGGCCACGATGGCGCCGGTGTCGAGCGTGGCGAGCGCGATCGGGGCGGTGGGACCGGCCGCCGCGGTGAAGCTGATCTCGGCCGTGCCCTGACCGGTCTGGTTGAGCTCGTCCGTGCGCTTCTTCTTGTTGTCCTCGATCGCGGGCAGCAGAAGATCGTTGGCCGTGTCGAACTTCGACCACGACGCGCTGTTCTGGCCGTTGTTGATGAGGTCGGCGTAGGCCGACGCGAGTTCGTTCGGCGCCATCACAAGGAACGACGAGTCCGGCGGCACCTGCGTCGCGCCGACGTACGGGGCCGCCAGCTCGGGCAGGTTCGTGGATGCCTCGAGGTTGCCGACGTAGGACGCGCGGTACTCCGACCAGGGGTCGTCCTGCGTCATCATCATGATGGTCGTCGTGGGCGCACTGGCGTCGTCCGACTCCACCACCGTCATGACCGTGCGCGGCCACGTGTTCGTCGTCTGCGGCAGGGTGATCTGCACCGGCTCCGCGGGGATGGCCGGCAGAGCGGGCCGATCAGGGATTGCCGCACGGAGGGTGTAATTGGTCTTGCGCTCCGCGAGGGCGGGACCCGTCAGACGGGTCTCCGCCGCGGTGGCGTCCATCGCCGCGTCGGCCTGAGCGACCGTCTGCGAGATGCGCGACACGATGCGCTGCGCCTGCGCCTCGGTCACGGCGGGAGGGAACTGCCCCTCCGGAACGATGACGGTGGCGGAGGGGCTGGGCGAGTCGGAGGCCGCGATCTGGGGCCATGCGTCGGCCGAGCACCCCGCGAACAGGGCCGCGGAGACTCCGAGGGCGGGGATGGCGATGAGCGAACGACGTCCGCGCCCCAGCGTCCGCCGGCGGGATGTCTCGCTGATCACGCCCTTGTCCTCGGCATCCGCGATCGAGATGGGCTCGGTGACGGGCAACGGCAATCCCTTCCGACGCGGGCGCCGCGAACGACGGACGTGACGGATGCCGAGGACGTAGAGGACCAGGCCGATCAGCAGCACGACTCCCCCGCCCACGATGAGCGGGCCCGCCCAGGGAGTGGAGTTGTCGACGGGCCACGTGAGGGTGATCGACGAGGGTGCCGGAGCCGTTCCGTCCGAGGCGACGAGGACGCTCATGTCGGCGGGAAGTTGCAGCGTCTGCGTCAGTGCTCCGGGCTGCTCGAACTCGTCGAGCCACAGGTCGGAGCCGACCGGCGAACGGCCGCCGGAGGCCTGCGCGCCCGTCGTGCCGGTGGTGTCGGTGCCACCCGTCGTGTCGGTGCCCCCCGTGGTGTCGGTCGCGCTCGGAGTCGCGCCGGCGGTGGGCGTCACGGTCGGCTGCACCACCGAGGTCTGCATGGCGCCCTCGTCGGCCGTCGTCACCGAGGTGTACTCGGCATCCGCGAGCCAGGCGCGCATGTCCTCCGTGCGGCCGTACGCCACGAACACGGTGGAGCTTCCTTCGACGCGCAGCGTCTGCGCCCCCGGGAGCTTGCCGAGCACGGCGCCGTCGATCATCGTGTACGCGGTCGATTGATCCGTTCGGATCGATTCCGATGCCTCCGCGGGACCTTGGAAAACGGTGCGCTGGGCGATGCCCGCACCGATCATGACGGCGGCGATGATGAACGCCACCACGGCCCAGACGAATCTCACGCTATGCACCATCCCCAATCGGCGACTCGGGTGGTCGCCGAAGAATCGACGTTTCAGACTATCGGAGGACTCCTGAAAGTTCTCGGCGAGGACCATGTGGGCGACGTGCCCGACGGCTCAGTATCCTGGCGGGACGGACGCGGCCAGGGCCGCAGGAGGCGGGAGTCCCCGGCATGAAGATCCACAACCCCTTCCGGGTCGCGCTGCTCGCGACGCTCGGCGTCGGCGTCGGGCTCTTGCTCATCGGCAGCGTCGAGAACCTCTCGACGATCCTGCTGTACGTCGGCACCGCGCTGTTCCTCTCGCTCGGCCTCGATCCGGTCGTCTCCTTCCTCGAGCGGCGAGGACTCCCCCGCTGGGCTGCCGTCCTCGCGACGATCCTCGGCGTACTCGGGATCTTCGCGGGCATCATCTTCATGGTCGTCCCGATCATCGTGAGCCAGATCACGCAACTCGTGGCACAGATCGAACAGCTCTTCCGACCCGGCCGGTGGAACGAGATCGTCCTGGGCGCCCAGGACTGGGCCTCGGCCAACTTCCCGTGGCTCCGGCTGGACGAGGTGTGGGCCGGCATCCAGCACTGGTTCTCCACGCTCGACGTCGGGTCCATCTCGACGATGATCGGCAACAGCCTGCTGACCTTCGGCGGTGCCATCGCGGCGGGCCTCGGCGGCGCCTTCATCGTGTTGATCCTCACGATCTACTTCACGGCATCCACTCCGTCCTTGAAGTCCGCGGTCTACCAGCTCGTGCCCGCGTCCAAGCGCGCGCGCTTCATCGAACTCGCCGAGAAGATCACGGATTCGGTGGGCTACTACGTCATGGGCCAGGTCAGCCTGGGTGTGATCAACGGCATCCTGAGCGCCATCTTCCTGAGCATCATCAACGCCCCGTTCCCGGCCGTCCTCGCGGTCGTGGCGTTCTTCTTCTCGCTGATCCCGCTCGTCGGCACCCTGACCGGGTCCACGATCATCGTGCTGACGTGCCTGATTCCGGGACTGGGCTCGCCGACCATCGCGATCATCGCCCTGATCTACTATCTGATCTACATGCAGATCGAGGCGTACGTCATCTCCCCGCGCATCATGAACCGCGCCGTGTCGGTTCCGGGGGCGGTCGTGGTGATCTCCGCCCTCGCGGGTGGCGCCTTGCTCAACCTGTTGGGCGCGCTCATCGCGATCCCGGTGGCGGCGAGCATCCTGATCATCTATCGCGAGGTCATCATCCCGCGACAGAACGAACGCTGACGGCTCAGAGGTCGTCGTCCCATTCGGTCGGGAGCGGCAACGCGTCGGGGTTCACGGCCGCGACGATCTCGGTGAGGACGCGGCGCGTCTGGGTCTCGCCGACCCAGAGATGCTTGCCGCCCTCGACGGCGATCAGCGTCGCGTGCGGGATCGACGCGAACCGCTCACGGGCCTCGTCCGGGCGCAGGTAGTCGTCGAACTCCGGTACCAGCACGACGACCCGGCGCGTGTCGCCACCCCAGGCGGCGACCTCGTCCGCGGTGGCGCGGTGGAGGGGCGGAGAGAGCAGAATAACGCCCTCGATGTCGTGATCACGGCCGTACTTCAGCGCCAGCTCGGTGCCGAACGACCAGCCGACGAGCCACGGCCGGGGCAGACCGCGCTCGCGCACGAGATCCATCGCCGCGGCGACGTCGAACACCTCTGCCGCTCCCCCGTCGAAGGCGCCCTCGCTCGTTCCGCGCGGTGACGTCGTGCCGCGCGTGTTGAAGCGCAGCACGGCGAGGTCGGCGAGGGCCGGCAGGCGTCCCGCGGCCTTCCGCAGGATGTGCGAGTCCATGAAGCCGCCGGCGGTCGGCAGAGGGTGAAGCGTCACGAGCGTCGCGACGGGGTCGCGATCGACAGGAAGCGCGAGTTCGCCGACGAGGGTCAGTCCGTCGACGGTCTGCAGGTCGATGTCTTCGCGTCGTGCCGGGAGCAGGACGGGTCCGCGGATCTCCATCACGCAATCCTCCAACACGGAGTGTGCCAGTGTCGACGCGCGGCCAGATCGGCCGCATCACCCAGGACGCCGTCGGCGCGCCACACCACGACGTGCGCGACACCGGGTTCGACCGCCCGTCCGCAGCCCGGGCAGCGATACTCCTTCTGCGCCTGTGGCGCCGAGATCGGCTGCACGGTCCACTCGATACCGCGCTTGATCTCGCTGCGCTTCCACCCGGCGATCAGGCGATCGAGCGAGTCATCGCCGTGGCGAGGATCCGGACGGCGTTTGCGTGAGCGGGGCATGGATGCCACTCACCACCAATGGTTGCTGGTCCAGAAGGCGTAGGCGCCGGCCCAGCTGCCGTAACGACCCGTCGCGTAACCGGTCGCCCAGCGCAGATTGTCCACCGGGTCGTAGCCGTTACCGGGGACCTTGCTGCACGGAAGAGCCTGCACGAGTCCGCACGCCCCCGAGGAGCGGTTCGTCGCGTTCGGGTTCCACCCGCTCTCGCGGCTCACGATGTAGTCGACGTAGCCCATGTCCGCCTCGGAGATGCCCGCGGCTGCCATCCACTCGGCGGGAGCGCCCCCACCGGTGTAGAACAGCGGCCCGCCTCCCCCGCCGTCCGACGAGCCCTGCTCGCGCGGCGTCGGGGTCGGCGTCGGAGTGGGCTTCGGCTTGACGTAGACGTTGTAGCTCGCCCGATCGAGGGTGGGAGCTTCGCGCTCACCGGACGTCGACACCTCCTGGGTGTCGTTGAGGCCTTCGGCGAACAAGGTCACCGTCTTCGGCTCCTCGGCCTGCGCGCGGGAGACCACCGCACCCATAGGCCCCACGTACGCGGCGGCGAACAGAAGCGCAGCGCAGCCGGCGAACGCACCGACGACTCCACGCCGACGAGACCACCGCGGCGTCCGGCGGTGCGGGAGCGCGGGGGGAACGACGTCCCCCGTGGCCGCGCCGCGGCGCGATACGTGGCGGGACGACGCACGTGTGAGGTCGGATCCGGAAGTCACAGTTCTCCGAGTCTACCGATGCCGTGCGGTGGGTGCGACGTGTGCGGGATGTGCATCAACCGATAGCGAGCATGACCTCGACGACAGCGTCGAGCACGGCATCCACCTGCTGCTCGCGATACCCCCCGCGCTCCATGCGGAACGCGACGGAGCGCACCTGCTCCGCGGTGATCGGATCGCCCGCGGCCAGATAGCGCGCGATCCGGTCGGCCGCGACATCCACCTCGTCGACGCGGTACCCGTAGCGCAGGAAGCCGACGCGATCGAAACGGTGGCCTCGCGGACGCTGAAGTCGGTCGAGGACGACCTGCGCGGTGTCGCGCGTCTCGGCCACCCAGGCACGGGCGCCGAGGCGGGAGAGCGCGTGCTCGCGCTCGCGCGCGGCGAAGGCGTCTTCGACGCGACCGAGCGCTGCGTCGACCGGGGCGATCGCATAGCCCCCGCGGACCAGCGGGAACGCGGTGGCGCGGACCTCCGTCGAGCGGAGAGTCCCCTCCGCGTCGGATTCGAAGGCCTCGCGTGCGCGGGACAAGAACTGATCGACGGCGCGCTTCTCGTACCCCTTCGTTCGCCCGGGGGCGTCGGGGAAGAGCGTGCTCGTCGTGCGGTCGTCGATCGGCGTTTCAGTCATGACACTCCCAGCGGGGCGAGCAGATAGAACATGGCGAGTGCGGCGATCGCCGACGGGAGGATCGAGTCCAGACGGTCGAGGACACCGCCGTGCCCGGGCAGCCAGGAACTCATGTCCTTGATGCCGAGGTCGCGCTTGAGCATGGACTCGCCCAGGTCGCCGACCGTCGCCGTGGCGAGGACGACGCCGCCGAAGATCAACCCCGCCCACCAGGGGATGTGGAGCATGAACGCCGCGAGCAAAACCCCGGCCACCAGAGCGGCGACGCAGGCTCCGGCGAAGCCCTCCCACGTCTTCTTCGGGCTGATGCGCGGCGCCATGGGATGCCGCCCTCCGCGCCCGAAGGTGAGACCGGACACGTACGCACCGGTATCGGAGACGACCGCGACGATCAGGAAGGCGAGGACCCACCACTCCCCCCGGTCCTCCGACAGCAGAATCGTCGCGAAGCTGCCGAGGAACGGCAGATAGAGCTGAAGGAAACCGGCGACGAGGACGTCTCCGAGGACGTCCGCCCGCGTCCGGCCGTCCCGCGCGAACATCTGCCCGACCAGTCGCCAGACGATCACCACGACGACGGAGGCGATGGCGGCGACCCAGTGCACCCACAGGCCCGCGAGGAAGCCGCTGAGGAGCAGGAGAAGACCCAACCCCAGTTGCGGCACGATGTCGACGCGTCGCCCGGCCGCTTGCAGCGCGCGCGAGAACTCGAAGATCGCCAGCCCCACGGCCGCCGCGGCGAACAGCACGAACAGCCACTTGAAGAAGATGAGCGAGGCGATGACGACGACGCCGATGGACACGCCGATCAGCGTGGCCAGGATGAGGTCGCGGCCCGTGCGCTGCTTGATCCGCTCGTTCGCCTGGTCGAACTCCGCTCGCGCTTGGGCGATGTGCTGCTCGGCATCCGTTCGCATGGATCGCAACTGCGACTCGATGGCCGTCACGCCCTCGCCGGTCGCCGGCGACCGCCGGGACCCGTCGACGCGACGACGACCGGCCGCACCGGTGTGCGGATCGGCGTCGTCGCGTGTGGAGTCATCGGACATGGACGTCAGACCTCGAGAAGCTCGGCCTCTTTGCGCTTGAGCGCCTCGTCGATCTGGTCGACGTGCGCGCGCGTGACGCCGTCGAGCTCTTTCTCGGCGCGGACCAACTCGTCTTCACCGACGTCGCTCTTCAGCGCGTCGAGGTCGTCCTTGGCCTTGCGGCGGAGGTTGCGGATCTGGACCTTCGCGTCCTCGCCCTTGCCGCGCACGAGCTTGACGTACTCTTTGCGGCGTTCCTCCGTGAGCTCGGGCATCGTGATGCGCACGATGTTGCCGTCGTTCGTGGGGTTCACGCCCAGGTTCGGCATGTCGCGGATCGCCTGCTCGATCGCCTTCAGCGCCGACTTGTCGTACGGGTTGATGACGAGCGTGCGCGCCTCGGGGTTGTTGAGCGAAGCGAGCTGCGCGAGCGGCGTCGGCGAGCCGTAGTAGTCGACGAGGACCTTCTGGAACATCTGGGGGTTCGCGCGCCCGGTACGGACGGTCGCGAAGTCCTCCTTGGCGGCCTCCACGGCGCGATCCATGCGCGCTCCGGCATCGGCGAGGACATCGGCGATCACGGTGACTCCATTCGTTGGGACTGACATCTCAGTCTAGTCGCGCGTGGGCCCGAGACCCGGGCCCACGCGGCGGGTCACGCCGTGACGAGCGTGCCCATCGTGTCGCCGAGCAGCGCGCGGGTGACGTTGCCCTCGGGCTCCATCCCGAACACGCGCATGTCGATGCCGTTGTCCATGCACAGGCTGAAGGCGGTCGAGTCCACGACCTTCAGGCCCTTCTGGAGCGCATCGTTGTAGGTGAGGTGATCCAGCTTCGTCGCGGTCGGGTCGACGCGCGGGTCGGCCGTGTAGACGCCGTCGACGCCGTTCTTCGCCACCAGCACCTCGACGGCACCGATCTCGAGAGCACGCTGGGCGGCCACGGTGTCGGTGGAGAAGTACGGGAGTCCCGCGCCGGCACCGAAGATCACGACGCGGCCCTTCTCGAGATGGCGCACGGCGCGGCGCGGAATGTAGGGCTCCGCCACCTGGGTCATCGAGATCGCCGACTGCACGCGCGTCGCGGCACCCGCCTGCTCGAGGAAGTCCTGGAGGGCGAGGGCGTTCATCACGGTGCCGAGCATTCCCATGTAATCGGCACGCCCGCGGTCCATGCCGCGCTGGCTCAGCTCGGCCCCGCGGAAGAAGTTGCCTCCACCCACGACGATCGCGATCTCGACGCGATCGACCGCCTCCGCGATCTCCCGTGCGATCTGGCTGACCACGTCGGGATTGACTCCCAGCTGGCCTCCGCCGAACGCCTCACCCGACAGCTTCAGGAGCACCCGGCGGCGCTTGCTCGCTTCATCGATCACGTGTCATGTCCTCTCGTTCTGTCCAAACTATCTGCCGCGCCGCGGACTCGAAACGTCGCGCGCGCAGGAAAAAGGCCCGGGATGCCATGGCATCCCGGGCCTTGTGACGGGCCGTCAGCCTGTCGAGGTGTTACGCGCCGACCTTGAAGCGGGCGAAGTCGGTCAGCGTGAGACCGGCGTCGGACGCGACCTTCGCGACGGACAGCTTGTTGTCCTTCGCATAGTCCTGGTCGAGCAGGGCGACCTGCTTGAAGAACGCGTTGACGCGGCCCTCGACGATCTTCGGCAGGGCGGCCTCGGGCTTGCCCTCGTTGCGGGAGATCTCGGTGACGATCTCGCGCTCCTTCTCGACGTCGGCCTCGGGCACGGCGTCGCGGGTGAGGTACGAGGGGTTCGCGAACGAGATGTGCTGAGCGATCGAGCGAGCCGTCTCGGCGTCGTCACCGGTGTAAGCGAGCACCACGCCGACCTGCGGGGGAAGGTCCTTGCTCGTCTTGTGCAGGTAGACCTCGAACTTGTCGCCCGAGATCGTGCGCACGCGACGCAGTTCGACCTTCTCGCCGATGATCGCGGCCTCGTCGGAGATGAGCTGCTCGACGGTCTTACCGTCGGCGTCGGCGGCCAGAGCGGCCTCGACCGAGTCGGCGCCCGCGGCGGCCGCCGCGTCGACGACCTTGTCGGCCAGCGCGATGAAGCGCTCGTTCTTGGCGACGAAGTCGGTCTCGCAGGCGAGCTCGAGCAGAGTGACCGAACCGTTGTTCTCGCGGGCGACGACGAGGCCTTCGCTCGTCGAGCGGTCAGCGCGCTTCGCGTTGCCCTTGGCGCCCTTGAGGCGCAGGATCTCGACGGCCTTCTCGACGTCGCCGTCGGCCTCCTCGAGCGCCTTCTTGGTGTCGACCATGCCGGTGCCGAGCTGCTCGCGCAGCGCCTTGATGTCGGCGATCGTGAAGTTTGCCATGGTGTGGCGTCTCCTTGTCGTGTGCGTTCTTGATAAAAGCTCGGCGGGGTCGTGGCACCGTGCCTCACGAGGAGGTCCGGTCACGACCCCGCCGGATCGTAGCCTGTGCGGGTGACGCGCGTGACACCCGGAGGTGACGCGTGTCGCGCGGATTACTTGCTGTCAGCAGCCTCGGCGTCGGCGACCTCGGCGGCGGACTCGCCCGACGCGGCGGCGACAGCCTCGTCGTGAGCCTCGGCACCGGCGGCGTCATCGGCCGACTCGGTCGCGGCCTGGCCCTCGGCGGCCTGCTCGTCGGCGACGATCTCCGACGCCTCGGCCTTGGCCTCGGCGAGGTCGGCGACCTTCGCGGTCTCGGCGGACGACTGCTCCGGGGCACCGGACTCGAGGAGTTCACGCTCCCACTCGGCGAGGGGCTCGGCGGCCTCGTCCTCACCGGCGGGCTGGTGACGCTGGATCAGGCCCTCGGCCGCGGCGTCGGCGATGATGCGCGTGAGCAGGCTCACGGAGCGGATCGCGTCGTCGTTGCCGGGGATCGGGTACTGGAACTCGTCGGGGTCGGCGTTCGTGTCGAGAATGCCGATCACGGGGATGCCGAGCTTCTTGGCCTCGTCGACCGCGAGGTGCTCGCGCTTGGCGTCGACGACCCAGATGGCGGACGGGGTCTTCTGCAGGTTGCGGATACCGCCGAGCGACTTGTGCAGCTTGTCGAGCTCGCGCTTCTTGAGCAGGAGCTCCTTCTTGGTGAAGCCGCTCTCGGCGGGGTTCTCGTAGTCGAGCTCCTCGAGCTCCTTCATGCGGGCGAGACGCTTCGACACCGTCTGGAAGTTGGTGAGGAGGCCACCGAGCCAGCGCTGGTTGACGTAGGGCTGGCCCACGCGGGTCGCCTGCTCGGCGAGGACTTCCTGCGCCTGCTTCTTGGTGCCGACGAAGAGGATGGTGCCGCCGTGCGCGACGGTCTCCTTGACGAATTCGTACGCCTTGTCGATGTACCCGAGCGACTGCTGCAGGTCGATGATGTGGATGCCCGAGCGCTCGGTCAGGATGAAGCGCTTCACCTTCGGGTTCCACCGACGGGTCTGGTGTCCGAAGTGAACGCCGCTGTCGAGCAGCTGGCGGATGGTGACGACGGCCATGGTCGTACTCCTGTTTCTGGGCGCTCGCGCGCCGTGGTTGTGGTTGATCGCGCCGGACGATTCGTCCGACGAGCCTGGTGCCCGGCGCACACCCGCCACCCGCCGAAGCGGAGGACCATGGGGTGTGGATGCCACGCGATGCGCCGTCCGGGAGGACGGCGCGCTGCGCTCTGGGCACGCGGAGTCATCTCGAATACACGAGATGCGTCCTTCAGTGTACAGGACGGTGCTCGACGAACGCTCTCCGCGACGGCTCCTCCCCCGCGGCGTGTTTCGCCGAGGCATCCCCCATCCGGCCGATGCGCGCGCCGGGCGATCAGCGTCGCCGCCACGATTGCCCCGTGAGACATTTCGTTCCCCGTGCGCCGGCGCTGCTGGTCGTGGTTCTGCTCGCCGTGACGACGGGAGTATCGCCGGCCGCCGCCGATGATCTGTCCGAGCGCGGGTGGGTGTGGCCGGTCGACGACGTTCAGCTCGTTCGCCGGTTCGAGGCGCCCGCGCACGCCTACGGCCCGGGCCACCGCGGTGTCGACCTCGGCTCCGCCGTCACCGTTCGCGCGCCCGCAGCGGGTCGCATCGCGTTCGTCGGAATGGTGGCGGGCCGCGCGGTCGTCACGATCGACCACGGGGACGGCCTCGTGACGACACTGGAGCCGGTCCTCACCGACCGCGAGGTGGGCGACGCCGTGTCTCGAGGATCGCCGGTGGGGGTTGTCGCGGCAGGAGGCCACGCGGGGCCGGGGACGGTCCACTTCGGCGTGCGACGCGAGGGCGAGTACATCAATCCCCTACGGCTCCTGGGTGGTGTCCCGCGGGCTGTCCTGCTTCCGTGCTGCTGAATCCGGCAGGGTCGGGTCAGCCGACCTGGTTGTCGCGCCCCTCGATCGTGCTGTCTCCGATCCCGCCGCCGGCGCGGACGCCGTTGTTCTGACCGCGGATCGCGACGGAGGAGATGGCGCCGGCGGCGGTCACCTGGGTGCGGTCGCCGCTGAGATCGACGCGTTCGATCGCCCCGGCCGACGTGATCACACCATCGTTGCCCTGGACGGAGAGGGCGGTGATCGAGGCGGCATCCACACGGACACGGTCACCCGCGATCGCCAGCGTTCCGATCTGCGCCGTCGTCGCGTCGACGGTCATCGCGCTCCCGGAGACCGAGAGCTGTGCGCAGGAGCCCGTCACACGCACGGTCTGCTCGCTTCCGGAGATCGACGTCGGTGCGCCGTCCGCGCACGTCACCGCGTCATCGTCCGTGGTGCCGGCGTCGTCGGTGCTTCCGGCGTCGTCCGTCGCCGAGGGGACGGAGGAGGGCGCGGCGGGGACGACCGAGGGCGCCGGGACGTTCACCGTGGGCGCCGCGCTGGCACCCGCCGCCGGGGGAAGACGCGCCACCGTCGGCTGCGGGGACAGCGAGCATGCAGCCAGAGCGACGGCGAGGGTCCCCGCTCCGACGGCAGCGCTCAGGACCCGGCCACGAACGTTCACCTCTCCCACGGTAGGGCCGAGCGGGCGCGGGCGCCATCCCCGCGGATGCGAACCGCGGCGGTCGACGCGCAGCCTGACGTCTGTGCAGCCCGACACGATCGGAACGGATGCCTCGCGGTGCGGCGGTTGTTCTCGCCCGGGAAGGCAGGCCGTACGCCGAGGGCGGGTCACGCGCGCGGATGCGCCAGCCGGTAGGCCTCGCGCAACCGCTCGCCCGACACGTGCGTGTAGATCTGCGTGGTCCCGAGACTCGCGTGGCCCAGGATCTCCTGCACGCTGCGGAGGTCTGCGCCGCCGTCCAGGAGGTGCGTCGCCGCGGAATGCCGCAGGGCGTGCGGCCCCAGTGTCTCCGCGCCCACGACGGGTGCGACCACCCTCGACACGAGCGCATGCACGGCACGGGGTCCCAGGCGCGCTCCGCGTGCGCCGAGGAACACCGCGGGTCCGGCCACGCCGTCGCCCCGAGCACTCAAGACGGGTCGCCCGCGCACGACGTACGCCTCGAGGGCGCGGGCCGCCGGCACACCGTACGGAACGACCCGTTCTCTGTCGCCCTTGCCCCGTACACGGAGCGTCCGGCTCTCCCGATCGACGTCGTCGAGGTCGAGGCCACACAGCTCCGACACCCGCGCCCCCGACCCGTACAGGACCTCGAGTATCGCGTGATCGCGCAGGGCGACGGGTTCTCCCGACTCCGCGTGGGCCGCCGCTCCCGCGAGCACCTCGTCCAGCGCGGAGGTCGTCGCCACGACGGGGAGCGTGCGTCCGCGCTTGGGGGCCACGAGACGGGGGGACGGGTCGACCTCGATCAGGCCCTCTTCCCGCGCCCAGGAGAGGAATGCCCGGGCGGCCGAGGTGCGGCGGGCGGCAGTCGCCTTCGCCCGTCCCGCGGAAGTCGCTTCCCACTGCCACTGCCGGAGCGCCTCGATGTCGAGTTCGTCGAGCGGAGCATCGCCGGTCGAGCGGGCCAGATCCGCGAGGTCGGAGCGGTAGGCGCGGACCGTCGCGGGCGAGAGCCGACGCACCGTGGCGAGGTGCGTCAAGAACGCCTCGGCGGCGACGGAGATGCGCATGCGTCCAGCCTGCCCCCGCGCGAGCCCCGACAGCGGAGGGCGCGCACGGCATCCGGTTTCTCATCCGCGTACCGAGCGCCATCCGCCGTCCTCATCCCTCACCACGCGTCCCGCGAGCTGAGCCAGGCCGAGCTGCGTCTGCACCTGGGCAGAGGACAGTCCGCTTCGACGCGCGATGTCGTCCGCGCCCCGGGCGACCCGGCTCGACAGGGCGTCGAACAGCCGGGTCGTGTCATCCGTTCGGCCCTCGCCGCCGCGGGAAGTGGCGCCGGCGTCGGGTTCGGGTGAGTGGCCGATCATCTCGCGGACATCGTCCGCCGACGTCACGCACACTCCCCCGTACTCGCGCAGGATGCGATGGCATCCGGCCGAGGCGGCCGACGTGATCGGGCCGGGGACCGCCCCGAGCGCCCGACCGAGCGTCGCCGCGTGGGCGGCCGTGTTCAACGATCCGCTTCGCCATCCCGCTTCGACGACCACCACGGCGTCCGCCATCGCGGCGATGAGCCTGTTCCGCGAGAGGAACCGCCACTTCGTGGGACTGGAGCCGCACGGTGTCTCACTCCACACCGCACCGGTGTCGGCGATGCGGTCGAGGAGCCCTTCGTGCCCCCGCGGGTAGGCCCGATCCACTCCGCCCGCGAGGAACGCCACGGTTCGCGCCCCGGCTGCCAGAGCGGCTCGATGCGCCGCGCCGTCGATGCCGTAGGCCGCGCCCGACACGATCGTGACGCCGGCAGCGCCGAGTTCGGCGGAGAGGTCGGCCGTGACCCCCTCGCCGTACGGGGTGGCCGCTCGCGCGCCCACGATGGCGACGGACGGGGCATGGTTCATCTCCGTGCAACCGCGCACCCACAACGCCACCGGGGCATGCACGCCCAGATCGTCCACCCGCGACGGCCACGACGGGTCACCGGGCACCACGAGTCGTACGCCCGCTCGCCGCGCACCGTCGAGAGCACCGCGGACGGCATCGGAACGCAACCGCGGAGTCCACCGCGCGCGGGCCGGCGCCCATCGGTCCTCCGAGGGCGCCGCCGCGACACGGAGAGCCTCGACGGGACCCACGGCCGCGATCAACGCGCCCGCCGCGCCGTCGCCGGGCTCGGCGATCACGTTCCACACGACCCGCGCATAGGTCTCCTGCTCGGCGCCGGCGACGACGCCGTCGATGCCGCGGAGCGCGGAGCGCGCGGCATCCGTCGACAGGTCCGGCAGGGTCACGCGCTCATCCCCCGCCGCAGGTACAACGCGCGTCCGATGTCGTCGACCGTGATCTCGTCGTGGCCGGCGATGTCGGCCACCGTCCACGCCACGCGCAGCAACCGGTCGTAGCCGCGCAAGGTCAGCGCTCCGCGGCGAAGCGCGACGTCCAGGGGCCGCAGGACCTCGGCCGAGGGCGCAGCCGGCCCCCGTATCCACGTCCCGGGGACGTCGGCGTTGCGCGACCACGGGGTATCGACCCACCGCCGGGCGGCCCGCTCACGGGCGGTGACAACAATCGCCCGGGCCTCCCGCGTGGTGACGGTCCGCGCCTCGGCCTCGCGGCGCGCAGCGGACACCCGCTGGAGGCGCAAGTCGATGTCGATCCGGTCCAGAAGCGGTCCCGACAGCCGACGGGTGTATCGCCGGATGGCCTGCGGCGCGCACTCGCACGACCCGCCGGGAACGCCATGCTGCCCGCAGGGACAGGGGTTCGTCGCGACGACGAGCTGGAACCGAGCCGGATAGGTCGCGGCAACGCCGGAGCGGTGCAGATGGATCACCCCGCTCTCCAGCGGCTGACGGAGCGCGTCGAGCACGGAGGCGGGGAACTCGCCTCCCTCGTCCAGAAACAGCACGCCCTCGCTCGCGCGAGCGATCGCGCCGGGACGCACCACCCCTGATCCGCCCCCGATGAGGGCGGCCGCACTCGCACCGTGGTGAGGACTCTCGAACGGGGGTGTCCGGGACAGGTGCACCACGGTCTCGCCGGAGAGCGAGCGCACGGATGCCACGGACAGGGCCGCCTCATCGTCGAGGTCGGGAAGGATGCCGGGAAGCCGTCGAGCCAACATCGTCTTCCCCGCACCGGGTGGCCCGCTCATGAGCATGTGATGGCCTCCGGCTGCCGCGACGACGAGCGCGTCGACCGCATCCGTCTGTCCGACGACGTCTGCGAGTTCGAGCGGGGCCTCGTCGGTCGGGGGCGGCGCGCTGGGGAGCACGGGCTCGAGCTCGATCGCGTCACAGGTACCCCCGTGCCACCGGACGACCTCGGCGAGGCACTTCGCGGCACACACCTCCACGCCGTCGACGAGTCGAGCCTCCCCCGCGTTGGCCGCCGGAACGACGACACGACGGTGCCCCGCCCGCTGCGCCGCGACGACCGCGGGGAGCACTCCCGGAACCGGACGCAACCGACCGTCGAGCCCGAGCTCCCCGATGTGCACGGTGGTGGCGACGCGAGTGGCATCCATCATCCCCGTCGTCGCGAGCGCCGCCACCGCGATCGCGACGTCGAACCCCGAACCGCGCTTGGGGAGGCTCGCCGGGGACAGGTTGACGGTGATCCGACGCTTGGGCAGATCGAGCCCGCGGTTCGCGCAGGCGTTTCGCACGCGGCGGCCCGCCTCGCCGAGGGCCTTGTCCGGCAGGCCGATGATGGAGAACTCCGGGGTCTGCTGCGACAGATCTGCTTCGACGTCGACGAGGTCTCCGCGCAGGCCCGAGAGCGCCACGGCCCAGGTGCGCGCGACGGTCACAGCGCGTCCTCCAGGTGCTCGAGCCGGCCCGTCGCGGGGTCGGGGCCGGTCACCGCGATGGCATCGATGCGGAGTCGGCGTCCGCGTGCCTCATCGGGGTGCTCCGCCATCCAGGCCATCGCCAGTCGCCAGAGCCGCGCGGCTTTCCGCGCATCGATCGCGTCGAACGGGTGACCGAACGCCTCGCTCGTGCGGGTCTTGACCTCGATCACCACGAGAGCGCCGTGATGGTCCGCGACGATGTCGATCTCGCCCTGGGAACACCGCCAGTTGCGGTCGAGGATCCGGTAGCCACTGGTGCGCAGATGCGCCACCGCGCGGTTCTCGCCGGCTCGTCCGAGTTCGTCTTTCGCTGCCATGCCCGAGAGCGTGGCATCCCGAGACGACGTGTCGAGGGCTCACCCCGGCCTTCCGTGGATGGACCCGCCAATCCCCGGAATGGGGAGGAGGCTCACCCGTGCGATGCCGGGTCACGCCCCTCAGTTGTCGAGCGAGAGCTCCTCCGGGAGCTGGAAGTCCCGACGCGAGAGCTCTTCGACGTTCACGTCCTTGAACGTGAGCACGCGCACCGACTTCACGAAACGGTCGGCACGGTAGATGTCCCACACCCACACGTCGGACATCGAGATCTCGAAGTAGAAGTCGTGCTCGGTGTCGCGGCGGACGACGTTCACGTCGTTGGCCAGGTAGAACCGGCGTTCGGTCTCGATCACGTACTGGAACTGCTGCACGACGTCGCGATACTCGCGGTACAGGGCCAGTTCGAGTTCGCGGTCGTAATCCTCGAAGACGTCGTCATCCATGGTCTCTCCATCCTAGGTGCGCCCGGTCCTCGGGGTCGCACGGCGCCCTCGCCCCGGGCGCGTCCGCGTCGAGCCGGATCAGAACAGCGTCGGCGCCGCGGCGATCGCCCACGAGTGCCGGTGGTGCACGCTCATCCCGTGAGCCGAGATCGCCTCGCGGTGATCGAGGCTCGCGTACCCCTTGTTGCGCGCCCAGCCATACGCCGGCAGATCGTCGTGCAGATACGTCATGACGGTGTCGCGCGCGACCTTGGCGATGACGGATGCCGCGGCGGCACTCGCGCAGTCCCGGTCGGCCTTCACGATGGGCTGAACACGGAGACCCGACTCTCCCGCCGGTGTGATGTAGTCGTGATTGCCGTCGAGGATGACCAACGCGTCCTCGGGCACGACACCGTGCGCCCGAAGATCGGCGATCGCCCGGACCGCGGCGAGACCGAGGGCCCGGATGATGCCGATCTCGTCGATCTCCTCCGAGCTCGCCCAGCCGACGGCACTGTGCTGGACGAACGCCGCCGCGCGCGCGGCCACCTCGGGACGACGGGCCTCGGGAACGAGCTTCGAGTCGCGCAGGCCGGTGGGCACACGCTTACGCGACCGCGACGGATCGATCACCGCGGCGCCGACGGCCACCGGACCGGCCAGCGCTCCACGCCCCACCTCGTCGCACGCGATGACAAGTGCGTGCTCCTTGAGAAGGCGACG
This sequence comes from Microbacterium testaceum StLB037, assembly GCF_000202635.1. NCBI lineage: Bacteria > Bacillati > Actinomycetota > Actinomycetes > Micrococcales > Microbacteriaceae > Microbacterium > Microbacterium testaceum. Next base: position 3,533,717 of record NC_015125.1, on the reverse strand, counting down.
CTCGAGGGTCAGCGTCGGCTCGATCACGGCGTGGCCTCGGGCGCGGGCACCCCCGCGAACACGTTGTGGTGGAAGTCGATGATCCCGAAACGGGAGAAGGGCCACGTGATGAGGAAGGCGCGTCCGACGACGTTGTCGATCGGCACGAAACCGTGGCCCGGCTGATCCTGATTGAAGCGGGAGTCCTTCGAGCTGTTCCGGTTGTCGCCGAGCACCCAGAGCGAGCCCTGGGGCACGGTGATGTCGTACGGAACCGGGTTGGGCGCGGTCGCGCCGGGGAAGAGCTTCACGTACGGCTCGTCGAGGGGCACGCCGTTGACGGAGGTCTGCCCCAGGGCGTTGCAACACACCACGTGGTCACCCGGCGTTCCGATCACGCGCTTGATGAGGTGATCGTCGCTGTCGGGGGCGGAAAGGCCGAACAGCGAGAGGACCCAGTCGGCTCCCTCTTCGAGGGGCGGACGTGCCGGACGGGTCGAGACGGGGAGCCACCCGCCCGGATCGCGGAAGACGACGACGTCACCGCGCGAGTACTGCCCGAAGCGGGGGGTCAGCTCGTCGACGAGGATGCGGTCCTGTTCGATGAGCGTGTTGTTCATCGAGGCGGAGGGGATGTAGAACGAGCGGACCACGAACGTCTTGACGAGGAACGAGACGGCCAGCGCGATCAGGATGATGACGACGATGTCGCGGAGGAATGCGCCCCACCCTCGTCGCCGACGGTCCGAGGGGGCGGATGCCATGGCATCCGGGGTCGACGCGGTCTGGTCGCTCATCACAAAGATCCTTCACCGGGCTCGCCGCACACCGGAGAACCGCAGGAACAAGGGTCGCACATCGAAAGCGCGATGCCGCACGACGTCACCCGGAAAACGCCGAACGCCCCGCGACGAAGTCGCGGGGCGTTCGAGAGAGTCGACTCAGCGGTCGCGCTTCTCCTTGATCTTGGCCTTCTTGCCACGCAGGTTGCGCAGGTAGTACAGCTTGGCGCGGCGCACGTCGCCGCGCGTGACGACCTCGATGTGGTCGATCACGGGGCTGTGGACCGGGAAGGTGCGCTCGACGCCGACCTGGAAGCTGACCTTGCGGACGCAGAAGGTCTCGCGCACACCGTCGCCCGAGCGGCCGATGACGACCCCCTGGAACACCTGGATACGCGAGCGGTTGCCTTCGGTGATGTTGACGTGCACCTTGACGGTGTCACCGGGGCCGAAGGCGGGGATGTCGGAGCGGAGCGAAGCCGCGTCGACGGAGTCGAGGATCTGCATGATCATCACTTCCTGCGACCGCCACAGGTCGATCGCACGATAAGAGGGAAAAAGGTGAGGCGTGCCCGAGGCCGCGAAAGCGGCTGGACTCCCCTGAGGCAGAGCTGGTCAGGGCACAAACATCTATTCTGCCACGGCAGAAGACACGCGCCAAACCAGGTCAGTCGCGGGGCGTGCTCTCCGACACCACGATCACGTCTCCGCCGACGCGCGGACGCGGACGTTCGGCCGTCGGCGGAATGTAGGCGGTGCCGTCCTGCGCGTGCATCACGGTCATCGAACCGCGCGCCTCGTTCCACAGCTGGGCCAGCGAGGACCAGAACAGGACGAGCGCTCCGACCACACTGAGGACGAGCAGGGGAAAGAAAGCGCGCGAATCGTAGAAGCCCAGCGCAACGATCACGACGTGCCAGATGCCGAGCCCGAGGACGTCGCGCCACGCGACAGCACGCCCGAGACGGACGCTCGTGCGCGCACGGACCAGGAGCGTGAGCAGAATCTGCGACACGAACACCGTGGGAGCGGCGATGAGCAGCCACAGCAGGGCCCACGCGCTTCCGCCGGCGAACACGATCCATCCGACGAACAGCCAGAGCGGCAGGACGAAGGCTGCGGGGAACAGCCAGCGGAGGAACACTCGGCGAAGCACCATGGATCGAGGCTACGCACCGTCACTGTGCACCGCCTATGAGTGCGGCAGGTGCACGTCGGGCGGCACGAACGGATCGGGGACAATGGGAGAGACGAAGGGAACCACCGATGATCGAACTGCGCACCCCTGCCGAGATCGAGGCGATGCGGCCGGCCGGCCGTTTCGTCGCCGAGGTGCTGGCCACGCTGCGCGACGAGACCAAGGTGGGAACCAATCTCCTCCACCTGGATCGCCGCGCCCACGACATGATCCGTGCCGCGGGGGCTGAGTCCTGCTACATCGACTACCACCCGTCCTTCGGAGCGAGCCCCTTCGGAAAGGTCCTCTGCACCTCGATCAACGACGCGGTCCTGCACGGCTTGCCCCACGACTACGTGCTGCGCGACGGCGACCTCGTCTCGCTCGACTTCGCGGCATCCGTCGACGGATGGGTCGCCGACTCGGCGGTCTCGTTCGTGGTCGGCACCCCCCGCGACGAAGACCTCGCGCTCATCGACACGACCGAACGCGCTCTGGTCGCCGCGATCGACGCCGCGACCGTCGGACACAAGATCGGCGACATCTCCGCGGCCATCGCCGCTGTCGCCCACGCCGAGGGCTTGAGCATCAACACCGATTTCGGCGGTCACGGCGTGGGCCGCACGATGCACGGCGACCCGCACGTGGCCAACGACGGCAAGGCCGGCCGCGGATACCCTCTCCGCGCGGGCCTGGTCGTCGCGCTCGAGCCGTGGTTCCTGCAGACCACCGACGAGCTCGTCACCGACCCCGACGGCTGGACCCTGCGCAGCGTCGACGGCTCGCGCGGCGCGCACTCCGAGCACACCGTCGCGATCACCGCCGAGGGCCCGATCGTGCTCACCGACCGGTCGTTCCTCGGCGTGCGCTGACGACGGATTCCGGATGCCGCGGCTTCGGGGTCGTGGCATCCGTCCCGTCCGACCGGGCAGAGACGCGCGTTCCGCGCGGATTACTGCGAGAGTCGCGATCGTCCGCGAGTTCCGCGCTCGCGTCGCCGAGATTCTGGGGTCCGCGCCGCTCCCGCGGGGCGTCAGTCCGCGAGCAGGTCCGGACGACGCTCGCGCGTGCGAACGAGCTGCTGCTCCCGGCGCCACGCGGCGACCGCACCGTGATTGCCGCTCAGCAGGACCGGCGGAGCCTCGCGTCCGCGCCAGACCGAGGGCTTGGTATATGAGGGGTACTCGAGCAGACCGTCTTCGTGCGATTCTTCGACGAGGCTCTCGGGGTTGCCCACGACCCCGGGGATGAGGCGGCCGATGGCCTCGACCATCGCCATGACGGCGACCTCTCCCCCGTTGAGGACGTAGTCGCCCAGGCTGAGGAGGCGGACGTCGCCGAGCTCCGCGGCGTAGTCGAAGACACGCTCGTCGATGCCCTCGTAGCGACCGCAGCCGAACACCAGGTGCTGCGCCGTCGACAGCTCGCGGGCGGTCGCCTGGGTGAATCGCTCACCGGCCGGCGAGGGGAAGATGATGACGGGGCGCGGGGCGGAATCGCCCACGATGTCGTCGAGCGCTTCACCCCACGGCTCCGGCTTCATCACCATGCCGGCGCCCCCACCGTAGGGGGTGTCGTCGACGGTGCGGTGGCGGTCGTGCGTGTAGTCGCGCAAGTCGTGGACGCGGACGTCGAGCAGGCCGGTCGTGCGGGCCTTGCCGAGCAGCGACACCTCGAGGGCGTCGAAGATCGTCGGGAAGATCGACACGACGTCGATGCGCATGTCAGTCCTCGCGGGCTGCGGAAGCGTCGTCGGAGTCGTCGCGGTCCGAATCTTCGGGCTCGTCTCCGTCGTCGCTCGGCAGGTCTTCGAAGAGCCCCGCCGGGGGTGTCACGACCACTCGGCCACCGGCGATGTCGACCTCGGGGACGATGGCGCTCACGAACGGGACGAGCACCTCACGGTCCTCGCCCGACGGGCGCACGATCAGCAGGTCCTGCGCGGGGAAGTGGTCGACGCGGACCACGCGTCCCACGACCTCGCCGTCGCGGACGACGTCGAGTCCGACGAGCTGGTGGTCGTACCACGCGTCGTCTTCGGCCGGGGCGTCGGCGGTGTCCTGGTCGATCCAGAGGATCGCCTTGACGAGTTCTTCGGCGGCATTACGATCGTCGACGCCCTCGAAGAAGGCGACGGGGTGCGAGTTCATCCAGCGGAACTCCCGGACCGTCAACGGACGGCCGTGCCACGGCGACGACTCCGGCACCTGCAGAGTGAAGGTGTTCCCCGGGACGAAGCGTCCCTCGGGGTCGTCGGTGTAGAGCTCGAGCTTGAAGGCGCCCTTCAGGCCGTGGGCCTTGACGAGCCGCCCCACGCGGAGCTGTGTCTTGGCGGGCTGTCCGCCCGCGATGTCGCCGGCCGCCATCAGTCGTCGGCCACGTCGACGCGCACGCGGCGCCCGTCGGCGAGGGCGGAGACGACGGTGCGCAGAGCCTTGGCGGTGCGTCCGCCGCGCCCGATCACGCGACCCCGGTCATCGGGGTGCACGCGAACCTCCAGCACATCGCCCCGGGGCGAGGTGCTGGAACGGATGGTCACGTCCTCAGGGTGATCGACGATCCCCTTGACGACGTGTTCGAGCGCGGCAGACAGCACGAGGACTACTCGGCCGAGGTCTCGGCGGCGTCGTCGGCCGAAGCGTCGGCCGCGGGGGCCTCCGCCTTCTTCTCGGCCTTGGGCTTGACGACCGACTTCTTGGACGCGTCGGCCTCGAAGGCCGCCTTGGGCTCGCGCACCTTGACGGTGGACACGGCGTCCTTGTCGCCCTTGAACTTGCCCCAGTCGCCGGTGAGCTTGAGGATCGCCGCGACCTGCTCGGTGGGCTGGGCGCCGACCGAGAGCCAGTACTGCGCACGCTCGGAGTCGACCTCGATGAACGAGGGCTCCTCGGTGGGGTGGTACTTGCCGATCTCCTCGATCACACGACCGTCGCGCTTGGTGCGCGAGTCGGCGACGACGATGCGGTAGTAGGGCGCACGGATCTTACCGAGACGCTTGAGACGGATCTTGACAGCCACGAATTTTCTCCTGGATGGTGAAAAGCGAACGAACTGGTCGCCTGGAGCGTGGGGTGCACACCCGGCGGAAGCTCAAAAAAGGCGGGCCGGCACTGGATAGAGGGTCGAGTGCCTGGTCCGACCCTCTATTCTGCCAGATGACACCGCGAGGCGCGAAACAGAGAGTGCCGCGTGTCCCATGTCAGACTGACCGGATGACGCTGCCGTTCGCTTCCTCAACGCGATCATCCGTGGGGCTGGAGTGGGAACTCATGCTCGCCGACCGCGACACGGGCGATCTCGTGCCCCGCGCGCCCGAGATCCTGGAGCTCGTCGAGGAGCGCACCGCCCTCGAGCGCTACACCGTGACGGGCGAGCTGCTGACGAACACGGTCGAGGTCACCAGCGGTGTCGGCGACACGGTGGCCGCGGCCGTCGACGACATCGCCGACGCCATCGGCGCCCTCCGCGACGAGACGGAGAAGCGCGGCATCGAACTGCTCTGCGCGGGGAGCCACCCCTTCGCGCAGTGGTACGACCAGCAGGTCACCGACAAGACCAGGTATCACACCCTCATCGAGCGCACCCAGTGGTGGGGGCGCAACATGATGATCTGGGGGGTGCACGTGCACGTGGGCGTCGACTCCGTCGACAAGGTGCTCCCGATCGTCAACGCGCTGACCGTCTTCCTCCCGCACCTGCAGGCGCTGTCGGCATCCAGTCCCTTCTGGGCCGGAGAGCGCACCGGTTACGTCTCGAACCGCTCCCTGGTCTTCCAACAGCTGCCGACGGCGGGGCTCCCCTGGCAGATGGAGACCTGGGGTCAGTTCGAGAGCTACCTCGACGACATGATCCGCACGGGCGTGATGGCGGATGCCACGGAAGTGCGGTGGGACATCCGTCCGGCGCCGCGCTGGGGAACCGTCGAGATCCGCGCGTGCGACGGGATGTCGACCCTCCCCGAGCTCGCCGCCGTCGCGGCGCTGGCCCAGACCCTCGTCGAGCACTTCTCGCGCCTCCTCGACGAGGGCCGGGAACTGCCCGGCATCCCTCCGTGGTTCGCCCGCGAGAACAAGTGGCGCGCTGCGCGCTACGGACTCGACGCACGCGTGATCGTCGACCGCGAGGGAACGCAGCGCCCCGTCGTCGAGCACCTGCGCGAGACCATGGAGGAGTTGGCGGACGTCGCGGTCGAGCTGAAGTGCGCGCGGGAGTTCGCCGGCCTCGAGACGATCCTCGCCACCGGCGGAAGCTCCGCACGGCAGGTCGCGGTCGCGGACGCCGCCGACGGCGACCTGCGCGAGGTCGTGCAGCACCTCATCCGGGAGTTCCGCGCCGGACCGACCCTGCGCGAGCACCTCGCGGCGCTCCGTGTCTGAGCCGTCCGCCGCCGCCGGGTGATGCCCGCTCGGCGGATTCTCATAGACGGGCCGCTCTAAGATCACGCCATGACCTCCGCACGCACCCGCTCGCGCCGACCTCTGGCAGCGCTCCTCGCGGGTCTGGTGGTCATCCTCGCCGCGTGCGCCCCCGAGCCCGCGGCTGCGCCGCGACCCGAGTTGACCTTCGCGGTCGACTCCCCGACCCCGGCCCCGTCGACGAGCACTCCCCCGCGCCTCCGCGTCGTCACGGTCGGCGACTCACTCATGTCGGGCGCCGGACTGACGCTGGGCGAGGCCTGGCCCGACCTCATGGCATCCCGCGCTCATCTCGCGTTGACGAACCTGGCCTGCGGAGGAATGGGGTTCGTGGTGGACGGTGAGTGCGGAACGAACTACGCGGGGTTCGCTCCCGCGGTCGCGGCGCTGCAGCCCGATCTGCTCATCGTGGAGTCGTCGAGCAACGACTTCTGGCAAGACGCCGACGACATCCGCTCGAGCACCATGGCCACCGTCGACGAACTCCACGAAGCGGCGCCCGCGGCGCACATCGTCGGCTTGAGCACGATCTGGAACGACGAATCCGACATCCCCGATGACAACGCCGTCACGTCCCAGGCCCTGCAGGAGGCGATCGACGCGGTCGGCGGCACATACATCGACATCGGACAGCCGCTTCTCGGGCACCCCGAATGGCTGCAGGACGACGACGTACATCCCACGGCTCGCGGACAGAAAGCGATCGAGCAGACGATCGTGTCCGCGCTGCAGGACGCAGACATCCTCCCCTGACCGACGCGTGCCCTGATCGACGCGTCTTGCAGGGAGCGCGGCGTCAGCCGCGACCGAGCATCTTCTGCAGCTCCGCGAGGTCGGCCTCGCTCGGCGCCGCCTGACCGCCCAGGCCGAAGCCCGACCCGGTCGGAGCGGTGGATGCCGCGATGCCGGCGTTCTCGGCGGCGCGCTTGGCCGGGTTGCCCGACCTCGAGCCCTTGGCCTTCTGCTGCTTGCCGCGCTTCGACGACGCACCGGGCTTGCCCCCCACCGGACCCATGCCGGGGATGTTGGGCACACCGCCGCGCGCGACGGTCTTCATCATCTTCGCGGCCTGCTCGAAGCGCTGGACCAGCTGGTTCACGTCGGTGACGGTCATGCCCGAACCGCGGGCGATGCGAAGACGCCGGGACCCGTTCAGGACCTTCGGGTTGCGGCGCTCGACCGGGGTCATCGAGCGGATGATCGCCTCCGTGCGGTCGATCTCACGCTCGTCGAAGTCCTCGAGCTGCTGCTTCATGTTTCCCATGCCCGGGAGCATCCCGAGCATCTTCTTCATGGAGCCCATCTTCTTCATCTGCTGCATCTGCTCGAGGAAGTCCTCGAGCGTGAACGTCTCGGTCGCGAGCTTCTCGGCGACCTTCATCGCCTCGGCCTCGTCGAAGGCGTTCTGCGCCTGCTCGATCAGCGTGAGGATGTCACCGAGATCGAGGATGCGGGATGCCATGCGGTCGGGGTGGAACGGCTCGACGTCGTCGAGACCCTCACCGGTCGACGCGAAGATGATCGGGCGTCCGGTCACCGAGGCGACGGACAGCGCGGCGCCACCGCGGGCGTCACCGTCGAGCTTCGACAGCACGACGCCGGTGAAGTCGACGCCGTCCTGGAACGCCTTGGCCGTGTTCACGGCATCCTGACCGATCATCGCGTCGATGACAAACAGCACCTCATCGGGCTGGGTGGCCGTGCGGATGTCGGCGGCCTGCTTCATCAGCTCGGCGTCGACGCCGAGGCGGCCGGCGGTGTCGATGATGACGATGTCGTGCTGCTGACGCGTGGCGTAGGCGACGCCGTCGCGCGCGACCTTGACGGGGTCGCCGACGCCGTTGCCGGGCTCGGGCGCGTAGATGGCGGCACCGGCGCGCTCCGCGACGACCTGGAGCTGGTTGACGGCGTTGGGGCGCTGGAGGTCGCAGGCGACGAGAAGGGGCGTGTGCCCGTCCTTCTCGAGCATCTTCGCGAGCTTGCCGGCGAAGGTCGTCTTACCCGAACCCTGGAGGCCGGCCAGCATGATGACCGTCGGCGGGTTCTTGGCGAACTGCAGGCGACGCTGCTTGCCGCCCAGGATGCCGATGAGCTCGTCGTTGACGATCTGCACGACCTGCTGCGCGGGGTTCAGCGCACGGTTGACCTCGTCGCCGAGCGCGCGTTCGCGGACCGCGGCGGTGAACTCCTTGACCACGGGCAGCGCCACGTCGGCGTCGAGGAGGGCGCGGCGGATCTCGCGCACCGTCCCGTCGACGTCGGCGGGCGTGAGCTGGCCCTTCTTCCGGAGATTGCGGAAGGTCTCTGTGAGCCGGTCGGAGAGGGTGCCGAAAGTCGCCATGATGAGTCGAGTTTACGCGGCACGAGGCACACCCGCCGCCCGGGCAGAAGCGTCAGGCCGTCGCGAGGGCTTCCGCCAGCGTCTCGGGAAGCGATCGTCCCGCGGCCGTGCGGTCCGCCCACGCCCAGACGGCGGCGAGGACGGCGGCCGACAGTGCGCCCGCCCGCACCTGCGCGGTGAGCGGCGGGACGCCGTCCCGCACCAGGCGAGCGGCGACCTCGCGCTGCAGCTGGAACTGGCGCACCGCGCGGTCGCGGTCGAGTTCGGCGGCGATGCCCATGGCATCCGCATTCGTGATGGCGAGGGCGAGGGCGTCGGGGTCCAGGCCGTCTCCGATCACCGTCAGCGCCTGTCGCGGGTCGACGCCGTCGCGGAGCAGCCCGACGCCCCGGGCGGATTGCTCGTCGAATCCCGACCACAGCACGTCGCTCTTCGCCGAGAAGTAGTTGAAGAAACTCGAGCGGCTGACGCCGGCACGGCGGGTGATGTCCGATACCGAGGTCGCCTCGTACCCGCGCTCGAGGAAGAGCTCGCACGCGGCTTCGGCGAGGACCTCCCGGGACGACGCGCGAGGTCGTCCGCTCCGGCTCGCTGAGGTCATCACCACAGCCTAGGAGACGGTCGCGCATGTATTGTTAGACGCAATCCAACAAAGGCGGGAGCGGTGATGCTCGACATCCATCACTCGGGGTTCGCCCCCGACTACGTGCCGTACCTCGACGGCTGGGCCGAGCAGCGGCGCGTCCACGCCGACGTCGTGTCGGGCAGGCGTCCCGACACCCTCCTGCTCCTCGAGCACGAGGCGGTGTACACGGCGGGCAAGCGCACCGAGGACCACGAGCGTCCCGATGACGGAACTCCCGTGATCGACGTCGACCGAGGCGGCAAGATCACCTGGCACGGCCCCGGTCAGCTCGTGGGCTACCCGATCGTGCGTCTGCCCGAACCGGTCGACGTCGTCGCGCACGTCCGACGCCTCGAATCCCTCATCATCGCCGCCCTCGCCCCGCTCGGCGTCGACGGCATCCGCGTCGACGGACGCAGCGGCGTGTGGGTCCAACGCCCCCTCGGCCTCGACAAGGTCGCGGCGATCGGCGTCCGCGTCGAAAAAGGAGTGACCATGCACGGCTTCGCCGTCAACTGCGACAACACCCTCGCGGGCTTCCGGCACATCGTCCCCTGTGGGATCACGGATGCCGGCGTGACCACCGTGAGCGAGGTGATCGGCGCCGACGTCTCCCCCGGCGATCTCGTGCCGCGCATCGTCGACGTCTTCCGCGCCGAGTACGCGGGGGTGGCCGCATGAGCACCTGTGGCACCGGAACGGCCGGGGTGCCGGCATCCACTGCTCCGAACGGGCGGAAGCTCCTGCGCCTCGAGGTCCGCAACGCGGAGACGCCGATCGAGCGCAAGCCCGAGTGGATCAAGACGAAGGCCAGGATGGGGCCGGAGTACACGGCGCTGCAGAACCTCGTGAAGAGCGAGGACCTCCACACGGTGTGCCAGGAAGCCGGCTGCCCGAACATCTTCGAGTGCTGGGAGGACCGCGAGGCGACCTTCCTCATCGGTGGCTCACAGTGCACGCGACGGTGCGACTTCTGCCAGATCGACACCGGCAAGCCCGCCGACTACGACACCGACGAGCCCCGGCGGGTCGCCGAGAGCGTGACCCGGATGCAACTGCGTTACGCGACGGTCACGGGCGTCGCCCGCGATGACCTCCCGGACGAAGGGGCGTGGCTGCACGCCGAGACCGTCCGTCGGATCCACGCCGAGAACCCGGGGACGGGCGTGGAGATCCTCGCCACCGACTTCTCCGGGAACCCCGTTCTGCTCGAGGAGGTCTTCTCCTCCCGCCCCGAGGTCTTCGCCCACAACGTCGAGACGGTTCCGCGCATCTTCAAGCGGATCCGCCCCGCTTTCCGCTACGAGCGCTCCCTCGGCGTGCTGACCGCGGCACGCGACGCCGGGCTCATCACGAAGTCCAACCTCATCCTGGGAATGGGCGAAGAGCCGGAGGAGGTCGTGCAGGCCCTGCGCGACCTGCGCGAGGCGGGGACAGACATCATCACCATCACCCAGTACCTGCGACCGACCCCGCGCCACCTGCCGGTGCAGCGGTGGGTCAAGCCCGCCGAGTTCGTCGCGTTCAAGGAGGAAGCGGAGCGCATCGGCTTCCTCGGTGTTCTGGCGGGTCCCCTCGTCCGCTCGTCCTACCGCGCCGGTCGCCTGTGGGCGCAGTCGATGGTCTCGAAGGGCCGCGAGATCCCGCCGCACCTCACGCATCTGGCGAAGGACATCGCGGCCGCCGAGGCGGGCTTCGCCCAGGCCGTCTGATGCTCGCTCAGACCGGCCAGACGTAAGGCAGGTCGGCGGGCACCGGGCCGAAGCGCGGCACGTAGAAGTCGGCATCCTTGCGGATGAGGTTGGAGCGATGCGAGAGGTGGAATGCCTCGTCGCCGAGCCAGGCAGGGACGACCAGGTCGGCTTGCGAGAGACCGTCGACCTCGGGTGCGAAGACGCGGATCTTCTCGCGCACGGTGTCGTTGCGGCCCTGAACGATCCACTCGTCGGTCATCGCGAGGCCGTAAGACACGAGCGCCGGGAGGAAGCCGACCCACATCTTCGCTGCGGGATGGTTGCGCCAGCCGTGTCCCGGGACCGTGAGGGCACGCAGCAGCTGGAAGGTCTCGACGCGCTGCTTTCCGAGCCGCTTCGTGTCGAGGACCGCGGCGGATTCCGCGAACGACGGGTAGGGCAGGAACGTCTGCACGGGTTCAGTCGGCGCTGGTGACCGACTGCACCGTGCCGTCCGAGGCGAGATTGACGAGGAGCACGTCGTCGGTGGCATCCGGATCGAGGGCGTACTCGAGCACCGCGAAGGGGTCGGACCCGCCGTGCTCGTCCGCGAGGATCGTCACACTCATCAGCTGCATCGACTTGATGACGTCGATGTGGGTGTCGCCGGAGGGATCGATGAGGAGGTCGTCGATCTCCTCTCCGAGAGTCGCCTGCTGCTGGAGGATGTATTCCGTGACCTCGCTCGTGCGCGAGTCGAGTTCACCGACCATGGCGTTCCGCGCGGCGAGGTCGATCGCCTCGAGGGCGGAGATCATGGCCGCCGCCACGTCGAGCGCCTCCACGGACACGTCGTCCTGATCGGGGGCCGTCAGGTCGACGGTCACGCTCTGGTCGCCGAACTCGACGTTCTCGGACCAGAAGATCGACCCGTCGGGTCCGGACTCGAGGAGTCCGAAGAAATCGTGCTCGATCGCCATACCCCCATGAAACCAGTCCCCACCCGCTTCGGGAAGGCGACCCGCCCGGTGCGGGCGACGCGATCCGTTCGTCAGTCGACGAGCGAGGAGGCGAAGACGTGCGGGGTGAAACCCGTGAGGTCGTTGATGCCCTCGCCCTGACCGAGGAGCTTGACGGGAATGCCCGTGCGCTCCTGCACGGCGAGCACGAAGCCGCCCTTCGCGGAGCCGTCGAGCTTGGTCAGCACGAGTCCCGTCACCCCGGCGCTGTCGAGGAAGGCCTGCGCCTGCATCAGCCCGTTCTGGCCCGTCGTGGCATCGAGGACCAGCAGCACCTCGGCGATCGGCGCCTGCTTCTCGATCACGCGCTTGATCTTGCCGAGCTCGTCCATGAGCCCGCCCTTGGTGTGGAGGCGCCCGGCGGTGTCGACCAGGACGATCTCGGTCCCCGTCTCCTTCGCGTGCGCGACGGTCTGGAAAGCGACGGATGCCGGATCCTGGCCCTCGTGCTGAGGACGGACGATCGTGGCTCCCCCGCGCTCCGCCCACGTGGCGAGCTGGTCCACCGCGGCGGCGCGGAAGGTGTCCGCGGCCCCGACGACGACGGTGCGTCCGTAGCGCTGGAGGAACTTGGCGAACTTGCCGATCGTCGTCGTCTTGCCGACGCCGTTGACGCCGACGACGAGGACCACCGCCGGCCTTTCGGTGAGGCGCAGCGTCGTGTCGAACTTTGCGAAGTGCTCCTCGAGCGTCTCCTTCAGCATGCGCTGCAGGTCGCGCGGATCGGTCGTGCGGAAGCGCTCCACCTTCTCGCGCAGCTCGTCGACGAGCCGTTCGGTCACGTCGGGACCGAAGTCGGCCGTCAGCAGAGCCGTCTCGAGGTCGTCCCACGTGGTCTCGTCGATCGTGGGTTTGACGAACAGCCCGCGCAACGCGCGGCCGAGCGACCAGGAGTTCTCAGCCATTCCCTCAGCTTACGGGGGCGACCTCGCGCGCGGCCGACGCCCGATCGCCGACGCGCTGGCCCACGACGGCGGACACCCCGTCCTGCCGCATCGAGACGCCGTAGAGCGCGTCCGCGATCTCCATCGTCCGCTTCTGGTGGGTGATGACGATCAGCTGGCTGCTCGAGCGCAGCTTCTCGAAGACCCCGAGGAGACGGCCCAGGTTCGCGTCGTCGAGGGCCGCCTCGACCTCGTCGAGGATGTAGAACGGGCTCGGACGGGCCGTGAAGATCGAGGTCAGGAACGCGACAGCGGCGAGGGACCGTTCCCCGCCGGAGAGCAGCGAGAGACGCTCGATCTTCTTGCCCACGGGGCGGACGGAGACCTCGATGCCCGTCGTCAACGGGTGTTCCGGATCGGTGAGCGAGATGCTCCCCGACCCGCCCGGGAACAGGATCGGGAAGATCTCGGTGAACGCGGCGCGCGTGTCCTCGAAGGCCGCGACGAAGATCGTCTGCATGCGCTCGTCGAGCTCGGCGATGATCGTCTGAAGGTCCGCTCGCGTCTGCTGCAGGTCGGCGAGCTGCTCGGTGAGGAAGGCGTGGCGCTGCTCGAGCGCGGCGAACTCCTCGAGAGCGAGTGGGTTCACCCGGCCCAGCTGACCGAGCTTGCGCTCCGCGTCCTGCAGGCGGCGCTTCTGCCCCGCTCGATCGAACGCGAGCGTCTCCCCCTCGACCTCCGTCGGAACGGGCTGATCCGGGCCATATTCCGAAACGAGAATGTCCTCGTCGAGCGCCAGCTCGGACTGCACGCGCTCCAACAGACTCGTGACGTGCAGGCGCTTCTCGTGCATCTGGAGCTCGAGCCCGTGAACGCTCTCGGTGAGGCGGGCGAGGCGTTCGCGGACCTCGGCCTCTTCGCCTCTGGCCCGCGTGAGGTCCGCCGACACCGCGGTGCGGGTGGCCTCCGCCGCCGCGAGCTCCACGCGCGCCTGGCTCACTGAGCGATCGACCGAGTCGAGGAGCGCGGGGAGCTGGGCCGCGACCTCGGCAGCGATCTCGCGCTGCGCGCGCCGGATCACGGCTCGCCGTGCGGCTTCCTCGGCGGCGGCCCGCTCCCGTTCACGCTGGTTCTCGAGCTGCACGATGCGAGCCTCGCCGGCGCGCACCCGCTCCTTGAGCGTCTCGATGTCGAGGCGCGCGCGCATCTCGGCCTCACGCGCCGACTCGAGTTCGAGGACCATGCCGTCTCGCGCCGAGGCATCGAGGATCGGACGAGGAGCCTCGAGGGCACGAGCAAGCGCCGCCTCGGCAACGACCGCCGCCTCTTCGGCCTCGGCGACAGCCGCGGAGGCCTGCGCCAGTCCTGCTTCCAGCCGTTCGCACTCGGCGACGGCAGCCTCGTGCCGCACCGTGATGCGGTTGACCTTCTCGGCCTGAGCCGCCAGCGCCGCATCATGTGCGCGCAGTGTGGCGAGGGTGTCTTTCGTGCGCTGTCGGGCGTCGACGAGCCCTCGCTGCGCGTCACCGAGGGCTTCGCGGAGCGAGTCGGCGACCACGACGATCTCCGCGAGCCGCTCCGCGGCGGCATCCCGCTCCGCCGCCAGTTCGAGCCGCGAACGCCCGGCGCCCGACCCCGCGCGCAGCGTGTGCGCCGTCAGGACCTCGCCGGCGCGCGTCACGAGAATTGTGCGCTCGTCGAGGTCGTTCAGCCCCGACTGGGCGGCATCCAGGTCGTCGACGATCACGAACCGAGCCAGGATGCCGAGGATGCCCGGCGGGGCGGTCACGACGTCGACGGCTCGCACGCCGCCCGCGACGACGGGCGCCGGTGAGCTGTCCACCGATGCGTCGGCGACAGCGATCTCGACCATGCCGAGGTCGTCCTCGGCTGCGGCACGGGCCGTGGCGAAGGCGGCGGCGGCATCGTCGACGAGCACACCCTCGGCGAGCGATCCGAGCGCTGCGGCGATCGCGGCTTCGTAGCCCGCGGTCACCTTGACGCCGTCTCCCACCAGTCCTCGGACGCCGGGTTGCCCCGAGGCGACCAGATCTGCCGCGGCGTTGCGCACGTCGAGCGCGCGTCCGAGGGCCGTCGTCTGCGCGGAGAGGGCGTCCCGCTCGCGCTCCGCGGCGTGCAGGCGTTCGCGCAGCTGGGCCACCGAGGTCTCGGCGTCGTTGGCCTCGCGTTGTGCGCGCTCATAGGCGGCCGCGTGCTCGGCCGACGACGCCTCGGGAGCCACCGTCGGATCCAGGTCGGCGAGGGCCTCCTCGGCCTCGGCTCGCCGGACCAACGCCGCGTCCAGAGCGCGCTGCTGGCGCTCCACGCCCGCGCGCACGGCATCCCGGGTCGAGGCCGCCGACGAGGCCGCACCGCGCAGGGCGGTGAGCTTCATGTCGTGCTCGGAGACCAGCGCGCTCTGCGCCGCGATGTCGATGTCGAGGGCGTCGAGGTCGGCGCGTGCACGCCCCACCACCCGCGCGGCATCGGCCGCGGCATCCTGTGCGTCACCGAGACCCGCGGCGATGTCGTCGATCTCGCCGCGGACATCGTCGATCATCGACTGCGTCACCGTCGGCGAGAAGGCGCCCGTGTCCCGGTCGTCGTCGGACAGCAGCGCGAGTCGCTGACCCGCGAGCGTATACAGGCCGCGCAGGCGCTCCTGCACCTGCTCGAGCGAGAACGCGACGCGACGGGCCTTGTCCACCGCCTCGGAGCGCTGTTCCTCTTCGAGTCGCTCGACGCGGTGACGGAGACCCTCCGCCTGCTCCTGCAGCACGAGCCGCTCGGTGTGGCGCTCGTTCTCGGCCCGCGCGGCGTCGGCGAGCTGCCCGCGCAGTCGCACGAGTTCGTCGGCGAAGAGTCGGGCCTTGGCATCGCGGACGACCGCCGCGATCGTGGCGGCTTCCCGTGCGATCTCGGCCTGCTTTCCGAGCGGCTTCAGCTGGCGGCGAAGCTCTCCGGCCAAGTCGCTGAGCCGAGTGAGATTGGTCTCCATCGCCTCGAGCTTGCGGACGGTCTTCTCTTTGCGGCGGCGGTGCTTCAGGATCCCCGCGGCTTCCTCGATGAAGCCCCGGCGGTCCTCCGCGGTCGCCTGCAGCACCGTGTCCAGGCGCCCCTGCCCGATGATCACGTGCATCTCGCGTCCGAGACCCGAGTCGCTCAACAGCTCCTGGACGTCGAGCAACCGGCTCGTCTGCCCGTTGATCGCGTACTCGCTCGCGCCGGTGCGGAACAGCGTCCGGCTGATCGTCACCTCGCTGTAGTCGATCGGGAGCGCGCCGTCGGAGTTGTCGATCGTCAGCTGCACCTCCGCGCGCCCGAGCGGACCGCGCGTCGAGGTGCCGGCGAAGATGACGTCCTCCATCTTGCCGCCGCGGAGGGTCTTGGCTCCCTGCTCCCCCATCACCCAGGCGAGCGCGTCGACGACGTTGGACTTGCCCGAGCCGTTCGGGCCGACGATGCAGGTCACCCCGGGCTCGAGCGCGAACGTCGTGGACTGCGCGAACGACTTGAAGCCCTTGAGCGTCACGCTTTTCAAGTGCACGTCGCCCCGCCTCCCGCCTGATCGTCCACGCTTCACGCTACCTGAGCAACCGCGGGATTCCGCGGCACCGAGCCGTCTGCGCCGCCAAGACGCGCCCGGGCGCCTGGCGAATCTGGACGTGAGCTTGACATTCGCTGACAGCCTTCGCTAGCGTCGGGGCTCGCAACCGACGACGAAAGGAGGTCCTCCCATGATTCGCAACACCACTGGCTTCGACGCCACCGGCTTCACCGCCGCCCCCGTGCTGTCCGCATCCTTTGCCGGAGTGACCACCGTCGTCGGAACGCCCGTCTTCCAGGGCTGACCCGTCGCGTCGAGACGCTCGTCGTCTCCGCTTCGCGTGCCGCATCTTCCGGATGCCGTGCACTCAGGATCGTTCGATCCCTCCGCGAGCACCGCTCGCCGCTTCCTCTCCCGCTCTTCCCTTCATCGGAGCCTCCGCATGAGCACCCTGCCCACGCGCGCGCCGCAGCACACCGCGGCCACGCCCACCGTTTCCCTTCCCCTGATCACCGACCGTCCGGTCGGCTTCGTCGACCGTCTCACCCTTCGCCTCGGCCTGTGGTTGCTGACGCGACACGCGGCGCGCGTGCACGTCATCGAGCTGCGCACGGCCAGCGCCCATCGGGCGCACGTGCAGTCGGCCGAGCGGAGCCGGCGCGAACGCGACTGGTACCGCACGGCGTCCCTGATGCGCCCGACCGCCTGATCCGGTGTGCGCCGTCCTTCGGGGCGGCGCACACCCCGACCCCTCCCACCCCAGAAAGACATCTCATGACCTCGCTTCCCGCCGGCGTCGAGTTCCGACGCCTGCACATCCCCGCCTCGATCGACAGCGATGACGCCGCCGACTTCCGCGAGATGACGCGCGTGCGCAACCTCGTCTACGCCGAGATCTCCGGACACGACGATCACGCCATGCCCGCGGACGAACTGCTCCCGAACTTCCAGCCCGACCCCGCCCAGCTGCGGTTCTCGTGGCTCGTGGTGCTCGACGGCGAGGCCGTCGGACGCGTCGGCCTCGACCTCCCGCAGGAGGAGGGGGCACGATCGGGCTTCTGGCTCATCGAGCTGCTTCGCTCCGTCTGGGGCCGCGGAATCGGACGAGCCGCCTACGCCCTCGTCGAGCAGACCGCGCGCGAGCACGGCCGAACCGTGCTGCAATCCTGGGCCGAGCACCCCGCCGCCGACGGCCCGCACCTCGAGGCGCCCACCGGGTTCGGGTCGGTGCCGCACGATCACATCGCGCGGTTCTTCCTGGCATCCGGTCACACTCTCGAGCAGGTGGAGCGCAACAGTGCGCTCGACCTCACCACCGCCGAACCTCGCCTTCGCGAGCTCCTCGCGGTGGCCGAAGCAGCGTCCGTCGGGTACCGCGTCGTGCAGTGGACCTTGCCGACCCCCGACGAGTTCGTCGACGGCCTGGCGCTCATGAAGGCACGCATGGTCACCGACGCCCCGGCGGCGGGACTGGAGTTCGACGAGGAGAAGTGGGATGCCGAGCGTGTCCGCCGCTACGAGCGAACCTACCTCGATGCCGGGCGCCTACTCCTGGTGACGGCGGCTCAGCACATCGACAGCGGCGAGCTGGTCGCGTTCAACGAGCTCGCGATCGGCAAGGACCGCACGGCTGCGACGTCTCAGCACGACACGCTCGTCGTCGACTCGCACCGCGGCCACCGCCTCGGGCTGCTCGTGAAGTGCGCGGGGCTTCTCGCCTGGCGCGACATCGCGCCGGACTCCCCGCGGGTCCTCACCTACAACGCGGAGGAGAACCGACCCATGCTCTCGATCAACGAGGCGATCGGCTTCGTCCCGGTGGCGTACGAGGGGGCGTGGAAGAAAGTGCTGTCCTGACCGCCGGGCGCACTGTCAGCGGAGGCGCTGACAGTGCGGGCAGAAGTGGCTCGATCGGTTCATGAACGACACCCGGACGATCGGCCGGCCGCAGCGAGGGCACGGCTGGCCGGTCCGCCCGTAGGCGTTGAGCGAGTGCGCGAAGTACCCGGCCTGGCCGTTGACGTTCACGTACTGCGCGTCGAAGCTGGTCCCGCCCTCGGCCAGCGCCTTGTCGAGCACCTCCCGGACCTCGCCCAGCAGACGATTCACCGCGCGGGTCGGCAGAGAGGATGCCACGGCCTCGGGGTGAATGCGCGCCGCCCACAGCGACTCATCGGCGTAGATGTTGCCGATGCCGCTCGCCACGGTCTGATCGAGCAGGACGCGCTTGATGCCGGACGCTGTTCGACCGACGCGTGACCGGAAGCGCGAGACGTCGAAGGCGGGGTCGAGCGGATCGCGGGCGATGTGCGCGACCTGGGTCGGAACGCGCGGCAGGCTCGATCCGCGTCCGGCCGCGGCGCCGTCAGGGGTGTCGACGAGTCGGTCGACCGCGAGGGAACCGAAGGTCCGCTGGTCGGCGAAGACCACCGAGAGCGGGCCGTGTACCGGATGCTCGAGCTCGATGCGGATGCGCTCGTGGCGCTCCTCCGGCGCTCCCGGAACGCGGAGGAGCATCTGCCCGCTCATCCCGAGATGCGTCACGATCGCTTCGTCGGCGGAGACCGGCATCCAGAGGAACTTTCCGCGACGAACAGCGGCATCGATCCGCCGACCGGTCAGTTCGGCCTCGAAGTGGGCTGCTCCCCCGGTATGACGTGTGAGGGCGCGCTCGTCGCGGACGTCCACCGAGGTGATCAGCGCGCCGGTCACCGCGGGTTCGAGGCCCGCGCGGACGACCTCGACCTCGGGAAGCTCAGGCACGCGCGTCGAGTTCGCGCCAGGCCGTCAGCGCCGCAGCCATCTCGGCCTGCTTCTTGCTCGACCCGGTTCCGGTGGTGACCACGTCGCCGACGCGCACGGTCGCGGTGAAGCGACGGTCGTGATCGGGGCCGGCGGCTTCGACGGAGTAGGTCGGAGCGGGCACCGACAGCCGCGCCGCGATCTCCTGCAGGCTCGTCTTCGGGTCCATCGCCGCACCGTAACGCGCGGGATCGGCCATCAGGGGTTCGACCAGACGCAGCACCATCGCCGTGGCGGCATCCGGTCCGGCGGACAGGTACGTCGCGCCGATGATCGCCTCCATGGTGTCGGCGAGGATCGAGTCCTTGTCATGGCCGCCGGTGAGGATCTCCCCCCGCCCGAGACGCACGTGCTGACCGAGACCGATGCCGCGAGCGACTTCGGCGAGAGCGATCGTCGAGACCACGCCGGCGCGGCGCTTCGCGAGCTGGCCCTCGTCGAGATCGGGATGCCGCGTGAAGAGGCGGACGGTGACGGCCTGCCCGAGCACCGAGTCGCCGAGGAACTCGAGGCGCTCGTTGTGCGGGATGCCGCCGTTCTCGTAGGCGAACGAGCGATGCGTCAGAGCGAGCGAAAGAAGCTCGGGGTCGATGTCGACCCCGAGCTTCTCGGTGAGCGCGGAGCGCTCGACGTTGTTACGCGTCACGAATCGCCGATCAGACGTCGGCGACCTTGCGGCCCTTGTACTCGAGGAAGAGCTCGGTGCCCTGCGAGTCGGTGACGACCTTCGCCTGGTGGGGACGGCTGTAGACGACCTTGCCGTTCTCGATGGTCTTGACCAGCGCGGGGGCTTCGGCCTTCCACTGCGCGCGGCGCGAGCGGGTGTTCGAGCGGGAGACCTTCCGCTTCGGGGGGTTACCTGCCATGACTAGCTCTTCTCTGTCTTGGGGGCGGCGCGGAGCGCATCGCCGTCGTCTGGGGTGTACTGCTGGAGCGCAGCCCATCGAGGATCAACGGACGTCTGCTCCGTGTCGCCGGGGCTTTCCGTCAGCCTCTCGCCCGTGTTCGGGTCGAGCCCGGGGCAGTCCGGCTGACACACCGGCTGGAACGGAAGCGACAGGACAATCGTGTCCCGGACCAGATTTTCAAGATCCACGTGGTCGTCTTGAACGTCGAAGTCGCTCGCTTCATCCCCAGGATACGCGAAAAGTTCCTGGAACTCGACTTCGACAGGCTCCTCGATGTCGATCAGGCATCGTCCGCACACGCCGGTGGCGGTGGTGTCGACCGTGCCCGAGACGAGAATCCCCTCGTGCACCGACTCGAGGCGCACCTCGAGATCGAGCAGCTCGGCCTCGGCGACCGAGACGAGACCCTCGCCCCATTTCTCGGGAGCGGGAAGCTCGAGGCTGTGCTCGCGCATCTCACCGGGCTTGCGTTCGATGTCGCGCACGGGGAGCTGGAAGGGGCCGGGTCGTCGGGTTCTCACGGTCGTCCATGCTACCCGGGCGCTCCGGGATGAGGGCCGGGCGCGCGGGCGCTGCGCCGGTCAGAGACCTCGCGCGCCGGTGTCGAGGAAGCGGGCGACCGCGGGCGGCACGTACGGCGAGACGTCGCCGCCGAGACCCGCGACCTGGCGGACGAGAGAACTCGAGACCAGCGCGTGCGAGGGGTCCGGGAGGAGGAACACGGTCTCGACGTGCGCGAGATCGCGGTTCACGATCGCCATCGGCGTCTCGTAGGCGACATCGACCTGCGAGCGGATGCCTTTGACCAGAACCTTCGCGCCCACCTCGGTGGCGTAGTCGACGAGCAGCCCCATGCTCCAGGCCGCGACGACCACGTCTCCCTCGACGCCCGCCTCGGCGATCGACTGCTCGAGCAGCGACTGCCGCTGGGCGATCGGCAGCATCGCCTCTTTGCCGGGGTTGTGGACCACGAGCACGTGCAGCTGGTCGAAGAGACCGGCCGCACGCCGGATCACGTCGAGGTGCCCGAGCGTGGGCGGGTCGAACGAGCCGGGAACAACGGCGATCCGGGGGTCCATGCCGCCAGCCTACCGACCGGGTGCCGCTCAGGACTTCGCGAGCGCCGCGCGTTCTTCGACGCCGAGACGACGCTCGAGGGCGGCCGCCAGCCCCGGATGCCGTTGCAGGGCGGGATCGTCGGCGAGCAACCGCTCCCCCTCGGCGCGTGCCTCGGTGATGAGGTCGGCGTCGGTGACGACGCGAAGGAGCCGGAGCGACGATCGCACGCCGGACTGCGCGCCGCCGAGCACATCCCCCTCACCGCGCAGCTCGAGATCCACCTCGGCCAGGGCGAAGCCATCGAGGGTCGCCGCCACCGCGTCGACACGGGCCCGCGACGACGTGCCGGGGGCCGCCTCGGTGACGAGCAGGCACAGTCCGGGTAGTCCGCCGCGACCGACGCGTCCGCGCAACTGGTGGAGCTGGGAGACGCCGAAACGGTCGGCTTCCAGAATCACCATCGTGGAGGCGTTCGGCACGTCGACACCGACCTCGATGACCGTGGTCGCGACCAGCACATCGATGTCGCCGCGCGCGAAGGCCTGCATGACGGCATCCTTCTCGTCCGACGGCATCTTGCCGTGCAGGATCTCGACGCGGATGCCGGTGAACGCCGGCAGTCGCGAGAGCAGGGCCTCGACCTGGACCACTCCCCACCGGGTACGTTGGCCGTCGCTCGCTGCGGCAGACGCGGGCCCTTCCGGTGCATCGGCCGGTTCGTCGGTCTTGTCGTCGGCCGCGAGCTGATCCGCGTCGATGGCGGCGCAGACGACGAAGGCCTGGCGCCCCTGCGCGACCTCTTCGGCCACGCGGTCCCACACCCGGGCGAACCAGCTCGGCTTCTCGGCGAGGGGCGCGACGAAGGACTGGATGCCGGCGCGCCCGGCCGGCATGGTGCGGATCGTCGAGACGTCGAGGTCGCCGAAGACCGTCATGGCCACCGTGCGCGGGATGGGTGTCGCCGTGAGCACGATGGTGTGCGGGGAATCGCCCTTGGCGCGCAGCGCCTCACGCTGGTCGACGCCGAAGCGGTGCTGCTCGTCGACGACGACGAACCCGAGGTCGGCGAAGGTCGTGGTCGAGCTGAGGAGCGCGTGCGTGCCGACGACGATGCGCGCCTGACCGGATGCCACGCGCAGAGCGGCCTTGCGTCGCTCGGCAGCGGGAAGCTGCCCGGTCAGCAGCGTCGGCATGAGTTCGGGGGCGAGCTCGGGGCCGAGCATGCGGGCGATCGAACGCAGGTGCTGCGCGGCGAGCACCTCGGTCGGGGCGATCAGCGCGGACTGGCCGCCGGTCTCGGCCACCTGCAGCATGGCACGGAGGGCCACGAGGGTCTTCCCCGAACCGACCTCGCCCTGGACGAGACGGTTCATGGGCCAGTCGCCGACCATGTCGGCCTGGATCTGCGCGCCCACGCTCTGCTGATCGGGGGTGAGTTCGAACGGCAGAATGCGGTCGAATCGCTCGAGAAGACCGCCGGGCGCGGCGGGCCGCTTCGTCGCCGAGAGGGCTCGTACGAACTGGCGCTGCTGGAGGAGCGCCGTCTGAAGGACGAAAGCCTCCTGCATGCGCAGGGTCGCCACGGCGGGAGGGATGTCGTCGTCGTCCTCGGGGCGGTGGATCTGCTCGAGCGCGGTGCGGGCCGGAAGGAGGCCCCGCCGGGCGCGGAGATCGTCGGGAAGGGGATCGTCGATGTCGCCGAGCGCGTCGAGGACGAGCGAGATGGTCTTCTGCACGAGCGGGCTCGGCACGGTCGCGGTGGCCGGATAGATCGGGATCGGACGCTTCGCGCTGACCTCGGCCTCGGCGCGGGCCTCGGCGAGATCGTCGAACAGCTCGTAGTCGGGGTTCGTCAGCTGCGTCTGGCGCCGGTACTCGCCGACCTTGCCCGAGAAGATGCCCCGGCGACCGGGGGTCAGATCTTTCAGCCGCCACGGCTGGTTGAAGAACGTGAGTGAGAGCCGACCGTCGCCGTCACTGATGACGACCTCGAGCAGGGAGCCCCGACGATTCTGCATCCGCCGCTCGCTCGCACTCACGACCTCGGCGACGATCGTGACCGGTTCACCCAGCGGGAGCGTCGAGATCGGCGTCAGCTCGCCACGCCGTGCGTACCGCCGCGGGTAGTGCTCGAGCAGCTCACCCACCGTCTTCATGCCGAAAGCGCGGTCGAACGCCGCTGCCGTCTTGCCGCCGATCGCGCCGTCGAGACGGGAGGCGAGCGACAGTCCGGACATGCCTCGAGTCTAGGGACGACCACCGACATCGACGCGGCCCCGGGCTCGCGTCCGCGGAACCCTAGGCTGGGAGGGTGACGCGCATCATCTCCGGCCGCGCGGGCGGCACCGTGCTCGAGGTCCCCCCGAAGGGCACGCGCCCGACGAGCGACCGCGTGCGCGAGTCGCTGTTCGGCGCTCTCGAGTCCGCCGACCTGCTCGACGGAGCGCGCGTCGCCGACCTCTACGCCGGTTCGGGCGCGCTCGGGCTCGAGAGCCTGAGCCGAGGAGCGGTTTCCGCCGACCTCGTGGAGCTGTCCGCCCCGGCATCCGCCGTCATCCGCAAGAATGCGGACCGTGTGCGGACGGCGGGCGTCCACGCGCCCGCGCGGGTGCACCGGGCCAACGTCACGACCTACCTTCTGGCATCCGGGTCCGAGTGGGACCTCGTCTTCATCGACCCGCCGTACGACGTCGGCGAGGACGAGCTCACCCGTGTGCTGGTCGCGCTCGCTCCGCGCCTGAGCCCGGATGCCGCGGTCATCGTCGAGCGCGCGAAGCGCTCACCGGCACCGGACTGGGCCGCCGCAGGTCTCGAACCCGATCGGGAGCGTGCCTACGGGGACACGACCCTGTGGTGGGGACGGCCACCCGCCTGACGCGGCAGAGGGTCAGCCGCGACCGGCGTCCCAGTCGCGGTAGGGGTCCCAGCCGACCCGGCCGGTCCACGGCCGTCCGTCGACGGTGATCGGTTCGTCACCGCGCGCTTCGACGGTTCCGATCCGGCGGCCGAGCGGGTCGGCATCCGGCGGAAAGGTGACGAGGAAACCGTGATCCTCTCCCCCGCCCAGGGCGAGCGCGGGGTCATCGCCCAGGGACGCCGAATCGAGCGAGATCGTCACGTCGGAGGCATCCGCCATCCGTGTGGCGTCGAGCGCGAGGCCGTCGGAGATGTCCATCATCGCCGTAGCTCCCGCGCCGGCCGCGCGCAGCGCCTCCGCGATCGGAGGCCGCGGCGCGAGCTGCCGAGACAGCGCGCGGGCATCGGCGGCGCTAAGGGCCGCGCGGTCCTCGGCCGTGAGCGCGACGGGGGCACCGTCGGCATCCGTGAACCGACGGAAGAGCAGGTCGATGCCGCGCGCGGCCGGGCCGAGCTCTCCGATGACGTAGACGCCGTCGCCGACCCGCGCGCCCGATCGACGGACGGGAGCACGGCCGTCGAGCGAGCCGAGCGCGGTGACGGCGATGATGAGGGTGTCCGAGACGGTCAGGTCGCCGCCCTCGACCGCGCAGTCCGGGGCCAGCTCGGCGCAGGCGTCGGCCAGTCCGTCGGCGAAACCCCGCACGAACGAGATCGGGGTCGCGTCGGGCATCGCCAGCGCCACCAACAGCGCGATGGGCCGAGCGCCCATCGCCGCGACATCCGCGAGGTTCACCGCGGCCGCTTTGAAGCCGAGGTCGTGCGCGGACGACCACGCGAGACGAAAGTCCGGGCCGTGCACGAGGGTGTCGGTGGTCGCGACCACACGCCCGTCCGGAACCGCGAGCACCGCCGCGTCGTCGCCCGGTCCGACCGGCGCTGCGGAGGGCGGAAGGCGATCCAGGATGCCGCGGAGGATCTGCCCCTCGGAGAGCTCTCCCACGGTGATCTCACGGCTGGTCTCGGCATCGGTCACTCCCCCACGCTATTAGCCTGGAGGGGTGCCCCGCTCTTCTCGGACCCTCGCGCTGCTCGCCGCCCTCACGCTCCTGCCGGGGCTCGCGGCCTGCAGCGCGACCGTCGCGATGCAGCCGGCGAAGCTCGCGAACGACCCCGCGTGCGCCAACGTCGAGGCACGGCTGCCGAAGACCATCTCGGGGCAGGAGCGCCGCTGGACCGACGCGCAGTCGACCGCGGCCTGGGGCAATCCGGCATCCATTCTCATGACCTGCGGTCTCGAGGCCCCGGGCCCGACGACGCTGCCGTGTCGCACGTCGGACGGGGTGGACTGGATCGTCGACGAGTCCCGCGCGGCCGAGAACAAGTACACGCTCACCACCTACGGGCGCGAGCCCGCCGTGCAGGTCTTCCTGGATCAGGGCGTGGCCAGCAGCGGCGATGTGGCCCAGGCGCTCGGTCCCCTCATTCGCGACAACCTCGCCGCGACCGGCGCGAAATGCACATCGCTGTCGGACGCGACGCCGGCTCCCGAGCCGTCGCCCTCAGCGACCCCGTAGCGGTGTCGGGTCCGCACGCCTCCTCATCGCGCGCAGCCCCGTGCCCGAGCGAGACCAGAGCGGCGCTGCGGGAGCGGGCCTCCCGGTGCGGAGGAGATCCCGAGGCGGGAGGACGAGACCTGGCCGGACCGTCCTCCGGAGCCGGAATCCCCTCCCGTGGGAGAGCGCTCAGGCCTTCTCGAGCGCCGCGTCGAGCAGGTCGCTGATCAGGTCGGGGTAGCTCAGGCCCGACGCGATCCAGCACGTCGGGAACATCGAGATCGGCGTGAACCCGGGCATCGTGTTGACCTCGTTCACGAAGAACTCGGTGCCGGTGGAGAAGAAGTCCACCCGGGCCAGCCCCTGACCGCCGATCGCCTCGAAGGCCTGCGTGGCGATGCGTTGCATCTCGGCCAGTTCGCCGTCGCCAAGCTCTGCGGGGCACACGAGGTCGACGCCCGGAGCGTCGAGATACTTCGCCTCGAAGTCGTAGAACTCGCGGCCCGTCACGACGATCTCGCCCGCGACGGACACGCGCACCGGTCCCCCGTCGCGTCCGGGCAGGACCCCGCACTCGAGCTCACGCCCGACGATCGCCTTCTCCACGAGCACCAGACCGTCCTCGGCGAAAGCGGTGTCGAGGGCGGCATCGAGGTCTTCCCAGCGCGACACCTTCGTGACGCCGACGCTCGAGCCGGCCTCGTTCGGCTTGACGAACACCGGCAGGTCGAGGGCGCGGATGCGCCGCTCCCACAGCGACCGGTCGCGGGCGAGGTCGGCGCGGCTCACCGCGACCCACGGCACGACGGGGACGTTCGCGGCGCGGAGCACCTGCTTGGTCACGTGCTTGTTCATGCCGATCGCCGACATGAGCACGCCGCCGCCGGCATACGGGATGCCGAGGAGCTCGAGCAGTCCCTGCACCGTGCCGTCCTCGCCGAAGCGGCCGTGCAGGATCGGCAGGACGACATCGACGTCGCCGAGGGACCACGTGCCCTCGGCATCCGTCACCGTCCACTCGCGCGTGAGCGTCGAGTCGGGAAGTCGCACGCGCGTGCCGTTGTCGACGACCTGCGGCAGCGCCTCGGGGATGAGAGCGAACTTGTCGGGGTCGTCGTCCTCGAGGACGAAGGCGCCGTCGCGGGTGATCCCGACCGGAATCACCCGGAAGCGGTCACGATCGATCGCGCGCAGCACCCCGCCCGCCGTGGCGGAACTGATCGAATGCTCGCTGGAGCGCCCGCCGAAGAGCACCACCACCACCGGTTTGGTCATTCTGCGTCCTCTCGCCCTGCGGCTGGTCGTCGTCGGTCGTCAGGTGGGGCGCGATGTCGCGCGGGTCCATCGTGCCGTCGAGCACCATCTTCACCTGCTGCACGATGGGCATGTCGACACCGACCTGCTTCGCGAGCTGGAGCACGGGAGCGACGGATGCCAGCCCCTCCGCGGTCTGCTGCATCTGGGCGACCACTTCTTTGTAGCCGTAGCCCTGGCCGAGCAGTCGCCCGGCGGTGTTGTTGCGGCTCAGCGGTGACTGGCACGTCGCGATGAGGTCGCCGAGACCCGCGAGTCCCTGCAGCGTCTCGGGCTGCGCGCCCTGCGCGACGGCGAAGTCCGTCATCTCGACGAGACCGCGCGTGATGATCGACGCCTTCGTGTTCTCGCCGTAGCCGACCCCGTCGACGATGCCGATGGCGACGGCGATGAGGTTCTTCAGCACGCCGCCGAACTCGGTGCCGACGACGTCGGTGTTCACGAACGAGCGGAAGTACCGGTTGCGCGCGCGGCGGGCCACGGCTTCGGCCGTCTCGGGGCTCAGCGAGCTGATGACCGCAGCCGTCGGCTGCTCGCGCGCGATCTCGAGAGCGAGGTTCGGACCGGATGCCACCGCGATGCGGGCCGGGTCGCACTCCAGCACCTGCTCGATGACCTGGCTCATGCGCAACCCGGTCGACTTCTCGACGCCCTTCATGAGCGAGACGATCGGGACGTCGGTGTGCGCGACGAGCGGCTTGATCGCGGCGAGGTTCTCGCGCAGCGACTGGCTCGGCACGGAGAGGTAGATCTGCTCGGCACCGCGGATCGCCTCGGCCAGATCGGTGGTCGCCGTCATGGTGCGCGGCAGATTGATGCCCGAGAGATAGCGGCTGTTGCGCTTGGACTCGGTGATCTCGGCCGCCAGCTCGGGCCGGCGAGCCCACATGACGACCGACGCCCCGCCGTCGGCGAGGATCTTCCCGAAGGTCGTGCCCCAGCTCCCGGCGCCGATGACGGCGACCTTGGGACCAGCGGCCTGCGCGAGGTTCTTACGGCTCAAGGCGGCCCGTCTCGTTCTGCCCGTGCTGCGACGGGTTCCAGCGCTCGGCCGGAGCGGGAACACCCCGGATGCCGGAGAGCATCTCCGAGATGCGCCCCATCAGCGCGTCCGTCGCGCGCGTCAGCACCGCGGGCGAGGTGGATCCGGCGTACTCGGACAGGTCCATCGCGGGGCCGAACTCCACGATCACGTGTGAGCGCCGCGGGAACTTGAGCTTGCCGTAGCGCGGCAGGATCTGCTGCACTCCCCACTGCGCCATGGGGATGAGCGGAAGATCACCGGCGAGGGCGAGCCGGACGGCGCCGGTCTTGCCGCGCATCGGCCACAGATCGGGGTCGCGCGTGAGCGTGCCCTCGGCGTAGACGATGACACCGCGCCCGTCCTTCGCGATCTGCTGGGCGGCCTTCATCGACTGATTGGCGCTGGTGGAGGACCGCGGCACGGGGACCATTCCGGTCGCCCGGAGCGCCGCCCCCAGCACGGGGACCTTGAAGAGGCTCTCCTTCGCCATGAACCGCGGGGCACGCCCGAGACGCCAGACGGCCACCGCGACCGTCACGGGGTCGAACTCCGAGTTGTGGTTCGGAGCGAGGACGTACGCCCCCTCGCGCGGAAGGTTCTCCGCACCGCGGATCTCGATCCGGGCGAAGAGTCCCGTGACGGGGACGATGATCGCCGCGAGCGGCCAGAAGGCGCTCGGGCGGCTCTTCTCGGGGTTCGAGGCCACCGGCGTCAGCCCACGACCGAGAAATCGGCGTCGAGAGCGGTGAGCTTCTCGAGGAACTTCTCGTACCCGCGGCGGATGATGCCGATGTTGCGCACCGTCGACTCGCCCTCGGCCGCCAGGGCGGCAATCACGTAGCTGTAACCGCCGCGGAGGTCGGGGACCTCGACGTCGGCTCCGTGCAGCGGCGTCGGACCGTTGATGACGGCGGCCTGTTCGAGGTCGCGACGCGGGACACGGCGGTCGGGGCTCGCGATGCCCTTCGGGTGCACGACGATGTCCGCGCCCATCTTGTTCAGCGCGGCCGTGAAGCCGAGGCGGTTCTCGTACACGGTCTCGTGGACCGTCGAGGTCCCCGGAGCCTGCGTGAGCGCCACGATCAGCGGCTGCTGCCAATCCGTCATGAAGCCGGGGTGCACGTCGGTCTCGACCATGACGGGCTTGAGCGCCTCGCCCCGACGGAACAGGATGCCGTCCTCGCGGACGTCGAACCAGCCGCCGGCCTTGCGGAAGACGTTGAGGAAGGTCAGCATGTCCTGCTGACGCGCGCCCTTGGCGAAGATCTCACCGTCGGTCGCGAGAGCGGCGCAGGCCCACGACGCGGCCTCGTTGCGGTCGAAGATCGCGCGGTGGTCGTAGCCGTCGAGCTTGTCGACGCCCTCGATGAAGATGACGCGGTTGGGCTCGTAGGAGATGATCGCGCCCATCTTCTGCAGCACCGCGATCAGGTCCATGATCTCGGGCTCGATCGCGGCGTTGCGCAGCTCGGTGACGCCCTTTGCGCGGACGGCCGTGAGCAGCACCTGCTCGGTCGCGCCGACGCTCGGGTACGGGAGCGTGATGTTCGCCCCGTGCAGGCCGTTGGGCGCCGTGATGCGGATGCCCTCGTAGCTCTTGTCGACGACCGCACCGAAGGCGCGGAGCGCGTCCATGTGGAAGTTGATCGGACGGTCGCCGATGCGGCATCCGCCGAGGTCGGGGATCAGCGCTTCACCGAGCAGGTGCAGCAGCGGGCCGCAGAAGAGGATCGGGATGCGCGAAGCGCCCGCGTGCGCGTCGATCTCCTCGAAGTGCGCGGCGACCGCGCCGGAGGGGTCGAGGTGGAGGGTTCCCTCCTCCTCGCCCTCGGTGACGGTGACGCCGTGCACCTCGAGGAGCGAACGGACGACCTTGACGTCGCTGATCATCGGGACGTCGCGCAGGGTGCTGGTGCTGTCGCCCAGAAGGGCCGCCACCATCGCCTTGGTGACGAGGTTCTTCGCTCCCTTGACCTCGACGGTGCCGCGCAAGGGGCGACCGCCGCGGATGGTGAGGGTCTCTGCCGCCTCCCAGTCCGGCTGGCCGGGGTTCTGGTCTCCGGTATCGGTGACGAGTGTGCTCATAGGGGGGTGGACCTCACTTCGTGGACGAGGGGCGGCGAATCGACCCGATCGGGTCGATCGGGCTCAGCGGACCGGAAGGGTCCGCGGCCGCCATGCCTCGCGGCGCGCCTCGAACTGCGTGATCTTGTCTTCGTCACGCAGCGTGAGCCCGATGTCGTCGAGCCCTTCGAGAAGCCGCCACCTAGTGTAATCGTCGATCTCGAACGAGACCTGGAGGTCGCCGACCGTGGCGGTCTTCGCCTGCAGATCGACCGTCATCTCGATGCCGGGGTTCGCCTCGATGACGGCCCAGATCCGCTCGACCTCGTCTTCGGTGATCACCCCGGTGACCAGGCCCTGCTTGCCCGCGTTACCGCGGAAGATGTCGGCGAACTTCGGGCTCAGCACGACCTGGAAGCCGTAGTCGCGCAACGCCCAGACGGCGTGTTCGCGGCTCGAGCCGGTGCCGAAGTCGGGGCCCGCGACGAGGACGGATGCCGACCGGTAGGCGTCCTGGTTCAGGATGAACTCCGGATCCTGACGCCAGTTGGCGAACAGGGCGTCGTCGAACCCGGTCTTCGTGACCCGCTTGAGGAAGACGGCGGGGATGATTTGGTCGGTGTCGACCGCTGAGCGCTTCAGCGGGGCGGCGACACCGGTGTGCGTGGTGATCTTCTCCATGTCAGGCCTCCGCCCCGGTCGAAACGGTCTCCGCGGGCGCGGTCGCGCCGGGCAGGGGGTCGAGGTCGGCGGGGCTCGACAGCGTGCCGCGCACGGCGGTGGCCGCAGCCACCAGCGGCGACACGAGGTGCGTCCGCCCGCCCTTGCCCTGGCGACCCTCGAAGTTGCGGTTCGACGTCGAGGCGCAGCGCTCCCCCGGCGCCAGTTGATCGGGGTTCATCCCGAGGCACATCGAGCAGCCGGCGAAGCGCCATTCGGCGCCGAAGTCGGTGAAGACCTTGTCGAGGCCCTCGGCCTCGGCCTCGAGACGCACGCGCGCCGAACCCGGCACGACCATCACGCGGACGTTGTCGGCCTTGGTGCGGCCCTCGATGACCGAGGCGAACGCACGCAGGTCTTCGATGCGGCTGTTGGTGCAGGAGCCCATGAAGACGGCATCCACGGGGATGTCCTTCATCGGGGTGCCCGCCGTGAGGTCCATGTACTCCAGCGCCCGCTCGGCGGCGGCGCGCTCATTGGGGTCGGCGATGTCGGCGGGGGTGGGCACGACGTCCGACAGCGAAACACCCTGGCCGGGGTTCGTGCCCCAGGTCACGAAGGGCTCCAGCTCGGCGGCATCCAGGAACACCTCGGCGTCGTAGACGGCACCCTCGTCGCTCGGCAGCGTGCGCCAGTAGGCGACCGCGTCGTCCCAGTCCTGCCCCTGCGGCGCGTGGGGCTTGTCCTTCACGTACGCGAACGTCGTCTCATCGGGCGCGATCATGCCGGCGCGAGCGCCGGCCTCGATCGACATGTTGCACATCGTCATTCGCCCCTCCATCGAGAGGGAGCGGATCGCGCTGCCGCGGAACTCCAGGACGTAGCCCTGGCCGCCGTTCGCGCCGATCTTGGCGATGATCGCGAGGATGATGTCCTTCGCCGTCACGCCGGGCTTCAGTTCGCCCTCGACCGTGATCGCCATGGTCTTGAAGGGCTTGAGCGGCAGCGTCTGCGTTGCGAGCACGTGCTCGACCTCGCTCGTGCCGATGCCGAACGCCATGGCGCCGAACGCGCCGTGCGTCGAGGTGTGCGAGTCGCCGCAGACGACGGTGATGCCCGGCATCGTGAGTCCGAGCTGCGGACCCACGACGTGGACGATCCCCTGTTCTTTGTCGCCCAGCGAGTGAATGCGCACGCCGAACTCCTCGGCGTTGCGGCGCAGCGTGTCGATCTGCGTGCGACTGGTGAGGTCGGCGATCGGCTTGTCGATGTCGAGGGTCGGAGTGTTGTGGTCCTCGGTCGCGATCGTGAGGTCGAGGCGGCGCACGGGGCGCCCCTCGGCGCGCAGACCGTCGAAGGCCTGGGGGCTGGTGACCTCGTGCACGAGGTGCAGGTCGATGTAGATGAGGTCGGGCTGACCGTCTTCGCCCTTGACGACGAGATGGTCGTCCCAGACCTTCTCAGCCAGGGTGCGAGGGTTCTCGGGAATCGTGCTCATGGTTTGCGTTTCTCCTCGGGAGGGGTGTGAGGCCCGCGACGAACTCCGCGACGAGAAAGGCCTAGAACAAGGTCTCGTCGCGGCCGCTAAGGAGGAGGCCGACGATCCGCACCTCGTCACGATACCACCGGGCTCCGTCCCTCTCTCCGCGCGGCCCGCCGTCCCCGACCCCGCGCGGGACGTAACACGACGCCGCACATTTGGGCATTGCCCGAGCCCTCGTGCGAGCCTGTCGAGACGCCGCAGGAAGGAGCGTGCCGCATGGCCGCGAACGCAGAGCCCGGATTCTCGACCCGACAGGTCCACGTCGGAGCCTCGACGGTGCCCGCCTCGCCGCGGGCCCTGCCGATCTACCTCACGGCCGGCTTCACGTTCACCGACCTCGACGAGTCCGCCGACCACTTCGGCACCGGCGCGGGCTTCGGCTACACGCGCACGGGAAACCCCACGGTGCAGGCCGTCGAGGACCGCCTGGCCTCGCTCGAGGGCGGCGACCAGGCCGTGCTCGTGTCGAGCGGGCAGGCCGCGGTCACCGTCGCCCTCCTGGCGCTCGCGGGCGCGGGCGATCACGTCGTCGTCTCCGAGCACATCTACGAGGGCACGCGCGGCCTGCTCCTCGACAACCTCGCGCGTCTCGGTATCGAGACCACCTTCGTCGACACGTCCGACCTCGACGCCTGGCGGGATGCCGTCACCCCCCGCACCAAGGCGCTGTTCGCCGAGACGCTGTCCAACGCCCGCAACGACGTCCTCGACATCGCCGCCGTGTCCGCGATCGGCCGGGAGCGCGGCATCCCCCTCGTCGTGGACAGCACCTTCACGACGCCGTACCTCCTTCGTCCCATCGAGCACGGCGCGGCGATCGTGGTGCACTCGGCGAGCAAGTTCCTCGCCGGCCAGGGTGCGGTGCTCGGCGGGGTCATCGTCGACGACGGACGCTTCGACGCCGCGGCATCCGGTCATCTCTTCCCGCACCTGGTGCACACCGACCGCCTGGGTGGCGCGAGCTACGCCGAGAAGCACGGCGCCCGCGCGCGCGGCGCGTACATCCGCGAAAGCGTCGCCCCGCGGTTCGGCCCCGCGCCGTCGCCGCTGAACGCGTTCCTGATCGGTCAGGGCATCGAGACGCTGAGCCTGCGCGTCGAGCGGCAGTCGCAGAACGCGCTCGCGGTCGCCCGGTGGCTCGAGGGCCGGCCCGAGGTGGAGCGTGTCGACCACGTCGGGCTCACCTCGCACCCGCATCACGACCTCGGCGCACACTATCTCACCCGCGGCACCGGCTCGGTCTTCACCGTGACGCTCCGCGGCGGACTCGAGGCGGCCCGCCACCTCGTTCAGTCGGTGAAGCTCATCACGCACATGACCCACCTCGGCGACGTCCGCTCGCTCGTGCTGCACCCGCAGAGCACCTCGCACTCGGCCCGCACCGTCGAAGAACGCGAGCGCGCGGGCGTCTTCCCCGGCACCGTCCGCCTGTCGATCGGGATCGAGGACATCGACGACATCCTGGCCGACCTCGAGCAGGCGCTCGTGGGAGTGCCCGTGGCCGAGCGCGAGACGGTCGTCCTGTGAGCCGGCTGCAGCACTTCGGGTGGTTCCTCGCCCGCGGATTCGGTCCGCACGGCTGGGGACACCCGTACCTGCGGTGGAACCACCGCTGGACGGAGCCGGGGCTCTACCAGGACTCCGCGCGCACGCTCGAGCAGGCCGGCTTCGACCTGCTCATCATCGAAGACGCCCCCTCGCTCGGCAGCGCAGAGACCATCGACCTGCGCGTGCGTCACGCCTTCGGCGGGCCCAAGCACGACCCGCTGCTGCTCGCACCGTACCTCTTCGCCGCCACCCGTCACCTGGGCGTCGTGCCGACCGTGAACCCCGCCGCGTACCTGCCGTACACCGCGGCCCGGCAGTTCGCGACGCTGCAGCACCTGAGCGGACACCGGCTCGGACTCAACGTCGTCACCGATACCGGCAGCGCCCGCCACTTCTCCACGGCCCCGCAGCTCGGACACGACGCGGCGTACGACCGAGCTGAAGAGTGGCTCGACGGCATCCGTCAGCTCTGGCGGAGCTGGGGAGAGGGAGCGCTCGTCGTCGACGAGGAATCCGGCGTGTACGCCGACGGGACGAGACTGGATGCCACCCGCCACCGCGGCGAGTACTTCGGCTTCGACGGCCCGCTCAACGCGATCCCGTTCACCGACGGCGAGCCGGCGATCGTCTCGCCGGGCGGCTCGGGGCGCGGACTCTCGTTCGCGGGCCACAACTCCGACGTGCAGCTCGCCCTCGCCCCGCTCGACGAGGCGAGCATCCGCGCCTACCGCGGGCGCATCCACGCCGCGGCAGAGGCGGCGGGTCGTGCGATTGACGCCATCAAGATCCTCTTCGCGATCCAGCCCGTCCTGGTGTCGTCACCGGAGGAGGCGGATCGTCTCGTCGCGGCATCCGCCGATCCCTCGGAGGACGCGCTGATCGCGATCGCGCGCAAGCAATCCAGTGACCTCGAGACCGATCTGACGGGGCTCGATCTCGACCGGCCCCTCGACCGGTCGATCTTCGGCGAGCACGTGTCGGAGGGCAGCATCAAGAGGCTCGTCGGAAAGCACGACGCCCACACTCCGCTTCGCACGCTGCTGGCCGCGCACGCCCGCCTGGGGCGGCTCAACGACGGTACCGGATTCGTGGGCACGGCCGACGAGTTCGCCGACCGCATCGAGGAGCTCAGCACGTGGGGCAACGACGGCGTGCTCCTGTGGGGCGACCTGCATCCGGTCACCGTCCACCGCGTGCTCGATGACCTCGTGCCGATCCTGCGGCGCCGTGGCATCCTGCGCGAGGAGTACGTCGACGGCGGCCTGCGGGCGAACCTGCGGGCATTCTAGGTTCCCGGATGCCGCGGGCTGAGCCCGCAACGAGGTGACTGCCCGCAACGATGGCTGAGCCCGTCGAAGCCACCGTCGCCCGCGCGCGCTCCCGGACCCTTCGACGAGCTCAGGGTCCTCCTGGCTGCGGAGCTCCGGGAGCGGCGTCAGTCGCTCTCGGGGCGCTCCACCGTCGTGGGCGTGCCCCTCTCGTCGGCGACATCCGTCGCGGCATCCTGAGGTCCGTCGGACACGGGGTGACGACGCGCGGCGATCAGGCTGGCGATCGTGGCCACCGCCATCGACAGGACGATCACGGCGAGGGACGTCCAGGTCGAGATCTCGGGCGCCCATTCGATCGGCTCCCCGCCGTTGAGGAACGGCAGCTCGTTGACGTGCATCGCGTGCAGGACGAGCTTCACACCGATGAACGCGAGGATGAACGCGATCCCGTAGTGCAGGTACTTCAAGCGGTCGAGCAGGTCGCCGAGGAGGAAGTACAGCTGGCGGAGGCCCATGAGCGCGAACAGGTTCGCGGTGAAGACGATGAACGGGCTCTGCGTGATGCCGAAGATGGCGGGGATCGAGTCGATCGCGAACAGCAGGTCGGTCACGCCGATCGCGACGAACACGATGATCATCGGCGTGAACAGCTTCTTGCCGTTCACGCGCGTGATAACCCTTTTGCCGTCGTACGAGTCGCTCATCGGCAGCACGCGGCGCAGCGTCCGCACGATGAGATTCTCCTTCTGCGCGTCGTCATCGTCGTCGCCCGGGAAGGCCTGCCGGATCGCCGTGTAGACGAGGAACAGACCGAACAGGTAGAAGATCGGGCTGAAGTTCTCGATGATCGTGGCACCGACGAGGATGAACGCGCCGCGCAGCACGAGCGCGATGATGATGCCCACCATCAGCACCTCCTGCTGATAGCGCCGCGGCACCGCGAACTGTCCCATGATCAGCACGAAGACGAAGAGGTTGTCGATCGACAGGCTGTACTCCGTCAGCCAGCCGGCGACGAACTGTCCCGCGACCTCTCCCCCGGCCACGATCCACAGCACCCCGGCGAAGATGAGCGCGAGCGTGACGTAGAAGACGACCCAGAGGGTCGATTCCTTGGCCGCGGGGATGTGCGGCCGCTTGAGGATGATCAGCAGATCGGCGACCAGGATCAGGACGAGCGCGACGAGCGTGACCGTCTGGAAGAGCGGGTCGATCTGCAGCTCCATGACGAGCCTCTCGTTCGGGGGAAACGCTCGAGTCTATCCAGCGGTACCACGGACCCATCGCTCGCGCGGTCTCTTCCATCGCGGTGGAGCCGTAGGCCTAGCGGCTGTCCGCACGCTCCCGCGACAGGATGAGTGCGCCGATCACGAGAGCTGCGGCGACGAGCGCCGAGCCCACCAGGGCAGCGGCGAGAATCGCCTCGCGGAGCCGCACGCCCTCGCACAACGACGTGTCGACGACCGGGCCCGCGCACGCGTCGGCGGGGGCGGCGCTGACGAAGATCACGAGTCCTGCGACCACCCCGACCACACACAGTGCGAGCGCAACACTCCCGACCCTCAGACGCAAGAGAACCGCCCGTTCGGCTTATAGGCGACGAGCCAGCCGCTCACCTTCGTTTCCGTGTGCATAGAGCCACCTCCGGCCGTTGGCACGCCCCACCTGCGCACGGTCTTCACCCGAAAAAACTGCTTCATGATGGCCGCCTCCGCGCAATCGTCATCTTCACAAGCGAATGTATAGGTGCCACCCTCGGTCACGACGGTGTCGGAGGGTGAATTACCAGTCCCTCCGGATGACATCCCGTTGAGGGCTTCTCAGGCCTCCTCTCGCATCCACGCCAGCCGGGCCCGATGCCCCACACCCTGTTACGGAACGGCGAGGTGAGACGATCAGGCGGGCGCGGACACCTCTGAGTGAGAGAGTGCTCCCGGGACTCACCCGGGGGGCGGAACGGATGCCATGAGCCACGACGTGATCGACGACAGGGCCCTCGTGGCGCGCGCCGCCGGCGGGTCGGAGGTCGCCTACCGCGAGCTGTACCGGGCGTACGTGCGACCGGTGTACTGGATCGCGTTCGGACTGATGGGCGACGCGACCGACGCGGAGGACGTCGTGCAGGACACGTTCGTCGTCGCCTGGCGGAAGATCCCGTCGCTGAGACTCGAGGGCACCTCGCTGCTCCCGTGGCTTGCGACGGTCTGCCGCCTGCAGGCACAGAACCGGCTGCGGGCGCGCCGTCGCCACGGTTCGCACGCCGGCCTCGACGAAGACATCGCCTCGACCGTCGACGTCGAAGCCCAGGTCGTGCAGGCGGAGACCGTGGCCGCGATCCTCGCGGTCGTCGATCGCCTCGGAGACCTGGACCGCGAGATCTTCCGTCTGTGCGCGGCCGAGGGCTACGGCTACCAGGCAGCCGCCGAGCATCTCGGCGTCTCGCACGGCACCGTGCGCAATCGCCTCTCCCGCATCCGCACCCGGGTGCGCGCCACCGCGATGGAGACGGAGACCCCATGACCACGCCCACGCTCCCCCCACTCGACGACAGCCAGGTCGACGCGATGGAGACCCGGATCTTCGCGCGCATCCACGACTCCGCG
Source organism: Microbacterium testaceum StLB037 (assembly GCF_000202635.1). Classification (NCBI taxonomy): domain Bacteria; kingdom Bacillati; phylum Actinomycetota; class Actinomycetes; order Micrococcales; family Microbacteriaceae; genus Microbacterium; species Microbacterium testaceum. The sequence continues at coordinate 3,496,067 of NC_015125.1, read as the reverse complement.
CACGCCGATCGCCGACGCAGGCGCGCACGGATCGGCGGATGGACCGCCGCGGCCGCCGGCGTCGTCCTCATCGCGGCCATCGTCGGTCCGGCCGTCCTGAACGGCGGCGATCGTGCCCTCTTCGAGCAGTCCGCTTCCGGCGGCGGCAGCGTCACCGAGCAGAACGCGGGCTCCGCGGACAGCGCTCCCCTCGCCCCGTCCGTCGATGGCGCGCGGGGCGAGGCGGCCCCCGGCGCGAGCGACACCACCACGCGCGAGATCATCGCGAACGGCTCCGCGACCATCGAGGCGAACGACGTCGCTGCCGCTGTCACACAGATTTCGGATGCCGCGACCTCGGTCGGCGGCTACGTCGAGTCCTCGCAGGTCGGGGGCTCGTCCGGAGTCGTCCCCCTCGAGGGAGACACCGTGAGGGAGAGCGCGAACGGCGACCCGTCGACGGCATGGGTCACGGTCCGCATCCCCGCCGACAAGCTTTCGAGCGTGATGGACAGGCTCTCCGCCGTCGGAACGGTGACAGCCTCGAGCGTCTCGAGGAGCGATGTCACCGACCAGGCGGTGGACCTCCGGGCGCGTGTCACCGCGGGCGAGGCATCCGTCGCCCGGCTGACCGAACTGATGTCGCAGGCGGCGTCGGTGTCGGACCTCATCACGGCGGAGTCGGCGCTGGCACAACGGCAAGCGCAGCTCGACGCCGACCGGCAGCAGTTGACGCTGCTGGAGACGCAGGTGTCGATGTCGTCGTTGTCGGTGCAGGTCGTCCCCGCGACGGCGACCGTATCCGCCGACCCCGCGGGGTTCGGCGACGGGCTGCTCGCCGGCTGGAACGGCCTCGTCGCCGCCCTCAACGGCGTCGTGATCGGGCTGGGGTTCCTGCTGCCCTGGATCGCGGTCGCGGCCATCGTCGGCGCGGTGGTGTGGGCGGTGCGGCGGGTGCTGCGCCGACGGCGCGCGGCGCGCGAGGGCTGACCTCCGCGGCGGCCGTCCGCCGGCATCGGCCCGAGAACGGTCGGGCGGTGGGGCCGAACCCGCGCGTACGGCTCCTCGTCCTGCCGAGTTCGCCGATACGGAAAAGAGCTCCGACCTGACGGTCGAAGCTCTTTTCCGTGTTGGTGACCCCAGCGGGATTCGAACCCGCGTTACCGCCGTGAGAGGGCGGCGTACTAGGCCGCTATACGATGGGGCCGCGTCGCAACCGTTCAAGTATGCACCACAAAAACACGCACGCAAAATCGGGGCGGGACCGCCGCAGATCTCGGGCGTGTCCGGCCACCGTAGCGCCATCCCGCAGCGGACGGAAGAGCGCGGTGAGTATCCCCCGACGGGCATATCTACTCCCCCATAGTCCCGTGCGCCACCGGTTGCCGCGCCCCGGAGCGAGGAGTTGACTTGCTCCATGCGAGTAACCAAGCACGAACACGCCGCCCTCGTCCTCGTCGAGTCGGGACATTCGCTGGTCATCGACCCGGGAACCTTCACCTCGCCGCTCGACGACGTGGATAACCTCGCGGGCATCGTCCTGACCCACGAGCACCCCGATCACTGGACGCCCGACCACCTCACCCGCCTCCTCACGGCGCACCCGGGTACGCCGATCTACGGACCCGAGGGCGTCCGACAGGCTGCGGCGGGCTTCGACGTCACCACCGTCCACCCGGGCGACAGGCTCGACCTCGGCCCGTTCCACCTGGAGTTCTTCGGCGGAGAGCACGCCGTCATCCACGAGTCGATCCCGGTCATCGACAACGTCGGCGTCCTGGTGAACGACCAGCTGTACTACCCGGGCGACTCGTACGCGCTCCCCAAGCACAGGAAGGTCGCATTGCTGGCGGCACCGGTGGGCGCGCCCTGGTTGAAGATCGGCGACGCGATCGACTTCGTCCTCGACGTCAAGCCGGAGCGCGTCTTCGCGACCCACGACATGACCCTCTCGGCCGCCGGTAAGCAGATGGGCGACGCGCGACTGACGTGGGCGGTCGAGCAGAACGGCGGGTCGTTCGTCGACCTGAAGCCCGGCGACTCCGTCGACGTGTGACGGTCGCCTGCGGGCCGGACTCCTGAGTTTCGGCTGCGGCGGTCATCCGCCGCAGCGTGCCCGCCCGGGAACCGCGCGTTGCTCAGGAGTTCGGCCCGGGGCGACCACGATCCCGCACGCGAAACACCGGATGCCACGACCCCTAGGGCCGTGGCATCCGGTGTTCTGCGGTGAAGCTGCTTACTGCGCGTCGAGGTCGGTCTCGAGGAGCGCGACGAGCTCGTCGAGCGCCTGCTCGGCCCCCTCGCCCTCGGCCTTGAGGGTCACGACCGTGCCGTGACCGGCGCCGAGGCCCATGAGCGACAGGATGCTGCCGGCGTTGAGGTCCGGACCGCCTTCGGCGGCGATCGTGACGGGGATCTTCTTCTCCTGCACGGCCTGCACGAAGAGCTTGGCGGGACGAGCGTGGAGGCCCGAGGCGCTCGCGATGGTGGCCTGACGTTCTGCCATGGTGAATCCTTCCGATTCGACGGGGTGTTACGCGGCGACCGTGGCTGCGGGAGCGGCCTCGGTGACGGCGGCGTCCTTGGTGCTGCGACCGAGACCCTTGAGGGCCACGACGATCAGCGCCGTCACGACGGTACCCGCCACGATTGCGAGGGCAAAACCCCAGAAGGGGTTGATCGCGAAGAAGACGAAGATCCCGCCGTGCGGGGCGAACGACTGCACGCCCAGCAGCATGCTGAGACCACCGGTGATCGCACCGCCCACCATCGAGGCGGGGATCACGCGCAGCGGGTCGGCCGCGGCGAACGGGATCGCGCCCTCGGAGATGAACGAGGCACCGAGCAGCCACGCGGCCGCACCGTTCTCGCGCTCCACCGGCGTGAACTTATTACGGGCGAGAAGCGTCGAGGCGAGGGCCATCGCCAGCGGGGGCACCATGCCGGCGGCCATGACCGCGGCCATGATGAGGTACGGAGCGGTGTTCGTCTGGGTCGCCGCGGCGAGGCCGGTCGTGGCGAAGACGTACGCGACCTTGTTCACCGGGCCACCGAGGTCGAAGCACATCATGAGACCGAGGATGACGCCGAGGACGATCGCACCGGCGCTGCTGGCGGCGAGCGAGGTGAGACCCTCGGTGAGCGCCGCCATGAGGGCAGCGATCGGGCGGCCGAGGAACAGGATCATCAGCCCCGAGGCGAAGATCGAGCCGAGGAACGGCACGATCACCACCGGCATGAGGCCGCGCAACCAGCGCGGGGCGTCGAAACGGCCGAGCCACCAGGCGATGAAACCGGCGAGGAGACCGCCGATGATGCCGCCGATGAAGCCGGCGTTCATGAGCACGGCCACGGCTCCGGCGACGAAACCGGGAGCGATGCCGGGGCGGTCGGCGATCGCGTAGGCGATGAAGCCCGCGAGGACGGCGACGATGAAGCCCATCGACGTCGCACCGATCGTGAACGCGACCGAGCCGAGGTACTGACCGATCGGCCCGAGCGGCGAGGTGATGTTCTCGGTGGGGAGGTCCCACAGCGAGTTCTGGATGATGACGTTCGCCGCGTCCTTGGTGACCTGGTAGCCGCCGAGGAGGAAGCCGAGGGCGATGAGCAGACCGCCACCGGCGACGAACGGGATCATGTAGCTGACACCGGTGAGCAGCCAACGCTGGATGCGGCGACCCACCGACTGCTGCGCGACGGGGGCGTCGGACGCGGATGCCGCGGCGGCACCGCCCTGCACGCGTGCCGCGTTGGGGTTCTCACTGGCGGCGAGGGCCTCGGCGATGAGCTGCTTCGGCTGCTCGATGCCGCGCTTGACCCCCGCGCGGACCACGGGCTTGCCGGCGAAACGCTGGGGCTCGCGGACGTCGACGTCGACCGCGAAGATCACGGCGTCGGCGTCGTCGATCACGCTCTGCGGAAGCGCCTTGTAGCCGCTCGATCCCTGGGGCTCGACGACCAGCTCGACGCCGTCCGTCTCGGCGCCCGCAGCCGTGAGCGCGTCGGCGGCCATGAAGGTGTGGGCGATGCCGGTGGCACACGCGGTGACGGCGACGATCTTCTTGGTCTTCGGCGCGGTCGCGTTGCGGGCCTCGGCGCGCGTGGCGGCGGCCGGCGCCGCGGACGTCTCGGCCGGAGCGGCCGCGGGCGCCGGGTTCACGGCATCCGTGATGATGCGCACCGCATCCGCGGGGGTCTGCGCGGCGCGCAGGCCCGACATGAACTGGTCGTTCATGAGGCTGCGGGCCAGCTGCGACAGCACCGCGAGGTGCGCCTCGTCGGCGCCGGCGGGCGCGGCGATGAGGAACACGATGTCGGCGGGGCCGTCCGGGGCGCCGAAGTCGACGCCGGGCTTCAGGCGGGCGAATGCGAGAGTCGGCTCGGTGACCGACGCGCTGCGCGCGTGCGGGATGCCGATGCCGCCGGGCAGGCCGGTCTCGTCCTTCTGCTCGCGGGCCCAGGCGTCGTCGAACAGCTCCTGCGCGCTGGTCGCGCGACCCTGCGCGACGACGCGCTCGGCGAGGGCTCGGATCACCGACTGCTTGTCGGTGCCCAGGGGCGCGTCGAGAGTGACGAGCTCCGGAGTGATGATGTCGGACATTGTCAGTGACCTCCGTGGTCAGGATGTTGCGATGGGGGTGGAGAAGTCGGAGACCGCGATGGGACCTGCGGGCAGATCCGCCGGTGTCGGGGCCTGGGTGCCGGGCAGCGTCGCGGCCGCGGCGCCGTAAGCGATGCTGCGGGCGAGACGGTCGGGGGCCGTGGCCCCCTCGAGGTCGGCCAGCAGGTAGCCGGCGAGCGAGCTGTCGCCCGCCCCGACCGTGCTGGCGACCTGGATCTTCGGGGCGCGTCCGCGCCAGGCGCCGTCGGCTGAGAAGAGCAGGGCTCCGTCGGCTCCGAGCGTGACGAGCGCGGATGCCGCGCGCTCGGGCACGAGCGTCCGCGCCCGCCGCGCGGCCTCGACGAGAACGTCCGTGTCGGTGGCCGCGTCTTCGCCGACCAACTCGGCGAGCTCTTCGTGATTGGGCTTGATGAGGTCGGGGTGGGCGGTCTCGACCACGGCCGCGAGAGCGGGGCCCGAGGCGTCGACCGCGATGCGCGGGGAGGCGCTCCCCCATCGCTCGCGCACGGCGGCGATGAGGTCGGCGTAGAACGACGCCGGCACACCGGGGGGCAGGGATCCCGCGAGAACGAGCCAGGTCGCCCCCTCGGCGGCAGCGACGACGCCCGCGACGAGCGACGCGGCCTCGGCCGCCGAGAGCTCGGCGCCGGGGAGGTTGAGCTTGGTGGTCTCGCCCGACGGATCGGTGATGGTGAGGTTCGCTCGCGCGCGGCCCGCCACCTCGACGGTCTCAAGGGCGATCCCGGTGTCTTCGAGCAGCATCCGGTACGGGTCGTGGCCGTTGACCGGCACGACGGCCCGAGCCGGGGCACCCGCCGCCGTGACGACGCGGGCCACGTTGACACCCTTTCCTCCGGCGTCCTCGCGTGACGAGAGGGCGCGCTGCACCTCGCCCGGGGCGAGTGCCTCCGCGAGCACGACGGCACGATCGGCGGAGGGGTTGGCGGTCAGGGTGACGATCATGCGACACGCACCTCCACGTCGGCGTCGGCGAGGGCGTCCGCCAGGGGCGCGGCGGGCGACGCGTCCGTGACGAGGACGTCGATCTCATCGAGACGGGCGAAGCTCACGAGCAGTTCCTCTCCGAATTTGGCCGCGTCGGCGACCAGGACGACCCGGCGCGCGGACTGGATGATGGCCGTCTTGACGGCGGCTTCCTCGGGATCGGGGGTGCTCAACCCGAAACCCGCGCTAAGACCGTTCGTTCCGACGAAGGCGATGTCGGGACGGAGCTGCCCGATCGCACGCACCGTGTGCGCCCCGACCGCGGCGGCGGTGACCCCGCGCACGCGCCCGCCGATCGTGGTGAGCGAGAGACGCTCCTCCCCCGCGAGCAGATGCGCCGCCTCGAGCGAGTGCGTGACGACCTCGACGCCCGTGCTCGCGCTCAGCGCGCTCGGAAGGGCGGCGGCGACGGCGGCGGCGGTCGTTCCCGCGTCGACGAAGACCGAACCGCGGAAGGTGGAACCCAGCACCGCGGCGGCCGCGGCGGCGATCGCGCGCTTCGCGTCGCCCTGGCGTTCGCGGCGCTCGGTGAGCGTCGACTCGGCCGTGCTGGCCCGGTCGACACCGACGGCGCCGCCGTGGACGCGGCGGAGCGAACCGGTCGACTCGAGACGGTCGAGGTCGCGACGGACGGTTTCCGTGGTCACGTCGAAACGACGGGCCAGGTCGACGACGCTCACGCGTCCGACCTCGCGCAGTTCGCGCTCGATGAGCTGTTGGCGCTCCATTGCGTACACGGGGATCTCCTTCGAGGATTCCCACACGATACAACACGAACCCACACACAGCAACAGAAATGCCACATGGCTTTCCGGCACGCCGGATGCCGAGCCCGGGCGCTGCACGGTCGCGCTCGGTCGACTCCCGGCATCCGGAATCGGGCGCACTCGCGGCGCCCGGGGATTCAGTCCTCGGGCTGTACCTTCTCGGGGACGATGGACCACATGTAGCGTCCGCGACGGAAGTCGCCTTCCTCGGTGCGGTCAGCGCTGAGGGCTTCGAACTCGTCGAAGACGTCCATCACACGGTCCTGGAGCTGCCCGACCTCCTCGGCGCTGAGCAGCAGCTGCCCGGTCCGCAGCACCATGTAGACGATGTCGGCATCCGGAGCTCGCACCGAACGCGCGGCCAGAAGTTCTTCCATGCGCTGACGCATCGGCGTCAGGCGCGAATCGATCAGCACCATGCGCTGGACGGCGTCGGACTCGACGCTCGCGACCAGCGAATAGCTCGGTGCGGCCGGCAGCCAGGGGCGCTCGCGCCCATCCGTGGACTCGCCGCGCCGGATGAGCCCCGTGGATTCCGCGGCACGCAGGTGGTAGCTCATCGCGCTCGGCGTGAGACCGACGAGCTCGGCGAGTTCGGTGGCCGTCGCCGGGCCCTGACGTCGGTACAGCTCGTCGACCACGACCATGCGCAGGGGGTTCGCCATGGCGCGAACCGCGCGGGGATCGGAGATGACGAGCGTCTGACCGGACATGACGTCCCAGTCTGCCGCGTCGGCGGACGCCGCGCACCCCGAGGGACGCGCGACGCCCGCCGTGGCCGTGCTCAGGACCGCTGGCGGCGACGCCACACGAGGGCCGCTCCCGCGACCAGCGCGGCGGCCGCACCGGCGCCGAGCCACACGAGCGCGACCCCGTCCAGTCCGGTCGAGGCGAGAGCCTGGGGCTTCGGCGAGGCACCCGGCGGGGTGGAGCCTCCGCCGTCCGGGTTCGACGCCGACGGGCTCGGGGCCGGGTCGGTCGGCGTCGGTGTCGGTCCCCCGGCGATCGTCGGGGTGACGATCTCGGCGCGGGCGTCGCCCTCGCCGTGCAGGTGCAGCACAAGCACCTGGGGCGCCGCGTCCCCCGCACGGGTCACGGGAACCGATCCCGCCGCGTCCGCGAACATCGCGGTCCCGCTCTCACCGAACGACAGCGCCGGAGCGTAGGCGTCGATGGTGGCGGCATCCGTCTGATCCACGAGCGCGCTCTGGTACCCGCCGTCGAACGCGGGGTTGTAGTACGAGCGGGTCTGCGCGAGGTAGCGCACCGTCGTCTGCGTGGTCCCGGTCGTGTAGCCGAGCGCTTTCAGCGAGGTCGACATCGTCAGGACGGTGTTGTCGAACACGTTCGTCCCCTGGTCGCCGAACACGCCGTTCACGGGCCGTTCCTCGATCAGGTCACCGGTCACGGCGTCGATCGTCATCGCCACGGGCACGTCCCCGGCGTCGCCGGGCTGCACCTGCACGATGAAGTCGGCACGGGTGTCACCGTTGACGTCGAGCTGCACCATAGGCCAGGTCAGGGGCGACATCCGCGCCCATTCGCCGTCCATCTGCAGTCCGAACGTCAGCACGCCCTCGGTCGGATCGTCCAGCAGCGACGCGGTCGACGAGGCACCCACCGCGAGGATGTCGGCGCTCTCCAGCGTGTGCTGCGCCGACGTGTCCGGGAAGGTGTCGTCGGGGTCGGTCGCTCCGAGGATGAGCGGCACCATCATCGAGCGGTACCGCTCGCTCCCCTCGCCCTGGTCGAGCCCGCGCCCGTCGATCGTGAGCGTGCCGCCCGTGCCGTCGAACGCGAGTCCCTCGGCATGCGTCTCGGAGTACGGCCGCGGAGCCGAGTACACGGCGAGACGCACGGGATAGGTGCCCGCGGGGCCGGTGGCCTCGAGCACTCCCGAGGCGTCGGCGAGGTACTGCCGCGGCGCTCCCCCGGTCTGCGATTCCATGGTCGGGTCGAGCGTGCGACGCAGAGCCGCCGGGTCCTCGATCCGCAGAGTGAGCGTCACGTCGACGCTTCCCCCGGCGGGAACCGTGACGTTCGCGGGGCTGACCTCGTAGGCGACGCCGGGCGTCTCCGTGCGCGGCGAGTACCGCAGGTCGAGGGTGGCGGCATCCGTCCCGTCGTTGCCGACCGAGACCGTGCGCGTCTGCACGACGGGTTCGGTGCCGACGTCGATCACGCCGAACGACGCACTGATCAGGTCGCCGTTCTCGACCGATCGCAGGTCGATGTCGCCCTCGACGGCGGCCAGCGCATCGACGCGACCGACGCCCACGCGAGCGGGGCCGTAGGCGATCGGGTTCTCCCCCGCGGTGACGATGTCGTGCGCGGCCGTGTTCATGACCTTCTGCTTGACGCGCTCGGCCGACCAGTCCGGGTGCGCCTGGACGACGAGGGCGGCGACGCCTGCGGCGTGCGGGGCCGCCATCGAGGTGCCGCTGAGCACCTCGAGCCCGGTCCCGCTGCCGTTCCCGGCCGAGACGACCGAGACTCCGGGCGCCGACACGTCGGGCTTGAGCACGTTGTCGATCGACCCGTGCGTTCCCCGGGACGTGAAGGATGCCGCGGTGTCCACCCGCGAGGAGTCGAACACCTCGATGGTGCGACGCAGGTCCGAGCGCATCTCGATCACGAGACGTCCCTCCTCCATCGCGGGGCGGAGGGCGTTCGTGGAGTCACCGGTGAGCTGGGCGCCGGGAATCGCGGAGTTCCCCGCGATGCCGTTCTCGAAGGAGTTGGCCTGGCTGGTCAGCACGACCCCCACGGCACCCGCGTCGTCGGCGTTGTCGAACCGCGTCGCCGAACCGCACGCGACGTCCGCGTCGTCCCACTCGAGCCAGACGATCTTGCCGGCGACGCGCGGGCGGTCCGCGGCGCTGAACGGCTTGCAGCCGTCCGCGTTGGTGGTGTCCGACAGGGCGACGACGTTGCGGGCGACGTCGAAGTCCCAGCCGTACTCCTGCGAGTACTGGACCTTGATCTTCTCGGCGGCGTTCTGCGCGGGATCACCGACCGTGGCCAACGCCGCGTCCGCGAGGCCGTGTCCGCTCGACGACGCGGCGACGGTCAGCGCGCCCATCGTGGTGCCGGGGCTGCCCGCGATGTCGGTGACGTCGCCGGAGTTGCCGGCCGCGACCACCGGGAGCACTCCCGCGTCGACGAGCACCTGGAGCTTGGCGTTGTCGGGGTCGTCGATCGCGCCGTAGTTCGTGCCCAGCGAGAGGTTGACGACATCGATGGAGGTTCCGGATGCCACCTTCTCCGCGATCCACTCCAGCGCCGCCCCGGTGAGAGAGGTGCTGCCGCCGTTGTCGCCGAACACCTTCAGCGCGACGAGACCGGCTTCCGGGGCGGAACCGGGGCCGATCGAGAACTGCGAGCGGACGCTCTCCGACGACAGCGTCGTGTAGTCGCCCCGGAACGTCCGGGAGTCCTTGTCGACGCCGAGTCCGACGGCGGTGCCGGCGACGTGCGTGCCGTGGTTTCCGCCCGGGCCGTCGATCGGGTTGGCGTCCGGGCGCGGGATCGGGTCGTACGCCGGGGTGCCGTTCGCACCGTTGTACGAGGGGCCGGCGAAGTCCCAGCCGCCGAGGTACTTGGCGGCGTCGAACCAGCTCGCGTCGGGCGCGTCGGTCGAGGCCAAGGCCTGCTGGTACGCCTCCGTGGTGCCGGGTCCGCCGAAGTCGGCGTGGGTGTAGTCCACCCCCGTGTCCACGACGGCGACCGTCACGTCCTTCCCGGTACGACCGGCCTGCTGCCACGCGTTGACCGCGCGGGTGAGGGCGTCGGAGGCCGCGTTCGACGGCGTCGCTCCGTCCGCGGCCGGAAGCTCGATCGACTGCGACACGATGCGCGAGACCTTCTCGACATCCGAGCGCTCGGCGAGCTGGCGAAGCGTGTCTGCGTCGGCGCTCACGGCGATCCCGGGCACCGAGTAGGTCGAGGTGTAGAGCACCGTGGCATCCGGATCGATCTGTCCGAGAGCGTCGGAGACGCGCTCGGTGACCTCGGCGTTGCGCGCGGCGGTCTCCGCCGCGGCCGCGGTCGCCGCGTCTTCCGGCGCGCCCTGCGCCCGGCGCGCACTGCTCACGCCGAGGGCGCTGTCGCCGCGCGTCTGGACGAAGACGTCGACCTTCCCCACGGCGGACAGGACGGAGTCGGGCAACGGCGTCCCGCTGCCGGGGCCGGCGGGGGCGAGGGCGATCTCATCGAGACCGGCGGGGGCGGCCCCGGCGGGCAGAGCGGCACCGAGCGACAGCGTGGTCGCGAGGAGGCCGGTTCCGACCAGGGCGCAGGCGCGCGAGCGCGCCGAATGTGGAGTGATCATGGGTTCCTGTATTCAGCGGGTCGGGACGGTCGGGACGGGCATCGCCGGGTCCGGCGCGAAGTCCTCGAACGGGTCGGGGGTGGGAGTCGGCGACGCACTCGGCGACGGGGCCGGAGCCGGTGTCTCGGGCGCGACCGGCGAAGGCTGCGGAGCGACGGGCGCCTGCTCGACGGGGGCGAGACGCGTCTCCGGCGTGGGCGAGGCCTCGGGGGCCGCGGCCGGGGCCGCCGTCACCTCGAGCGGAAGGTGGGCGTTGTATGCCGCCGCTCCCCCGCCGCCTTCGATCCACACGGTGTAGGTTCCGGCGGCGAGGGTCTGCAGCGTGACCAGCGGCAGGGAGAGCACCCCATCCGCGCCCACGTTCACGTAGGCGTCCGCGCCGACGAGCAGGGGCTGACGCTCCCACGCGGCGTTGCGCAGCGACACGCGGAACGACGTGTCCGGGGTGATGTCCCGCCCGCGGACGACGACACCCGCCGACGGGTCGGCGAGAGCATCCGCGCTCACCGTGCCGGTCGAGAGGGAGATCTCGGATGCCGGAGCCGTCGGGTTCCCCGTCACGCGGAACGTGCCGGAAGCGTAGTCACCCGTCGTGGTCGATCGCGCCGTCACGGTGTAGACGCCCTCGGGGATGCCTTCGGGGCTCGTGATCGCGTTGCTGTGGTGCCCCTCGCCGTTGGTGCGCGAGATGCCGAGCGACGCCGTGTACCCGCGAGAGGTGGTCAGGAGCAGCTCGTACGTGTCGAAGGCGAGGAACCCGTCGAGCGTGAAGCGCATGCCCGGCTCGGCGACGAAATCGGCGACGGAGATCTCGGAGCTTGCGGGAGTGACCTTCTTGTCCGCGACGCGCTCCGCGCCGGCGGTCACCTGGAACGTCGCGGATCCGCTCTGACCCTCGTCCGCCGAGATCAGGCTCACCAGCCACGTGCCCACCTGCGCGTTGACCGAGTTCATCTGCAGCGAGTACGAGAAGTCGCCGTTCTCGTCGGAGTGGAGCCCCTCGTTCTCGCCGACGCCGACCATGGTCGTATCGGGCATACCGAGGTTGAAGAACACCTTCGTCATCGGGGTGAAGCCGCCGGCGTGGATCGTGACGGGTGCGTCGAGGAAGGCGTCTTGACTGATGGTCACGGGGTCGGTCGACACCGTCAGGGCATCGGTGGTGGCGGTGACACGCAGGAGCGCCGAGCCCGCCTCCCCCGCCGACGAGGTGACGGTGATCTGCGCGAGTCCTGCTTCGGGCCGCGTGTTCTCGGGGTCGACGTCGAGCGTGCGCACCTGGGTGACGACGTTCCCGTCGGCGTCGGCCGTGACGGGCGCCCAGTGAAACGTCGTGCCGGAGGCGAAGACGATCCCGATCTCGACCTCGGCCCCGGGCGTGAGGCCGTGCGCGGTCACGCTCACGCCGCCGGCCCACAGCCAGTACTGCTCGATGCTCGACACGTCGAGCGTCACCGGCACCCGGGTGTCGGCCTCGGGGGCGGCGGCGATGACACGGCTGTCATCGATCGCGGCGGTCGCCTCCGTCTCGGCGAGCGAGAACGAGCCGGAACGATCCAGATCGGCGACGGATGCCGCGACCGCGGCGTTCGAGTTCGGGTCTGCGGGAGCGGGAGAACCGCTCTGCGCGACGGCGACGGTGCCGGCAACGCTGCCGACGAGCACGACGGCAGCGAGAGCCGCGCCGGCGGTGATCCAAGGTTTCTTCATAAGGGCCTCTGGGTGTACGGATGAGATGCGTACAGTGAAGCACGATATGAAGGAATTTTTCATACTTTTTCGCGACCATTCCCGGACGTAACACGATCGTCACAGGCCGGGCGCGGCGCGAGCCCGCTAGGGAGCCACGACGGAGATGCGGAAGGAGATGTTCTTCCCGTCCGGTCCCGTCAGGGTGGCATCCGTGGTGCCCGTCGCCCGCGCGATGTAGCCGGGATGGAACGTCGCTCCCTCCGAGGCCCCGCCCGCCGAGAACTCGGCGATGGTGCGGTCGGCGGTCGTCCCCGTCCATTCGGCGTCCGTGCCGTCGGGCGCGGCGATCACGAGCGAGGTCCCGACGATGACCGTCACGTCCCGCCCGTCGAGATCGCCCGGCGACACGAGCGTCGGCGGAAGCGCCTGCGCGCTCGCCGACGCCCCGGGCTTCACCGCCGACGAGGACGAGCCGATGTCCGCTCCGCCGGAGGACGACGAGTCGGCGGCGGGTGAGCAGCCGGCGAGGAGGAGAGCGGCCGCAAGAGCCCCTGCCACGATGAACGACGAACGCTTCACGTCAGACCTCCCCGGCCGGGGCCGCCCCGGCGCTGTTGTCCCGGATGCTACCCCGCTCGTTCCTGAATCCGCGGACGCGACGGGCGCTTGCTCCCGGAGGAGCCGCCGTCACCGCCGCGGGTGGTCCGCGAAGAAGGCGAGGACGAGAGACGTCGCCGAGATGGTCTGTGTCGTGACGCCGGGCCCGCTCGCAGCGACCGCGCCGGGCCACGTGTGGCCTCCGCCGTTGATGCGGTAGGCGATCAGGGCACCGCGCCCCTGGCATCCGGTCCAGGTGTCCTGGTCGACGTCGGTGCCGAGCTTCGTCCGCGTCGGCGTCGCGGCGCAGCCGTTTCGCTGCGACTCCCGCGCCAGCCATGTCGGGACGGATGCCAGGGGCGTCCCGTTGCGATCCCCACCCTCGAACGTGGTGATGGGATCGGCCGTGCCGTGGAACTCGATCAGGGGGACGGGTTCGGCCGTCGGGCATCCCGGATTGAAGGCGGGGTAGATCGCTCCGGCGACCACGGCGAAGGCCGCGATGCGGTGCGGGAGGGCGCACGACAACAGGGCGACGAATCCGCCGCCGTTCGAGATCCCCACCGCCGATACTCGATCGGTGTCGACGCAGTAGCGACCGGAGAGGGTGTCGATGAGTGCGGAGACGAACGCCACGTCGTCTGCGCCCGACGCGTAGGGCGCACCCTGCCACCCGTCTTTGGGCGAGCTCCCCACCGCCTTGGGGTAGACGACAAGGGACCCGCTGACTTCGAGGTCGCTGAAGCCCTCGAGAGCCCCCTGCGACATCCCGTGACCGTGGAACGCGAGGATGACGGGGGTCGGCTTCGTGGCGTCGTAGCCGCCGGGGATGTGCAGGAGGTACGTGCGGCTCTGTCCGTCGACGGTGATCGAACCGGCGGTCGTCGCGCCGACGGGGGCCGGCGGCGTCGCACCGCACCCGGAAGAGGAGGCGGCCTCGGGCGCCGGCGAACTGACGCTCGCACTCGGCGCGAGCGAAGGCGACGGGGAGAGGGTCGGGGTCATCGAGGGCGACGCACAGGCGGTGAGCGCCGCACCCAGAAGCACCAGAAGGGTGGCAAAGGGACGAACGCGCACTGCTTCACCCTAAGTCGCGCGCGCCTTCCCGTCCGAACCGGCTCACCCGCGGCGAGCGGATGCGGGCGCTTGTGCCGAGCGCCCGTCAGTCCTCGTCGGCATCCGGAGCGGGCGACACGTCGCTCTCGCGGGGATGCACCACCTCGAGCGGCACCGAGATCGACGAAAGGGGGACGTCCCCCACTCCCAGAAGACCGGCCGAAGCGGCATCCACGGGCCCGTCGTCGGGGAGCACCTCGGCCGGGCTCCGGGGCCGGAGGGGCTCGCCGGGGAGTCCCGCCCATTCACTCGGTTCCTCCGGACGCTGCATGAAGAGTCCCATGCACCTATTGTCGCGCGCCGATCGGGCGCGAGCTCCGAGACCCCGAATCAGCGCGCGAAGACGTACTGCAGCGCGATCCCTCCCGCCGCGTCGACGGTGACGTCCGCGCTCACGGTCATCCCGTCGACGGATGCCTCGGGCAGGCTCATCGTCTGCGCGACACCCTCCTGACGGCCCGCCTCACCGACTTTGCGCTCGAGATCCTCGAGGTCCGCCGTCGACCAGCCCCACTCCGTCGCCCGCTTCTCGAGGTCAGCGCGGATCGTGATCCACGTGCCGCTCGCGGCCGGCGTCACGGTCAGGGTCGCGAGCCGATCCCCCGACGTGGTGAGGGCGAAGGATGAGACGCCCGGGAACGACAGCACACCCTCGGCGCCGCGCACGTCCACGGTCAGAGGGACGAGGGTCTCGATCGGGGTGTCGCCGTCCGAAGGAAGACCGAGTTCACTCGCGGGAGCGGGGGCCACGACATCGACGGTGGCGAGGCGCTGGCGGTTGAGGAAGTCGAGGCCCGCGCGGTCGAAGCGCGACTGCCCGTCCGTGAGCTGCTGGTCGGCCGCGGGAGCCGGCGCCGCCTCGACCCACCACGAGTGCGACATCGCGTACGCCCCGAGGCCGGCGGCTCCGCAGATGACGAGGACGACCGAGATCGTGATCCAGGTGGCCAGGCGCTCCCGGCGCGCACGACGTGCACCCGGCGACGGGCGGCGCGGCGGTGTCGAGGTCGTGGTCATACGTCCTGCCTACCAGCGTCTTCGGACAGGCACCAGACGCGACGGCAAAGCAAAAGCCCCGGTTCTCACGCATTGTGCGCTGACCGGGGCTTTTCGTTTTGCTGGGGTACCTGGACTCGAACCAAGAACAACGGAACCAGAAACCGCCGTGTTGCCAATTACACCATACCCCAAGGCGGTGAGCCGTAACTCGTGCCGAGGATCAAGCTTACGTGACGCGCGGCCCTTCACCAAACCGGAGTCGGCCCGCGCGCGTCGCGCGGCACGACCGCGCTGCCGCGAACCACGCAGAAACGCGCGAACCTCGCAGGATCCGCCGGGGATTCTGCGAGGTCCGCGCGGTTCTGCGAGGTCGTGCGCTCCGCGCAGCGGGCGCGCTCCGCGCGACGCGCGCGACGCTCAGCCCAGGTGCCGCACGAGGGCGTCGAGGCGCCGCAGCGTCTCCGCCTTGCCGAGAAGCTCCATCGACTCGAACAGCGGAGGCGAGACGCGCCGACCCGTGAGGGCGACACGGGGCGGGCCGTAGGCGACGCGGGGCTTCAGCCCGAGCTCCTCGACCAGGGCCTTCGAGAGTGCCTCCTGCACGGCGGCGGCGGTGAACTCCGCGTCGGGCACGAGCTCGAGAGCGCCGACGGATGCCACGAGCACCTCGTCCGCGTTGGCGGGGAGGCCCTTCAGCGCATCTTCGGCGTAGTCGACCTCGGAGACGAAGAGGAACCCGAGCATGCCCGGGACCTCGCCCAGCAGTTGCACGCGCTCCTGCACGAGGGGCGCTGCCGCGGCGATGATCTCCCGGTGTTCCGGCGACGGCTCCTCGGCGATGTACCCCGCACCCGCGAGGTACGGAACGATCCGCGCGGCGAAGTCGTCGGCATCCAGCATCCGGATGTGGTCGCCGTTGATCGCCTCGGCCTTCTTCTGATCGAAGCGGGCCGGATTGGGGTTCACGTCGGCGATGTCGAACGCGGCGATCATCTCGTCGAGCGAGAAGACGTCGCGATCGCTCGCGAGCGACCAGCCGAGCAGCGAGAGGTAGTTGAGGAGGCCCTCGTGGATGAAGCCCTTCTCACGCTGCAGGAAGAGGTCGGCCTGCGGGTCGCGCTTCGAGAGCTTCTTGTTGCCCGTCTCGCCCAGCACCAGCGGCATGTGGCCGAAGCGCGGGATGAACGTCGTCACCCCGGCATCCACCAGGGCGGAGTACAGCGCGAGCTGCCGGGCCGTCGAGGGCATGAGGTCTTCGCCGCGGATGACGTGGGTGATGCCCATGAGGGCGTCGTCGACCGGGTTCACGAACGGGTAGAGCGGCACTCCCCCGGCGCGAACGAGCACGAAGTCGGGGAACGAGCCGGCCGGGAAGGTGACCTCACCGCGGATGAGGTCGACGTAGCTCAGGTCGTGGTCGGGCACGCGCAGGCGCCACGCGGGCTGACGCCCCTCGGCGCGGAAGGCGGCCTTCTGCTCGTCCGTGAGGTCGCGGTCGTAGTTGTCGTAACCGAGCTGCTTCGCGCGGCCGTTCGCCTCGTTGCGCGCGTCGATCTCCTCGGCGGTCGAGTAGCTCTCGTACACGGCCCCCGCGGCGACGAGCTTGTCGAGCACCTCGCGGTACAGCTCGTGCCGCTGCGACTGCCGGTACGGCGCGTGCGGCCCGCCGACCTCGACACCCTCGTCCCAGTCGATGTTCATCCACCGCAGCGCGTCGAGGAGCTGCTGGTAGCTCTCCTCGCTGTCGCGGGCGGCGTCGGTGTCTTCGATGCGGAAGACGAGTTTGCCGCCGTTGTGCCGGGCATAGGCCCAGTTGAACAGGACGGTGCGGATGAGACCCACGTGCGGCAGGCCCGTCGGAGACGGGCAGAAGCGGACGCGAACGTCGGCGCCGGAGGCGGTCGTGGTGCGGGGATCGGGCGTGGCAGACATCCCCTCGATCCTACCGGCGGGCGCCCCCGCGACCGGTGGGATGCGGATACTCGGCCAGCACCTCGTCCACCACCTCGAGTGCGACGCCGACCGCCGGCACGCGCTCGGCGCCGCGGGCGGTCACGACGTGCAGCGTGCGGGCCTCGGCATCCGGAAGCCGGGGTGCGGCGATTCCCGAGAGGAGCGGGAAGGATGCCACGGCCATGCGCGGCAGGATCGCGACCCCCACGCCCTGCGCGACGAGGTTCTCGACGGCGATGTAGTTGTCGGTCTCGAAGGCGATGTCGGGCACGAACCCCGCGCGGGCACACGCCTCGAGAAGGTGCCCCCGGCACTGGGGGCATCCGGCGATCCAGCGCTCGCCCGCGAGCCTCGAGAGGTCGATGGGACCCTCCGCCGCCGGGTGGTCGACGGGGAGCACCAGGACGGTGTCGTCGCCCCCGACGGTGCGTACGGACAGGCCGTTCGCGGCGAGGTCGAGCTCGCGCCGGTCGCCGGGATAGCTGTAGGTGAGCGCGATATCGGCGCGGTCCTCGCGTACCGCGACGATCGCCTCGGGCGGCTCCGCCTCGACGAAGCTGATCGAGACTCCTGGGCGCCTCGCGGTCACGGCGGCGATCACCCGCGGGACGACGGTGGACGACGCCGAGGGGAAGGCCGCGATGCGCACGCGCCCCGCCCGCAGGCCGCGGAGCTCGGCGAGATCTCCCGCCGCCGCTTCGAGAGCGGTCGTGACGACAGCCGCGTGCCGGGCGAGCACGCGCCCCGCCTCGGTCAGGCGCACGCCCCGGCCGACGCGCTCGACGATGGGGGTGCCGGCTCGGCGCTCCAGCCGGCGCAACTGTTGGCTGACCGCCGGCTGGCTGTATCCCAGGGCGCGCGCAGCCGCCGTGATCGAGCCGGTGTCGGCGATCGCCTTCACCACGCGGAGGGAGTGGGCGTCGAGGTCGTCGTCGGAATCGGTCATCCTGAAACATAAGCAGAGTGAATGTTTCTCATGCAACACCTGATCTAGTGCAATGCCGGGCGGCTTGGGAACCTGGATCCATGAGCAGCCTCGCCTCCCGCTTCGCCGGCGGCCGCGACTACCTCGCCGCCTGCACCCTCGGACTCCCCTCGCGCGCCACCGTGCGTGCCGTGCGCGACGACCTCGACTCCGCAGCATCCGGTCGCCCCGACGTCGCCGCCGCGTCCCGCGCCGTCGAGGACGCTCGCGCGGCGTACGCGCGTCTGGTGCACTCCCCCGTCAGCCACGTCGCCATCGGTTCGCAGACGTCGGTGATGACGTCGCTCATCGCCGCTTCGGTGCCCGACGGAGCGGAGGTGTTGTGCCCGGAGGGTGACTTCGCCTCGCTCGTCGCGCCGTTCGCGCATGCCGCGCGCGGCGTCCGGCTGCGCACGGTTCCTCTCGACGACCTGGCGGACGCCATCTGCCCCGACACCTGGCTCGTGGCGTTCTCGCTCGTGCAGTCGGCCACCGGAGAGGTCGCGGATGCCGCGGGCATCGCCGCCGCGGCGGCACGCGCCGGCGCGCGGACGCTCTGCGACCTCACGCAGGCCGCAGGCTGGCTCCCGGTCGACGCGACACTGTTCGACGCGACCGTCTGCCACGCCTACAAGTGGCTGTGCTGCCCCCGTGGGGTCGGATTCCTCACGGTGACGCCGGAGTTCGCCAGGATTCTGCGCCCGGTGCACGCGGGCTGGTACTCGGGTGACGATCCGTGGTCGTCCTGCTACGGCACCGGGGGCACTCTCGCGCCCGACGCCCGACGCTTCGACGTCTCCCCCGCGTGGCAGGCCTTCGTCGGTGCGGCACCCGCGCTGGAGATGTTCGCAGATGCCGACATCACCGACCTCTACGCTCACACCACCGGCCTCGCCGCGCGGTTCCGCGCCGGGCTCGGTCTTCCGGAACCCCAGCGCCCCTCGGCGATCGTGACGTGGCCGGATGCCACCGGTGACGCCCTCGCCCGTCTCACGGCGCGCGGCGTCACCGCGTCGGGGCGCGCGGGTCGGGCGCGCGTGGCCTTCCACGTCTTCAACGACGAGGGAGACGTCGACCGCGCGCTCCGCGCGCTCGGCACGATCGCTCCCGCCGCCGCGGCGCCCGCCCTCAGCTATTCGATCTGAGACGCCTCTCGCCTCCGAGCCACGACGGCTCCCGCGCAGACCAGCGCGACGGGCACGAACGCCCAGAGCGCGAGGCCGCCGTATCCGACGAGACCGAGGATCACCCCGGCGAGAACCGACCCGACCGCCGCGCACGCGGTCATGAGCGTGTCGCTGCGCCCCTGACGTCGGGGCCGCAGCGCGAGCGGCGTCGCCTCGGTCAGCAGCGCGGAGCCCGCGACCGTCGCCGCGCTCCAGCCGAGGCCGAGGAGGACCAGGGCGACCAGGACCCCCGCTTGCGACGCGGAGAACAGCGAAGCGACGATCAGAGACGCGGCGAGAAGCGCCTGCCCGAGCAGGATCACCGCGAGACGCCCGATGCGGTCGGCGAGGATGCCGAAGACGGGAGAGAGCCCGTACATGCCGAACACGTGCAGGGCGATCGTGACGCCGACGGCGAGCGTGACGGCATCCGGAGCCACGATGTGCGACAGGTGCACCGGAGTCATCGCCATGACCGACGCCATGGTGACGTGGGAGGCGGCGACCGCGAGCATCGCGAAGCGGGCGGTCCGCGGGCGGTCGACCTCCGGCGCTGCGACAGCGGACGACGTCTTGTCGCGATCGAGGCGCTGTGCGAGCAGCAGCGGGTCGGGGCGCAGCACGAGCACGTAGAGGGCGAAGGCGCACACCTGCGCGGCGAACGAGAACAGGTACGCGCCCGTGAGGCGCGGCATCCCGATGCTCGCCCCGACGAGCTCGCCGGGCGCGAGCAGGAGCGGCCCGACGACACCGCCGACCGTCGTCGCCCACACGACCGTGGCAAGGTCGCGGCCGCGGCGGGCGGTCGTCGCGAGATCGGTCGCGGCGAAGCGGGACTGCAGGGTGCCGGCATTTCCTGCACCGATGAGGGCGATCCCGGCGAGCAGCAGGGGGAACGTCCGCGTCGCCGCCGCGGTGATGACGACGACGATCCCGGCCAGCGCGGCGAGGTTGCCGGTCGTGAGCGCGAACCGACGCCCGCGGCGGGCGGCGAGTCGCGCGAGCGGGATCGCGGTGAGAGCCGCACCGAGGGTCACCGCCGCGGTCGCGAAACCCGACAGGGCTTCTTGACCCGACAGGTCGGCTGCCAACAGCGCACCCAGCGAGAGAGTCGCGCCGAAAGCCACGCCGGTGAGCACCTGCCCCGCCGCCAGCACCCGCACCGTCCGGCGCTGGGCGGCGACGAGGTCGATGCTCGCCGACGCGGCGGTGTCAGGCATCGCGCACGGCGTTGCGCAGCACCCCGATGCCGCTCACCTCGACCTCGACCGTGTCGCCCGCGACGAAGGGGCCGACACCCGCGGGGGTGCCGGTGAGGATCAGGTCGCCCGGAAGCAGCGTGAACACCGCGGAGGCGTACGCGACCAGGGCGCCGATGCCGTGGATCATGTCGGAGACGGGACCCTGCTGACGCACCTCGCCGTTGACGCGCGTGGTGATGGCAGCGGTCTCGAGGTCGAGGTCGGTCTCGATCACCGGGCCGACGGGGCAGAACGTGTCGAAGCCCTTGGCGCGAGACCACTGCCCGTCGCTGCGCTGCAGGTCGCGCGCGGTCACGTCGTTCGCGACGGTGTACCCGAAGATGTAGTCGCTCGCCTTCTCGGCGGGGACGTTCTTGGCGATACGCCCGATGACGACGGCGAGCTCGCCCTCGTAGTCGGTGTGCGAGCTGAGGCTCGTGGGACGCACGATCACATCGCCGGGGCCGATCACCGAGGTGTTCGGCTTGAGGAACATCAGGGGTTCGGCGGGGGCCGCACCGCCCATCTCGGCCGCGTGGTCGTGGTAGTTCTTGCCGATGCAGACGACCTTCGAGCGAGGAATCACCGGGGCGAGAAGAGCGACGTCGGCGAGCGGCACGCGCTCCCCCGTCGTATCGAACCCGGCGAACATCGGGTCTCCGGCGAGGACCACGAGCTCGCCGTCGTCGACGATCCCGTAGCGAATGGCATCCTGGTGGCTGAATCGAGCGATCTTCACTTCTTCAGCCTATCCACGGGCTCCGACAAGGCATCCGGATTCCCGCCCGCTCGCGGCCTGTGCGCGCGCCGATAAACGCTGTTCCGAGCGAGAAACGCGGTGTCGGGGCGTTTCTCCGCACGAGCAGCGTTTATCGGAATCGGGGCAGCGCCGCCGGAAACCACGAAGGGACCCCCGGTGTCCCGGGGGTCCCTTCGTGTGCCGCCGCCGCTTACGCGTCGAGACGGTACAGCCAGCCGTGCTTGTCCTCGGCGCGGCCGTACTGGATGTTCGTGAGCTCTTCGCGCAGCTCGAGGGCGAGCGTGCCGGTGGGCTGCTCGTCGATGAAATCGCGGCCCTTGAGGGTGCCGATCGGGGTGACGACGGCGGCCGTGCCGCACGCGAACACCTCGACGATGTCTCCGGATGCCACTCCCTGGCGCCACTCGTCGAGAGAGACGTTGCGGCCCACGACGTGGTGACCGCGGTCACGGGCGAGCTGCAGGAGCGAGTCGCGGGTGATGCCCTCGAGGATCGAGTCCGACTGCGGAGTGACGATCGTGCCGTCCTTGTAGACGAACACGACGTTCATGCCGCCGAGCTCTTCGACGTTGCGGTCCTGGTCGAGGAAGACGACCTGGTCGCACTCGTTCTCGTACGCCTCGGACTGGGGCAGCAGGCTCGCGGCGTAGTTGCCGCCGGTCTTCGCCGCACCCGTGCCGCCCTTGCCTGCGCGGGAGTAGTCCTCGCTGAGCCAGATCGAGACGGGCTGCACGCCGCCCTTGAAGTAGGCGCCGGCGGGGCTGGCGATGAGGTAATAGGCGACCTTGTGCGCCGGTCGAACGCCGAGGAAGGCCTCCTTGGCGAACATGAACGGGCGCAGGTAGAGGCTCTGGTCCTCGCCCGAAGGCACCCAGGCGCCGTCGACGGCGATCAGCTCGCGCAGCGACTGCAGGAAGTAGGGCACCGGCAGCTCGGGCAGAGCGAGGCGGCGGGCCGAGCGCTGAAGGCGTCGGCCGTTCTGGTCAGGTCGGAACGTGTGCACCGACCCGTCGGCGTGACGGTACGCCTTGATGCCCTCGAAGATCTCCTGACCGTAGTGCAGCACCGCGGCGGCGGGATCGAGCGAGATGGGGCCGTAGGGCGAGACGCGCGGGCGGTGCCAGCCGCCGCGGACCGACCAGCAGATGTCGACCATGTGGTCGGTGAAGCTCTGCCCGAAGCCGGGGTTGGCGAGGATCGCGTCGCGATCAGTGGCGCTCTTGGCCGCGAGGTTGCGGGTGACCGCGAACTCGAGCGGGTCGAGGCCGGTGTCGGGATCGGTGTCGATGGTGGTCATTCGTTGTCCAAAGCTTGTCGAGTGCCGGGGGCGATGCTCGCCGATCGGTCCAGGTTACGCCCGGACGCGGTCGGCGATGGCGTCGCCGATCTGGGCAGTGGTGCGGACGCCGTCACGGTGCGCGATGTCGGTCTCGACCGCGTGGGTGACGCGGGCGGCTTCGTCGGTGAGCCCGAGGTGGTCGAGCAGGAGGGCGACGGAGAGGATCGCGGCCGTGGGGTCGGCCTTCTGGGTACCCGCGATGTCGGGCGCCGATCCGTGGACGGGCTCGAACATCGAGGGGAACGCGCCGTCGGGGTTGATGTTGCCCGATGCGGCGAGGCCGATGCCTCCGGTGACGGCGCCGGCCAAGTCGGTCAAGATGTCGCCGAAGAGGTTGTCGGTGACGATCACGTCGAAGCGGCCCGGGTTCGTGACCAGGAAGATGGTTGTCGCGTCGACGTGCAGGTAGTCTACGTCGACCCCCGGGAACTCGGATGCCACGGCATCCACGATCCGCTTCCACATCCCCCCGGCGTGCACGAGCACGTTCGTCTTGTGCACGAGCGTCAACTTGTGGCGACGCCGCTCCGCCAGGGCGAAGGCGTAGCGGACGACGCGCTCGACGCCGAAGGCCGTGTTGACCGAGGTCTCGTTGGCGACCTCGTGCGGGGTGCCCTGTCGGATGGCCCCGCCGTTGCCGACGTACGGCCCCTCGGTTCCCTCGCGGACGACGACGAAGTCGATGTCGCCCGGGTCGGCGAGCGGGCCTGAGGCGCCGGGATACAGCTTCGAGGGGCGCAGATTGACGTAATGGTCGAGTTCGAAGCGGAGCTTCAGCAGCAGACCGCGCTCGATGTTCGCGTTCTTGAGGCGCGGGTCACCGGGCACTCCGCCGACGGCGCCGAGCAGGATCGCGTCGTGCCCGGCGATCGCCGCGAGGTCGTCGTCGGTGAGCGTGTCGCCGGTCTCGAGGTAGCGCCCCGCACCGAGGGAGAAGGGCGTCTTCTCGAAGACGACGCCCGAGTCGGCGGTGACGGCATCGAGGACCTTGACGGCCTCCGCGACGACCTCGGGACCGATTCCGTCACCGGGGATGACGGCCAGCTTCACGACACGCGACATCGCTCTCCTCAGAGCTCGGGGCACGTCACTTCGTCGACGTGCTGCGGGTTCCTCCCAGGGTAGTGGCAGCGATCACACCCGCGATGACGATGAGACCGGCACCGATCAGGGCCGTCACCACCACGCCGGAGTCGAACGCGTGAGCCGCGGCGACCCGCAGGGCCTCGGCCAGCGCGGCATCGTCGAGGGTGTGCGACACGGCGACCGCACCGGCGAGCGTCTCTCGCGCGGCGGAGGCGGCGGCATCCGGGAGCCCGGCCGGCAGCACCAGTTGAGCGCGGTAGAACGCGGCCAGGATGCCACCGAGCACGGCCGTCCCGAGCACGGCGCCCACCTCGTACGCGGTCTCGGACACAGCGCTGGCCGCGCCCGCCTTCGCGGAGGGCGCGCTCGACAGAATGAGCTCGTTCGATACCGTTTCGGCCGCGCCGATGCCGATGCCGAGAAGTGCGAAGGCCACGATGAGTTGCACGAGGTCGGCCGTGGACAGGGCCACGAGGACGTACGCGACCGCGGAGAAGGCGAGCGCGGCAGGCACGACGATTCGCGGTGCAAAGCGGGCGGCGATCGGCACCACCGCGAGGCCCGACACGATCATGAGGGCGAGTCCCGGCAGCAGGGCGAAGCCCGCGACCATCGGGGTGAGCCCGACGACGAGCTGGAGATGCTGCGCGACGAAGTACAGGAAGCCGACGAGTCCGACGACGCTCAGCAGGTTCACGAGGATCGCGCCGGAGAACGTGCCGCGCTGGAACAGGGTCATGTCCAGCATCGGGGTGGTGAGGCGACGCTGCCGACGGACGAACAGCCAGCCGAAGACGATGCCGATGACGAACAGCACCGGCGCGAGAGACATCGGGCCGTCGACCGCGAGCTTCTTGATGCCGTAGACGATCGGCACCATCGTCGCGAGCGACAGGAGCACGCTGAGGGGGTCGAAGCGACCCGGCGCCGGGTCGCGGCTCTCGGGGACGAAGAACGGGGCCAGGATCAGCAGAGGCACGAGCACCGGCACAGCCATGAGGAACACCGATCCCCACGAGAAGTGCTCGAGAAGGAACCCGCCCACGATCGGGCCGAGGGCGGCGCCGGCGGAGAAACCCGACGCCCAGATCGCGATCGCGAAACGCCGCTGGTCGCGGTCGCGGAAGATGCTGCGCAGCAGCGACAGGGTCGACGGCATGAGCATCGCGCCGAAGACGCCCATGAGCGCGCGGCCGGCGATGAGCGCGGCTGCCGTCGGCGCAAAGGCGGACAGCGCGGACACGGCGGCGAATCCGATCGCTCCGATCAGCAGCATGCGTTTGCGGCCGAAGCGGTCGCCCAGGGTGCCCATCGTGACGAGTAGCCCCGCGAGCACCAAGGGATAGACGTCGATGATCCACAGCTGCTCGATGCTCGAGGGCTGGAGGTCGAGGGCGATCTCGGGCAGGGCGAAGCTCAGCACCGTGTTGTCGACCGACACGAGGAGCACGGGCAGCATGAGCACGGCCAGCGCGAACCACCCGCGCCACCCGGCGCGGGTCACGGCGATGTCTTGCGTGGGCAATGACGAGGTGAGCATTCTTGGAATCCGTTTCTAAACCGTCCAGCCGGTATAGTAACAGACAGGAAACACCGCTCGCCAGTACGATCGAGGAGTCATGAGCCGCCCCCCACTCGCCCGCGAAGCCGTCCTCGACGCCTTCACCCGCATCCTCGTCGACGAGGGAGAGCGCTCCGCCACCATGGACGCCACGGCCCGAGCCGCGGGGGTCTCCAAGGGTGGGCTGCTGTACCACTTCAACTCGAAGAGCGCCCTCGAGGCCGCTCTCGTCGAGCGTCTCGAGAAGCTCGCGAAAGAAGACATCGACGAGATCGAGCGCTCCACCGAGGGTGCTGTCGCAGCTCACATCCGGTCATCGCAGAACACCGGCTCCGCCCTCGATGTCACGATCCTCGCGGTCTCCCGCTTGGCGCAGAACGGCAACGACACGGCGACGGCGTCGCTCCGGCACGTGCGAGAACTGTGGGAGGAGAGCCTGCGCGGTCACACCCGCGACGAGACCGCCCTGCAGATCGTCCTCCTGGTCAGCGACGGCCTCTACTTCAACGCCGTGCTCGATCTGAACGCCGTCCCGAGCCCCCGGGTCGAGGGTGCGGATCTCGACAAGCTCATCGAGGCCGTCGTCGCCGCGACGACCTGACGCTCGCGTTGTCGGCGTCGAACCCTGAAGAACGCATATCTCGGCTCGGCTCGAAGATCTCACGCAAACGCCCCGGCGTCCGGGAGCACGAGAACCGGACGTCGGGGCGAAATGGGAGCTCTAGGGAGTGCGTTTCAGGTGGTCGATTTCCGGCTCTTGATCAAGGCGATCGCTCCGCCGGTGACCATGAGGACACCACCTACCCCCGCGAAGGAGGCACTCACAACGTGAGTCGGAAGACCGATGACGCCGACCACAACAAAGACCACCCCGAGAACGATTAGCAGGACGTTGACGCCGCGCGAGCCCCTCATGGTCAGCTCCTCCTGTAACGAGCGGTTGAGTTCCAGAGATCTTTGCATGGACCACTCAAAGCGGCTCCCCCGTTGAACGCTGCTCCGAGAACCGCCAGCCAGTTTCTGCCTGCGATCCCGCCTGCGAGACCGGCGCCGCTGCCCGCCAACCGGAGCTGACACTGCCCCAGAAGCGCCCTCTCCCGTGCCGTGAGCGTCGGGCCCAGCGTGGTGTAAACGGCTCGGCCCGTGGCTGGATCCACGTAGCACCCGACCGACGAGGAACAATACCTCTGAGGTTCCGGCGCTCCCCATTGGGCGGACGCTGCGGTCGCGGGGACGAGCGAGGCAGTCACAATCGAGATCGCTATCCAGGCGGACCACCACCGCCGACGGGTGACGAGAGGGGATGCGCGCGCGCATTCCCTCGAAGCCGACGCAGGTCCATTCGTTACGTATCGAGTGTTCATGCGCGCGACATTCGCAGGCAGCCGATGTCCGCCGTTCGGTGGACACAGATCAAGTTCTGCAGAATCACGGGGCTACCGGAAGCGAGAAGCCTGGGTCTTGGCGAGAAAATCACGAACAGCATCACCCGAGCAGGGAGCGTGGAACTCACCCGTCAGTACGCGGCATGAGCGAGCCTCATGGCTCGCCGCCAGCACCCTGGAGGCGCTCACGCGCACGAATGGACGGACCTGAGCGCACACACCGTTCACACCGCGAGCAAAGCTCAGTCGCGCCGTCGCTCCCGTCGCTCCCGCCGCAGGTCCATCACGACCCCGAGCAGGAGGAGCAGCCCGCCGATCGCCCCGAGGATCCCCCACGGGGTTCGGCGCAGAACGTCCGCCACCCCCGCAACGAGGAACAGGATGCCGAGACCGGCGGAGACGACGCGGAGGACGATAGCCACCCGGGAATCCTCACCCAGAAGCTGAGGCGTCACCCGAGAAGAACCGGCCCCTCGCACCCCGGCCAGCGGAGATGTGTGCCCGCAGAAGCGGAAGAGGGGGCCGCCGCGGCGACCCCCTCCCCCGAACCGTTCGAGCCTCAGCCCTCGACGATGTCGATCTGGCGGAACAGGTCCGCCCCGACGGCCTCGCGCATGGCGCCGAGGATCTCGTCGGGCACCGGCGAGTCGACCGTGAGCACCGAGAGCGCACGACCCGTGGCATCCGGAGCAGCCACCTGCAGTCCCGCGATGTTGATGCCGGCTTCACCCAGCTTCTGGCCGTAGATCGCGACGATGCCGGGGCGGTCGGCGTAGCGCATGACGAGGTGGTGCTGCTCGATCGGCACCTCGATGTCGTAGCCGTTGATGGCGACGACCTTCGGCACCATGCGGGTTCCGGCGAGCGTGCCGGCGACCGTGAGGCTCGAGCCGTCCGCGAGGGTTCCGCGCAGGATCGTGATGTTGCGGTACAGCGGGCTCTCGGCCTCGACGACGAGGCGAGCCTCCACACCGCGCTGCTCGGCGAACAGCGGCGCGTTGACGTACGACACGCTCTCGCTGACGATGCGGCTGAAGTACCCCTTGAGCGCGGCGAGCCGGTAGACGCTGACGTCGTAGGCGGCGAGTTCACCACGCACCTCGATGTCGAGCGAGGTCAGAGCGCTGTCGGCGAGGCCGCTGAAGAACTGGCCGAGCATCTCGACGAGCGCGATACCCGGGCGCACGAACGGGTCGATGGCCCCACCGGCGACGTTCACGGCATCCGGAACGAGGTCTCCCTCGAGGGCGAGCTTCACCGAACGCGCGACCGAGACGCCCGCCTTCTCCTGCGCCTCCTCGGTGCTGGCACCCAGGTGCGGGGTGACGACGACGTTCGGCAGGTCGAGGAGCTTACGCGCCGGCCCGCCCTCGGCCGGGGGCTCGGTGGAGAAGACGTCGAGGCCCGCGCCGGCGATCTCACCGGTGGTGAGAGCCTCGAAGAGAGCCTCTTCGTCGATGAGTCCGCCGCGGGCGACGTTGATCACGTAAGCCGTCTTCTTCATGCGGCGCAGCTGTTCGGCGCCGATCATGCCGGTGGTCTCGGGCGTCTTCGGCATGTGGATCGTGACGAAGTCGCTCTGCTCGAGCAGTTCGTCGAGCGAGACGAGCTGTACGCCGAGCTGCTGCGCGCGCGTCGCGGTGACGTACGGGTCGTACGCGATCACGCGCATGTCGAAGCCCTGCAGTCGTGCGGCGATGAGGGCACCGATGCGGCCGAGGCCGATGATGCCGATCGTCTTCTCGAACAGCTCGGTGCCGGTGAAGGAGCTGCGCTTCCACAGGCCCTGCGCGAGCGAGGCGTGGGCGGCGGGGATGCGGCGCGCGAGGCTCAGCACGTGCCCGACCGTGAGCTCGGCCGCCGAGATGATGTTCGAGGTCGGCGCGTTCACGACCATGACACCCGCGGCCGTGGCCGACTTGATGTCGACGTTGTCGAGTCCGACGCCGGCGCGGGCGACGACCTTCAGCGACGGGGCGGCCGCGAGGGCCTCGGCGTCGATCTGGGTGGCCGAGCGCACCAGCACCGCGTGCGCGTCGGCGAGAGCCGAGAGCAGCGCGGGGCGGTCGGTCCCATCGACGTTGCGCACGTCGAAGTCGGGGCCGAGCGCGTCGATCGTGGCGGGAGAGAGTTCTTCGGCGATGAGCACGACGGGCTTCGTCACGGATGCGTCCTTCGAAACGGTGCTGGGGAGGTGACGCGCACCGTCGCACACCGCCGGCGCGAACCGGGCGCGCGACCCGTGCGGGCCGTCTGCCAGCCTAGCGCGGAGGCGGATGGATGCCGGACCGTGTGACGATCCCGCCGATCCGATGCCCCTGTCCGGCGCGGCGGCCGGGGTGCGGGCCGGTGGCGCGCGTCGGGGGCGCGCACGCCGCCGCCTACGACCCGTACAGCCCGTACGAAGTCGTGCCGTACCCGACGATCGCGAGCCAGAAGGCCGAGGACAGGGTGAGGCCGGCGAGCATCACGATCGCGAACTCCCCCGCCTTCCGCCGCCACCCGATCGAGAACGCGATGCCGAAGGCGATCAGCGGGAAGACGACGGGCAGGATGTAGACGAACCAGCCGAGGCCGTTGAGCCCGAGCGGGCCGTTCACCTGCAGCACGAGGAGCGCGACCGAGCTCCACACGACGTAGGCGTAGAACAGGCCGAAGACCCCCGCGATCGTGACGATCAGCCAGGTCGGGAGATGGCGCGTACGGGTGACGGCACTCATGCGAGGGACCCCATCGACAGGAACGGCCAGGGCACGAGCAGCACGAGCCCCAGGATGAGCAGCAGGAAACGCTGCCACGTCCGCCACGAGCGGGTGAGCACGAGCACCGCGACGAACCAGACGAGCGGTGCGAGTGTCGCGCCGATGGTCATCGCGACGACGGTGACGTCCGGAATCGGGATGCCGAGGCTCTGCAGCTGGCGTCCGGAGACGAGCCAGCCGAGCGCGAAGAACAGGTACGTCGCGGCCACCACACCGATGCCCACGAGACCGATGTTGCCCAGGGGCGCCGCGGGCGCGGCATCCGGGACTTCTTCGGACGAAGCGGATGCCACGGGCTCGGCCGCCCCGCCGTCATCGGGCACCACGGTCGCGGGGCGCTCGGGCGAGGACGCGACGAGCGGCTCCGGACGAGGCTCCCGGATCAGCGGTTCGGGCTCACCGGGGCTCGCGGACTCGCGCTTGTCTCCGACGTCGAGGGTCGGGTCGTCGTCACCGCCCCACGAGAGGGCGTCGTCATCGCGCGGTGTGCTCACGTCTCCACGGTAGCGGCGCTCCCCCGCGACCGGGGCGCGCCCCGCCGAAACGGCGAACGCCCCGGAACCACAGGGTTCCGGGGCGTTCGGGAAGAGGAACTCAGCGCGCGGCCGAGCCCACCGCGATCGCCTGGGCGATCGCTATGGATGACGCAGCCTCCGGCGGAGGTCAGCGCGCAGCGCTGCCCTCCGTGTAGTCGCTGTCCTGCTGCTTCCAGGCGAAGAGGCCGCGGAGCTCCTTACCGGTCGCCTCGATCGGGTGACCCTGCTCCTTCTCGCGCAGCTCGAGGAACTCGGGGGCGCCGTTGTCCTGGTCGGCGATGAAGCGCTCGGCGAAGGCACCCGACTGGATGTCGGCGAGCACCCCCTTCATGCTCTCCTTCACGTCGGACGAGATGACGCGCGGGCCCGAGACGTAGTCGCCGTACTCGGCCGTGTCGGAGATCGACCAGCGCTGCTTGGCGATGCCACCCTCCCACATGAGGTCGACGATGAGCTTGAGCTCGTGCAGCACCTCGAAGTACGCGATCTGCGGCTGGTAGCCGGCCTCGACGAGGGTCTCGAAGCCGGCCTGCACGAGGTGGCTCATGCCACCGCAGAGCACGGCCTGCTCGCCGAACAGGTCGGTCTCGGTCTCTTCGGTGAAGGTCGTCTTGATGACGCCGGCACGGGTGCCGCCGATGGCCTTGGCGTACGAGAGCGCGGTGTCCCAGGCCGAGCCCGAGGCGTCGCGCTCCACGGCGATGATGTCCGGGATGCCACGGCCGGCGACGTACTCGCGACGCACCGTGTGACCGGGGGCCTTGGGGGCGACGAGGATCACGTCGACGCCCTCGGGGGCGTCGATGTAGCCGAAGCGGATGTTGAAGCCGTGCGCGAAGGCGAGCGTCTTGCCCTCGGTGAGCTTGTCCTTGATGGAGTCCGCGAAGATCGAGCGCTGGTGCTGGTCGGGCGCGAGGATCATGATCAGGTCGGCCCACTCGGCGGCGTCGGCGACGTTCTTGACCTCGAAGCCGTCCTCCTGCGCCTTGGCGGCCGACTTCGAGCCGTCCTTGAGCGCGATGACGACCTCGACGCCCGAGTCGCGGAGGTTCTGCGCGTGCGCGTGGCCCTGCGAGCCGTAGCCGACGATCGCGACCTTCTTGCCCTGGATGATCGAGAGGTCGGCGTCGTCGTCGTAGAAGATCTCTGCCATGGAACTTTCTCCTTGGTTTCAGGTCCCTGAGCTTGTCGAAGGGACCGGGGGTTTGGTGGACGAGTGAAGTTCGGGAGTCGGGCCCTTCGACAGGCTCAGGGACCGACGCGGTTCGGGGTGTCGGCCCTTCGACAGGCTCCGGGACCGACGGGGGTTCAGCCGCGCAGGACGCGTTCGGTGATGCTCTTGCCGCCGCGACCGACCGCGAGAAGACCCGACTGCGCGAGCTCTTTCACGCCGAACGGCTCGATGGCTTTGAGGAAGGCGGCGACCTTGCCCGAGTCACCCGTGATCTCGATCACGATGGCATCCGGGGCGTAATCGACCACCGAGGCGCGGAAGAGGTTCACGACCTCGAGCACGTTCGACCGTGTCGCGTTGTCGGCGCGCACCTTCACGAGGACGTGTTCGCGCTGAACGGATGCCGCGGGGTCGAGCTCGACGATCTTGATCACGTTGATCAGCTTGTTGAGCTGCTTCGTGACCTGCTCGAGCGGCAGGCCTTCGACGTCGACCACGACCGTGATGCGCGAGAGACCCGGCACCTCGGTCACGCCCACGGCGAGGGATTCGATGTTGAACCCGCGGCGCGCGAAGAGACCGGCGACGCGCGTGAGCAGACCGGGCTTGTCCTCGACGAGGAGGCTCAGCACGTGACGAGACATCTCAGTCCTCCTGCTCGTTGAAGGCGGGCGAGTGGTCGCGCGCGTACTGGACATAGCTGTTGCTGACGCCCTGCGGCACCATCGGCCACACCATCGCGTCGGCGCTCACGACAAAGTCGATCACGACGGGACGATCGTTCGTGTCCAGCGCGAGCTGGATCGCCGCGTCGATCTCGTCTTCCTTCTCGACCCGGATCGCCAGGCAACCGTAGGCCTCCGCCAGCTTGACGAAGTCCGGGATGCGGCGCGTGCCGTGCCCCGTGTTCAGGTCGGTGTTGGAGTGGCGGCCGTCGAAGAACAGCGTCTGCCACTGGCGCACCATGCCGAGCGAAGAGTTGTTGATGATCGCGACCTTGATCGGGATGTCGTTGATGACGCAGGTCGCCAGCTCCTGATTGGTCATCTGGAAGCAGCCGTCGCCGTCGATCGCCCAGACGGCGCGATCGGGCTGAGCGACCTTGGCCCCCATGGCCGCGGGAACCGCATAGCCCATGGTGCCGGCGCCGCCGGAGTTCAGCCACGCGTTCGGCCGCTCGTACTTGATGAACTGGGCGGCCCACATCTGGTGCTGGCCGACGCCCGAGGCGTAGACACCCTCGGGTCCGGTCAGCTCGCCGATGCGCTGGATCACATGCTGCGGCGACAGGAGACCGTCGGTGGTGGGCGTGTAGCCGAGCGGGAACTCCTCGCGGAGGCCGTTCAGGTAGGTCCACCATTCCGTGTAATCGTGCGGGTGCTCGGCATCGGCGGCGCGGAAAGCGGCATCCAGGTCGACCAGCACCTCTTTCAGGTCGCCCACGATCGGCACGTCGGCCGTGCGGATCTTCGAGATCTCGGCGGGGTCGATGTCGACGTGCACGACCTGCGCGTGGGGCGCGAAGAGCGCCGCCTTGCCGGTCACGCGGTCGTCGAAGCGCGCGCCGAGGGAGACGATCAGGTCGCTCTCCTGCAGCGCCAGCACCGCGGGGACGGTGCCGTGCATACCGGGCATGCCGAGGTGCTGCTCGTGCGAGTCGGGGAAGGCACCGCGCGCCATGAGCGTGGTGACCACGGGGGCACCGGTCGCCTCGGCGAGCACCTTCAGCTCGGCCGACGCGCTCGAACGGATCGTTCCGCCGCCCACGTACAGCACAGGCTTCTTGGCGGTCGCGAGCAGCTGGGCCGCGGCCTGGATCTGCTTGCCGTGCGCCCTGGTGACGGGACGGTAGCCGGGCAGGTCGATCTTCGGCGGCCACACGAAGGGAGCCTCCGCCTGCTGCGCGTCCTTCGTGATGTCGACGAGCACCGGGCCGGGGCGGCCCGTGGAGGCGATCTCGAAGGCCGCCGCGATGGCGCCCGGAATCTCGTCTGCCGTCTTGACCAGGAAGGAGTGCTTGGTGATCGGCATCGTGATGCCGACGATGTCGGCCTCCTGGAAGGCATCCGTCCCCATGAGGGTCGAGAACACCTGTCCGGTGATGCACACCAGCGGCACCGAGTCCATGTAGGCGTCGGCGATCGCGGTGACGAGGTTGGTGGCGCCCGGGCCGGACGTCGCGATCGCGACACCGACCTTGCCCGAGGCCGCGGCGTAACCCTCAGCCGCGTGGCCGGCGCCCTGCTCGTGACGGACCAGGATGTGGCGAACGTGCTCGTCGTCCATGAGCGGGTCGTAGACGGGCATGATCGCCCCGCCCGGGAGACCGAACACATCGGTGACGCCGAGCAGGTCGAGCGAGCGGACGACCGCCTGAGCACCCGTCATCACGGGCGCCGGAGCGGTGCGGGCGGGCGGCCGGGGCACGGCCGCCGTAGGGGAATCGATGGACATGGGAGTACCTCGAGAACCGTAAGAAGGTGAGAAGGGGGACGGCCGTCAGCCCGTGACCGCGCCCTCCGCGGCGGAGTGCACGAGCTTGGAGTACTTGGCCAGAACGCCACGGGTATAGCGCGGGGGAAGCGGTTCCCAGCCTTCGCGGCGGGAACTCAGCTCGGCCTCATCGACGATCAAGTCGAGACTGCGAGCGGCGATATCGACCCGTATCAGATCACCATCGCGCACGAAGGCGATAGGACCTGCGTCCACCGCTTCGGGAGCTATGTGGCCGATGCAGAGGCCGGTTGTGCCGCCTGAGAATCGACCGTCCGTCAAGAGTAGTACATCTTTTCCGAGGCCCGCGCCCTTGATGGCGGCGGTGATGGCGAGCATCTCGCGCATACCGGGGCCACCCTTGGGGCCCTCGTAGCGGATGACGACGACGTCGCCGGCAGCGATGTCGCCCGCCTCGAGGGCGTCCATCGCGGCGCGCTCGCGCTCGAACACGCGGGCGGGACCCTCGAAGACGTTGCCGTCGAAGCCGGCCGACTTCACGACCGCACCCTCGGGCGCCATCGAGCCGTGGAGGATCGTGATGCCGCCGGTGGCGTGGATCGGGTCGTCGAACGAGTGGATGACCTTGCCGTCGACCGGGTCGGGGTTCAGGTCGGCGAGGTTCTCGGCGAGGGTCTTGCCCGTGACGGTGAGCGCGTCGCCGTGCAGCAGGCCCTCGTCGAGCATGGCCTTCATGATCACCGGGATGCCGCCGTGACGGTCGACGTCGTTCATGACGTACTGGCCGAAGGGCTTCATGTCGGCGACGTGCGGGGTGCGGTCGCCGATGCGGTTGAAGTCGTGCAGGTTCAGCTCGACCTCGGCCTCGTTCGCGATCGCGAGCAGGTGCAGGACGACGTTGGTGGAGCCACCCAGCGCCATGGCGAGGGCGATGGCGTTCTCGAACGCCTCCTTGGTCAGGATGTCGCGCGTGGTGATGCCCTGGCGCAGAAGGTTGACGACGGCCTCGCCCGAGCGGTGGGCGAAGTAGTCGCGACGGCGGTCGGCCGACGGCGGGGCGGCCGAGCCGGGGAGGCTCAGGCCGAGCGCCTCGGCGACGGACGCCATGGTGTTGGCGGTGTACATGCCGCCGCACGCCCCCTCGCCGGGGGCGATCGCGCACTCGATGCGCTTGAGGTCGGCCTCGCTCATCTTGCCCGCGAGGCACGCACCGACGGCCTCGAACGAGTCGATGATCGTGACGTCCTTCTCGGTGCCGTCGGAGAGCTTGACCCAGCCCGGCGCGATAGATCCGGCGTAGAGGAAGACGCTCGAGAGGTCGAGACGAGCGGATGCCATGAGCATGCCGGGGATCGACTTGTCGCAGCCGGCCAGCAGCACGGAGCCGTCGAGGCGCTCGGCCATCATGACGGTCTCGACGCTGTCGGCGATGACCTCGCGCGACACGAGCGAGAAGTGCATGCCCTCGTGGCCCATCGAGATGCCGTCGGAGACGGAGATGGTGCCGAACTGCAGCGGGTACCCGCCGCCGGCGTGGACGCCCTCCTTGGCGCCCTGCGCGAGACGGTCGAGGCTGAGGTTGCAGGGGGTGATCTCGTTCCAGCTCGACGCGATGCCGATCTGGGGCTTGTCCCAGTCCTCGTCACCCATGCCGACCGCGCGGAGCATTCCGCGCGACGTGGTGGCTTCGATGCCGTCGGTGACGACGCGACTGCGGGGCTTGATATCGAACTCGCCGGTGTTCGGATTCTGCGGTGCGGGCATCCTCGCAGTCTATTGCGCGCTCGTGACGCGCCGATGCGCCACGAGTGTCGAATCCCTGATCAATCGGTATGCGCTCGGCGCAACCGTGCCACGCCTTCGAGGACCCCGACGAGCGCGGCGATGTCGTCGACGCGCAGCGTCGCGGCGGTCTCTCCCCCACCGACACGGATGCCGAGGTCCCCGGTCCCGAGGGAGCGCAGAGCGTCCTCATCGGTGACGTCGTCGCCCGCGAACAGCACGGCCGAAGCATCCACCCGCTCCCTCAGATGCGCGATCGCGGAGTCCTTGCCCTCGTGACGGAACGAGAACTCGAGGATGTCGTAGCCGGTGCGACGGCGCCACGTGGGAGCCTCGGTGGCGACGAGCTCGTCGGCCAGCGCGCGAGCGGCGCGCGTGGTCTCGGCATCCGCGGTCCGGGTGTGCACGCCGAAGCCGTA
Organism: Microbacterium testaceum StLB037; assembly: GCF_000202635.1. Taxonomy (NCBI): domain Bacteria; kingdom Bacillati; phylum Actinomycetota; class Actinomycetes; order Micrococcales; family Microbacteriaceae; genus Microbacterium; species Microbacterium testaceum. The sequence goes on along the minus strand of NC_015125.1, from coordinate 3,460,376 downwards.
CTCCTTCGGCTCCATCCACACGCCCGACATCTCGGCCGTGCGGCGACCGACCTCGTCCTGCAGGCGATCGCGCAACGCGAGGTCGGCGGTGTCGTCGTGCGCCGCCTCGATGCCGACGCCGGGAACCCAGAACTGCGCGCCGTGCGAGCCCGCGAGCCAGATCGGCGAATCGTCCGTGTGCTCGGCGATCTCGCGGAGATGACCGAGCGACCGGCCCGACACGAGGGCGACGACGGTGCGCGGCAGGGTGACGAGCTCGTCGAGCACCGCCCGCGCGCCCGGGGTCATCCGCGCGGTCATCGGTTCGTCGACGAGCGGCGACAGCGTTCCGTCGAAGTCGAGGGCGATCAGGAGTCGGTCCGTGGTGGCGACGGCTTCGATCGTCGCGTCGGCCGCGGTCATTCGGCGTCCTCCTCGACGGCGCCCGCCTCGATCTCCGCGGCGGCACGGGCGCTCGACGCGGTGTCGTGGAACGTCGACAGCGCCTCCAGGAACTCGCGCGACCAATCCTCGACGTCGTGTTCGCGCACGCGCTTGCGGAGCGCGCGCATGCGTCGCCCCTGCTCGGCGGCGGGCATCTCGAGAGCGCGGACGATGGTGTCCTTGAGCCCGTCGATGTCGTGCGGGTTGATGAGCAGGGCACTGCCCATCTCGTCCGCCGCGCCCGCGAACTCGCTGAGCACGAGCACCCCGCGGTTGTCGATGCGGCTCGCGACGTACTCCTTCGCGACGAGGTTCATGCCGTCACGGAGGGCGGTGACGAGCATGACGTCGGCGGCGAGGAAGAGCGCGACCATCTCCTCGCGCGGATAGGACTGGTGCAGGTAGCGGATCGCGGTGTGCGTCGTCGTGTCGTAGTCGCCGTTGATGCGCCCGACCGTCATCTCGATCTCGTCACGCAACTGCACGTAGGCATCGACCCGCTCGCGACTGGGGCTCGCGACCTGCACGAGGGTGGCGTCCTCGACGGTGGCGCGCCCGTCCTCGAGGATCTCGCCCCACGCCTTGAGGCGATGGCGGATGCCCTTGGTGTAGTCGAGACGGTCGACGCCGAGCAGGATCTTCCGGGGGTTGCCGAGACCCTCGCGGATCTCCTTCGCACGCTGCTGGATCTCGGGCTTCTGCGCGAGCTCGATGTACGACTCCGCGTCGATCGAGATCGGGAACGCCTTCGCGAGGGCGACCCGCGTGCCGCCCTGAGCGTCCGGGACCAGGATGCCGCTGGCCTTGGTCTCGAACCGCAGCTGGCGTCGCACGGCACGGGCGAAGTTGCCCGCGTCCGCGACCCGCTGGAACCCGATCACGTCGGCGCCGAGGAGCCCCTCGAGCACCTGCTTGCGCCAGGGCAGTTGCGAGTACAGGCCGTACGCCGGGAACGGGATGTGGTGGAAATACCCGATCGTCAGGTCGGGGCGGAGCTCGCGCAGCAGCTTGGGCACGAGCTGGAGCTGGTAGTCCTGCACCCAGACGATCGCGTTGGGCGAGGCGGCGGCCGCCGCGGCCTCGGCGAAGCGGCGGTTCACGCGCACGTAGGCGTCCCACCACGCGCGCTTGTAGGTGGGCGCCGCGATGACGTCGTGGTACAGCGGCCAGATGGTGTCGTTCGAGAAACCCTCGTAGTAGTTCTGCACGTCCGACGCCGAGAGCGCGACCGGCACGAGGTGCACGCCGTCGAACTCGAAGGGGTCGAGCTCGACGTCGGGTTGACCGGCCCAGCCGACCCACGCGCCGTCGGCGCGTCGCATCACGGGCTCGAGGGCGGTCACGAGACCGCCGGGGGAACGCCGCCACCCCTCGCCGTCCGGGGTGCGGTCGACGGGCAGACGGTTGGCGACGACGACGAAATCGGCCTGGGTCACAGGTCCTCCTCGGGGATCGACCTCAGGCTAACAGCGGCTCCCGGCGGCGCAGAGGGGTGGACGGGATGCGATAAACGCTGTTGGCGCCGAGACACGCGGCGAGACGGCGTGTTTCGGAACGAGGAGCGTTTATCGGTGAGGGAGGGACCGCGTGTCAAGGCGAGGCACCAGAGCCGGGGCCTCGGTAGGTTGGGCGCATGCGCCAGTACATCTTCGGAACGGGTCTTCTCAGCGCCATCACGGGTGGCATCACGCTCCTGCGGGCGCTGCGCAACGACGAGCCCTTCACCTGGCGCACCGCGCTCGCCTGGCTGAGCTGGGGCATCACGCTCGCGCTCGCCATCGGCTCGGTCGTCGACACGCGCCGCGCCCGCCGCGGCCGCGTCATCGCCGGAGACTCCCCCGTCGCCAAAAAGCAGCAGAAGCTGCTGAAGAAGCGCCTCGCGCGCTGATCGGATCCCGGATGCCACGGCCTCACCGCCGTGGCATCCGTCTGTCCGTCAGCGGGTCAGGATGAGCGCGTCGCCCTGACCACCGCCGCCGCACAGGGCCACCGCCGCGGTGCCGCTCCCCCGCCGCACGAGCTCGTGGACGGCGTGGACGACGAGCCGGTTGCCCGAGACGCCGATCGGGTGACCGATCGCGATGCCCCCGCCGTGCGGGTTGACGACGTCGTCGGCGAGCCCCAGTTCGGCCTGCGAGCGCGCGACGACCGCGCCGAACGCCTCGTTGATCTCGACGAGATCGAGATCGGATGCCGTGAGCCCCTGCTTCTCGAGCGCTTTCGCGATCGCGCGCGCGGGCTGAGCGTGGAGCGAGTTGTCGGGGCCTGCGACTTGGCCTGCGGCACCGACGACCGCGAGGACGTCCCATCCGCGCTCGTCGGCGACGGCGCGCGTGGTGACGACGACCGCCGAGGCGCCGTCGGAGATCTGCGAGGCGTTGCCCGCGGTGATCGAGCCGCCCTCCGCGAAGGCGGGACGGAGCTTCGCGAGCGTCTCGACGGTCGTGTCGGCGCGGATGCCCTCATCCGCCGAGACGACGACCGGAGCACCCTTGCGCTGCGGGATCTCGACCGGCACGATCTCGACATCAAACACGCCGCCGGCCTGAGCCGCGGCGGCCCGCTGGTGCGAGCGCGCGGCGACGGCATCCTGTGCCTCCCGTGTCACCTCGAAACGGGCGTTCGCGCGCTCGGTGGACGCGCCCATGCTCTCCCGGTCGTACGCGTCGGTGAGGCCGTCGTACGCGAGGTGGTCGAGCACCTCGACCGAGCCGTAGGCGTACCCCTCGCGCGAGTTCATGAGCAGGTGCGGAGCGCGGGTCATCGATTCCATGCCCGCCGCGACGACCACGGTCGCATCCCCGAGGCGCAGCATGCGGGCCGCGTCGATGATCGCCGTGAGCCCCGACAGGCAGACTTTGTTGACGGTCGCGGCGTGGACGTCCCAGCCGATGCCCGCGGCCACGGCCGCCTGACGGGCGGCGTTCTGCCCGGCGCCGGCCTGAAGCACCTGCCCCACGAGCACCGCGTCGACGGCGTCGGCCGGGATGCCGCTCCGCTCGAGCGCACCGCGGATCGCGGCGGCACCGAGGTGCACGGCGGTGAGCGGGGCGAGCTGACCCTTGAGGCGGCCCTGCGGGGTGCGGGCGGCGGCGACGATGACGACGTCGTTCTCGGTGTTCATGCGGATCGGATCTCCTCGGTGAGTCGCACGGTCAGCGGGGGCTCGGTGGCATCCCGCACCTCGTCGACGCTCACCCCGGGGGCGAGCTCGACGAGCACGAGTCCATCCTCGGTCACGTCGATGACGGCGAGGTCGGTGATGATGCGGTCGACCACCCCTTTCCCGGTGAGGGGAAGCGAGCAGGCGTCGACGATCTTGGGCGAGCCGTCCTTGGCGACGTGCTCCATCAGGACGATGACGCGCGCGGCCCCGTGAACGAGATCCATCGCCCCGCCGGGTCCCTTGACCATCTTCCCGGGGATCATCCAGTTGGCCAGGTCACCGGATGCCGAGACCTGCATCGCCCCGAGGATCGCGGCGTCGATCTTGCCCCCGCGGATCATGCCGAAGCTCAGCGCCGAGTCGAAGAAGGCGGCGCCGGGGAGCGTCGTGACCGTCTCCTTGCCGGCGTTGATGAGGTCGGCATCCACCGCGTCCTCCGTCGGATACGGTCCGACGCCCAGGATGCCGTTCTCGGACTGCAGCACCACCGTCACGCCGTCGGGGACGTGGTTGGGGACGAGCGTCGGCAGGCCGATCCCGAGGTTGACGTAGGAGCCGTCGGCGAGCTCGCGAGCGGCGCGCGCCGCCATCTCGATGCGGGTGAGAGGCACGATCAGATCTCCTTAGTCGTCGCGGTCGAGGTTCCTGAGCCTGTCGAAGGGACCGAACTCGACGCCTCGGTCACGGCAGAGGTCCCTGAGCCTGTCGAAGGGACCGGGCTCGGCTCGACGGCACCCTCACGGACCGTGCGCTTCTCGATGCGCTTCTCGATCGCGGGACCGACCTCGACGACACGATGGACGAACACCCCGGGAAGGTGGACGTCGTCGGGCTCGATCTCGCCGGGCTCGACGAGGTGCTCGACCTGCGCGATGCACGTGCGCCCGGCCATCGCGGCGAGCGGGTTGAAATTACGGGCTGCCTTGCGGAACACGAGGTTGCCGTGGCGGTCGCCCTTCCAGGCGTGGACGAGCGCGAAGTCGGTGGTGATGGCCTGTTCGAGCACGAACTCCCGCGGCTCCCCGCCGACCTCGAAGATGCGCACGTCCTTGGCGGGCGACGCGACCGCGATACCGCCGGCGCCGTCGTACCGCTGCGGGAGGCCGCCCTCGGCGACCTGCGTCCCGACGCCCGTCTGCGTGTAGAAGGCAGCGATACCCGACCCTCCCGCGCGGAGCTTCTCCGCGAGGGTGCCCTGCGGGGTCAGCTCGAGCTCGAGTTCTCCGGAGAGGAACTGCCGCTCGAACTCCTTGTTCTCCCCCACGTAGGACGAGGTCATCTTGCGGATGCGTCCGGCACCGAGCAGGATGCCGAGCCCCCAGTCGTCGACGCCACAGTTGTTCGAGACGACCGAGAGGTCGCGCGTGCCCTGCGCGAGGAGCGCTTCGATGAGGGCGATGGGGTTGCCGGAGAGGCCGAAGCCGCCGACGGCGATCGACGCGCCGTCGGGGATGTCGGAGACCGCGTCGGCGGCCGAGGTCCAGGTCTTGTCGATCACGCGAACTCCTTCGTGTCTGCGTCCTCTCATGTTCGGCCTCCACACCGAGGCACGCCCAGCCGCGTCTTGCGATGTGGATGCCGCGAGGCGTAGCGTCCACATCGTGGACACCGCCCCGCACCCGCGATCGACCGTTCCCGGCGCGCAGGCGATCGCGCGGGCCGCCTCCCTGCTCCGTCTCGTGACCGCCGCAGGCGCTGCGGGCGCGTCCGTCGGGGACCTCTCACGCGACGCCGATCTCACCCGCCCCACCGTGCATCGACTCCTCTCCGCGCTGCGGGCGGAGGGCTTGGTCGACCGCGACGAAGGGACCGGGCACTGGCTGCCGGGGCCGGAACTGTATCTCATGGGCGCCGCGGCGGCATCCCGATTCGACATCACCGCCACCGCGCGCGACCTCGTGCGCTCCCTCGCCGTCAGGACGGAGGAGAGCGCCTTCCTCTCGGTGCGTCGCGGCGACGAGACCGTGTGTCTCGTGCGCGAGGACGGGAGCTTCCCCATCCGTTCGTTCGTGCTGTCGGAGGGCATCCGTTTCCCCCTGGGCGTGGCATCCGCGGGCCTTGCGATCCTCGCGTTCCTCCCGCCTCATGATGTGGACGCCTACCTCGAGCGCCACGACGACCTGGCGACGCACTGGGGCGCGTCCCACTCGCCGGCGCGTCTGCGCTCGCGCGTGCGCGACACGCAGGAGCGCGGGTACGCCGTGAATCCGGGGCTCATCGTGGAGGGAAGTTGGGGCCTCGGCGCCGCCGTCTTCGACCGCGCCGGACAACCGCAGTGGGCCCTCAGTCTCACGGGCGTCGAGTTCCGCTTCGCGGGCGAGCGCCTCGCGGAGCTCGGCCGCATCCTGCTCGCGCACGCCCACCAACTGTCGACGCGGCTCGCCGCGAGATAGATACCTCAGGTATATATCTGCGGTATGCTTCTTGCATGACCCGCGATGACGATCTGCAGAGACTGCTGCTCGCGGTGCACGCCCTGACGCGCATCGCCGCCCTCGACACCCAGAACGACGCCCCCGCCGCGCAATGGCGCACGCTCACCCTCCTGCGCGACAACGGCCCGCAGCGCCTCGGCGACCTCGCGACCCTGAGCCGCGTGACGCAGCCCGGAATGACGCGGCTCGTCCACCAGCTGAGCGACGCGGGCCTCGTGACGCGCGAACCGCACCCGGACGACTCGCGTGTCAGCGTCATCGCCGTCACCGACGAGGGTCTCGTCGCCCTCGAGCGCTGGCTCACCCAGTTGAGCGACGCCCTCGCGCCGCACGTCGCCGACATGACGGATGCCGAGTGGGATGCCGTCAGCGTCGCCGCCGGCGCCCTCTCCGCCCGCGTGGGCCTGCAGCCGGAGGTCGTGCGATGAGCGCCGCTCCCAGCGTCTGGAAACAGCCCGCCCAGGTCTGGGCCGTGGCCTTCGCCTGCGTCGTCGCCTTCATGGGCATCGGCCTGGTCGACCCGATCCTCCCCGCGATCGCCGATTCCCTGAAAGCGACGCCGGTCGAGACCGAGCTGCTCTTCACGAGCTACCTCGTCGTCACCGGACTCGCGATGCTCGTCACGAGCTGGATCTCCAGCCGCATCGGAGCGAAGGCCACCCTGCTCGTCGGACTCGCGCTCATCGTCGTGTTCGCGCTGTTCTGCGCGCTCAGCGGCAGCGTCGACGCCGTGATCGGCTTCCGCGCCGGCTGGGGTCTCGGCAACGCGCTCTTCATCTCCACCGCGCTCGCGACGATCGTCGGCGCGGCCTCGGGCGGAAGCTCGGCGGCGATCATCCTGTACGAGGCGGCGCTCGGACTCGGCATCGCCGTCGGTCCGCTGCTCGGCGGCATCCTCGGCGAAGCGAGCTGGCGCGGACCGTTTTTCGGCGTCGTCGTGCTCATGGCGATCGCGTTCGTCGCCGTCGCCGTCCTCCTGCGCGGCCCCGCCCCCGCGCGCACGCCGATCCCGTTCAGCGCCCCGTTCCGCGCTCTCGGACGCCCGGCGCTCGCGATCCTCGCGGCGACCGCCCTGTTCTACAACATCGGCTTCTTCACGCTCCTGGCGTTCTCGCCGTTCCCCCTCGGCTTCGGAGCCATGGGGATCGGTCTGACGTTCTTCGGCTGGGGCGTGGCGCTCGCGATCACCAGCGTCTGGGTCGCCCCGATCCTCCTCCGCCGGATGCGCCTGACCTCGGTGCTGCTCCTCGCGCTGCCGCTGCTCGCCGTGGACCTGCTCGTCGCCGCGTTCGTCGTCACCTCGCCCGCCGCCCTCGTGACGTGCATCGTCGTGGGTGGTCTCGTGCTGGGCGTCGTGAACACCGCGCTGACCGAAGCCGTCATGGAGGCCACCGACCTCCCCCGCTCGGTCGCCTCCTCGGCGTACTCGGCGGTGCGGTTCCTCGGTGGAGCGGTCGCCCCGCCCCTCGCCGCGTTCCTCTGGCACGCCGCCGGAGCCGGAGTGCCGTACATCGTGGCCGGCGTCTCGGTCCTCATCGCGGCAGCCTGCATTCTGCTCGGTCGCAAGACCCTGGCCCACGTCGACAGCGCGCACCCGGATGCCGCGGACGAAGGCGCCGCGGTCCTGGTCGGCGACGCGGCCTGAGACGGCGTGAAGAGGCCCCGGTTCCCCCTCGGAGCCGGGGCCTCCGTCGTCCTCAGATGCTCCGCAGCTCCCCGGCGCGAGCCGCTGCCGCAACGATCCGAGCACCGTGGAGCGACATGACGATCGAGTAGTGGTTGGTGTCCGCGACCCGAACCGCTCCGAGGCGGGGGTACCGGGCGGCGAGCACGTCCAGATCCGGGTAGAGCGGCGGGATCTCGTCGAGCAGCCCGCGCTCGGCCGCGAGGAGGACGGTCGGGCGCGGCATCCGCTCGAGCGCCGCGGCGATCGCGCGGCCCGTGTTCTGGTCGATCGAGTCCTGCTCGACGGTGGCGAAGGTCGTGGCGGGGCGGAGCTCCGGCTCCGACCCCTCGAGGTCGTAGTCGAAGTAGGCGTCGAGTTCGGGGTCGTCCCGTCCGACGAAAGCCGGGTGTACACGCCAGAAGTCCCGGTAGGCGGCATGATCGGCGCAGCGCCGCCCGAGACGCTCCGCGGTGGGGCCGAGGACGTGACGCACCGCTTCCCGCGGGTCGAGTCCGTCGGGGAGAGTCAGCGGAAGGCCTCCGTCCACGAGCACGACACGCTCCACGCGTTCGGGGTGAAGGTCGGCGAACACGGCCGAGACGAACGCGCCCATCGAATGCCCGACCACGACGGCCCGCTCGATCTCCAGAGCGTCGAGCACCGCGGCGAGGTCGTCGGCATGCGCGGTCATCCCCACGGGCCCCTCGACCCGGTTGCTCCGCCCGCGCCCGCGCAGGTCGGGCGCGATCAGGCGCTCGTCCTGCGCCTCTTCCGCGACCCACGCCCACGCGCGGTGCGACGCGGTCACGCCGTGCACGAGCAGCCAGGGCACCCCGGTGGCATCCGGATGCCATTCCCCCACGCGCAGCGCTCCCCCGCGGACGGCGATATCGCGCGTGCGGTACCCGGCGCTCATGAGCGGGTCGCCACCTCGCGCTCGAGGGTGCTCCACAGCTGGTCGAAACGCGCGTTCCAGGGGGTCGCGAACATCCCCGCCTCCCAGCGGCGGCGCACCTCGTCGAGCGTGACCCACTCGGCATCCTGGACCTCCTCGGGGTCGGGGACGGGAATCGGTTCGCCCTCTACGCGCGCGATCCAGAGATCGAACAGCGCCCGCTCCTCGATCACCCGCCCGACGAGTACGAGATCGTCGGGAGCGATCGCGAGCCCGGTCTCCTCTTCGAGTTCGCGAGAGGCGCCGCGACGACTCGACTCCGCGCGCAGCGCGCTTCCGGCGGGGAACTCCCACGCGAGGGGGTAGTCCTTCCCCGGTGCGCGCAGGCTCACCAGCACACGCCCCGTCGACGACACCACGCAGACGGATGCCACGATGTGGAACGCTCCGGCCGGAACCGGCCCGTCGCCCCGGCGGTGGAGCGCGCCGGTCGGCGTTCCGTGGATGTCGGTCACGTCCCAGATCTCGTCATCGGCCATGGGGCCATCCTCTCCGATGCGGGCCGTCCGACGCCGTCATTGGGCGGACGGTTCCTGACCGTCCGCACGGCCGGCGCGGAAGAGGAACAACACTCGGATCTCCCACGCAACCCAGAGAGCGGACCACAGCAGGAGAAAGCCGGCGACGGCCCATTGCACGGGTCCGAACCGTGCGCTCATGGCGCTCAGCACGGCGAGCGCGACGAACATCAGCAGCAAGACGGCGTGCACGACAAGCGAGACGACGTGCCTCCGCCGTGTCATGCCGTAGAGCTTCGCCTCCATGGCTCGTCCGTCATCCCGCGGAGGCGGGCAACACGTCCACGTACACGCTGTACTCGTTGCCCGGAGTCGTCATCGTGTCCCACATCTTCTCGGTGTCGCCGGGGGTCGAGCACGCGACGGAGAGGAACAGCATGTGCCCGGTGTTGTAGTCGGGACCCTGCATGACCTTCATGTCGGCCCCGGTGCTGTTCTCGGCGGCGGGAACCGTGTAGTGGAAGAACGGGATCTGGCCGAGACCTTCCTCGTGGTAGGGCACCCCCACCACGGTCTCCTCGTGGAATCGCGCGGGGTCTTCGATCCCCAGCTGGTCGCGGAAGAACAGCAGCGTCGAGATGCCGTAGGCCTTGTCGCTGAAAGCCCACCGGGCGTTCTCGTCGCTCCCGTTCCGGGCCATGCCGACGAACGACATGCACGAGCCCAGGAAGCCGTAGGCGGTGCTCATCTGGCCGCCGTAAAGCGAGTCGTTGTCGACCGACGGAATCTGCTTCCACTCCCACGGCGAGTCCGGCGCGGTGCTGATCACCGTCCGGCCCCCGTCGAAGCCCTCGTCCGCGGGCACCTCGAGCACGACCCGCGAGGAGGACACGGGGTCGGTGATGAACCCGTCCAGGCGGGCGTACTCGGTCGTGCCGGTCGGTCCCGCCTCGGGGGTGGCGGACTCGACCGGAGCGGCAGCCATTTCGGGCGCAGCCATGCCGGTCAGCGCGCGGATCCCGAAGAACGCGCCGACGCCGAGGACGACGACACCGACCACCGAGAGACCGACGATGAGCCCGAGGCGCCCACCGCGCTTCTTCTCCGGAGAGGCCGGCGGAGTCGGCGGGAGGGGCGGAGCGGGCGGCAGGCCGGGAGGGGTGTCGGTCACGGGGGCTCCTAGTGTCCTCGGTCGCGCCGGATCCGCGGCGCGGTTCGCGATTCTGAGATCGTCGCAGAGGGGACCCGCGGCGTTCCACCGCGTGACAGGCGGCGTGCGCGCACGGTATGGGGCATGGCGAAAGTAAGCGTCGACATCGCGTGCAGGACGGTGCGGGAGCGATCGTCGCGGAGCGAGAAAGGGCCCCCACCCGAAGGTGGAGGCCCGTGCGTGCACCCCCTGGGACTCGAACCCAGAACCCACTGATTAAGAGTCAGTTGCTCTGCCGATTGAGCTAGAGGTGCAGGCTGATCCGCCTCAGATTTGCTTGGCGAACCGAGGGATTACGTTACCAGGCGTGACGCGGCGGCACCAAATCGGCCCCGTCTCGCCGGTTATCCTGGAGCCGTGTCCCAGACTCCCGACGAGATCCTCCCCACCCTCGCCGACGACCTCGCGCTCGCCCTGCGTCTCGCGGACGCCGCCGACGCGGTCGCGATGGCGCGCTTCGACGCCGACGACCTGCGCATCGACACCAAGGCCGACCGCACGCACGTGACCGAGGCCGACCTCGCCACCGAACGCGCCATCCGGGAGATCCTGGATGCCGAGCGCCCCGGCGACGCGGTCCTGGGCGAGGAGTTCGGAACATCGGGTGACACCGCCCGGCGCTGGGTGATCGACCCGATCGACGGGACGCACAACTACATGCGCGGCATCCCGATCTGGGCGACGCTGATCGCACTCACCGTCGACGGCGTCCCGGTGGTCGGCGTCGTGAGCCAGCCCGCCCTGGGACGTCGGTGGTGGGCCGCCACCGGGCATGGCGCGTGGACGATCACCCCCTCCGGGGAACCCCGTGGCATCCATGTGTCCGACGTCGACGACCTCGCGAAGGCGAGCATCAGCTTCCAGAGCATCGAGCAGTGGAACGACGTCGACCTGCTGCCGACCCTCGACCGCCTCTCTCGCGCCGTCTGGCGTGATCGCGGCTACGGCGACGCCCTGCCCTACATGTGGCTCGCCGAGGGGCGCCTCGAGCTCGTCGCCGAGTTCGGCGTGCAGGAGTACGACATCGCCGCCATCGCCCCCATCGTGCGCGAGGCCGGCGGAAGCTTCACCGCCTTCGACGGCTCGGACCGCCTCGACGCGGCCTCGTCGTTCGCGACGAACGGCGTCCTCCACGACGCGTTCCTCGCGCTCGTTCACGAGGAGGACTCCGCGTGACCCGGCGCTTCGCTCTGACCCTCGCGGCCGCCGCTCTGAGTGTCATCGCCCTCGCCGGCTGCTCAGGGCCCTCGCCGACGCCGACCGCGGCGGCGCAGGTGCCGTCGGACGGAGCCACGACGTCCGCGCCCGATCCCACCGACGGCGGCACCCCCGAACCCGCGGCCGACCCGACCTGCGACACGATCATCCCGAAGAGCACGGCCGACGACTTCCGCAGCCTCGGGTGGAGCGTCAGCGCCGAGTCGTTCCGCGTCGGCGCGACCGAGATCGACGGCGGCATCCAGTGCAAGTGGGGCGATCAGCGGATCACGACCGACCGCGTGCAGGTCTTCGGCTGGGCGCCGATCGACGACGCCACCGCCGCCGAGGCCGAACGTGACCTCGTCGCCTCGGGCTGGCGCCGCGAGGAGGGGCCGAGCGGCACCTACGTCACCGAGAACCCCGCGTGGGCGGTCGGCAAGGACTCCGACGGCTACGGCATGACCTACCTCTTCGGCGACGGCTGGGTGAAGCTCGCCGACACCCGCCAGAGCCTCGTCCTCGTCGAAGGGCCGTGACGCCTCACCGATAGGGGTTGACGGCTGCGGCATCCCTCGCCGCCACGAACCCCTCGTCCCACGCGTCGCCGCGCGCCTCGCGCTCGCGCCACAGTTCGTCGGCCCGGCGCACCTTGTCCGCGAAAGCGACCCAGTCGCTCCACGCGGCGGTGATCCCGGATGCCGCTCCCCCGGCGTCGCCGCGCGCGACAGCGGTCCAGGTGCCGGCGTCGGGCGTGGGCTCCAGGCGGAACGGGCCGACATCGATACGGAGTGCGCGGGGATCTGGCATCCCTCGACGCTAGGCGCTGGATCCTCACCCCGACAAGCACTCGCGTAGGCTCGACCCTCGTGGCTATCGGCGCGACCATTCACACGTTCACGGTGCAGCTCTCGGACGTCGATCGCGGCGTCTACGACGAGCTGTCGATCCGCGTCGCCCGGCATCCGTCCGAGACCGACGCCTACATGCTCACGCGCGTGCTCGCCTACTGCCTCGAGTACGAGGAAGGCATCGACTTCAGCGAAGGCATCTCGGCGACGGATGAGCCCGCCGTCCTCGTCCGCGACCTCACGGGCGCCCTGGTCGCGTGGATCGAGGTCGGGGCTCCGGATGCCGCCCGCCTCCACACCGGCAGCATGAAGGCCGCGCGCACCGCCGTGTACACGCACCGCGACCCCGACAAGGTCGCCGCCCCCTGGGCCGGGAAGCGCATCCACCGCGGCGACGAAGTGCTCCTGCGCAGCTTCGATGCGGGGTTCGTGGAGCGCATGGCCGGGCACATCGAGCGGCGCAGCACGGCCACGCTCACGCGGACCGAGGGCCGGATCTACCTCGAGCTCAACGGCGTCTCGGACGAGACGGACATCCACACCCGTCCCGCCGCCTGAGGACGACGGAAACGACGACGCCCCCACCCCACCGAAACGGGTGGGAGCGGGGGCGTCGTCGAGGTGACAGTGGCTCGTGGAGCTGGGGGGAATCGAACCCCCGTCCAACGCTGGGTCTCCGCGTTTTCTCCGGGCGCAGTCTGTGAAGACGTTCTGCTCGGCTCCGACCTTTGTCACAGACACCTAAGTCGACAAGCCCAGCCTGGGAAAAGTCCCGCGTGACGTCCAGACGCCGTCACGCAGCAAGACCCCTAAATGACGCCAGGATCCGTGGCGGGGTCACACACGGTCTGACGGACTATCGGGCTCGCTTACGCAGCGAGGGCGAAGTCAGTGCGCTTAGCATCGGCACTTATTGTTTTGCAGGGAGCGTTTACGAGATAACCCCACATCCTCGGCCCGCTTCTCGCGGGTTCGCAGGCGCTGTCGAAACCGATCAGCCCCGGGAACTCCGTTCGGAGTGGCCACTGTCACCCTGTTGAATTACCACCTCGGTCGCCGTCTTCATCAGCGGCACCCGAGCATCACAGTCTACAACGGTTCGCGGGGCTCCATGATTCCCTCCGTGCGGGCCCGCCGTCCTGCGGAGTTCGCCCCCCTGGCGAACGAAGTCCGCAAGACTGCCCGAACCGGCCGGTCTGTAGCACCCTCCCGTAGGCTCGCGGCATGAGCGAGGTCGTCATCACCGTGCGGGGCGAGAGCAATGCGCGCGTGCGCGCCGAGGAGGCCGCGGTCCGCGTCACCGTCGTCACGGACGGACCCGCACGCGGTCCCGTGGTCGAGCGCGCGCAGGAGCGCGCCTCGTCGGTGCAGGACGGACTCGTCGCGCACCTCCGCTCGGGTGAGGTGTCCGAGTGGTCGAGCGCCCGCGTCTCGGTCTGGTCCGACCGGCCGTGGAACAACGAGGGGGCACAGCTCCCGCTGGTCCATCACGCCGCCGTCGAACTCTCCGCCACGTTCATCGACGCCGGGGCGCTGTCGTGGTGGCTGGGCGACGTCGCCGAGTCCGACGACGTGCAGGTCACCGCGGTGGAGTGGCGCCTGTCGTCCGAGACACGCGCCCGCGTCGAGCGGGACGTCGCCGCCGATGCGGTCCACGTCGCCGTCGAGCGTGCCACCGCCTACGCGGATGCCCTGGGACTGGCATCCGTCACCGCCGTCGAGATCGCGGATGCCGGGCTGCTGGCGACGCGGCCGGAGAACGCGCCGATGTTCGCCGCCCGCGCCATGGCGGCCGACGTGGGGCCGTCGTTCAGCCTGCAGCCGCCCGAGATCGTCGTCAGCTCGACCGTCGAAGGACGCTTCCGCGCGGAGTGAGGCGGCGGCTCACTCGCCCAGACGGTTCTTCGTCCGCATGGCGCGCTCGGCCTCGCGCTTGTCTTCGCGCTCGCGGATCGTCTGACGCTTCTCGAACTCGCGCTTGCCCTTGGCGACGGCGATCTCGACCTTGGCGCGCCCGTCCAGGAAGTACAGCCGCAGCGGGACGAGCGTGTAGCCGCCCGCGGCCACCGCGTGCGAGAGCTTCACGATCTCTTCTTTGTGCAGCAGTAGCTTGCGCGTGCGCTTCGCCGAGTGATTCGTCCAGTGTCCCTGCGAGTACTCGGGGATGTGGACGGCGTCGAGGTAGGCCTGACCGCCGTCGATGTAGGCGTAGCCGTCGGTGAGGTTCGCGCGCCCCTGGCGCAGCGACTTCACCTCGGTTCCGGTCAGAACCAGACCCGCTTCGTACGTCTTCTCGATGGCGTAGTCGTGTCGCGCCTTCTTGTTCGACGCGATGAGCTTCTCCCCCTGCTCACGAGGCATGGTGCCACCTCCTCATGATCATGGGCACACAGAGCTGCTCAGTCTACGGGATCAGGCGCGGAGCCATCGCCGAATGGCGAAACCGGCGCTCAACGCCGACAGCACCACGCCGATGACCACGATCACGGGCACGACGATCGCAACGTCGGAGAGGCCCACCCAGGACGTGATGAAGCCGATCCGATCGCGCAGATAGCGCTCGACCCCGACCTGGACCATCGCCCACACGGCGACGCTCGCGAGAGCAGAACCGATGAGCGCCGCGAGGACGCCCTCGAGGATGAACGGCGTCTGGATGAAGCGGTTGGACGCCCCGACCAGACGCATGATCCCGAGTTCCCGGCGCCGGGCGAACGCGGAGAGCCGGATGGTCGTCGCGATCAGCAGAACCGCGGCGATGAGCATGAGCCCGGCGATCCCGACCGCGACGTAGGTGGCGACCGTCAGCGACTGGAACAGGGGTTCCAGATACTGCATCTGGTCCTTGACCTCTTCGACCCCGGCCTGCCCGCTGAACGCCTCCGCGATGACGTCGGATTGGCCCTGGTCGACGAGGTTGATGCTGAAGGTCGCGTTGAACTGGTCGGCGGTCACCACCCCGGCGATGTCGGAGGAGAGCAGTCCCTGGGCGTTCTGGAACGCCTCGTCGCTCGTCGAGAAGCTGTAGTCGCGGATCAGCGGCTTGAGCGCGTCACCGTCGAGCGTCGCGCGGACGGCGTCGATCTGCTCCTGCGTCGCCGCCTCGCCGGGCGTACAGGTGGCGGAGTCCGACACCGTCGAGCACATGAACACGGCGACCTGGGCCCGGTCGGCCCAGTACGACTGCATCTTGCCGATCTGCATCTGCATGAGCATCGCGGCGCCGACGAAGGTCAGCGAGACGAACGTGACGAGGATGACCGAGATGACCATCGACGCGTTGCGGCGAAGACCCGAGAAGGCCTCCGAGAGGATGAGCCCGAACCTCATGACGTGGGTCCCACTTCGTCGTCGCGGTCTTTCTTCTCGGCGAGACCGAGTCTGTCGGCGAGGCCAAGCGCGTCGACCTCGGGGGTGCTCACCGGGATCGAGCGCGTGTTCGTAGCGGGCTCGCGCCGTTCCGCGGCGGGCGAGGTGGTCACCGATGGCGACTCGGGCTCGACCGGTGCGGCCGAGACCTGCTCCGAGCCTTCCGGCCCGCGCAGCGGCTCGACCGGTCCTGTGATGCTCGTCACTTCGCGCTGCACCTCGAGCACCGCGGTCAGCGCCGCCACGGCGGCGGCACCCTTCTCGACCTCGGGCGCCAGCACCGGCAGACCGGAACGGTCGCCGTAGCCGCCGTGCCGCTCGTCGCGGACCATCTCGCCGCCGCGCAGCTCGATCACGCGCCGCTGCATCTGGTCGACGAAGCCGGCCTCGTGCGTCGCCATGACGACGGTCGTCCCGCCGGCGTTGATCCGCGCGAGGAGCCGCATGATGTCGATCGAGGTACCGGGGTCGAGGTTTCCGGTCGGTTCGTCGGCCAGCAGCACCTGAGGGCGGTTCACGAGGGCGCGCGCGATCGCGACGCGCTGCTGCTCACCGCCGGAAAGCTCGTGCGGCAACCGCTTCTCTTTGCCGTCGAGGCCCACGAGGGCGAGCACCTCGGGAACGGCCTGCTGGACGAAACCGCGCGAAGCGCCGGTCACCTGCAGCGTGAAGGCCACGTTCTGGTGCACGGTCTTGTTCGGCAGCAGCCGGAAGTCCTGGAACACCGAGCCGATGTGGCGACGGAAGTAGGGGACCTTCCGGTTCGACAGGGTGCGCAGGTCGCGCCCGAGCACGACGACGCGCCCGTCGCTCGGGGTCTCGGCCCGCAGGATCAGCTGCAGGCACGACGACTTCCCCGAACCCGAGGCGCCGACGAGGAAGACGAACTCTCCGCGCTGCACCTCGAAGTCGACTGCGTTCAGCGCGGGCTTCGTGGTGCCGCGATACCGCTTGGTGACATTCTCGAACCGGATCATGGCTCGACGAGCCTAAACGCGCGTTCCGAGGAGCCCGACAGGACGCGCCGTGTCGGCATCCGGGAAAACCCTATGGATGCCGGACCCCCGGCATCCGTCTCAGTCGTCGTCGTCTTTGCGCTTGCGCCAACGGATCCCGGCCGCGATGAGACCGTCGAGGTCGCCGTCGAAGACCACCGCGGGGTTTCCGACCTCGTAGCCCGTGCGCAGGTCTTTCACGAGCTGCTGACCGTAGAGGAAGTAGGAGCGCATCTGATCGCCCCAGCTGGCCGTGATCGTCCCGGCGAGCTCCTTCTTCTTCGCCGCCTCTTCTTCGCGCTTGAGCAGGAGGAGGCGGGTCTGGAGGACGCGCATCGCGGCGGCGCGGTTCTGGATCTGCGACTTCTCGTTCTGCATCGAGACGACGAGGCCCGTGGGGATGTGCGTGATGCGCACGGCAGAGTCGGTCGTGTTGACCGACTGGCCACCGGGGCCGGACGAGCGGAAGACATCGACGCGGATGTCGCCCTCGGGGACCTCGACCTCGACGGCCTCTTCCATCACGGGGATGACCTCGACCGCGGCGAAGCTGGTCTGCCGCTTGTCGGCGCCGCCGAACGGGCTGATGCGGGCGAGGCGGTGCGTGCCGGCCTCGACCGACAGCGTGCCGTAGGCGTAGGGGACATCGACCTCGAAGGTGGCCGACTTGATGCCGGCGCCCTCGGCGTAGGACGTGTCCATGACCTTCACGGGGTACTTGTGACGCTCGGCCCAGCGCAGGTACATGCGCAGCAGCATCTCGGCGAAGTCGGTGGCGTCGTCGCCGCCCGCGCCCGAGCGGATCGTGACGACGGCGGAGCGGGAGTCGTACTCTCCGTCGAGGAGCGTCTGCACCTCGAGCTGGCCGATCACGTCTTTGAGCGAGGCGAGCTCGCGGCGCGCCTCGTCGGCGCTGTCTTCGTCGTCCATCTCGATCGCGAGTTCGACGAGCACCTCGAGGTCGTCGAGTCGCTGCTCGATCTCGGTGATGCGCTTGAGCTCGGCCTGTCGGTGGCTGAGCCGGCTGGTCACCTTCTGCGCGTTGTCGACGTCGTCCCAGAGGTCGGGGGCACCGGCCTCTTCGCTGAGGCGGTCGATGTCGGCTTTGAGTGCGTCGACGTCGACCACGGCCTGGATATCGGCGAAGGTCGAGCGCAGCGCCTGGATGTCGGCGGTCAAATCGAGTTCGAGCATTTGGAATCAGCCTATCGTGGAGACGATGACCGCCGACTCTCCCCGGAGCGTGCTGGTGCGCTTCGCACCCATGATCTACGGGCCCACCTTGCTCTTCGCCATCGGCGAGGGTGCCGTCATCCCCCTGATCCCGGTCATCGCGAACCGCCTCGGCGCCGATGTCGCCCTCGCGGCTCTGGTCGCCGCGGCCCTGGTCGTCGGGCAGCTGTGCGGCAACATCCCCGCGGGATGGGCGGTGGCGCGCTTCGGCGAGCGGATCACGATGGGGGTGGCCGGCATCGTCATCCTCGGCGGCCTGGTCGGCGTCGTCTTCGCCGGGACTCTCGCGATCTTCGCGGCCGCCGTCTTCCTCATCGGATTCTGCGCCGCGTCGTTCGCGCTGGCCCGGCATTCGTTCATGACGACGCGTGTCCCCCTGCACTTCCGAGCGCGCGCGCTGTCGCTGCTCGGCGGCACGTTCCGCCTCGGAATGTTCGTCGGACCGTTCATCTCCGCGGCGTTGCTGGGGATCTTCGGCGACGAGACGGCATCCATCCTCTTCTTCGCCGTGTGCCAGGTCGCCACGATCCTTCTCGTGTTCCTGGGCCCCGACCCCGAGAAGGCCGTTCCCGTGACCGGGGTCGCTGCCGGTGAGCCCGCCGAGGGCGCCTCCCGGGAGGCCGAAGACACCGGGGAGCCCGTGAGCGGGGCCATTCCCACCGCCGAGCGGGCGGGCGTCTTCCGCACGATGTGGCGCTTCCGCGCCGTGTTGGCACGACTCGGTCTGGCGGCGGCCTCCCTGTCCGCCGTGCGCTCGGCTCGGCAGGTGGTGCTTCCGCTGTGGGGCGTCTCCCTCGGACTGGATGCCTCGACGATCGCGGTCGTCGTCGGCGTGTCGGGCGCGATCGACTTCGCGCTCTTCTACGCGAGCGGGCAGGTCATGGATCGCTTCGGGCGCCTGTGGGCGGCCCTCCCCGCAATGGTCCTCATGGGAGCGGGGTTCCTCGCGCTGGCTTTCACGCACGATCTGACGAGTGCGGCGATGTGGTTCGCGATGTTCGCCGCGGTCCTCGGGGTCGGCAACGGCTTGTCCAGTGGCATCCTGCTCACTCTCGGCGCCGACCTCGCGCCCCCGGACGAGCCCGCCGCCTTCCTCGGGTCGTGGCGCACGTTGACGGATGCCGGGGGCGCCGTCGCCCCGGTTCTGATCTCGGCTCTGACGGCCACCGTGTCGCTCTCGGGGGCCGTGGGCGCGATGGGTGTGATCGCCGCGCTGGGCGCTTTCGGCTTCGTCCGCTGGGTGCCCAGGTACGTGCCGCGGGCACGGTGATTTTCGTCGCCGGAATTGTTTCGACCCCGTAAAAATTCCGGCGACTCTTGTCGTTTCCGACAATCTCCCGACAGAATCAAAACGCGATCGTCTTCTCCGGACGACGCGTCATTCCCCCTGGATGATGCGGGCATCGGTGCCCGCGGAGAGGTGCATTCCTGTGCCCAGAAACACCCTGCTCCCCCCACCTCGGCGCGTGCGCCGCGCGTCCGCGATCGCGGCGACGAGTGCTCTCGTCGGCGGTGCGCTGATGATCGCACCCGCGGCGTTCGCCGCACCGGACGCGGAGGTCCCCAACGACCTCGGGCTCACCGGTGCCGACGTCATGACGCACCTGACCGAGCTCTCGGCGATCAGCGAGTCCTTCGCCGATGAGGGGTACCGGTCGTGGAACGGCCCGGGTTACGAGGCGGCGGCGCAGTACGCCGAGAAGGTCCTGGCCGACACCGGCGCCTTCACCGTGACCCGCCACGCGTTCGACGTGCCCTACTCCGAGTTCGGCGTGGCATCGCTCGTCGTCGACGGCACGGTCTACACCGGGTCGCACTTCGACAACAGCGAGGGCACCGACGGCGACGTCACCGCTCCCCTCGCCCTGCCCGTCTCGGAGGACGGCGGCTTCCTCGGGTGCGCCGCGAGCGACTACGCCGAGGTGCCGGCCGGATCGATCGTCCTCGTGCAGCGCGGCATCTGCTCCTTCGAGGAGAAGATCGGCTTCGCCTCGGATGCCGGGGCCGCCGCGGTCTTCGTCTACAACAACGAGCGACCCCCGGAGGAGAACACCGCTCCCGAGGACCAGCTGACCAACGTCACCTCGGGTCCGCGCAACGAAGAGGACTCCCCCGCCGCCACACTCCCGCAGGCCAGCGGCGACGCGATCGAGGCGCTCATCACGGCGGCACCGGACGACGCTCCCGTCGAGGGCACCGCGACCATCGAGAAGCAGTTCCTCGTGGGGACCTCGTTCAACATCATCGCCGACAGCACCGCGGGCGACCCCGAGGACACCGTCGTCATCGGCGCGCACCTCGACGGTGTCGCCGAAGGACCGGGCGTGAACGACAACGCGTCAGGTTCCGCGGCCGTGCTCGCCCTCGCCGAGAAGATCGCGGCATCCGAGGTCCCCAATGACAAGCGGATCCGCCTCGCCCTCTGGGGCGCGGAGGAGATCGGTCTGCTCGGGTCGACCGCGTACGTCAACGACCTCGTCGCGAACGACGCGGCGGAGTGGGATCGCATCTCGTCGTACCTCAATTACGACATGATCGGCTCCGAGAACTTCACCGTGGGCGTGTACGACGCCGACCGGTCGACGTTCCCCGCCGAGGGCGTCAACATCCCCGAGGGCTCGGAGGCGATCGAGAAGATCTACACCGACTACTTCGACACGATCGAGCAGCCGTGGATCGACACCGAGTACTCGGGTCGCTCCGACTACCAGGCGTTCATCGACAACGGCGTGCCCTCGGGCGGGCTGTTCTCCGGTGGCGACGACATCAAGACCGAGGAGCAGGTCGAGATGTTCGGTGGAACGCCCGGCGTCTTCATGGACCGCAACTACCACACGGTCAATGACACGCTCGCGAACATCAACCGGGACTCGGTCGACATCTTCGCCCCGGCGATCGGCCACGCGGCCGCCGCTCTGGCGTGGACCGCGGCGGTCGAGCCGTCGCCCGAACCGACCGTCGAGCCCACGGGGGAGCCGACCCTCGAGCCGACGGCTGAGCCCACGACGGAGCCCACGGCCGAGCCGACGACCCAGCCCAGCCCCTCGCCGAGCACCACGACCGGCCCGGGACCGCGCGACAACCTCGCGAAGACCGGATCGAACGCCGAGGGCTCGGCGCTCCCCGCGATCGGTGCCGGCATGCTCGTGCTCGGCGCACTCATCGCCGCCGGCACGGTCATCGCCCGCCGCCGCCCGCAGGAGTAAGCACCACCGGATCGACCGTCGGGGTCGTGCGCTTCGGGCGCACGGCCCCGACGCCGTTTCGCGACGGACGATTTGCCCCGCCGCCTCGCGCGCAGGAAGATGCGAATCAGGCGAGTCGGATCGGGAGGGCGCCGTGAAAGACGTGGACCGCGAAGCGCTCGCCCTCTCCGCCGCGCTGGCCGCGGTCGCGGGTTTCGTGGACGCGATCGGGTTCCTCGACACCGGCGGACTCTTCGTCTCGTTCATGAGCGGCAACTCGACGCAGGGCGCGGTGGGCCTGCTCGACGGAAGCCCGCAGGTGGCGCTCGTCTCGGCCGGGATCATCGCCGCGTTCGTGATCGGCGTCACCGCCGGCGCGACGGTGAGCATGCGCGCCGCGCGTGCGCGCGCGTGGGTCGTCGCGGGATCGGCGGCGGGCGTCGCGGCCACCGCCGCCCTGGCGCTCGGGGGCGGGTCCACGACGTGGCGCGTGGGCGTCCTCGCCGCGGCGATGGGGGCGTTGAACACGCTGTTCCTCGCGGAGGGTCGCGCGCGCGTCGCGATCACCTACGCGACCGGAACGCTCGTGAGCCTGGGTCTCGGACTCGCGGCCCTGCTCACCGGCGGCTCCCGGACGGCCTGGCGTCGCCCGCTCCTGCTGTGGTCCTCGCTCGTGACGGGTGCCGTGATCGGCGGGCTCGCGCACCGGTGGGGCAGCCCGATCGCGCTGGGGATCGCCGCCCTCGCGCTCGCGGGCGCCGCCGCGGTGATCGCCCTCCGCGGGCGCGGCTCCGCGGTCAGTCCTCGTCGCTGACCCGGATCAGGACCTTGCCGGTCGTGCCGTCGGCCACGGCGTCGTGGGCCGCCGCCGTCTCAGCGAGCGGGAACCAGGTCAGCGGAAGGCCGGCCTCGTCTCCGACGGGAAGCGCTCCGTCGGCCACCGCCGCCGACACGTCTTCCGCCGCGGCCGTGAGAGCCGTCTCGCCGACGGTGTAGAGCAGGAGGCCCTGCCACCGGACGTTCTTGGCGAAGCTCGCCCGGACGGCCGCGGTGAAGCTGTCACCCCCGTTGTCGGCGTAGTAGCCGATGCTCCCGTGATTGGCGATGACCTCGACGTCGAGGGCCGCGTTGTCGGCGATCGCCACCTCGACGATGTGCTCGACACCGTTCGGAGCCAGATCCCGGATGCCGTCGGCCAGCGTCTCGCTCGGGTACTGCAGCACGTGGTGGGCGCCCGCCGCGCGCGCCAGCGCCTCCTTCTCGTCGCTGCTGACGGTCGCGATCACCGTCGCCCCCGCCCACACCGCGAGCTGGATCGCCGCGTGGCCCACGGCCCCGGCACCGCCCTGCACGAGAACCGTCCGTCCGGCGAGAGCGCCGGGGGCGAGCCGCGACGGACCGTCCTCGTGCACCGTGAGCGCGCGGTGCGCCGTCATCGCCGGCACGCCGAGGCTGGCCCCGAGGGCGAAGGAGGCGTCGTCCGCGAGCGGAACCGCCCGCCCCGCGGGGATCACCGCGTACTCGGCCGCCGTCCCCGTCGGACGCTCGTGCTGTGCGAGATACACCCAGACGCGCTGACCGGCCGAAACCGACGTCACGCCCGGGCCCACGGCATCCACGATCCCCGCTCCGTCCTGGTTCGGCGTCACCTCCGGGAAGGAGAAGGGACGGCCGCCCTCGCGGGCCTTCCAGTCGGTCGGGTTCACGCCCGACACGGCGATGCGCACCCGCACGTCGCCGGGGCCGGGCTCGGGCACGGGACGCTCGCCGAGCGTGAGGACGGAGGAGCCACCGGTCTGGGAGTACGTGATCGCGCGCATGAAGAGGACAAGGAGCCCGCTCCCGCACGCATTCCCTCGGCGTGTCGTCCCGTCGGCCGCCACACTGGGCGGATGAGCAGTCTCCTCGTCGCGAACGGCATCCTCTTCTCGGCGGGCGCGATGATCGACGGCGATGCCGTGGGGATCCGCGACGGTCGGATCGTCGCGACGGGGACGCGCCGTGAGGTGCGGACCATCCTCGGCACCGTCGACGACGAGGTCGACGCGCGCGGCGGGCTCGTCACTCCCGGGTTCGTCGACGCGCACATCCATCTCGGCGGGGGCGCGGTCGACGCCCTGCGGTGCGATCTCGCCGGAGCGGACTCCCTCGCCGAGATCGATCGGCGCGTGCGGGCGTTCGCCGCCGGTTCGACGGCATCCTGGATCGTCGGCGGGGGCTGGGACCCCACGCTCTTCCCCCACGGGGGTCCGACCGCCGCGCACCTCGACGAACTCGTCCCGGATCGTCCCGCCCTGTTCCTGGATGCAGATCACCACGGCGCGTGGGTGAACAGCGCGGCGCTGCGGGCGGCGGGGATCGACGCGGACACCCCCGATCCGTTCGACGGGCGGATCGAACGCTCCACCGACGGCACCCCGAGCGGAGCGCTCCGGGAGGGGGCGATGCAGCTCGTGTCGCCTCTCGTCCCGCCGTCCGCCACGGCCGACGTGGCCCGTGCGCTGCGGACGATCGCCCGTGACGTGGTGGCCGCCGGGATCACCGGGTGGCAGGAAGCGGCGCTCGGCCTCTACGCGGGCTACCCGGACTTCTCGGACGCGTACCGCGAGCTCTCGACCACGGGGAACCTCGTCGGGCGAGCGACGGGCGCGATCTGGGTGCCCCGCGATCTGACGGCGGACACGATCGACGCCTTCGTCGCGGACTGCGTCGAGCGCGCCCGTGCGAACACGACGGCGGGGTTCCCGACCCGGACCGCGAAGCTCATGCTCGATGGGATCATCGAGACCCGCACGGCGCACGTCTGCACCCCCTACCCCGACGGATCGCACGGCCTCGCCTACTTCGAGCCCGCCGTCGTGCAGAAGCTGGTGCCCGCCCTGAACGCGGCGGGCATCTCCGTGCACGTCCACGCCCTCGCCGACGCGGCGGTGCGCGACGCGCTCGACGGGTTCGCGGCGGTCCCCGCCGACGTCCGCGCCGGGGTGCGCAACCACATCGCGCACCTCGAACTCGTCACGCCGTCCGACGTCCCGCGCTTCGCGGAGCTCGGGGTGACGGCCAACTGCCAGCCCTACTGGGCGTGCCGGAACGACCTCGTGCGGGACGTCACGCTCCCGCTGCTGGGGAAAGAACGCGCGGATTCGCTCTACCCCTTCGCCGACCTGCGCGCGGCCGGCGCGACCCTCGCGATGGGATCGGACTGGCCCGTCTCCACGTATGACCCCTGGCTCGGCATCCACGTGGCCGTCACGCGTCGCCCGCCGGGAGAACCGGATGCCGAGCCGCTCGGCGCCGCGCAGGCACTCCCCCTCGGCGTCGCGCTCGACGCGTACACCCGCGGGTCCGCCGACCTGCTCGGTCTCGGATCGGGCACCCTGACCCCCGGGGCGTCGGCCGACCTGGCCATCGCCGACCGTGATCCCTTCACGGGCCCGGCCGACGGCATCCATGAGACCCGCAACGCCGCGACGATCGTCGGGGGCGAGCTGTTCGGGGGTTGACGGCTGCTTCACATCGTGGGAGCCTCGCGCGCGCATAGACTGATCCCACTCGCGGGAGTGGTGAAATTGGCAGACACGCAGGATTTAGGTTCCTGTGCCTTCGGGCGTGGGGGTTCAAGTCCCCCCTTCCGCACGACGACTGCCGTACCCGAGCACGACCTCTCCGACCCGACGGGACCGATGTGATCCACCCCACCGCCCTGCTCCCGTGGCTCGACCCCGCGACGATCATCACCAACTCGCAGCCGTGGGCTCTGCTGGTGGTCTGCTTCATCATCTTCGCCGAGACGGGCCTGCTCATCGGGTTCCTCCTCCCCGGCGACACCCTGCTGATCATGGCGGGCCTACTGTCGCACTCCACTCCCGCGGCCCCCAACGGCGTCTTCGGGATCAACGCGTGGTGGGTCGCCCTCGCGATCGGCGTCGCCGCGTTCATCGGCGGTGAGGTCGGGTACTACATCGGGCACAAGGCCGGGCCGTCGATCTTCGAGCGCAAGGACTCGGGCCTGTTCAGCAGGAAGAACGTCGAACGCACCAACGCCTTCTTCGTGCGGTTCGGCGGGCTGACCGTGATCCTGGCGCGCTTCGTCCCGGTCGTGCGCACCTTCGCCCCCATCGCGGCCGGTGTCGGCCACATGCCGTGGCGCAAGTACACGCTGTACAACTTCATCGGCGCCGTCCTGTGGGGCATCGGGCTGACGATGCTCGGCTACGCGGTGGGATACATCCCCTTCATCCGCGACATCGTGACCGAGTACATCGACGTCATCCTGCTCGCCGCCGTCGCCGGCACCGCGATCTTCATCGGCATCCACTACCTCCGTGAACGCTCCGCCGCCAAGCGCGAGGGTGCCGTCACGCACGCCGAGGCCGAGGCACTGACGCTCGACCCCCAGACGCTCGAAGACGGCGACAAGCCCGCGCGCTAAGCCCGCGCGCTAAGACGCTTTCGAGCTCTTCTTCTTCGCGGAGGCCTTCTTCTTCGCGGGCTCGTCCTTCTCGGCGCGCGCGGCGCGGCTGCGCTCGACGCTCGCGCGCAACGCCTCCATCAGGTCGATGACCTCTCCGCCGTCCTCTTCCTCCTGCGTGCCGAAGGTGGCATCGGTGTCGATCGCGTCCCCCTGCTCGAGCTTCGCGTCGATGAGGGTGCGCAGCTCCGCCTGGTACTCGTCGGTGAACTCCTCGGGGTCGAAGTCCTTCGAGAAGCTCTCGACGAGGGATGCCGACATCTCGAGCTCCTTCGCCGAGATGCGCACGCTCTCGTCCAGCGCCGGGAACGCGGCCTCGCGCACCTCATCGGCCCACAGCAGCGTCTGCAGCACGAGCACCTCATCCCGGACGCGCAGAGCCGCGAGCCGCGTCTTCTGGCGCAGCGAGAAGCGCACGATCGCCGTGCGGTCGGTCTGTTCGAGCGTCTTGCGCAGCAGCACGTAGGCCTTGGGCGACGAGGAGTCCGGCTCGAGGTAGTACGCCTTGTCGAGAGTCAGCAGGTCGACCTGGTCGCTCGGCACGAACTCGACGACCTCGATCTCGCGGCTGCGTTCGCTGGGGAGCGACGCGAGGTCGTCCTTGGTCAGCACGACCGTCTGCTCGCCGTCGTCGTAGGCCTTGTCGATGTCGCTGTAGGGCACGACCTCGCCGTCGATCTCGCAGATGCGCTGGTACCGGATGCGCCCGCCGTCGGCATTGTGCACCTGGTGCAGGGACACGTCGTGGTCTTCGGTGGCCGAGTACACCTTCACGGGCACGTTGACGAGGCCGAACGTCAGGGCGCCCTTCCAGATCGATCGCATGAGATCAGTGAACACCGAAAGGGGGCCGGATGCCGAGACCCTTGCGCCGCGGAATGCTCCCGGTCCCTTCGACAAGCTCAGGGACCTCACGCGCGAGGTGGCTGAGCCCGCCTCCCGGTCCCTTCGACAGGCTCAGGGACCCCAGACGCGAGGTGGCTGAGCCTGTCGAAGCCACCGGGACCCCGGCACTCCGCAACCCCCTCGGCATCCCGGACCTCCCCCGCTCTACGCTGGGGCGATGGTGGAGCAGACGGTGCAGATCGGCGGTCGTCGACTGCGGCTGTCCAATCTCGACAAAGTCCTGTACCCCGAGACCGGGACCACCAAGGGCGAGGTGATCGACTACTACTCCCGCGTCGCGGCGCGTCTTCTCCCCCACGTCGCCGACCGCCCCGTCACGCGCAAACGGTGGCCCGACGGCGTCGGGACCGCGGATGCCCCGGGTGAACCGTTCTTCGCCAAGGCTCTGGAGCCGGGCGCTCCCGCGTGGGTGCGCCGCTTCCCGATCGATCACTCGTCGGGGGCGAAGGACTACCCGCTCGTCGACGACCTTCCCACGCTCGTCTCCCTCGCGCAGGTCGCGAGCCTCGAACTGCACGTCCCGCAGTGGCGGTTCTCGCCCGACGGCGAGCGACAGAACCCCGACCGTCTCGTGCTCGATCTCGACCCCGGTCCCGGCGTGGGACTCGTCGAGTGCGCCGAGGTCGCCCGGTGGGCGCGGGCGATCCTCCGTGACATCGGCCTCGACCCCCTCCCCGTCACCAGCGGCAGCAAGGGCATCCACCTCTACGCGCATCTCGACGGGAAGCAGTCGAGCGAAGCCGCCAGCGCGATCGCGAAGGAGTTGGCGCGCGCGATCGAGGCCGACCACCCCGACCTCGTCGTCAGCCAGATGTCCAAAGCCGCGCGTCCGGGCAAGGTCTTCATCGACTGGAGCCAGAACAACGGCTCGAAGACCACGATCGCGCCGTACTCGCTGCGCGGGCGGGCGCAGCCGACGGTCGCGGCTCCCCGCACATGGGAGGAGCTCGACGACCCCGCCCTCCGTCACCTGCTCTTCACCGACGTGCTCGAGCGCACGGGCGACCCCCTCGCCGCGGTCGAACGCGAGACCGGGCCCCTGCGCGCGTACATCTCGAAGCGCACCGCCGGCCGCACGCCCGAACCCGTGCCCGAAGCACCGCACGGCGAGCCCGCGCCCGAGGGCCTCCCCCGCTTCGTGATCCAGGAGCACCACGCGTCCCGCCTGCACTGGGATCTGCGCCTCGAACACGGGGGCGTGCTCGTCAGCTGGGCGGTGCCCAAAGGCATCCCCTCGACGACAGCCAAGAACAGCCTCGCGGTCATGACCGAGGACCACCCGATGCAATACCTCGACTTCACCGGCGAGATTCCGCGCGGAGAATACGGCGCGGGCATCATGACTGTCTGGGACACGGGCACGTACGAGCTCGAGAAATGGCGCGACGACGAGGTGATCGCGACGCTCCAGGGGCGCGACGACGGCCCGCTCGGGCGCGTGCGCGTCGCGCTGATCCGCACGGAGGGCCGCGGCGAGAAGTCCCAGTGGCTGCTGCACCGGATGAAGACGGATGCTGAGGGCCGCCCGCAGGCAGACGGCGCGCCCGTCGTGGCGCTCGATCACGGTCGAGTCGGGCGCGATCCGGAACCTCGCGGTGCCGCCGCTGGGCACGCCGACGGCGATGTGGACGCGCCGGACGGTTCCCGCCGCGGCGCCCCTTCCCCCGCCGACGTACGCCCCATGCTCGCGACGTCCGCCACGCCGGGGCTGGCGCGCGCAGCCGCCGGGCGGTGGGGACAGGCGTGGGTGGAGATGAAGTGGGACGGCATCCGTGGGATCGGACTGTGGGACGGCCGGCGCCTACGCCTGCGTTCGCGCAACGGCAACGACCTCACCGCGGCGTATCCCGAGCTCACGACGGTCGACCTCGGTCTCGGCCCCGAGCCCGCGATCATCGACGGCGAGATCGTCGCCCTCGATCCGCAGGGACGGCCGAGCTTCCCGCTGCTGCAGAAGAGGATGAACCTGGCCCAGCCCCGCGAGATCGAGCGGGAAGCCCGCCGCACCCCCGTGCACCTGTACCTGTTCGATGTCCTCAGCGTGGGAGACCGCGACGTCTCGCCCCTCCCCCTCGCCGAGCGCCGCGGCATCCTGGAGTCCCTCGCTCAGAAGGCCACGGCCCCCGTCGTCATTCCACCCGTGTTCGACGACGTGGATGCCGCCGTCGCCACGAGCGGTCGATTCGGGCTCGAGGGGGTCGTCGTGAAGGACCCGCGTTCTCCCTACCGCCGCGGCGAGCGGTCGGAACAGTGGCTGAAGGTCAAGCATTCGCGCACGCAGGAGGTCGTCGTCGGCGGTGTGCGCCCGGGGAAGGGCAACCGTGCGGGCACGATCGGGTCGCTGCTCGTGGGCGTGCCCGACCCGGACGGACTGCGCTACGCCGGCCGCGTCGGCTCGGGCTTCTCGGAGCAGACGCTGGCGCGCTTGAGCGAGCTCCTCGCGCCGCTCGGCAGCGACGCGGATCCGTTCGTCGGCGTTCCGGCGGCCGACGCCCGCGACGCGATCTGGGTGCGCCCCGAGCTCGTCGCCGAGGTGGAGTTCGCGGAGTTCACGCCGGACGGCATCCTGCGTCAGGCGCGGTGGCGGGGGCTGCGGCCGGACAAGGATCCGAGCGAGGTCGTGCGGGAGGGCTGAGGGGTCCCGGTCCCTTCGACGAGCTCAGGGACCCGGGCGGACGGGGTCGCTGAGCCCGCCGAAGCCACCGCACCCCTCGACAAGCTCAGGGACCCGGGCCGACGGGGTGGCTGAGCCCGTCGAAGCCACCGAGGCGCGGCGCGACCTACGCGTGGCGCGAGTCGTGCTCGACGTGACCCGCGGGCTCGAGCTGGAAGGTCGAGTGCTCCACGTCGAAGTGGTCGGCGAGGCACCCCTGCAGGGATTCGAGGATGCGGGCTGCGCGCCCATCGATCAGCGCCTCGTCCTCCACGATCACGTGCGCGCTGAACACGGGAGCGCCGCGCGTGAGCTGCCAGACGTGCACGTCGTGCACATCGACGACGCCGTCGGTGTCGCGCAGGTGCTGCCGGATCTCCGCCACGTGCACGTCGACGGGTGCCGACTCGGTCAGCACGACGACGACCTCGCGCAGCAGGCCGATGGCCCGCGGGACGATGAGGACCGCGATGAGCAGCGAGGCGATGGCATCCGCTTGCGTGAATCCGGTCGTGACGATCACGATCGCCGCGATGATGACCGCGATCGACCCCACGAGGTCGCCGAGGACCTCGAGGTACGCGCCGCGGACGTTGATGCTCCGCTTCTGCGCCCGGCCGAGCAACCACATCGAGATCGCGTTGGCGACCATGCCGACCGCGGCGACGACGAGCATGAGCCCGCCCTGCACCTCCGCCTCGGCGGGGGCCAGAAGACGCTGAACGGCCTCGATCCCGACCCACGCGCACAGAACGATCAGGATGACGCCGTTCGCGAGCGCCCCGAGCACCTCGGCGCGCTGATACCCGAAGGTCCGGCGGTCGTCGGCCGGGCGCGAGGCGATCGCCGTCGCGATCAGCGCGACCACCAGGGCGGCCGCATCGGTGAACATGTGCGCCGCGTCCGCGAGGAGCGCGAGAGAGCCCGACAGGATCGCGCCGATGATCTGCACGACCATCACCGACGCCGTGAGCGTCAGGGCGGTGGCGAGCAGACGCCGGTTGCTGGCATCCCGGATGCCACCGGCAGGGGCGTGATCGTGCATAGCTCCAGGCTAGGTGGCGCACCCGATCTCCCGCGTGTTTTCGCGGTAGTCGGGAATGAGAACGGGTGTCGCTCTCGCCGGCCTCAGCGCCGCAGGCCCGCGAGCTGCGCCTGGATCCGCCGGTGCGCGTGCAGCGCCGGGTACACGCCGAGGAAGATCGCCATCGGCGCGCGGAGACGCATGTCACGGATGCCGTGCGCCGAGTACGTGTTCTCGAAACGGTCGATGTACCGACGGAAGTCGCGCGGACGGTCGTCGAGGCGCCGCGCGCCGATCCCGGCGACCATGTTCGAGAAGTAGCCGATGCGGCGCCCCGCGAGAGCGAGGTGCACGGCGATGTCGAGGTCCTCGTGCATGATGTCGGCCTCGTCCTCGCAGAGGTGCTCGCGCACATCGCGCCAGGCGTCGGCCCGCACCGCCATGTTGCTGCCGAAGAGGAACACGAAGTCCCCCGCCAGACGCACCTGGAGCCGGCGGAACGCGTCGTCGATCTGCTGGCCGATCGCGCGCAGCGGCAGGTCGTAGTACTCCACCGGGCCTGAAGCCGCGTCGACCTCCCCCGACGCGAACACGCGTGAGACCTGCGCGACCCAGTCGGGCTTGATCGCCGTGTCGGCGTCGATGCGTCCGAGGACGTCGCCGACGGCGGCATCCATCCCGAGGTTCCGCGTGGGAACGAGGCCCTGCCGCACGTCCTGACGGAGGAGCCGGATGCCGGCACCCGGGTGCTCCGCGATGAAGCGCTCGACCACGGCCCGCGTCGCGTCCGTCGATCGGTTGTCGACGACGAGCACCTCGGCGGCGGGTACCGTCTGTCGCACGATCGCGTCCAGACACTGCGCGATCACGGCCTCCTCGTTGAAGGCGGGCACGATGATCGACACCGCGGGAAGGGGCTTCACGCTTCCTTCCTACACGCTCAAAGTTGCCGCAGAAGGGGAACGAGATGACGGAACGCCCGCGCACGGTGCGATTCCGCGTTCTTCTCCTCCGCCGACCACTGCCCCACCGTGCGCTCCTCACCCGGCGTCTGACCCTCCGGGACGAAGATCGGGTCGTAGCCGAACCCGCCGGTGCCACCCGGCGCCGTCGCGAGACGGCCGGGCCAACGCCCCTCGACCGTGTCCTCGCGCCCGTCCGGCGTGACGAGCGCGATCACCGAGACGAACTGCGCGGTGCGGTGCGGGTCGGCGACGTCGGAAAGCTGGTCGAGCAGGAGCTCGAGGTTGGCGGTGGAGTCCTTCTTGTGCCCCGCCCAGTACGCCGAGAACACCCCCGGCGAGCCGCCCAGCACGTCGACCGCGATACCCGAGTCGTCGGCCAGCGCGGGAAGCCCCGTGTGCGCGGCGGCCGCGCGCGCCTTGATCAGCGCGTTCGCGGCGAACGTCACGCCGTCTTCGACCGGCTCGGGCCCGTCGTAGCCGACGACCTCGAGGTCGGGGCGGACCGCGGCGACGATCGCCTGGAACTCCTCGACCTTGTGCGCGTTGTGCGTGGCCAGGACGACGCGAGCCATCTCAGCCCTCGAGAGCCGCGGTCTGGATGCCGCGCAGCTCGGCGCACCCGTTCACCGCGAGGTCGAGCAGCCGGTCCAGCTCGGCCTTGTCGAACGGCGCGCCCTCGGCGGTGCCCTGCACCTCGACGAACAGCCCACGGCCGGTGACGACGACGTTCATGTCGGTCTCGGCACGCACGTCTTCGACGTAGGCGAGGTCGAGCATCGGCTCACCGTCGATGATGCCGACGGACACGGCCGAGACGGAGTCGATGAGCACCTCGGAACGCTGCGCGATGAACTTCTTCTCGCGGCCCCAGGCGATGGCATCCGCCAAAGCGACATAGGCACCCGTGATCGCCGCGGTGCGCGTGCCGCCGTCGGCCTGCAGCACGTCGCAGTCGATCACGATCGTGTTCTCACCCAGCGCCTTGGTGTCGACGACGGCGCGGAGGGCGCGGCCGATCAGGCGCGAGATCTCGTGCGTACGGCCGCCGACCTTGCCCTTGATGGACTCGCGGTCGTTGCGGCTGTTCGTCGCACGCGGCAGCATCGCGTACTCGGCGGTGACCCACCCCTTGCCCTTGCCGGTCAGCCAGCGCGGCACGCCGTTCGTGAACGACGCCGTGCACAGCACCTTCGTGCCGCCGAACGTGATGAGCGCCGAGCCCTCGGCGTGCGCCGACCAGCCGCGCTCGATGGTCACGGGACGGAGCTGATCGGTGGTGCGACCGTCTTTGCGGGTCATGGGTCCTCCAGAGGAACGGGAAGTGGATGCCGCGCCTCAGCGCGGCAGGTCGATGGCGCCGGTCTGCACGAGCTGCACCTCGCGCACCTCACGGCCCATGAGGCGGTGCGCCAGGCGCAGGAAATCGTCGGCCGACGAGCCCGTGGCTTCGTAGCGATGTCTCGGGGTGGCATCCGGTCCCGCGAGGAGGTCGCGGGAGACGAGCTGACGATAGACGTCCTTCGCGGTCTCGCTGTCGCTCGAGACGAGGCTGACGTCGGGACCCATCACGTAGCTGATGGCGCCCTCGAGGAACGGGTAGTGCGTGCAGCCGAGCACGAGCGTGTCGACGCCGGCGTGACGCAGCGGGGCGAGGTACTGCTCGGCCGTGGCGAGCACCTCGGGCGAGTCGGTGACGCCCGCCTCGACGAACTCGACGAAGCGCGGGCAGGCTTCGGCGAACACGGTGAGATTCTCATTGACCTCGAGCATGTCCTGGTACGCGCGCGAGCCGATGGTGCCGACCGTGCCGATGACACCGATCCGGCCGTTGCGGGTGGTCGACATCGCGGTGCGGACGGCGGGACCGATGACCTCGACCACGGGGACGTCGTAGCGCTCGCGCGCGTCTCGGAGCATCGCCGCCGACGCCGTGTTGCAGGCGATCACGAGCATCTTCACGCCCTGCTCGACCAGCGTGTCGAGGACCTCGAGCGCGTAGCGCCGCACGTCGGCGATGGGCTTCGGGCCGTAGGGCGAACGGGCGGTGTCGCCGATGTAGAGGATCGACTCACGCGGCAGCTGCTGGGACACGGCCCGGGCGACGGTGAGACCGCCGACTCCCGAGTCGAAGATCCCGATCGGCGCGTCATCCATAGGGGTTCAGCCTATCGGGCGGGGGATGGGCGGGCAGGTCTCGGTGAGGAGGCGTACCGAACTCCTGAGAAATCGGGCGTGGGGCCGACTTCACCGGCCGCCCGTGGGCCTCGCGGCCCGAGACTCAGGAGTTTCGCACGGCGCGGCGTGGGCACGGCGCGGGCGCGGGGTCGCAATAGGCTGGCGCCATGACGCGTAGCACCGCCCTGCTCACCGACCGCTACGAACTCACGATGCTCGACGCGGCGCTCCGCGACGGCACCGCGGAACGCCGCTGCGTTTTCGAGGTCTTCGGACGCCGACTGTCGGGCGGCCGCCGTTTCGGTGTGGTCGCGGGCACGGGTCGGCTCCTCGAGGCGATCCAGGACTTCCGCTTCGGCGACGGCGAACTGCGCTACCTGCGTGACAACCGGATCGTGGATGCCACCACCCTCGACCACCTCGCCGATTACCGCTTCACCGGTTCGGTCACCGGGTACCGCGAGGGCGAGGTGTACTTCCCGGGCTCCCCGCTGCTGACGATCGAGGGGACCTTCGCCGACGCGGTCGTGCTCGAGACCCTCGCACTCAGCATCCTGAACTACGACTCGGCCGTCGCGACCGCCGCAGCGCGCATGAGCGTCGCCGCCGGAGACCGGCCCTTGGCGGAGATGGGCTCACGGCGCGCGAGCGAAGGGGCCGCGGTCGCCGCCGCACGGGCCGCCTACATCGCCGGGTTCTCGGCGACGAGCAACCTCGAGGCCGGCCGCCGCTGGGGCGTCCCCACGATGGGAACCGCGGCGCACGCGTGGACACTGCTCCACGACAGCGAGGAGGAGGCGTTCCGCTCGCAGATCGACGCGCTCGGCACCGGGACCACCTTGCTCATCGACACCTACGACATCGCCGAGGGCGTCCGCACCGCCGTCCGCGTCGCCGGCCCCGAGCTCGGCGGCGTCCGCATCGACTCGGGCGACCTCCCGATCGTCGCCGGCGAAGTGCGCGCCCTGCTCGACGAGCTCGGCGCGACGAACACGCGGATCACCGTCACGAGCGACCTCGACGAATACGCTCTCGCCGCGCTGGCGGCATCCCCCGTCGACGCGTACGGCGTCGGGACCTCGGTCTCCACCGGTTCCGGCGTCCCCACCGCGGGCCTGGTCTTCAAGCTCGTCGCTCGGGAGGCCGCCGACGGCTCCTGGGTGGGCGTGGCGAAGGCGTCGGCGCAGAAGGCGTCGCACGGAGGCCGCAAGGCCGCATTCCGCACCCTCGACGGGGGTACGGCGACCTCGGAACTGATCATCGTGAGCGACGGCTTCGAGGAACTCTCGACCGCCGCAGAACACCCCGACGCCCGCGCCCTTCAGGCGACGCTGATGATCGACGGAGAGGCGGATGCCGCGGCCCTCGGTCCTGCCGGCGTCGAGGCCGCCCGTGCCCACCACGCGCGCGTGCGCGAAGAGCTTCCGATGCGCGCCCTCGCGCTCAGCAAGGCCGACCCGGCGCTGGCGACGGAGTACCGCGAGGCGACTCCGGCCCGCTGACGCGCGGGCCGACGGGGACGTCGCCTCGACGGGCCGCGTCACCGCACCGGACGCGCCGGCGCGTCACGGCGACGACTACTTGGTCAGGGACTCGTAGATCTCTTTGCACTGAGGGCACACCGGGAACTTCTCGGGGTCGCGCCCCGGCGTCCACTTCTTGCCGCACAACGCGCGCACCGGCTTGCCGGTCAGGGCGGACTCGAGGATCTTGTCTTTCTTGACGTAGTGCGAGAAGCGCTCGTGGTCACCCGGCTCGATGTTCTCTTCGCGGATGAGCTCCTCGAGCTCACGATCCAGGGTCGCAAGGCCCCCGCTGTCAGGACTGTCGAGAGGCGTGCTCATGGTGAGCCAGTGTAGCCGCGGAGCGCAGCCGGCGGACCGGTTCTGCGGGACGGCCGACACTCAGGTCGCTTCCGCGAACTCCATCAGGCGCGTTCCGCGCCGCTCGAAGACCGCGGCGCCGACGGCGACTCCGACGACGAGGACGATCACCCCGGCCGCGAGACCGGCCCACAGGGCGACGACGGCATCTTCGCTGTCGGATGCCAGGGCGTGACCGGCGAACCACAGCGCGGGCGACGCCGCCAATAGGGAGCCGAGCATGACGAGACCCTGGGCCAGAACTCCGCCGGAGCCGGTGCGCTGCGGCTGCTGGAACGGGCTGTCCCCGGGGCGCGAGACGGGGTAGGGCGCGAGCACCGACGAGATGCTGGACAGGCCGAGCCCGGAGAGGAACAGCGCAGCGCAGACGCCGATCAGAACGGGGAGGAACGCCCAGCGCCCGTGCGCGACGATCGCGAGTGGGATCGAGACCGCCAGGATCGGAAGCCCGATCAGCAGCACGGGAACGAGTCGTCCGATGCGGTCGGACAAGCCGCGCACCCCGCTCGCGATGTGCATCCACAGCGCGGTGGAGTCGTAGGCGAGGTCGTTGTGCGGAAGCCATCCGAAGAAGAGCGCCATGATCGGCACGGGCAGAAGCGCCGCGACCTCGATGGGCACACCGGCCACGACCAGCGGAACCATCGACAGCACCGCGGCGATCGGCACGATGACGATGTTCACGAGGTAACGGCGGTCGCGGAGCCAGTACGAGAGGCTGCGGGCGGCGACAGCACCCCCGGGCGTCCCGGGGAGGAGGGCGAACCAGCCGAGACCACCGCGCTCGCGCACGGCGACCGGTCGCGGCGTGGTCGTGAGCAGGATCCGCACGAGGACGAACCACAGCGCCGCGAGGACCGCCACCGTGGCGACGGCGACGACCGCGCTCCCGACGGCGGCACCCGGGGTGGGGGCGAGGGCGATCCCCCACGCGGCACCCACCGGTGTCCAGGCGAGCACCTCGGCGGCGGACACCAGCTGCGTGGGTACGGTTCCCCGCCACTCGAGGGAACCGAGGAAGACCGCCACCGGGACCACGACGACCAGCACGGCGACGAGGTACACGCCCGCGAGCTCGCGCGACTGCCGGGGACGCTTGACCAGAGTGCCGAGAGCCATGCTCACGCGCGCCAGGAGCACGCACGTGGTGAGGCCGAGAACGATCGACGCGACGCTCGCGAAGACGCTGACGCCCTGCTCGCTCCAGGCGACCGCGACACTGATCGCGAGCACGAGAACGGCGAGGACGGGAACACTCAGGAACCCCGCGAGGAGCAGCGCACCGGCGAGCGGCCGCGGCTCCGGGCCGACGACCGCGAAGCGGCGGGGGTCGAGCGGGTCCACGGAGGCCGTCACCGGCGGTCCGACCGCGAAACCGAGCGTGATGGCGGAGCCCGCGAGAACCGTGACGATGCCCGCGGTGAGACGGTCGACCTCGCCCAGACCGCTCGCGTTCACGGCCGCGAAGATCGTCCCGGCGATCAACACGACGAGACCGACCACCCGACGAAGAACATCGTCCCGGTCGCCCCGCAGGGCGCCGAGCATCATGGCCAGCCTCAGCCGGAGAACGTGTGCAACCACTCCAGGCCCTCCACGTCGCCGAGACCACCCGCGAGCTCGAGGAAGCGCTGCTCGAGGCTCGCTTCGCCGCGCACCTCGTCGACCGTCCCTTCGGCGAGCACCTGGCCCGACACGATGACGGCCACGCGAGAGCACACGCGCTCGACCAGTTCCATTCCGTGGCTGGACAAGATGACCGTTCCGCCGTGCGCGACGTACGCGCCGAGGATGTCGAGGATGACCGCGCTCGAGACGGGGTCGACAGCCTCGAAGGGCTCGTCGAGGACGAGGAGCCGCGGAGAGTGGATCATGGCCCCGGCCAGCATGACCTTCTTCGTCATACCGGCGGAGTAGTCGGACACGGGACGCGCGAGGGCGTCCACCAGGTCGAAGGCGCGCGCGAGATCCGCGGACCGGCTCTCGACGAGGCCGGCGGGCAGGCCGCGCAGGGCGCCGTAGTACGACAGCAGCTGCCGACCGGTGAGTCGATCGAACGTGCGCAGCCGATCCGGGAGCACGCCGATCATCTTCTTCGCGGCGCGCGCGTTCTTCGCGGCGTCGACTCCATTGATCGAGACCGTTCCGCCGTCAGCCCGGAGGAGTCCCGCGATGATCGAAAGCGTCGTGGTCTTTCCCGCGCCGTTCGGGCCCACGAGCCCGTAGAAGGACCCGGCGGGGATCGTCAGGTCGATGCCGTCGACGGCGCGCAGCTCACCGAAGGTCTTGGTCACGTTGCGCAGGGTCAGCGCCGGGGTCGCGTCGTCGGCGTGCGCCGAGGTCTTGCCCTCGACCGCGGCGGCTCCGATCGCGGCCCCCGCGGTGGTCGCGGCGGTCTCCTCGCTCGGAGCGTCGGCGTCGGCCTCCACCGGCGACTCCTCGACCGGAGCATCGGCGGGCGTCGGATCTTCGAGGGGCGCGGCGTCCTGGGCCAGCGCCGTGTCCTCGACCGGCGTCGCGTCCTCACCGGAGGCGGCGTCCTCGACCGGCGTCGCGCCCTCGACAGGCGCAGGGTCCTCGACCGAGGCCGCGTCCTCGACAGGCTCGTCGTCGCGCACCTCAGCCGGGGAATCAGCTGCGCCGCTCTCCCCCTCGACCGCTGGCGCCTCGACGGCAAGCTCCTCGACCGCAGGCTCCTCGACAGCGGCATCCGGCGGCGTGAGGTCCTCGACCGGCTCGACCGCGGGCTCTTCGACCGCGGGCTCCTCGACAGCGGCATCCGGCGGCGTGAGGTCCTCGACCAGCTCGGTCGCGGGCTCCTCGGCATCGGGCTCCTCGACCGCGGGCTCCTCGACAGCGGCATCCGGCGGCGTGGGATCCTCGACCGGCTCCGCATCGACCGCGTCCGCGGCCTCTCCGACCGGGCCGCCGTCTTCTTCCGTCTCGGGTACCACGAGGTCCGGCCCGGCGACGGGATCGCTCGCGCCGGCCTCCGCCGAATCCGCGGTCGTGTCACCGGTCGCGGACGCCTCGACAGCGGCATCCGCCACCGTCAGATCATCGCTCGAGCCGTCGTGCACCGGCGTGGTCTCGGGGTCGGACTCCCCCGCGGCCGGCGTCTCGACGGCGGTCGGCAGAGGCGGGCGCGGCGGCACGATGATGTCGCCGGGAACCGCGGGGGCGGAGACGGCTTCGGGGGCCGCGCCGGTCGCGGACGGGCGGGATGCCGCGGGCTTTCGCGGAGCAGCCGGCTTGCGCGGAGCAGCGGGCTTCCGCGGAGCGGCCGGTTTCTTGGCGGCGGGCTTCTTCGCCGGACGCGGAGTCACCGGTGCACTACTGGTTTCGCCCGTCTCCGGCGTGTCGGTCGTGGCGGCCGGCTTCCGCGGCGTGCGCGAGGTCGAGGCACGAGGGGCCCGAGGGGTCGTCGTCCGCGGAGCACGCGGGGTGCGCGGCTTCGGCGTCGGAGGCGTTTCGGGCGTGGAATCGGCGCTCACCGCATCGCCGTCCGACCGAGGGGCGGACGATTCTTGGGGCTGCGGCAGCGACGCTGTCATCACTCCAAACTAGCAAGCCCCTCCGACACCGCCGTACGCGGTGGCGGCGGACGCGCGATGGTGTACCCGATCACGAAACCGCAACGGTCGGGCGCATAATGCCATTCCCGGTATGCCGTTCGCTAGCATCGACAGGACACAAAGGCGTGACATTCCGGTGAACCGGACATGACGACTCATCCCCCCAGGAGCCAGCCTTGACTGTTCAGATCGTGATTCTCGCTGCGGGCATGGGCTCGCGGCTCGGCCGCAGCCTGCCGAAACCCCTCACCCCGCTCGCCGACGGCCGCAGCATCATGCAGCAGCAGCACGACAACATCCGTGCCGCGTTCGGCCGCGACGCGCGCGTCACCACCGTGGTCGGCTATCGCGCCGAGACGATCGTCGATGCGTTCCCCACAGCCGACTACGTCTACAACGACCGCTACGACCAGACGAACACTTCGAAGAGCCTCCTCCGCGCGCTCGCGAAGACCGGGCGCTCCGGTGTGCTGTGGATGAACGGCGACGTCGTCTTCGACCCCCGCGTGTTGGGGCGCGCTGCGGAACTCATCGACGAAGACCGCTCGTTCGTGACCGTCGACACCGCGAGCGTCGGTGACGAAGAGGTGAAGTACACCGTCGATGCCGAAGGCTTCGTCAAGGAGCTCTCCAAGGTCGTCGACGACGGCGTCGGCGAGGCGGTCGGGATCAACTACATCTCCTCGCGAGACAAGAAGGCGCTCATGCGTCAGCTGCAGCGCGTCGCCGACCAGGACTACTTCGAGCGCGGCATCGAACTCGCCATCATCCACGACGGTGTGCGCGTCGAGCCGCTCGACATCTCCGACCTGTACGCCGTCGAGGTCGACTTCGCCGAAGACCTGGAGCGGGCCAACCTCTTCGTCTGATCCGACGCCGGGGCGTTCGCGCGCCACGCGTCAAGACACCCCCGTCCCCCGAGGTCCCGGGAGAGGATGTCGACATGGCTGAGAAGGTGCATCGCATCCACTCCCTGTCCGACGACGCTCCCTGGAAGGGCGGCCTCCCGCCGGTGGGGTCCGAAGAGCACCCCGCTTTCATCCGGCTGCTCGACCGCGCGTTGGCCGTGCAGCGCCCCGTCGTGCTCGCGCACCTGCGGAGCATCCGACTCCGGCATCGGGATGCCGGCACCCAGGAGATCCTGCGGATCCTCGAGCGCCGCTACCTGACCGCGGTGACGACCGGCGGCGCAGCGGTGGGCGCGACCGCGGTCGTCCCGGGGATCACCACCGGGATCACACTCGCCCTCAGCGGCGTCGAGACCATCGGGTTCCTCGAGGCGACCGCGCTGTACGCGCAGTCCGTCGCCGAGGTCCACGGTGTCGCGATCGACGACCCCGACCGCGCCCGCGCCCTCGTCCTCACGCTGATGCTGGGCAAAGAAGGCACCGATCTCGTCGCGCAGTTGGCCGCGCAGGCGGCCGGGCGCGGGGCGAGCCGCTCCACCTATTGGGGCGATCTCGTCACCAAAACCCTTCCCCGCGCCGCCGTCGGTCCGCTCGTCGACCGTCTCAAGACGACGTTCGCGCGGCAGTTCGCGGCGCGCGGCGGGGCGTCGTGGTTGGGCAAAGCCCTCCCGTTCGGGGTGGGTGCGGT
The DNA here is from genome assembly GCF_000202635.1 of Microbacterium testaceum StLB037. Taxonomy (NCBI): domain Bacteria; kingdom Bacillati; phylum Actinomycetota; class Actinomycetes; order Micrococcales; family Microbacteriaceae; genus Microbacterium; species Microbacterium testaceum. Next base: position 3,419,985 of record NC_015125.1, on the reverse strand, counting down.
CGTGGGCGGAGCCGGCAATCACATCCTCGGCCGGCGGGTGCTCGTGAACTCCCGCCGTGCGTTCGGCCCTCCCCCGCTCGTCCTCCCCGCCGATGTCGAGCCCCGCCCCGGGGCCGAGCGCCTCGAGCACGCCGCCGTTCACGGCGTGCAGCGCGTCGGAGACGCGATCGCCGGCGCCGTGGGCGGAGCGGGCCGACGGACCGGCTCGATCGCCCGCAAGGCTCTGCCCCGCCGGAAGAAGAACGCGCAGATCGAAGGCGACGACGCCGGCGACGCGGCATCCTGAGCCCTTCTCATCCCGCGGACCTCGGGCGCAAGACCCGCGCGGCGATCGTCTCGTCGGGCTACTCTCGCGGCATGGGCGACCTCCTCGATCTCCTCGCGGTCTGGATGCCGCGGCAGCGCTGGTACGGCACCAAAGGACGCGACCCCCGGCTGAGCGTGGTCGCGTCGTGGGAGGTGGCCGCACCGCAGACGCAGCTTCTGCTCGTGCGCGACGACGCGGCGGAACCGGCCGTCGTCTACCAGGTCCCGGTGGCGGAGCGACCGGCGGGAAGCGTCCCCCCGGGGAGCCTCATCGGTGCCGCGTCGGAGGACACCGTGTGGGCGGATGCCACCACGGACGACGCCTTCACCGATCTGCTCTACCGCGCGGTGACGGTTCCCGGTACCGCGCTGTCGAGCGATCCCGGTCTCGCCGCGCGCACCCTCCCCTCCCCGCAGGTCGGGGCTCCCGCCCCGCGCGCGACCGCGCGGGTGCTGAGCGGCGAGCAGTCCAACACGTCGATCATCTTCCGCCCGGAGGAGGACGGCGTCGCGGTCATCTGCAAGCTCTTCCGACAGGCCAACGGAGGGGTGAACCCCGACGTCGAGCTGCCCACGGCTCTCGCCGCCGCAGGAGCGACGTTCGTCCCGGCCGCGATCGGCGAGGTGCGCGGCACGTGGACCTCGCCCGAAGGAACGCCGATCACGGGCTCGCTCGCGTTCGCGCAGCAGTTCTTCGAGGGGGTCGAGGACGCGTGGCGGGTGGCGCTCAACGCCGCCGGTGCCGACGACGACTTCCGCGAGCCCGCCCGAGCGCTCGGCGAGGCGGTGGCGCGCATGCACGTCGCCCTGGCCGCGGCCTTCCCCACGCGTGAGCCCGAGCCCGCCGATCGCGCTGCGGTGGTCGGCGCGTGGGAACGCCGGCTCGCCATCGCTATGACCGAGGTGCCCGCCCTGGCACCCCACGTGGACCGCATCCGCGAGGTGTACGCGCGCGCCGCGGCGAACGCATGGCCCGCCCTTCAGCGCGTGCACGGCGACCTGCACCTCGGGCAGGTGCTCTACACGCCGAGCAACGGCTGGGTGCTCCTCGACTTCGAGGGTGAGCCCCTCCGACCGATGGAGGAGCGGGTGCTTCCCGACCTCGCCGTGCGCGACGTCGCGGGAATGCTCCGCTCGTTCGACTACGTCTCGGGGGCGATCTCGGACGACGACGGCGCTCTCGTCCGCGCCTGGGTCATCGCCGCACAGCAGGCGTTCCTCGACGGCTACGCCGCGACGACCGGCGGCAGCATCCCGGGCGGCGGCGACCTGCTCGCGGCGTTCGAACTCGACAAAGCGGTCTACGAGGCGATCTACGAGACGCGCAACCGGCCCGATTGGCTCGGCATCCCGCTGGCGGCGATCGGGCGCCTCGCCCCCGCCGACTAGACCGGGCGATCGCCCTCTCGGGCGTGCCAGGTCTCCCACCGGTCCATCAGCTCCTGCACCGCGGCGCGGAAGCGCGCGGTCGACGCGCCGGGGGTGGTGTCCCCGAAGTAGTGGCGCACCCACGTGTGCAGGCGCTCGACCGCGTCGGGGTCACCGAGCACGCGATCGGCCTCGCCGACGATGTCGCCCGAGGACTCGGCATCCAGCCACTCGCACGCGGAGAGGTAGCCGGTCTCGTCGACCTCGGCCTCCGGGTCGCTCGGGCGCGTGATGAGCAGCGGGGCAGCGAACGCGAGCCGGTCGTAGACCATCGCCGAGATGTCGAGCACCGCGAGATCGGCCGACCGCAACTGCCACCCCAGCGCCGGTGACGTGTCGTGGACGTGGTGGGCAGCCGGATCGGCGCGGTTCGCGGCGGCCAGGGCGGCGACGATCCGCGCGTTCGCCGCGCCGTACTCGGGATCGACGACCCCGGAGCGCGGATGCGGGCGGTAGACCACACGGTGGCGCCCGGTCGCGAGCAGCGCCGACACGAGGGCCTCGCCGTGTGTCCGGATGGAGCCGTAGTGGGCCGAGGGGCGGTCGCCCTCCCACGTCGGCGCGTACAGCACCACCGTGCGCTCGTCGGCGGGGTACGGAGGCTCCCCGGCCGCTTGATCGGCCTGGGGACGACCGATCGAGAACGTCCGCCGATCGAGGTCGTAGTCCCACAGCACGCGTCCGAGCCGGGCTCGCGCGGCGTCTCCCGCGACGAAGGCGTAGTCGTACGCCTTGAACTGGTTCGTGGTCATGTACATCTTGTCGGACTCGCCGTGGTTGATGAACACGTGCCACCGCCGGCCGTAGCGGAACATCTGGAAGTTGCGGGTGTTCTGGTTGACGTAGAACACGAGCCGGATGTCCTGGTCGGCCAGCACCTGCTCGACGTCGCGCACGGTCGGCGCGTAGGCCACCGGCAACTCGCCGTCCTTCAACAGGGCGTCGGCACCCCGGATCGCGCGGCTGATCACGACGACCGGCCACGTCTCGGCGAGCTCGCGCAGCGGCGCGTACCACTGGCGCATCTGGTACATGTTCACGGCCCCGTCGGCGAAGTACACCGCGATGCGGAACGTCCGCTCCGGGAGCGGCCCGCGTTCCGCGAGAGCGCGGTGCAGATCGCGCCGTGCGGTGCGCGTGGCGACGGCTTTCCGCAGCAGACCGACGGCGAGTCGGGCATCGCGGGCGAGGGGCATCGTTCCAGGGTACCGGCCAGGTGCCGCGTGAAAGGATCGAGGGATGCTGCTCCCGACCCCCGGCGGAAGAGACGCGCCCGTTCCCCCCGACGACGCCGGCGTGAGCTTCATCATGCCCGTACTGAACGAGGAGCGATACCTCCGCCGCGCCGTTGCGTCGACCCTCGCGCAGGACGTCCCGGGGCCGGTGGAGATCGTGCTGGCCCTCGGCCCGTCGACCGACGGCACCACCGCGATCGCGCGAGAGCTCGCCGCCGCCGACGAGCGCATCGTCCTCGTGGACAATCCGGATGCCGACATCCCGGTGGGTCTGAATCTCGCTCTGGCCGCGAGCCGTTTCCCCACCGTCGTGCGCGTCGACGCGCATTCGGAGCTCTCCCCCGGCTACGCCCGACGCGCGCTCGCGACCCTCGCGCGCACGCGCGCCGCGAACGTCGGCGGGGTGATGCGCGCCGATGGCCGCTCCCCCTTCCAGCGCGCGGTCGCTCGCGCGTACAACTCGCGCGCCGGTCTCGGCGGCGGCGCCTACCACGGCGGTGCGCCCGAGGGCCTGGCGGAGTCGGCGTACCTGGGCGTCATGCGTCGCACAGCCCTCGACGAGGTCGGCGGCTTCGATCCCTCGATCCGGCGGGGCGAGGACTGGGAGCTCAACCTGCGCCTGCGCCGCGCCGGGTACCGCGTCTGGTTCGATCCGACACTGTCGGTCGTCTACTGGCCACGGGAGAGCTGGACGCGCCTGGTGCGCCAGTTCCGCGCGACGGGTGCCTGGCGCGGCGAACTCGTCCGCCGCTACGGGCGCCGCAACTCCCTGCGCTTCTTCGCGCCTCCCGCCCTGGTCGGCGCCGTCGCCGCCTCCGCGCTCACCGGCCTCTGGCAGACACGGCGGCGCTCGAGAGGACGCCCGTCCGCCGTGGCATCCCTCGTCCACCTGCCCGTCGTCGCCTACGCGGCGCTGGTCACCGTGGTCGCGCTCGGACGCGGGGGCGGGCGCGGGTGGCGCGACCGCGCCTGGACGGCCGCCGTCCTGCCGTCGATGCACCTGTCGTGGGGCGCGGGATTCCTCTGGGGCGTGGCACGCGGTGCGCGCGACACCGTCGACACGTCGCGCCTGGACGGGCGCAACACCCCGCTCCCCTAGCGCTCGACGAAGCCCTGGTCCAGGATCCGGGCCACCACGCGCTCGGCGGCGTGTCCGTCGTCGCGGGCGTTGAAGATCCGCTGCCATCGCTCGTAGCGTTCGCGGAAGATCGACGGATCGATCTCCTCGATCGCCCGCGAGAGGTCGTCCTGCGTCCGCACGACCGGACCGGGGGCCGCATCGAGGAGGTCGAAGTAGAACCCGCGCATCGCCCCGCGGTAGTGCTCGAGGTCGGGGACGAGGAAGTACATCGGCTTGCCCGTGATGCTGAAGTCGAACATGACCGACGAGTAGTCGGTGATGAGCGCATCGGCGACGGCGAGCAGGCGCGCGGTGTCGGGATACCCGGTCACGTCGATGACACGCGGGCCGCGTGCGTCCTCGCCCGGCAGGAGCGTTCGCGAGTGCCCGCGGACGAGCACGACGGAGTCGGTCGCTTGCGCCAGAGTGGTCGGGTCGACGAAGTCGACGATGGCGTCCCGGTCGTCGCGCCAGGTCGGGGCGTACAACAGCACACGCTCCTCGTCGCCGATCCCCAGGGCGCGACGGGTCCGCGCTCCGTCGTCGGTGTGCAGGACGTCGTTGCGCGGGTAGCCCTCGATCCACACCGGGCGGCGCAGGAACGCGTACGCCTTGGTCAGCACGCGCGCGGCGTACGGGCTCTGGGCGAGGAGCACATCCCACCGGAGCGCCTCGCGCACCACGGCCACCGCGCGCCGGGGGTCGAACCCCGGTCGGTGCAGCGCGAGGCGCTTCAGCGGCGTCCCGTGCCAGGTCTGCAGCACCGTCTGACCGCGACGGCGGACGAAGCGGCGGCGCAACCAGTCGTTGACGACGAGCAACCGGGCGGCGCTGCGCGCGCGCCACCACTCGGGGCTCCCCTCGACGAGGGCCACGGCGCCCGGCGGCACCTGCACGGACAGATCGACGACGCTCCAGTACCGGGTCACGGCCGGAGCGACCCGGGCGAGCTCGCGGTCGATCGCAAGCGGATTGCAGCTCGCGTTACGACCGTAGAAGCTCTCGAAGAACACCGCATTCTCGAGCGGTTCGCGGTGAGCGGCGTAACGCTTCTCGAGGGCGGTCTGGGCCTCGCCGGAATCGGAGGACGGGTCGACCGGCGGCCCCACCCGCAGCGTCGATCCCGTCCACGCCGCCCGCAGCCCCGGGAGGACGGTCAGCGGGATCGGGGCGCGCGGGACGACGGCATCCGTCGCCTCCCCCACGTCGATCGACAGGCGGTACTCCCCCGTCGGCAGAGGCAGCTCGGGGCCACCCCACCGCGCCGCCCGGAGGGGAACCTCGGCACGCCAGGTACGTCCGCGGCCGTGGAGCCGCGCGCTCACGCGGGCACGCCGCCCGATGAGGGTGACGGATGCCGGGCGGGGCCCCGTTCCGCTGATCTCGAGCACGGCGGTGCTTCCGTCGACCACGAAGCGTGCGTCGGTCATCGCGCTGCCCTTCTCTCGCCCTCGCGGGTATCGGTGGGTTCCTCGCGGCCGAGGCGACGGAGGATCTCCCGGTAGACCCTCTCGGTGTTCCGGCCGTCCCGGTGCGCGTGGACCGCCGCGCTGCGACGGCGCGAGGCGTCGAGCGCCTCGGTCGGATCGTCCAGGATGCCGCCCAGCCGCTCGAGCACGTCGTTCCAGGACCGCGCGGGGTCGGGGCCGGCCACGTCGGCATACGTTCCGTACAGCCCCCGCCGCGCGGCGTACGCCTCGAGGTCGGGGGCGAAGAACAGCACCGGAAGCGGGACGAGGGCCGCGTCGAACGCGAGCGAGGAGTAGTCCGTGATGAGCACGTCGATGCCCGGGAGCAGCAGCGTCACGTCCGCGACGACATCACTGCCCAGCGGGGCGATGCGGGCATTCGGGATGGGCGGTGCGTAGTCGCCGACGCCGAGCGGGTGCGAGCGCACGAGCAGCGTGGCGTCGAGACGATCGAGGGCGGCGGCGATGGCATCCCACTCCCGCGCATCCGGAATCGCGGGATCCGCTTCTCCGTCGCGCCAGGTCGGCGCGTAAAGCACGAGGCGGGCGTCGGCCGGCGGCCGACCCAGCGCCCGCTCGAGCGCGCGGCGCGCCGCGAGACGTCTCTCCTCAGCCGGGCCGCGGGAGAGCACGTCGACGCGGGGCTCGCCCGTCACCGGCAGACGGGCGTCGGGGAGGCCGAACGCGGTCTCGAGACGGCCCCGGACGAGGTGGGATGCCGCGGGCAGGAGCGAGATCTGCCGGGTCGTCCGGCGGTACAGCACCGCGAGCACGCGACGCGCCAGGGGCGAGCCGGCGCGCGTCGTCTCGGCCGAGTCGAGGCCGATGCGCTTCAGCGGGATCCCGTGCCACAGCTGCACGATGAAGGCGCCCGTCACGGCGTAGCGGTGCACGTCGCCGAAACCGTGCGTGACGACGATGACGCGCGCCCGTGCCGTCGCCCACAGTCCCCGGAGGGAGTCTCTCTCGACCCACGGGATGCCGAGACGCTCGGCCTCGCGCCGCTGATCCGCGTCCGCGACGAGCCAGGTCGCCCGCTCGCCGTGCGCCCGGGCCTCGTTCCACAGCGCGAGAGCGCCGTCGGTCACGCCGACCGCGCAGCCGAACACCCACCGGTCGCGCGAGCGCGGCACCAGGGCGGTGAGCAGTCGTCCCGCGAGGTAGAGCGGAATACGGCGGAGTTTTCGCGCATTTCCCGCCCCGAACGAGAAAGACGCCACCCCGCGAGCCTATCGCGGGGTGGCGTCCGACGCCGGAGCGTCAGTTGGTGGGCATCTGCCCGAGGGCGACCTCGGCGGTCTTCTCCTGCCCGTTGCGGATGTAGGTGACCTCGGCCTTGGCGCCCGCGGCGAGCGCGCGCACCTGGGCGGTCAGGTCGGCGGAGTTCGTGACGGGGATGCCGTTGAACTTCGTGATGACGTCGCCCTTCTCGAGGCCGGCGGCCTGAGCCGCACCGCCGTCGACGGCAACGGCGACGTACGCGCCGGTCGTGGTCGCGCCCTGCATGCTCGCGGCATCCTGGACGTTCGCACCGAGCAGGCCGTGCGTGGCGGAGCCGTTGTCGATGATCTCCTGCGAGATGCGCTTGGCGACGTCGGAGGGGATCGCGAAGCCCACGCCGATGTTGCCCGACTGGCCGCCCGAGGACGATCCGCCGGCGCTGGCGATGGCGACGTTGATGCCGATCAGCTTGCCCTCGTCATCGACGAGCGCGCCGCCGGAGTTGCCGGGGTTGATGGCGGCGTCGGTCTGGATGACGGCGATCTTGATCGACGCCGTCGCCTGCTGCTGCTGGCCCTGCTGTCCCTCGCCGAAGTCGAAGAAGAACGGGTTCTCGTTGCCGCCGGATCCGGAGCCGTCCTCGGACTCCGTGCCGTCCTTCGGGGCGGCCGAGGAGGCGACGAGGATCGACCGGTTGAGCGCGCTGACGATGCCGGTGGTGACCGTGTTGGGCAGGTCGAGCGGGGCACCGACGGCCGAGACGTTGTCTCCGACGTTGAGCTGGGACGAGTCCGCCCACTCGATCGGGGTGAGGTTCGAGGCGTTGTCGAGCTTGATCACCGCGAGGTCGTAGGTCGGGTCGGTGCCGACGATCTTGGCCGAGAACACGCGGCCATCGGATGTGGTGACCGACACCGTCGGGTTGGCGGACTTGCCCCCGATGGTGACGACGTGGTTGTTCGTGAGGATGTACCCGTCCTTGCTCAGGATGACGCCGGAACCGGTGTCGCCGGTCTGGCCCTCCATGGCCTGGATCGTCACGACGCTCGGAACCACCTTGGCCGCGACGGCCGTGGTGTTGTTGACGTCCTCGGTGTTGTTGACGGTCACCGCGGTGGGACCCGCGACGGCCGCCGAGTTCGACCCGCCCCAGAGGGACAGTCCGGCGTACGTGCCACCGAGACCCGCCCCACCGCCGACGAGGGCCGCGGCCACGAGCAGGGCCGCGACGCGCGGAGCGTTGCTCTTCTTGCGCGGCTGCGCCGCGGTGCCCGACTCGGGGTAGGGCAGCGTGGGGTGCTGCCCGCGCGGGTCGTGACCGCCGGCGGCGGGACCGAAGGCGTGTCCGGTGGGGCCGGTCGCTCCGGAGGGGGCGGACGCGTAGCCCTGCGGGCGGGTGGCCCCGTCGTGGGTGGATCCGGCGGCCGGGGTGTGCGCGGGCGGCGGCCACGCGGCCGCGGCGGCGGCGGGGGAACGCGTGGGGATCGGCGGGACGGCGCCGGTGGGCGCGGCGGCGTCGCTCGCGTTCCCGGCGGCGTGGTGGTCGGTGTTCGCCGACGTGGGCGCGGTGTTCTGGGAGGCCGCGTCGCTGTTCCGGCTGATGTCGTTACCCTCGGGACGGTTGTCCGTGTTGTCGCTCATGTGATGCTCCTTCTTCCAGGCGCTTCAACGATGACCCCGGATGCTGTGTGCTGCCTATGACGCGGGTGAGCCGCCTCTATGGGTCTCGCACCAACGACCCGCGAGGCCGATGGCCTACGGTGAGAACCTACCGGCCGTGCGGCCCACGCATCCTTTCGAAGGCACATCCCGATGAACACCATCCCCGGCGCCTGGCAGCGCACCGCCCGAGGAGCCGGTCTCCTCGGCACCGACGGTCGAGCCGTCCCCACGATCTTCGCCGAGATGACGGCGCTGGCGACCTCGACCGGCGCGATCAACCTCGGCCAGGGTTTCCCCGATGAGGACGGACCCGAGGTCGTCCTCGAGGCGGCGCGGCGCGCGATCGCGGACGGCGTGAACCAGTACGCCCCCGGCCGCGGCTTCCCCGAACTGCTCACCGCGATCGCGGAGCACCAGAAGCGCTTCTACGGTCTCGAGCTCGATCCCGCCCGCGAGGTGCTGGTGACCGTGGGCGCGACGGAGGCGTTGGCCTCGACGCTGCTCGCCCTCATCGACGGCCCGGACGACGAGGTCGTCGTGTTCGAGCCCTATTACGACTCTTACGCGGCGAGCGTCGCCCTGGCCGGAGCGCGGCTCGTCGGCGTCCCGCTGCGCTGGCCCGACTTCCAGCCCGACCTCGAGGACCTGGCATCCGCCGTCACGGATCGCACTCGCGTCATCCTGGTCAATGATCCCCACAATCCCACCGGCACGGTGTTCTCGCGCGAGGTCCTCGACGAGGTCGTGCGCCTCGCTCACCGGCACGACGCGCTGATCGTCACCGACGAGGTCTACGAACACCTCGTCTTCGACGGGCCGCACGTGCCGATCGCGACCCTCCCCGGAGCCGCCGAGCGGACGCTGTCGATCTCGTCGGCCGGCAAGACGTTCTCGCTCACCGGGTGGAAGACGGGGTGGGTGACGGGTCCGGCCGAGCTCGTCACCGCGGTCCTCGCCGTGAAGCAGTTCCTCACCTACGTCGGAGGCTCGCCGTTCCAGCCCGCCATCGCCGCGGGGCTGCGTCTGCCGGACGCGTTCTTCTCCTCGGTCGCGGCGACCATGGCCGCGAAGGCGAAGGTGCTGGGCACGGGCCTGCGTGCGGCCGGTTTCGACGTGTCGACGCCGAGCGGGTCGTACTTCACCGTCGTGGATGCCGCCCCGCTCGGTGCCACGGACGCGGACGCGTTCTGCCGCGAGCTCCCCGCCCGCGCCGGGGTCGTCGGCATCCCTCTCACCGCCTTCGTCTCCCCCGGGCACCGGCACCGTTACGCCACGCTCGTGCGCTTCGCCGCGTGCAAGCGCGTCGAGGTGCTGGCGGAGGCGGCGGAGCGCCTCGCGGGCACGTCTCGCAGCTGACGGGACGCGCGCCGAGGGCGGTCGCACCCGGTTACGACATCGTGCAGGCATGCCATGTATGCATGGTGTAGCCTCACCGGTGATCGCATGCCGGCGATCGCGCCCGCGACTCCCGTCGCCCGTTTCCCGGGGAGTTCCATGCCACGCCCGCGCCACACCCTCGACGCGCGTCCCCCGCGCATCACCCACGTGTACGGAACCTCCCTCAAGTGGACGAAGGTGCCGCAGAAGACCTTCCTCACCCCGGAGACCGCCATGCAGCTGCGGGCGGAGGGGTACACGATGGCCCTGACCCGCTCGGGGTGGCGCTCCTCCCGCTCGATCTCGCTGATCCGCTACGTGCAACGGATCCACCCCTCGTCCGAGTTGCCCTGACGGGAGCGCTTCGGCATCGCCCGACCCGACGATCCACCGGAATGGGTGGCCCGCGCCCCCGCGATCGAGATGCCCTGCGTCCTATGGTCAGCGGTGTCTCTGCCCGATCGTCACGAAGAAGACACCCATGAGCTCGTCCGAGTCGCCTCGCGCCCTGCCGTTGCCGTCATCCTGTCCCGCGTGGTGCGTCGGCGACCACGACCCATCCACCGGGGCGGACGTCGCGCATCGCAGTGAGGGTCTCACCATCCCCGGCGTCGAGCGAAGCCTGCATCCGCACGGCGACATCCACGCGATCGGCGTCACCGAGATCACGATCGGGCTGGAGCAGAGCCGCGGCGAGACCTGGGTCTGGTTCGGTTCGGATCAGTTCTCGCGGCAGTCCACGGTCCTCAGCATCGAGACGACGAAGCGGCTTGTACGCGCGGTGACCGCACTCCTCGACGGCGCGCCCTGAGAGCTCGCTCTAGCTCTCGCGCGGGCGGTCCAGGTCGGGCACGAGATCCTCGATCGACACGCCGAGGACGGCCGAGAGGGCCAGGAGCGTCTGCAGGCGGGGATTGGCCGGCGTACCGGGATTGGACTCCCCCTTCTCGAGCTTCTGATACGTGAAGAGCGAGATGCGCGCGGACACGGCGACATCTTCCTGCGTCAGGCCCGCATCCAGCCGAGCCCTGCGCAGGTTCGCCCCGAATTCCCCCATGTACGTCATCCAGGGGTAGTCGAATGCGAGACCGGTCATCCCTCCAGCTTGCGTCATCTCCGCGGGTTCGGGGTCCGATCGACGCATGCACTCAGCCTGCTTTCAGCGCGGCGTCACCCGATACCGGCGGAGTTCGAGCGCCGGATTCACCCGTCGTACGCGGGCGATGGCATCCGGATCGATGTGGGCGACGGCGACGTCGGTCGTCGTGCCCACCGCGGCGAGGACCACGCCCTGCGGGTCGACGATCATCGAGTGTCCGACGCCGAGCGGCGGCGGGTGGTCGGCACCGGCGAGGAAGACGGTGTTCTCGATCGCGCGCGCCTGGAGCAGCGTTCGCCAGTGATGCTCCTTGAGCGGTCCGCGCACCCATTCGGCCGGGACCAGGACGACGTCGACGTGGGCGTCGGCGAGGGTACGCCCGACCTCGGGGAATCGCAGGTCGTAACAGGTCATCAGACCGAAGCGCAGACCGTCGACCTCGAACGTCTCGGGCGGAGCGATCTCTCCGGGCGCCACCCAGTCCGACTCGCGCTGGCCGAACGCGTCGTAGAGGTGGAGCTTGCGATAGACGGCCCGGATGCCATCCCCCGCGACCGCCACGACCGTGTTTCGGACGCGGCGGCCGTCGTCGGCGCGCTCGAGCAGCCCCGCGACGATGACGACGTCCCGCTCCGCGGCGAGGGACCGCAGGGCTGCGGTGAAGGGGCCGTCCAGGTCTTCGGCGTTCTCGGTGAGCGTGTCGTCGAAGGGGTCCACGAAGTAGCTCGAGTACTCCGGGAAGACGATGACCCGGGCGCCACGTGCGACGGCGGTCTCGACCGCCTCCGCGATCGCCGAGAGATTGACCGCCCGCGAGGCGGTCGGCGCGAACTGCGCGACGGCCAAGCCGAATCCGTGATCTGTCACGCGTCATCCCTTCGCCCGCGACGGCGCAACATGAGTGGCACCACCACCCAGAGTACGAGGATCGCCGCAGCCAGGACGACCCCGCCGGCCACCGCCCCGCCGACCCCCACGACGACGCCGAAGACGAAGACGACGACGCCGATGAGCAAGAGGGAGACGAGCGCCAGGGCCGCGCGCAAGCATCGGTGGCCGAACCCCACCACCGATGGCTTGATGCCGCGCTGGAACACGGCGCGGTGCAGGGCGACCGGCGCGAGGGCCACGACGGCGCTCAGCGCGGACAGCGCCACGAGAGCGAGATAGAACGCGCGCCAGTCGGCCTCGAGGTCGGCGAAGGCCGGCTGGAACGCCAGGGCGAGCAGGAAGCCGGTGAGGATCTGCGTGCCGGTCTGCAGGACGCGAAGTTCCTGCAGGACGTCGGTCCAGTTGCGGTCCGCGCGTTGCGCGGGGGTCTCGGGCCTGCCGTCGTCGCGATCGTCGATGTTGCTGCTCACCGGGACATTGTCGCGCGACACTCCCGGGCGGCACGTGCGGATTTGCGTCGACGTTCATCTCCGCGTAATGTTTTCTCTTGTGCCGCGGGGTGGAGCAGCTCGGTAGCTCGCTGGGCTCATAACCCAGAGGTCGCAGGTTCAAATCCTGTCCCCGCAACAAAAAGAAGGCCCCGGATCCTCCGATCCGGGGCCTTCTGCTTTCCGCGGGCACGTCCTCAGGCGACGGGAACGTCCTCCTCGCGCCGGGCCAGCACGTCACGGAGAGTGCGTTCGAGCCACGAGCGGTAGCGCGTGTCCGACCACCCGGATCGGGTGACGAAGAACGCGTACGTCTCGGGGCCGATCAGGTAGCTGAGCTCATCGGTGACCTCGTCGATGTCTCCCGCGCCGAGCAGGCCACGCGTGACGAGCCACGTCGACGCGACGCGGAGGTCCCGGCGTCGACGCGCGTCGAGATCGGCCATGGCGGCCGCGGCCACGGCATCCGTCTCCCCCGCGATGGCCATCGCCCGCGCGAGGCCGGCGGAGCGTCGATGCGCCTGCGCGACGCCGTCGAGCCAGACCCGCATCGCCTCGTCGATATTCGTGCGATCCAGGATGTCGGCGATCGGCGGAGCCTCCGTCGGGCCCGTGCCACCCTCGTCCCCCCGCCGTGCCCGCTCGAACGCGGCGACGAGGAGCGCCGACTTCGAGCCGGCCAGGTGCACCGACTGCACGGAGACCCCGGCGGCGACGGCGATGCCCTTCATCGTCGTCGCAGCGTAGCCGTCGCGCGAGAACAGGTCCGCGGCGGCGTCCAGGATCGCCGCCCGGGTCCGGGCCGCCTCGGCCTGGCGCAGCGGTGACGCGTAACGCCTGGGGCTCATCTCGGACTCTCCTCGAAACGTTAGAGGCTTCATCTAATCATTCGACTCCTCCACGACCGCAGGGCTTGACGGGAACGCGAGAGCACTCCGGTGATCCCGTCAACCCGTTCGGTCGATGTCGGAGCCACCCGGTTGACTGACGAGCATGATCGACGGTCGACCCCTGCAACCCGCACGGAGCCCCCGCCCTGTCGAGGCGTCGCCGCCCCGCGTCTACGACGCGCGCCTGCGGGCGGTCCTCCCCGAGGACTCGCGGCTGCTCTCGCTCTACGCGGGGGCCTCGTGGGCCGAGGGACCCGTCTGGTGGCCCGACCGGAACGCGCTGGTCTTCAGCGATGTCATCGGCCGGCGGACTCTCGCATGGCGCGATGACGGCGGCGTCGTGAGCGTCGTGGACCCCTCCGCCTTCGCCAACGGCAACGCGGTCGACGGCGCGGGCAGGCTCGTGCACGCCGAGCACGGGCGACGGGCCATCAGCCGCACGGACGCGTCCGGAACGCGTGTCCTCGCCGACGCCTACGAGGGGCGGCCGTTGAACTCCCCGAACGACCTCGTGGTGGCCTCGGACGGCGCGATCTGGTTCACCGACCCGCTCTACGGGATCTCCGATCCCCGCGAGGGGTACCCGGCCACGCCCGCCCTCGGCCACGAGAGCGTCTACCGCTGGGTCGAGGGAGAACCTCTCCGGCGGATGATCGACCTCGACGCGCCGAACGGCCTCGCCTTCAGCCCCGACGGGAACGTCCTGTACATCGCGGAGTCCCGGGCCGACGGCCTCCCCCGCATCGTCGCGTGCGCCTGGGATGGCCGCACGCTCGGCGCGCCACGCACCTTCGCGACGGTGGATGCCGGCATCCCCGACGGATTCGCCGTCGACAGCCGCGGCTGGCTCTGGACCAGCAGCGGGGCGGGGGTCGTCGTCTTCGCGGCGGACGGCGCCCGCCTGGGCGTCATCCCGACCCCGCACCTCGTCAGCAACTGCGCCTTCGACGCCGATGAGGGGCGCCTTTTCCTGACCGGCGACGCCGACCTGTGGATGCTGGAGCTGGCATGACCGACGTGGAGATGGCCGCGATCCCCGCCGGACGGGTGTTGCGCGGCGACATGCGCGGGAGCGAGCGGCGTGAGATCGTCGTCGCCGCGTTCGAGATCGGCGTGTACCCCGTCACCGAGGAGCAGGTCGCCGAGCTGCTCGGCATCCCGTCCCGCCATCCGCGCCGCCCCGCGGTCGACCTCAGCTGGTTCCGGGCCGTGCGCCTGTGCAACGCGCTCTCGGAGTGGGAGGGACTCGATCCGGTCTACCGATTCGACGGCGAGGAGGTCTCCTCCGACCCCGAGAGCGACGGATTCCGGCTCCCGACGGAAGACGAGTGGGAGTACGCGGCGCGCGCCGGTGCCACCGGGTCGACGTACGGACCGGTGCGCGAGATCGCGTGGACGGCGGCCGACGGACTCCGCGCACCCGTCGAGGTGGGGGCACGCCTGCCCAACCTCTTCGGCCTCTTCGACATCCTCGGCAACGTCTCGGAGTGGTGCGAAGACCTCCTCGACCCCGAACGCGGCACGGCGCGCGTGTTCCGCGGAGGCGGATGGAGCGACGCCCCCGCGGTCGTCCGCTCATCGACGCGCCGGGGGGCGGGTCCGCGCGACGCGTTCGACGACGTCGGGGTGCGGGTGGCACGCGGAGCCCGGTCATGACCCGCGCCGAGCGGGACTCAGTCGGTCGTGGTGATCGCCTCGGTCAGCGACCCCAGGAACCCCGAGATGAGGGCGAGCTCATCGTCGGTGTACTGCGCGGCGACCTCGCGCATCGCTCCGAGGTGTCCCCCGAGGTGCTGGAAGAACTCGCTGCGGGACTTCTCGGTGAGAAGCACGATCCGTGCGCGGCCGTCGGAGGGATGCGCGCGACGCTCGACGTGCCCCGAGGCCGTCAATCGGTCGATGAGCTTCGTCGTCGAGGCGGTCGAGATGCGCAGATGTCTCGCCACGTCGTGCGGGCTCACGGTTTCTCCCCGCTGTTCGCGGATGATGAGCATACGCAGCGTCGCGAGGTCGCTGGCATTCATGTCCATGTCGCCCTTCATGCCGCTGTGCATGCGGTCGAAGGCGTCGCTGAGCGCCCGCACCGCCGTCAGCGTCTCGATGACGGCAGGCCTTCTACCAGAACGAGTCGTGGTGCTCGTCACGGTGGACACCCCCTTTGGGCGTAGGTATATTGAAGCTCACATCGCTAGCTAAACTAGCAAACAGGAGGCACGATGAGCGAGACCGAAAACGTCGTCCTTCTGGACGAGCGCGGCAAGGAGATCGGCATCGCGCCGAAAGCCAGTGTGCACGGTGCGGACACCGCCTTGCACCTCGCGTTCTCCTGCCACGTCATGAACGCCGACGGCCAGGTGCTGGTCACCCGCCGTGCGCTCGACAAGAAGACCTGGCCCGGCGTATGGACCAACTCGTTCTGCGGCCACCCCGCACCGGCCGAAACCCTCACCGACGCCGTGCACCGCCGCGCGGGCTTCGAGGTCGGTCTGCGCGTGCGCGACCTGGAACTCGCCCTCCCCCACTTCCGCTACCGCGCGGTCGACGCGAGCGGCATCGTCGAGAACGAGATCTGCCCCGTGTATCTCGCGTACACCGACGACGAGCCCCGACCCAACCCGTCCGAGGTCGCGGAACACCGCTGGGTCGATCCCCTCGACCTCGCCGCCTCCCTCGAGGCCACTCCCTGGGCGTTCAGCCCGTGGCTCGTGCTCCAGGCGCAGCAGCTCCACCTCTTCGGCACCCCTCCAGCCGTCCGGCGGGCCTCGTGATCGCGTTGGCCACGACCCCCGCCGCGCGCCACGACATCGACTCCGCCATCGAGGGCGCCCTCTCCCGGCTCGACCGACGTCTCGGTCAGCACGGAGACGGTGCCCGGGCTCTGGCATCCGCCATCCGCCGAGCAGCCGAGGGCGGGAAACGTTTCCGCCCCCTGCTGGTGGTGTCCGCCTTCGACACCCTCGACGGGCCGGATATCGCGCGACCGGCGCTGTACCAGGTGGCCGCGGCCTTCGAGCTGCTGCACACCGCCTTCGTGGTGCACGACGACGTCATCGACCACGACGTGGAACGTCGCGGAATGCCCAACGTCGGGGGCGAGTTCCGTTCGCGGGGCACGGAGCGGGGAGCGGATGCCGCCGGAGCGGCGCTGCTCGGAGATGCCGCGGGGATCCTCGCAGGAGACCTCCTGCTGCACGAGGCCGCTCGTCTCGTGGCGATGGCGGAGATCCCCACCGACCTCCGCCGCGAACTGCTCCTGCTCGTGGAGGACGCCGTGCTCGTCTCTGCCGCCGGGGAACTCGCCGACGTCGAGAACGCCGTGTCCGCCGGCGACATCGACGCCGACACGATCCTGCGCACGACGCACGACAAGACGGCCGTCTATTCGTTCTCCGCCCCGCTGGAAGCCGGCGCGGTCCTCGCGGGAGCCGAAGCTCCCGTGCGGCACGCCCTGCAGCGGTTCGGCCAGCGCCTCGGCCTCGCGTACCAGCTCGTCGACGACCTGATCGGCGCATTCGGAAGCGCGGCCACGGCGGGTAAGGACGAGGGATCCGACCTTCGCGAGGCGAAGAAGACCCATCTCATCGTCCTGGCGCGCGAGAGCGAGACCTGGCCCGAGGTCAGCGACGCCCTGGCGAACGCCCACACCGGTCCCGTGGCGATCCGCGCGGCTCAGACGGCGCTCTCCGCCTCCGGTGCGCGCGTCCGGCTCGAGCAGCTGGTCCGCGACACGTTGGACGAAGCACGAGGCATCGTCGCCGCTTCGACGCTGCCCGAGGACTGCCAGGCGATGCTGCTCGACCTCGTGGACGCCGTGCAGGAGCGCGTCCCGTGAGTGTCGGACCGACCGGTCTGGCCCTGTACTCCCGCACGGCCGACGACGCCGCCGCGGCCGTCATCCACCGCTATTCGACCTCGTTCGGCCTTGCCGCGCGTCTGCTCGGAGCCCGCCCTCGCCCGCACGTGCGCAACATCTACGCGCTGGTACGGGTCGCCGACGAGATCGTCGACGGCCCCGCCCACGACGCGGGTCTGACGCCCGAGCGAGAGCGCGCGGTCCTCAACGCCCTCGAGAACGAGGTGATGGATGCCATCGCCACCGGCTTCAGCGCCAACCTCGTCGTGCACGCCTTCGCCCGCACGGCGCGGGAATGCGGCATCGACGCCGACCTGATCGCCCCTTTCTTCGCCTCGATGCGCACCGACATCGACACCGCCGAGCACGACGACCTGTCGCACGACGCCTACGTGTACGGATCGGCGGAGGTGGTGGGGCTGATGTGCCTGCAGGTGTTCCTCAACGCCGGGATGTCCGCCCCCGCCCGCCCCGCGGCCGACCTCGTCGACGGCGCGCGGCGCCTGGGGGCCGCGTTCCAGGACGTGAACTTCCTCCGCGACCTCGCCGACGACGCCGACCGTCTCGGCCGGGACTACCTCGACGGCGCGGCCGACGACGATCGACGCACCGCCGTGCTCGACCGGATCGACGCCGACCTCGCCGCCGCGGCATCCGTCATCCCGCACCTCCCGCCGGACTGTCGCGCGGCGGTGACCGCCGCACATGATCTGTTCGCGGAACTGTCCCGGCGTCTGCGCCTGTCCCCCGCCGGCGCTCCGCGCGTCCGCGTCCCCGACGGCGTCAAAGCCACCCTCGCCGCCCGTGCCCTCCTCGGGCGTCCACCGAAAGGTCCCCGCCCATGAGCGCGCAGCGCATCGTCGTCGTCGGAGGCGGGATCGCCGGTCTCGGAACCGCCGCCCTGCTGGCCGACCGCGGTCACGACGTCCAGCTCTTCGAGGCCCGCGACGCCCTGGGCGGCCGTGCCGGCTCCTGGGAGGCGGACGGCTTCCGCTTCGACACCGGACCCAGCTGGTACCTCATGCCCGAGGTGTTCGACCACTTCTTCCGGCTCCTCGGCACGAGCGCCGCCCAGCAGCTGGACCTCGTGCGCCTCGACCCGGCGTACCGCGTCTACGGGCCTCCCGGGAAGGGCGAGCCGATCGACATCGTGTCGGGTCGCGAGGCCGTGCGTGCGCTGTTCGAAGAGCACGAGCCCGGTTCGGGCCCGAACCTCGAGGCCTACCTCGACTCGGCCAAAGACGCGTACGAGCTGTCGACGTCGAAGTTCCTGTACGACCCGTACTCGTCGACGAAGGGCCTGCGCGATCCCGCGCTCGTGAAGCGGCTTCCCACGCTGATACCGCTGCTGACCCGCACGCTGTGGAAGCGCGTGACGACCGACTTCCAGAACAAGCGACTCCAGCAGATCCTCGCGTATCCCGCGGTGTTCCTGGGCGGTTCCCCGTTCGAAGTGCCGAGCCTGTATCACCTCATGAGTCACCTCGACCTCGGCGACGGCGTCCTGTACCCGAAGGGCGGGATGACCGAGATCATCACCGCCATCGAGAAGCTCGCGCGCGAGCGCGGCGTGCAGATCGAGACGTCCTCGCCGGTGGAGGCGATCATCACCGAGTCCGGTCTCGCCCGGGGTGTACGCCTCGCGGACGGACGGATCATCGCCGCGGATGCCGTGGTGTCGGGCGCCGACCTCCACCACACCGAGAACCACCTGCTCAAGGAGAAGGACCGCCAGTTCCCCGAGAAGTGGTGGAAGGACAAGGTCCCGAGCCCCGGCGCCCTCCTCCTGCTGCTCGGGGTGAAGGGCGAGCTGCCGCAGCTCACCCACCACACGTTGCTCTTCACCGACGACTGGCACACGAACTTCGACGCGATCTTCGGTGAGAACAAGAGGATCCCCGACCCCGCGTCGATCTACATCTGCCGCCCGAGCGCCTCCGACGACTCCGTGGCGCCCGCGGGACACGAGAACCTGTTCGTGCTTGTCCCCGTGCCCGCCGATCCCGACAGCGGCCGCGGAGGCGTCGCCGGGGCGGGCGACGAGCGCATCGAGAAGGCCGCGGACCGCGTAATCGCTCAGATCGCCGAGTGGACCGGCATCCCGGACCTGGCCGACCGCATCGTCGTGCGCAAGACGATCGCGCCGGAGGACTTCGCAGAGGACCTGCACGCCTGGCACGGCAACTCTCTGGGTCTCGCGCACACCCTGAACCAGAGCGCGATCTTCCGCCCGAAGAACCGCTCGCGCAAGGTGAGCAACCTCTACTACGCGGGCACCTCCGTGCTGCCGGGAATCGGCCTCCCGATGTGCCTCATCTCCGCCGAGCTCGTCGTCAAGCGTCTGACGGGCGACACCACGGCCGGTCCCCTCGCGGAACCCGTGCGCGCGGCGGTCTGAGGTGCCCGGGATCTACCTGGGGGCGATCCTGTTCTCGCTGGCCGGCATGATCGCGATCGACCTCAAGTTCTCGCTGGCGCTGCGCGTCGCGCCGCTGCGGACGACGGCGGCGGTGGTCATCGCCACGGCGTTCTTCCTCGTCTGGGACGCGGTGGGCATCATCACCGGCGTCTTCGTGAAAGGCGAGAGCCCCCTGTTCGTCGGCGTCGAGCTGGCGCCGCACCTGCCGCTCGAAGAGGTCTTCTTCCTGCTCTTCCTGAGCTACCTGTCGATCGTGATGTACGCGGTGTTCCAGCGGCGTGCCCGAGCGCGGGAGCGGGTATGACCTACCCGCTCATCGTCCTGCCGTTCCTGGTCGTCACCGCCGTCGTGACCCTCTCCACTCTGAGACGGCGCCGGTTCCGCGAGCGCATGGCCTCCTCGGGGCTCGTCGCCCTCGTGTTGCTGGGCCTCACCCTCGTCTTCGACAACCTCATGATCGCCGTCGACCTCTTCTCATACCCCGAGGAGCACCTCAGCGGTCTGCGCCTCGGGCTCGCTCCGCTCGAGGACTTCGCGTATCCCCTGTGCGCGGCGTTCCTCGTGCCGGCGGTGTTCACCCTGCTCGCCCCTCGCACCCCCGCCCTGACCTCGACGCCTCCCGCGCACCAGAAGGACACCGCATGAACGCCTCCGCCGCCCTGTCCCCCGGCCGCGTGCTGCGGGAGCTGTTCGTCTCGTCGCGACCGGTGAGTTGGATCAACACCGCGTTCCCGTTCGCCGCCGCCTACCTGCTCACCACGCGGACCGTCGATGCTCCGCTGATCATCGGCATCCTGTTCTTCCTCGTGCCCTACAACCTCGCGATGTACGGCGTGAACGACGTCTTCGACTACGAGTCCGACCTGCGCAACCCCCGCAAGGGCGGCACGCACGGCGCCGTGCTCGACAAGCGGATGCACGCCGTCACGCTGTGGGCCGCGGCGCTCTCGTGCCTGCCGTTCGTGGCGCATCTCGTGATCGTCGGGTCGCCGCTGTCGTGGCTCGTGCTCGCGCTGAGCCTGTTCTTCGTCGTGTTCTACTCCGCGCCGCCGCTGCGGCTCAAGGAGCGGCCGTTCGCCGACTCGATGACGAGCAGCATCCACTTCTTCTCTCCCGCGGTCTACGGCCTCGTCCTCGCGGGGGCCGCGTGGACACCCGCGCTCGTCTTCGTGCTCGTGGCCTTCGCCCTCTGGGGAATCGCCTCGCACGCCTTCGGCGCCGTGCAGGACGTCGAGGCCGACCGCGCGGCGGACATCTCCTCGATCGCGACCGACCGCGGCGCGCGCTGGACGGTCCGCTTCGCTCTCGTCGCGTACCTGCTGGCCGGTGTGGCGATGCTCTTCACCGCCTGGCCCGGGCCTCTGGCCGCGGTGCTGGTCATCCCGTACCTCGTCGTCTGCTGGCCGTACCGGAATGTGACGGATGCCGACAGCGACAGCGCCACGGCCGGGTGGAACCGCTTCCTGTGGTTGAACCAGATCGCCGGCTTCGGCACGACGATGCTGTTGATCTGGTGGTGGTTCCTGACGGCGTGAGCCGGCCGTTCCCGCGGCGCTCGCGCCCGTGGAGCTCGCGAGCGCGGAGCTCGCGCCCGCGCCCGGGGAGCTCGCTCCCGTGGAACTCACGCCCGCGGAGCTCGCGCCCGCGGCGGGAACCCGGAAACGCCGAACGCCGGTGCCCGCGGCGCGAACCCGGAAACAGCGAACGCCGGTGCCCGCGGAGGCGGGGCACCGGCGTTCGGCGTAGACCGGGCGTCAGCCGCCCTGGTTCTGCGTGCTTCCGGTCGACGGGGCCTCCAGCTCGAGCAGACGCTGGACCGCGGCCGTGAGGCGGGCGTCCTGCGTGGCGAATGCCGCGAGGTCACCGCTGGTGAGCGCCTGCTGTCGTGCGTTCAGCGCGTCGCGCGCCTCCTGCAGGGCAGCGGCGTAGTCACCGGCCGGCACCGACGGGTTCGTCGGCGTGGTCGGGTTCTCACCCTGATCCGTCGGGGTCACGGATTCGTCGCCGGTATCGGCACCCGAGTCACCGCCGAACAGGGTGTCGAGCGCCTCGCTCAGCGTGTTCTCGAAAGCGATCTTGTCTCCGAAGGCGACGAGCACACGGCGCAGCTGCGGCAGCTTGGTGTCACCGGAGGACTGCACGAACACCGGCTGCACGTACAGCAGTCCGCCACCGACGGGCAGCGTGAGCAGGTTGCCGTTGAGCACCTGCGACTGACCCTGCTGGAGGATGTTGATCTGCGAGGAGACGTTCGTGTCCGAGTCGAAGGTGTTCTGCACCTGACCGGGTCCGGGGACGGTCGTCGCCGCGTCGATCACGAGCATGCGCAATCGCCCGTAGTCGTCGCGTTTCGTGCCTTGCGCATCGCCGGCGTTGGAGTCGACGGCGAGATAGCCCGTGAGCACGTTCCTGGCCTGACCGCCCTGCGATGCCGGGATGAAGCTCGTGAACATCGAGTACGACGGCGCATCCTGGCTGGGCATCTTCATCGTGAGGTAGTACGGCGGCTGCAACTCGTTCGCGTTCTGCGGGTCGTTGGGCGTCGCCCACCGGTTGTCCTGCTGGAAGAACGAGCGCGCGTCGTCGACGTGGTACACGCCGAGCATCGACCGCTGCACCTTCATCAGGTCGGTCGGGTAGCGCACGTGGCTCATGAGGTCGGCCGACATCTCGCTCCACGGCTTGAGCGTCGACGGGTAGATCTTCTGCCAGGTCTGCAGCACGGGGTCCTGGTCGTCCCAGGCGTACAGCGACACGGAGCCGTCGTAGGCGTCGACCGTGGCTTTGACCGAGTTGCGGATGTAGTTGATGTCATCCAGCGCGTAGGTCGGCTGCGGGTTGTTCGAGTCGGCGATCGCGCGCGAGAGGGAGACGCCCGTCGAGTACGGGTAGTTCGCGCTCGTGGTGTAGCCGTCGACGACCCACTTGATGCGCCCGTCGACCACGGTGGGGTACGGGTCGCTGTCGAGCGTGAGGTACGGAGCGACCTTCTGCACGCGCTCCTTCGGGTTGCGGTCGTACAGGATCTGGGAGTCCTGGTTGACGTAGTCCGAGAACAGGATCTGCTCCGACTGGAACTTCAGGGCGTAGATGAGCCGGTTGAAGACGTTGCCCACGCTCGGTCCGCCGTCGCCGCGGAACGTGGTGCGCGTCTCCGTGCCGCCGTCCGCACCGAGCGGGTAGTCGAGCTCGATGTCCTCGCCGCCCTCGGGGCCGCCGACGATCGAGTACGGCGGCGACTGCTCGCCGAAGTACACGCGGGGCTCGTAGTTCAGGTCGGTCAGGAAGCCCGTTCCGGGGATCGCGCGCTCCAGGAAGACGGGGTCACCGTCGGCCGTGCGCTCGTTGCCCGCTGCGGCGACCATTCCGTAGCCGTGCGTGTACACGAGGGTGGAGTTCTGCCAGGTGTTGGCGTCGCCCAGCTGGCTGGTGTTCAGCTCGCGGAGGGAGACGACGGCATCCTGGCTCTGTCCGTTGATCTGGTACCGGTCGACGTCGAGCGGCTCGGCGAACTGGTAGTACGAGCGGTACTGCTCGAGCTGACGGACGGTGGGCCCGATGATGGCCGGGTCCATGATGCGCAGCTGGGCGGTGGATGCCGCGTCGTTGCGCAGCTGTCCGGCCTGCGCCTGCGTCGCCGCCTCGAAGTTCTCCTTCTCGACCTTGTCGATGCCGTACGCGGCCTTCGTGTTGTCGAGGTTGCGTTGGTAGTACTGGCTCTCGAGCGAGAGCTGGTTGGGTCGCACCTGGAAGGTGTTCACGGCCCACGGGATCGCGGCACCCACGACGATCGCCGAGACGACGAGGAGCGCGGTCGCGATGAGGGGGTAGCGCCAGCGTCCCATGAACGCGGTCACGAAGAAGGCGAGGGCGACGATCACGGCGGCGATCGCGAGGATCGTCTGCCCCGGGATGACGGCGTTGGCGCCCACGTAGCCGGGTCCGGTGATGCGGTCGTCGGGCTGCACGAGCGTGCGGTAGCGGTCGAGCCAGAGGCTCGCAGCCTGGAGAAGCAGGTAGAGACCGGCGAGCACCGCGAGCTGGATGCGCGCGGCCTTCGAGATACGCAGCTCGCGCTGCCCGACGCGGACGGAGCCGTACAGGTACGACACCACGGCCGTCAGGAGCAGGGACACCAGCGCGACCGCCGATGCGAAGCCCAGAACCGCCGCGTAGAACGGCATCGCGAACATGTAGAACCCGGTGTCGAGACCGAACTGCGGGTCTGTGACAGCGGTCTGGACGCCGTTCGCCCACAGCCAGGTGGTCTCCCACTGGGCCGAGGCCGCGAATCCGGCGAAGAAGCCGAAGAAGATGGGGATGCCCCACATCGCGAGTCGGCGCAGCGGCTCGACGACCTCCTGATACCGGTCGAGCTGCGAACTCAACCGCGCGTAGACCGGCCGCAGACGATACGCCAGCTGGATCGCCGCCCACACCGGCACCGCCATCGCGAGGAAGCCGACGACGAACATCACGGCGCGAGCGACCCACTGGGTGGTCAGCACCGTGGTGAACCCGAGTTGGGCGAACCACATCCAGTCGGCGTAGAGGTTCGCGAAGACGAAGAACGCGACGACCAGAGCGGCGATGATCGCCAAGCTGATCGAGATGATTCGTCGGGAGCGGTTCGGCGGCGTGGCCTGGTTCGGCGCTGAGGTCGTGGTCACCACCTCATCCTAGGCGCGACCACTGGGGAAGAGCCGTGGATACTACGATCCCGTGCTGTTCCCCGCGTCGCAGGTGGGCAGGGCGTCGAGGTCTCCGCCGTCGCGGATGGTCTCGAGGACTTTGAGCGAGTCCGAGAGCGTCGACACGGCGAACACCCGGATGCCACCGGGCACATGCCCCACGACTTCGTTGCAGTTCGCCGAGGGCGCCAGGAACCATGTGGCTCCGGCATCCCGAGCTCCGTAGAGCTTCTGTCGGATGCCGCCGATCGCGCCGACCTGGCCCTTGTCGTCGATCGTCCCGGTGCCGGCGATGTGCTGGCCGCCGGTGAGGTCGCCGGGCGACATCTTGTCGATGATGCCGAGGGCGAACATCATTCCGGCGCTCGGGCCGCCGATGTCGTTCAGCTGGATCTGGACGTCGACGGGCAGGTCGAAACCGATCGCGAGCACGATCCCGACGAGCCACTGCTGCTGTCCGTTCACATCCCCCTGGCGCGGGGTCACGGTCTCGGTCGTCGGGGTGCCGTTGCGATCGATGCCGAAGGTCACGGGCTGACCGCCCGCCGCCTGGATGGCCGCCTTCACGTCGTCGGCGGTCGCGGTCTGCGTTCCGTTCACGGACTCGATCACGTCGCCCGCCTCGAGGATGCCGGACGCGGCACCGTCGCCCGTGACGCTTCCGACCACGATGCGCTGAGGGACGTCGTAACCGAGTTGACGGAGCGCGGCGGCGGACGCCTCGAGCTGCGAGTCGGTCATGAGCGCCGCATTCTCGGTGTTGCGCTGCTCCGTCGACTGCCCGGAGGGGAAGATCCGATCGATCGGCACGACCGCGCGCGACGGATCGAACCACGCGAGCGCCAGTTCGATCCACGTGGGCGTGCGCTCTCGGTTGCCGTTGACCTGCACGGTGAGCAGGTCGAGCTGTCCCGTCGTGGGGTCGGCCTTCTCGTCCGGCACGGTGATGAGCGGGACGTCGACACCGTCCGCGTTCTTCGACGTCCCGAGCGTGTTCAGCACCGGCCCCGGCTGCTGGATGACGTAGGCCGTCGGCAGGAAGGTCAGGAGGAACAGCACGACGACGGCGACGGCGAGCGACCACAGTCCGAAGATCGTGGTGCGTGTCCGTCGGCGTGCGGGAGCGGGCACGACGGAGACGTTCTCGTCGAACAGCGTCACGGGTCCTACCTTTACCGGGGTCGTTCGCGCGCGGCGTAAGCGGCGTGGAGCCGAGCCGGGGAGAGCGAGGAATCGTGCGACTAGCGTAGATCCCGTTCCCCTTGACCTGGCTGAGAGGCGAAGAAGTGGCAGACGACGACCGGAACCCTGAAGAAGAGTTCCAGGAGCTCATGCGTCGCCTGATGTCGGGCGACATGTCGGGCCTCGACCCCGAACAGCTGTCGCGGCTGTCGGGCATGCAGATCGATCCGGCGATGCTGCAGGCCGTGATGAATCACCTGCAGGGCGCCTTCGCGGGCACTCAGGACGGGGTCGATTGGAGCCTCGCGGAACGCCAGGCTCTGCACATCGCCAACCAGGACGGCCAAGGCGTCACCGCCGGTCAGAGCACCGACCTGTCGCAGGCGTTCTCGCTCGCCAACCTCTGGCTCGGAGAGGCCACGAACATCTCCGACCTCCCCCAGCCCGCCCGCGCGATCACCCGCGGCGCCTGGGTCAGCGCGACCCTTCCGCTCTGGCAGGAGCTTGCCGAACCCGTCGCCACGAGCATCGCGGACGCCCTGACCGACGCGCTGGGACAGCAGGCTCCCGACGACATGCAGGAGATGATCGCGGGCGCCGGGCGCCTCATGCGGACCGTCGGCGGCTCGTTGTTCGCCACGCAGCTCGGCCAGGTCGTCGGTCGCCTCTCCACCGAGGTGGTCGGGGGCGGAGACGTCGGCATCCCGGTCATGCCGGATGGCGAGGCCGCGATCCTTCCGCAGAACTTCGCGGACTTCGGGCGCGATCTCGAGATCCCCGACGACCAGCTGGCCCTGTATCTCGCAACCCGCGAGCTCGCCCACGCGCGCCTGTTCCGGCACGCCCGGTGGCTGCGCCTGCACGTCATCTCGCAGGTGCGCGATTTCGCCCACGGCATCCGCGTCGACACCGACGCGCTCGAGGAGCTCGCGTCGCGGTTCGACCCGTCACAGCCCGAAGAGTTGCGCAGCGCGCTGGAGAGCGGCGCGCTGCTGCCCGCCCGCTCCGAGGAGCAGACCGCGGCCCTGACGCGTCTGGAGAACCTCCTCGCCACGATCGAGGGGTGGGTCGACGTGGTCACGGAGGACGCCACCTCGCGGTTGCCTTCGGCGGCACGGATCGCGGAGGCGGTGCGTCGCCGCCGTGCGGTCGGCGGACCCGCCGAGCAGGCCCTCGGGTCGCTCGTGGGACTCGAGCTGCGGCCCCGCCGCATGCGAGAGGCAGCCGCCATGTGGCGCGCGGTCACCGACGCCGTCGGCGTCGCCGGGCGCGACGCGCTCTGGGACTACCCCGACCTCATGCCCACCGCCGAGGACGTCGACGACCCGGCCGGTCTCGTGGCCCGCGTGGTCGCCGCGTCACGCGGCGAAGCCGCCCCCACGGATGCCATGGACGACGCGCTCGCGCAGCTGCTCGCCGAGGAGAGCGGCGAAGCCCGCCCTGCCGACGACGCGTCCGCGGACGCGTCCCACGATGCGTCGGAGGACGCGGATGGGCACGAGGACGGGGACGAGGGGGCGCCGGGCGACCAGCGTCCGGTCTGACACTTCCTCCCCACCGCGGTCCGCGGTCCGAGAGGGTGTGGATAAGGGAGGATGGGCGGTCGGTCCCCGAGATCATCGGTGAGTGATCCGACTCGACCAGGCCGCTCCCCCGCTTTTCCGTGCGGACGGAACCCTCCAGTTCGGCGTGCCCGCCCGGGCGCTCCTCGATCCGGCAGCCCCCTGGGTGGAGGCGGCCGTCGAGGCGCTCGAGAGCGGGACGACGCGGAGCGAGCTGCGCGCGCTCGCTCGCCTGCACCGCGCCGACGATGCGGACGCCGACGCCCTGCTGCGCGACCTGGCACCGGCGCTTCGGCGACCCCGGAGAGGGGGCTCATTCGTCCTGCAGACCGCGGACGATCTCCCCTCCTCGGCGGTACGCGCCGTCCTCGCCGCGCTTCCGGGTCGCACGGAGGTCGTCGCGTGGGCGGGGCCTGATACGGCACCCGTGGCAGAGGGCTGCCGAGTGATCCTGCTCGCCGCTCACCGGGTGGACCCGCGTCGCGCCACCGCTCTCCTCCGCGACGACGTGGTGCACCTGCCGCTCGTCCTCGACGGAGCGAGCGCGCGGATCGGACCTGCCGTGCATCCGGGGCGCACCGCGTGCTTGTCCTGCCTGGACGCCACGGCGCAGCGCCTCGACGAGTCCTGGCCGCTCCTCGCGGCTCAGCTGCTCGCGCGCCCCTGCACGACGGTCGACGTCGCGCTGGCCGCCGAAGCGGGCCGCGCCGCGCGGCACCTCCTCACCGTGCGGTCCGGCGTCCCGTCCCGCTCGCTCCGCCTGCGCGCCGACTCGATCCGGCGTGTCTGGGAAGACCATCGTCCGAGCGCAGACTGCCGCTGCCGATCTCTCGAAGGAAACGCGACGGCTCCCGATCCGCACGGCCCCGCCCACGCGCCCAGCTCACCGACAGAGAGCGTGCGGCCCTCGTGACGCCGACATACGCGAGCCGACGTTCCTCGTCGACCGCCTCGAAGCTGGTGGCGTACGAGATCGGGAGAAGACCCTCGCTCACCCCGATGAGGAAGACGTGATCCCACTCCAGCCCCTTCGCCGCGTGCAGCGTCGAGAGCGTGACGGTGCGGGTCGCCGGCTCATGCTGATCGCGCGCCCGCGCCTGAAGGTCATCCGTGAACGACCTCAGATCCGTACCGGGAGCAGCCTCTTCGGCGAGCCGGAGGAGGGCCGCGCGAGCCTCCCAGCCGTCGCGAAGCGCGCCGCCCGCTTGCGGCGGTTCGTCCGTGAGCCCGACTCCGCGCAGCACATCGCGCACCGTGGCGAGGAAGCCGGTCTCGACCGGCGCCACCGAGGCCGCACGAAGCGCCATGAGCGCTTGCCGCACCTCCGGAAGGTCGAAGAACTTCCGTCCCCCCAGCACCGTGGCGGCCACCCCCTGCGCCGCGAGCGCATTCAAGACGACCGCGGACTGGGCGTGGGAGCGATACAGGATCGCGATGGACTCGGGATCGGCGCCGTCGGCGATCCTCGCGGCGACATCCGCAGCGACGCCCGAGGCCTCCCCTTCATCGTCGTCGTACGCGCGGACGGCGGGGACCGGGGCATCTCCCTCGTGAGCGGCCACGAGTTCCAGCGCTCCCGCTCGGCCTCGCATGAGGTCGTTGGCGACGGCCAGCACGGCGCCCGTGGAGCGGTAGTTGCGTTCGAGGCGCACGACCCGGGCGTCCTCGTGCGTTCGCTCGAACTCGAGCAGGTAGCGGGCGTCGGCACCGGTGAAGGAGTAGATCGTCTGACTCGCGTCGCCCACGACGCACAGGTCGCGTCGGTCGCCCAACCAGAGTTCGAGGAGGCGGTTCTGCAGCGGCGACACGTCCTGGTACTCGTCCACCGTGAAGTGCCGGTACTGCTCGTGCACGGCGGCGGCCACGCGCGGCTCAGCCTCGATCATCCCCGCGCAGGTGAGGATCACGTCCTCGAAGTCCATCTGCCGTCGCTCGTCCTTGAGCTTCTCGTAGGCGCGCTGGAGATCGACCACCTGATCCACCCGCAGGCGGCCCACGCCCTCCGGCCGCGCGGCGGCGTACTGCTCGATCGAGCGCATGGTCACTTTGCGCCACTCGATCTGCGACGCGACGTCCCGCAGCGTCGCGGTATCGGGAGAGAGCCCGATCCCGTCGGCGGCGTGGGCGAGCATGCGCACCTTGTTGTCGATGATGGACGGCGCCTGGTCGGCGGCCAGCGTCGGCCAGAAGTAGTTCACCTGGGCGAGTGCCGCCGCGTGGAACGTGCGCGCGGAGACACCGCTCACCCCGAGGGCGCGCAGGCGGCCACGCATCTCGCCGGCGGCCTTCGCCGTGAAGGTCACGGCCATCACCCGCTGAGGCGAGTAGGCGCCCGTGTCCACCCCGTGCGCGATGCGCCGTGTGATCACGCGGGTCTTGCCCGTACCGGCCCCCGCGAGGACGCAAACAGGCCCCCGCAGCGCCCGCGCCGCCTCCAGCTGATGGTCGTCGAGTCCCTCCAGCGCATCCGAGGTCACGCCACACCCCCGTACCAGTCGTCGATCAAGCGGCGGGCGATCGACGAGGTGCCGGGGAGCTGCACGGCGTCCTCTCCGCGCAGCGCCGCACCGATCTGCTCCCGGTCGAACCAGCGCACCTCGATGATCTCCTCGCCGTCGGCGCGAACCTCGGCGTCGTCCACCACGCGGGCACGGAAACCCAGCATCAACGATCGGGGGTACGGCCAGACCTGCGAGCCGCGATACTCCACGTCCTGCACACGGACGCCCGCCTCCTCGAAGATCTCGCGCGCGACGGCATCCTCGAGGGACTCCCCCGCTTCCGCGAAGCCGGCAAAACAGGAGTACCGGCCTCCGCCCCACGCCGCGTTCGCTCCGAGCAGGACCCGGTTCGGGTCCGTCGCCGACGAGAGCAGCACGATCACCGCGGGGTCGGTGCGAGGGAAGTGCTCGCGACCGCAGTGCGGACAGTGGCGAGACCATCCCGCGTGGCGCACCTCGGTACGGGTACCGCAGGCCGGACAGAACGGCGCCTCGCGGAGCCAGCCGGCCAAAGCGACAGCCGTGGCGAGAATCTCCGCCTCGTCCGCGGGCAGGTCACCGCCGACGCTCCGAAGCCGCCCCCACGCGACCCCCGAGGGGAGAGCAGGCTCCTCGCCTTCCTCCCCCAGAACGGCGAGGAGAAGGGCAGCGCCATCGATGCTTCGCCCCAGGAAGGCCCACTCGAGCGCTCCATCGACTTCGCTCGCGGGGACCAGCCGCAGCCGCCCGTCTGCGACAGGGGCCGCGTCTGCGCGGATCAGGAGGACGCGAGTGCCGGATACCGCGCGCTCACGCCCAATGAGATCCTCGGCCTCGCGTTCGTCACCGCGCCGATCGAGCGCACCGCCCGGCCATCGCGTGGAAGACGGAGAAGGCATCGAACACCTCTCTCAAGGGCGTGGCGCAAGGGGAACGAGCGAGCACGCGACCTACCCTGGGGGCATGGCCCGCTCGCCCCTCACTCTAGCCGCGTCGGTGACGGCGGCCCTCCCGCGGATCGGCGTGACGCGCGTCGGAGCGCTCACCGAGAACGGCGCGGGTCGCTTCGACTCCGCCATCGTCCACCTCGACGATGGACGCACCGCGGTCGTCCGCCTGCCCTCGTCCGAGGAGTTCGCCTCCGACCTGGCTGCGGAGTCTCGAGCACTGCTCGCCCTCACCCCGGGTGTGCGCGCCCTCCTCCCCTTCGCCGTTCCAGAGGTGCTCGGGGAGAGCGGTTCAGGAACGGACCGGGTCCTGGTGACGACCCATCTCGACGGGTACCGGATCGATCCCGCCCACCTGCCCAAGGGACCGGGCTACGCCCCGGCCATCGGCGGCGCGCTGGCAGCCATCCACGCCCTCCCGGTTTCGATCGTCCGCACCGACGGCCTCCCCGTCCGCTCCCCCGAGCAGGTCAGGGACGACACCGCGCGCCTGCTCGACCGCGCTGACGGTACGGACCGCGTCCCCGACGGCTTGATGCTGCGCTGGCGCCGTGCTCTGCGCGAGGACGAACTCTGGCGCTTCGAATCGGCGGTCGTCCTCGGTGGCGGCACGAGTTCGTCGATCCTCCTCGAGGACGACGATGACGACATCCCCCATGTGACCGGCGTGCTCGATTGGTCGGGCCTCAGCGTCGGCGATCCGGCCGTGGACCTCCGTTGGTTGGCATCCGCTCCGCTCGCCGCGGACGACGTGTTCGACGGCTACACGGCGGCCGGCGATCGTTCCCCGGACGCGCTTCTTCGCGAACGAGCCCGCCTCTACGCGGAACTCGAATTCGCCCGGTGGCTGGTCCACGGGCACGACGCCGGCGACGCGTCGGTCGTCGCGGATGCGGTCGCCCTGCTCGAGGCGCTCGTCGAAGGCGTCCGCGGCGATCACATCGTCGCCGACACCCGCACCGACATCGATGACGCTCTCGCGCTCGTCGAGAAGGTGCCCCCGGCGGTGATCGCCACCGCGGATACGTCGATGCAGACCGACGCCTACGATCCCGAGGCTCTGTCTCTCTACCTCTCCGCCGAGCGGGACCGCGAGGCCGCGGCAGCCGGACTCGCCGCGGCCCTGGCCGACGACGACCTCCCGGGCGCCAACGCCGACACCGGGACGTTCGACTTGCCCCCGGCTCTCAGCGAAGAGCCCGGTCCGACGGCCCCGATCGATCTCGAGGGCTGGACCAGGACAGAGTCGCACTCCGGCGGAGCGGACGCCACGGTCGGCACCGCCCCCGCGGCCGCCGGAGACCCCGCGCACGACGAGGACGACGAGGAAGACGCCGCGCGCGCGAGCCGCGCGGCACTCCGCCGCTGGGGTGTGACAGGCGAGAGCTCCTGACGCCCCGCCGAGGAGTCATCCCCGGATGACCAGCTCGTCCCCGACATAGAACAGCGCCACGTCGATGGACTCCAGCGGCACTCCGTGCTTGGCGTGGTACGCCTCGCGGTACAGCTCGAGCTGCACCATCCGCGAGCGCCGCTCTTCAGCGGTGGCCGGAGGTTTGCCGGTCTTCCAGTCGACGATCTCGTAGCGATCGCCCCGGCGGTAGACGGCATCGAGCTTGCAGATCACGACGTGCTCGCGCCCGTCGAGCCGTCGCGTGACGAAGTCGATCTCGGTCTCCACCTCGATCGGCTGCAGCGCCGCCCACTCGGAGCGCTCGAAACAGTCACGGAGTCGCTGGAGCTCGGCCGCGTCCGCGGCGGAGGCGCCGAAGTCGTCGTCCTCCCACAGACCGCCGTCATCGAGGCCCACTCCCGCGCCGACGAGCCCCGAACGCTGCTCGACCCACGCATGGAACAAGGTTCCCAGCCGCGTCTGCCGATACGGCCGCTCCGGCATCGGACGCCGCACCTCATCGACGGCCGCCCCGTAATCGGCGACGTAGTCCTTGAATCGAGAGGCGGGAATGCGCGTGGGCGCGGGGGCATGGACCGGCTGCAGGCGCGCGGCGCGCTCGGCGAGCAGCAACGCCAGATCGGGGTCGGGCTCCGCCGGAGCTGCGTCCCGCGCCGCGACGACCTCCGCCGCCGCGGCGGTCACGGCCGTCCGGCGGGAACCGAGGGGGTCGAGCGGCCAGTGCAGCAGACGGCGCTCCCCGTCGTAGGGATCCTCCCCCGCCTCTCCGACGACGAGCTCGCTGCCCAGCGCCTCGGCCGCCTCATCGAGGAACACGCTGGGCCGACGGGGCTTCTTCGTGCCCGACCAGGTGGACCCCGAGAGCAGCAGGTGGTCACGGGCGCGGGTGAAAGCGACGTACGCCAGTCGACGGTCCTCGTCGAGCTGACGCGCGCGGTTCGCCACGACGAAGTCGTCGATGGCGGCCTTCAGCTCCTGCTGCGTCTCGGCCCCCCGCCAACCGAGCGTCGGAAGCCAGGCCGCGTCACCGCGGAAGTCGGAGGGCAGGATGCCGAACCCCAGCCACCCCTTCGTGTCACGCGGGAGGGACGGGAGTTCATCCGTCACCAACCGCACGACCGCCACGGCATCCCATTCGAGCCCCTTCGACCCGTGGATCGTCAGGAGCTGGACGACGTCGTCCTCGGGCGGCTCGGTCCGCGGCGCGAACTCGTCCGCTTGTTCCGCGTGATCCAGCCACGCCAGCAGACTCGCGACCGAGCCCGACTCGTCTGCGGCGAGGAATCCGCGGATCTCATCGACGAACGCTCGGAGCTGCGCGGAGGCAATCCGGGCAGGACCCCGCGACTCGTTGGCCGCGAGCTCGATGTCGAGACGCAGCTCGGCTTCGATCAGGCGGATGAGCTCGGGGATGGGCGCGCCGATGCTGCGGCGAAGGCCCGCGAACACGGTCCCGGCCTCCCGCAGACGGGCTCGCCCGGCGGGTGTGATGTCG
This sequence comes from Microbacterium testaceum StLB037, assembly GCF_000202635.1. NCBI lineage: Bacteria > Bacillati > Actinomycetota > Actinomycetes > Micrococcales > Microbacteriaceae > Microbacterium > Microbacterium testaceum. Next base: position 3,386,756 of record NC_015125.1, on the reverse strand, counting down.
GCGAGCCACCCATGGTCGTCGTTCTGCCGCGCGAGGAAATCGAGGGCGTCGACGAGCGACGCGCGATCGGCGCCCGGCGTGGCGCGCAGCCGATCGACGACCTCGGCCTCGAGCGGTTGCAGAGCGACGTCGTGGGTCGCGAGACGTCGCGCGAGCTGGGCGAGTGCGCGCAGGTCGGCAAGCCCGACCGCCCACCGCGGTCCCGACAGCAGCCGGATGAGCGCGGACCCGGCCTCCGGGTCGCTGATCACCCGCAGCGCGGACACGACGTCCACGACCTCGGGTGTCGTGAGCAGGCCACCCAGCCCCAGAATGCGGTGAGGGATGCCACGCCGCCCCAGCGCGTCCCCGAAACGCACCATGTGCTTCTTGCTGCGGAAGAGGACGGCACCCGTTGTCGCGCGCCCCTCGGCCTGACGGGCTGCGCGGATACCGGCGAACCACGAAGCGACGCGGTCGGCCTCGGTGTCGAGGTCGCGCTCGAACACGATCTCGACCAGGCCATCGGGCGCACCGGGACGCGAGGTGAGCGCCCCCACGGCGATCGGCGAACGGTCGGCGAGCGGCGCGAGGACGGCGTTGGCCACGTCGAGGACCCGGGCACTGTTGCGCCAGCTGGTCAGGAGCGAGAAGTGTCGGCATCCGCCCTCCGGTGAGAAGGCCGCCGGGAACCCGCCGAGGTTGCCCGCGCTCGCACCGCGCCACGCGTAGATGGCCTGGTGGGGATCGCCCACGGCCATCACGCCCGTGCCTCCGAACAGGGTCGACAGCAGGTCGGTCTGGACGACGGACGTGTCCTGATACTCATCGAGCAGCACGACGCGATATCGCGCGCGCAGCTCGGCCACCACGGCGGGATGCTCGCGGACGATCCGCAGCGCCCCGGCCACCTGATCGGCGAAGTCCATGACGCCGAGCCGGATCTTCTCGCGGTCGTAGGCCGCGGCGAGGGTCGCCAACAGACTGAGCGCGGAGACACGCGCGGCGGCGTCCGCCACGTCCTTGTACACCGTGACCCGCGCGGATGTCGATGGGCGCTCGACGATCCGTCCGAACTCGTCGGGGAAGGCCGCGAGGCGTTCGAGGTCGACGAGGTTGTCGACACCGTCGCGCGCAATCCGCAGCGCCGCGTCGATCAGGGTGCGCGGAGACTCCTGCCGTTCCTCGAGCCGCGGGTCGTCCGAGGCGAAGACCACGCGCCGCATGAGAAGCCACGCCGCGGACTCCGAGAGGATCGCCGACTCGGCGTCGCGCCCGATGCGCAGCCCGTGCTCCCGCACGAGCGAATCGGCGAAGCTGTTGTACGTCGAGACGGTCGGCCGGTGCAGGAGCTGGTCGCCGTCGCTCTCCCCCGTGCCGAGCGTCGCGTACTCGTCGGCGAGAGCGTCGAGCACCGCGCGGCGCGCTGCATCACCGCGCGCTCCCTGTTGCGCCGCGAGTTCGGCGAAGACGCCGAGCCTGCCTGAGGCGTGCAGCTCGGGAAGGAGCGGCAGCAGGCCGCGCGTCTCGAACTCTGAGAGCCGCTGAAGGCGCCGTTGGATACGTTCGGCCAGCTCCCCCGCGGCTTTACGGGTGAAGGTCAGGCCGAGCACCTCGTCGCGGCGCACGATCCCGTTCGCGACGAGCCACACGACACGGCCCGCCATCGTCTCGGTCTTGCCGCTGCCGGCGCCGGCCACGACGAGGGCGGGGGCGAGCGGCGATTCGATCACGGCGGTCTGCTCGGGCGTGGGCGGGAACTGGCCGAGCGCGGCGGCGATCGTCGCCGCGGAGAGCGTCGAGGTCATGAGGCACTCACCGGCGCAACCGTGTGGATGCGGCAGAGTCCGTACGAGAACTCGTCGCGGCAGTGCACCTCGTAGGGCGCGGCGAAGCTCCCCCCGCGCATCACGCCGACCGCTCGTTGGACGCGCTCGACGAACGCATCGCGTGCCTCCCCGTCGAAGGGAGGCTGCAGCGGCTCGGCGTAGTCCTTGGTCGCCGCCGTCGGGCGGAGCACGAGCAGCTTGGCGCCGCCGGGGGCCAGACCCTCGGTGTTCTCGATCGCGCCCGACGCGAAGGCCAGCTGGTACGCGGCCAGCTGCGGATTGTCGGCGACCTTGGCATCCGTCTGCGGTTCGTTCTTCCCGGTCTTGAGGTCGACGATCACGACTCGGCCCGACGGCGTCAGTTCGACGCGGTCGATGTCACCGCTCACGACGGCGCCGTGCTCACCCGCGTCGTCGACGGGAATGGGAACCTCGAAATGCCGTTCCGCACCGATCAGGCGGCCCCCCGCGTCGTCGAAACGCCGCAGATAGGTCGCGAGACGCCGAACGAGGTCCCGGGCGCGCGTACGCTCCGCGCGCTCCCGCCACGCGGCGTCGAAGACGAGCTCGCCCCACCGCTCCTCGACCACGGCCCACAGATCGTCCTCCGACGCCGAAGCCGCAGTCTCGAGGGCCGCGTGGATGATCGTTCCGATCCCCGCCGTCGTGCCGCTGCGGTCGCCGCCGAGGTCGGCGATGACCCAGTTCAGCTCGCACTCCTCGAGGGCATGCAGACGAGACGGCGATACCCGCACGTCTTCTTTCGCCAGGTCGCGCAACGGCGCCGTCGAGCTGGGAGCGGCGACCCCGTACCACTGCTCCGGCGCCGCTCCCGCGACACCCGCGGTCGCCAGCAGCGCGAGCTGCCCCGCGGCGTGCCGTCGGTCCGGAGCGGGGACGCGGGGAACCGTCAGCGTGCGCCGGTGCCGCGCCACGAGCCCGCGCAGCGAGAGCGGATGCTCGGGAATCGCGGATGCCGCCTCCGGAGTGGGGAGCATCTCGAACAGCACGCTCGGCCCGGTGTCGTCGTCGTCGACCGCGGTCACGATCAGCCGCTCCCCGGCACGCGATATCGCTCGGACGAACAAACGGAGTTCGTCGTGCATCGCCGCGCGTCGACGATCGAGCATGCCCGCGGCGGGGAGGTCGGGGAACTGCACCGCGTCGGCGAGGCGCCAGGTCTCGAGCAGTCCCCCGCGCAGGCGGGTGTTGGGCCAGACCCCGTCCTGCACGCCCGCGACGATGACGGTGTCGAAAGCGGTACCCGCGGCCGCCGCGGGAGTCAACACGCGCACGGCGTCGACCACCGCCGGCTGCTCGATGCGGTCCTCGGCGACATCGCTGTCGAGGATCGCGCGGAGGAAGACCGCGGCCTCGCCGTCAGGCTCGCGCTCCGTGAAGCGCTTGGCCGCTTGAAACAGGGCCACGATCGCGTCGAGATCGCGATTCGCCTGCTCGGCGAGCGGCCCGTGGCCGCGTGAGGCCTCGCGCCACGACCGGGAGAGTCCGCTTCGCTCCCACGCGGTCCACAACAACTCGTGCGCCGTCGCGTGCTGCTCCGCCTGCGCGCGAAGCGCCGCCAGCGTCTCACCGAGCCGAGCGGCTCGTCGCGCTTCCCGCGAGTCGATCGTCGCGAACTCGAGCGGATGCCGAAGCCCCGAGGCCAGAACCTCACCCGCCGACCGCGTTCCGCCCTCACGCATCTCCTCGTGCCGCAGGACCGTACGAAGCCGCCGGAGCTCGATCGGATCGAGCCCGCCGAAGGTTCCGAGAAGCGCGTCGGTGACGGACTCCGGAGTCCACTCCGAGGGGTCGGTGGCTCCGAGCTCGACCAAGGCCACGAGGTCGCGCACGGGCCGCTGGGCACCGAGCGCGACGCCCGGGCCGCTGGAGCGCGCCGGCACTTCGCGGGCCGCCAGCTCCGCCTCGAGAGCCGCGACCTGTCGCGAATCGTGCGCGATCACGGCGCACTGCCCCCACGCGATGCCGTCGAGCACGTGACGTTCACGGAGCAGGCGGGCGATCGCGTCGGCCTCCTCCGCCGGCGACCGCAGGAGAAAGGTGCGCACGGAGCCCGTCGACGCGGCCCCCTCGGGCGCTCGTCGGTGCGCCACGACTCCCGCGGCACCGACGCGTGCGGCAACCGAACGCACGAGGTCGGCCTGCTCCGGCGTCCCGCGGTGCACTCTGCGCAGGGCCGCGAGATCCCCCAGCTCCCGGGCGAGCCGGGCGAAGTTCTCGGGAGTCGCGCCGCGGAACGCGCCCGAGCCGACGTCGGGATCGCCGAACGCGACCACGCCGATCCCGAGCGTTCGACACGCCCGCAGCAGATCGACGCCGCCGCTCGTGAGTTCCTGCGCATCGTCGACGAGGATGCACCGCAGTGCCGCGAACCGGCCGAGCACATCCCTGTCGCGCAGAGCATCGTCCAGGATGCCGACGGCCTCCCGCGCGAGGTCCGCGGCATCCCGATGGGCACCGCGCATCCGTCGGCGAATGTGCCGATACTCGCGCGTGAAGGAGGCCAATGACTCCCACACCTCCACCCCGTGCTGCGACGCCAGGGCGGACAGATCATCGGGGCTGAGCCCGAGGTTGGTGCACTCCGCGAGGAACGCGCGCAGATCGCCGCGGAATCCACGAGTGGCCCGGATGGAGGGGCCGAGCCACTCGGGCCACCGCGAGATCCCTTCGCTCTCATCGGCGGCGTCGCCGTCGAGGAGGTCTTTCACGATCTGATCTTCGTCACCGCCCGTCAGCAGCTGCGGAGGCTCATTGCCCCGACGCACCTCCGCCCCGCGCACGAGCTGGAAGGCGAAGGAGGCGAGCGATCGCGCCAGGGCGCCCGAGGTCGCTCGTCCCACCGCGAGGGCGAGCGGGTCGCGCAGCGCCGTCGCCCCCGGCCGCGTCGGCGTGAGGACGAGGATGTCGTCGGGATCCACCCCGGACTCGACGAGCCGACGCACCCGGGCGACGAGCGTCGACGTCTTCCCGGACCCGGGGGCCCCGACGACCACCCCGCTGCGTTCGGGAGCCCAGGCGACGACCTGTCGTTGATGCGGGTCGAGCAGGGCTTCCCCGGTCGCGGGACCCGCAACGGCCGCGCCGAGAACGGGCTGCGGGGCGTCACGATCGAGCATGTCCTCCACGCTAGCCGGGGCCACCGACACCGGCCGCGCGACCGAACCGCGCGCTCCCCGACAGGCGGCCTCCGCGCCCGTCGCTCCCCGCGGCGTTCGCCATCCGCGAAGCGGCCCGCCACGCGCGACGTCGTGTCGGAGGGCTGCCCTAGAGTCGAAGAGCGCACCGGGCCGACCGCGACCCGGGCGGAAAGGACGCATCGTGGAGATCCGCATCGGCATCACCAACACCGGCCGCGAACTGAGCTTCGAGACCAACGAGAGCTCCGATGTCGTGAAGTCGTCGGTCGTCACCGCCCTCGACAGCTCCGCGAGCCACGTCACCTTCACCGACGTCAAGGGCAACTCCTACATCGTGCCCACCGCGAACCTCGCGTTCGTCGAGCTCGGCACCGAAGAGTCCCGTCGCGTGGGCTTCGTCGCCTGACTCTCACCCGCGCATGGAGATCCTGCTCGGCCTGATCGTCGGAGCCGTCATCGGGCTCGGCATCCATTTCGCGCTGCCGCACCGAGGCGAACGGGGCGTCGCCCTCGCCCCGTTCGCCGGAGCGGCGGCATCCGCCGTCTCGTGGACCGCGCTCACCTGGGCGGGGCTCACGGTCGCGTCGCCGCTGCTGTGGCTGGTCGCGATCGCCGCGCCCGCCCTCACGACACTGGTGCTCATTCCGCTGCTGTCGCGGACGCGCGTCCGTCGGGACGCCACTGACCGCGCCCACCTGGGCATCTGACGGGCTCCCCCGCGACGCCGGGGCACGATCGGCCTCAGCGCGTCAGGCTGCCAACCCCATGGCATCCATTCTTCGCGCGTGCGCGCCCATGAGTTCGGTGAAGACGGGCTCCACCTTGGCTTCTTCGGCACGATCGAGTCTCGGATGCCGCAGCGCCGCCCGCGCGACGAGGAGCGTGTCACCCACCAGGCGCCGACCCCACAGCGCGAGCAGCCACCGCCACTCCTCGTCGCTCGCGATGGTCGCCCCGAGGATGTCGACGATCGCTTGGCGATCGTCGTCCGCCTTCAGGATGCGCGCGACGCGACGCCCGGTGTCGCCGTAGCTCGAGGACAGGGCGAGGTAGAAATCGTCGAGCATGCCCGCGGTGATATGAACCGAGAGCATGGTCTCCTGCGGGCGCACGCCGTGCGTGGCGCGGCGGAAGGCGTCGAGCGACTCCCGGAACGGCAGCATGAGCTGCGTCGGGTCGGCGCCCCGCTCCCGGATGAGTCCCACCAGCTCCTGGTGCTTGATGAGAGCCGCCCCCGCCGCGCGCGAGAGCGACTCCTTCTCCGCCAGTTCCGGCGTCAGGGCGATCAGCTCGCTGAGGGTCTCGAAGAACCCCAGCTGCAGGTAGGCGGCCTGCCCGAGGAAGGTCTCGATGTCGGGAGCGAGTTCCGCGAAGTCCACGCGCAGGGCCTCGCCCAGGTCTCCGCGCGAACGCAACTGCAGCGTCCGACCGACCGGGCGCTGACGACGACGGAACCACTCGAACACGCCTACAGCCTAGGCGTCGGGGGCACGCGAAACACTGTTGGGTAGAGTGGACACGCCCCGGCGATGGATCGGGGCCCCGCGCCTGTGGACGAGTGGAGGGCGTGGATCCGACTCCCCAGGCGGTTTCTCACCGCCGGAACAGGCACGCTCATGACGACATTCGCCGAACTCGGCGTCGATCAGGACATCGTCGATGCCCTGGCATCCAAGGGCATCGTGGATGCCTTCCCGATCCAGGAGCAGACGATCCCCCTCGGCCTTCCGGGCCAGGACATCATCGGCCAGGCCAAGACCGGTACCGGCAAGACCTTCGGCTTCGGCATCCCCGTGGTCCAGCGTCTCGGCCTGAACCCCGAACCGGGCGTGAAGGCGCTGATCGTCGTTCCCACGCGCGAGCTCGCCGTCCAGGTCTACGAGGATATGGACATGCTGACCTCCAACCGCCCCACCAGCGTCGTCGCGATCTACGGCGGCAAGGCGTACGAGGGCCAGATCGACCAGCTCAAGGCCGGCGCGCAGATCGTCGTCGGAACGCCCGGTCGCCTCATCGACCTCGCCAACCAGCGTCTGCTCGACCTGTCCAACGCGACCGAGGTCGTGCTCGATGAGGCCGACAAGATGCTCGACCTGGGCTTCCTCGCCGACATCGAGAAGATCTTCTCCAAGGTGCCGCCGGTGCGTCACACGCAGCTGTTCTCGGCCACCATGCCCGGACCCATCGTCGCGCTCGCGCGCCGGTTCATGTCGAACCCGATCCACATGCGCGCCAACGACCCCGACGAGGGTCTCACGCAGGCGAACATCAAGCACCTCGTCTACCGCGCGCACTCGCTCGACAAGGACGAGGTCATCGCCCGCATCCTGCAGTCCGAGGGTCGCGAGAAGGCCGTCATCTTCACCCGCACCAAGCGCGCCGCGCAGAAGCTCGTCGACGAGCTCGGCGACCGCGGCTTCAACGCCGCCGCCGTCCACGGCGACATGAGCCAGGAAGCGCGCGAACGCTCGATGGCCGCGTTCAAGGCCGGCAAGAAGGACGTCCTGATCGCCACCGACGTCGCCGCCCGCGGCATCGACGTCAACGACGTCACCCACGTCATCAACCACACGATCCCCGACGACGAGAAGACCTACCTGCACCGCGCGGGCCGCACCGGCCGCGCCGGCAAGACCGGGATCGCCGTGACGTTCGTCGACTGGGACGACCTGCACAAGTGGGCCCTCATCAACCGCGCCCTCGAGTTCGGTCAGCCCGAGCCCACCGAGACCTATTCGTCGAGCCCTCACCTCTACACCGACCTCGACATCCCCGAGGGCACGAAGGGTCGTCTCGTGACCGCCCCGAAGGCCGTCGCACCCAAGGTCGAGAAGAAGACCGAGACCCCGGATGCCGAGGGCGAACGCGCTCCGCGCCGTCGCCGCCGTCGCGGCGGCTCCTCGTCCGGCGAGGCATCCGGCGACAGCACCCCTCGCACCGAGGACGGGGCCGGAACGCACGACGGCGCCGGCAAGGAGCACCACGACGGCAACGCGGCTCCGCGCCGACGCCGCCGTCGCCGCAGCGGCGGCAGCTCGGGCGCCCCGTCGGCTCCCGTCGCCTGACGCGAAGACCTCACCGGCGCCGGTTCCCACGCGGGACCGGCGCCGTTCGCGTTCGCGGATCGGACCATCCGGCCCGGGGAAGGTTACGGGAAGACCGGGTCCGTCCCGTGCCCGAGCGCGAAGATCCGCGCGACCATGTCGTCGGCCGTCGTGTTCTCCCCGGGGACGTTCGGTTTGCCCAGACCGTGATAGTCGCTCGACCCCGTGACGATGAGGTCGCGCTCGCGGGCGAGACCGGCGAGCAGCGCGGTCGGCTCGGGGAGGTTCTCCCGATGCCCGAGTTCGAATCCCGCGAGACCGGCGTCGAGCATGGCCGCGGTGACGCTGTCGGGCAGCAGCGCCCGACCCGCCGGGTGCGCGACGATCGGCACGCCACCGGCCCCGACGACGAGTTCGACGGCGGTCACCGGATCCGGCGCGTACAGGGCGACGTAGTAGTCGTTCGAGGGGTGCAGAATGCTCGCGAACGCCTCGGTCCGGTCAGCGACGATGCCCCGCGCGACGAGCGCGTCGGCGATGTGCGGACGGCCGACCGTCGCGCCGTCGGTCGTCTGCGCGACGATGTCGTCCCACGCGATGTCGTAGTCGCGCGAGATCCGTTCCGCCATGATCTGGGCCCGGTCGAGCCGCGACGAGCGGATGCGATCCGTCATGGCCCGCAGGCCCGCATCGTCCGGGTCGATGAGATAGGCGAGAACGTGCACGCTTCTCCACCGGTGCCGCGCCGACAGTTCCATCCCCGGTACGAAGGTCATACCCAGCGAGGTCGCGGCCTCGGCCGCCTCCGCCCACCCCGAGGTCGTGTCGTGATCGGTGAGCGCGGCGGTGCGCAGACCATGACTATGGGCGGCAGCCATGACCAGTGCCGGCGCCTCCGTCCCGTCGGAGTGCGTGGAGTGGAGATGCAGGTCGCTGGGACCCTCGAATCGCCGATCTTGCTCCACCCATCGAGCCTAGCGCGGGTCGCGGTCGCCGGCGGGGCGAGGGCTCGAGTGAGGAGAGTGCCCGGAGGCCGCGGCATCCGTGGTTCTCTCAGGCGGCTCCCCTAGGGTCGAGCGCGTGCGTCGGTTGTTCGGAGTCATCGTCGCGCTCGCGTTCGCTGCGGGCGCCGCGGTCCTGACCTGGCCCGGTGTTTTCGGCCTCGAGCGCACTTTCCCGCTCGTCCAGGTGATCTCGTTCCGGGCCGCCCTCGGCGCGGTCTTCGCCGCAGCCGCAGTGCTCGCCCTGCTGTTCGCGCTGATCCGTCCTCTGCGCGCCCTGGCGCTGACCCTCGCCCTCGTCTTCGGCGTGGCCGCGGGCGCGAATGGCCTGATGATCATGCAGCGCGGCACGGGAGACGAGAGCCTCCCCGACAAGACCGCGACGAGTCTGCGCGTGATGACGTGGAACACGGCGGGAGCGGCGACCTCGGCCGAGTCCATCGCGCAGTTCGCCGTCGACATGCAGGCCGACGTGGTGACCCTGCCGGAGACGACGATCGACACCGGCACGCGCGTGGCCGAACTCATGCGCGACATGGGCCGGCCGATGTGGGCCCACCACGCCGAGTACGGCGTGACCGGGTGGGGTGCCACCTCGACCACGGTGCTCATCCGCCCCGAACTGGGTGATTACTCGGTGATCGACTCCTCCCTCGACGGGTCGAGCAACACCTCCACCGTGCCGAGCGCGGTCGCCATGCCCGTCTCCGGCGACGGCCCGATCATCGTCGCCGCGCACGCCGTCGCCCCGCGCGAGGACTACATGACGCAGTGGCGGTCCGACCTGAAGTGGCTCGCCGACCAGTGCGCGAGCGACAACGTGATCCTTGCCGGCGACTTCAACGCGACGATCGACCACATGACCGGACTCGGCGTCGACGGCGGCACCCTGGGTCGCTGCCGCGACACCACTTCCGCGAGCGGCAACGGCGGCGTGGGCACGTGGCCCACCGACATCCCCGCGATTCTCGGCGCCCCGATCGACCACGTCATGGCGACGCCGGACTGGACGGTCTCGGGCTCGATCGTCATGCGCACGCTCGACGGTTCCGGCAGCGACCACCGTCCCGTCGTCGTCCAACTCGAGCGCACCGGCGGCTGACCCCGGATTCCGGATGCCACCCCCGCGTCCGCGACACGCTCGACCCACCCGAGCACCCCGGCGCGAGCAGTGCGAAACTGGGGGAATGGAATCCCCCGCCACCGGCGACACGATCGCCCCCTCGGAGCAGGCAGCCACCCCCGTCACCGCCGAGCCGCAGGCGAACGACGCGCCCTCGAACTCGACGACGAACCGGAAGGCACCGTTCCCGCAGGGGTTCCTCGACACCATCTCTACGGGCTGGGCCGAGCGCGAGGAGGCCTTGCCGAGCCCCCGTGAGCAAGCGGCCTGGGCCGCGCGGCGTCGCGCGAAGGTGTCCGCCGCTTTCCCCGGCCAGCGGCTCGTGATTCCCGCCGGCGGGCTGAAGCAGCGCAGCAACGACACCGACTACCCGTTCCGCGCCCACTCGGCGTTCGCGCACTTGACCGGCTGGGCGTCCGACGCCGAACCCGACTCGGTCCTCGTCTTCGAGCCGCGCGAGGACGGCCACGAGGTCGTGCTCTACTTCCGGGAGCGCGCCGACCGCACCACGCCCGAGTTCTACGCCGACGCGTCCGTCGGAGAGTTCTGGATCGGGCCTCGTCCCGCACTCGAAGGAGTGGCCGCCGATCTGGGCGTCGCGACGGCCCACGTCGATGACTTCGTCGCGTCCGACGCCGATCGCACCCTCGGTGAGGACGACGAGCTCGCCCGTTTCGTCTCGGAGCTGCGTCTCGTCAAGGACGAGTTCGAACTCGCCGAGATGGCCCTGGCGGTCGAGGTCACGGCGCGGGGCTTCGACGACATCGTCGCGGAGCTCCCCCGCATCGTCGAGCACCCCCGCGGGGAGCGGGTCGTGGAAGGGGTCTTCCACCAGCGCGCCCGGGCCGACGGCAACGCGGTCGGATACGACACGATCGCGGCATCCGGACCCCACGCCTGCTACCTGCACTGGACGCGCAACGACGGCGCGGTGAAGCCGGGCGACCTCATCCTCATCGACGCCGGGGTCGAGGTCGACAGTCTCTACACCGCCGACATCACCCGCACTCTCCCCGTCTCGGGACGGTTCACCGACGTGCAGCGCCGGGTGTACGAAACCGTCCGAGAGGCCGCCGACGTGGCATTCGAGGCCGCCCGACCGGGCGTGCCGTTCCGTCGCGTGCACGAAGCCGCCATGGAGATCATCGCCGCTCGCGTCGCGGAGTGGGGCCTTCTCCCCGTGTCGGCCCAGGAGGCCCTGGATGCCGACACCGGCGGCCAGCACCGGCGCTACATGGTCCACGGCACGAGCCACCATCTCGGCATCGACGTGCACGACTGCGCCCAGGCCCGTCGCGACATGTACTACGACGGTCTGCTCGAGCCGGGGATGGTCTTCACGATCGAGCCCGGTCTCTACTTCCAGATCGACGACCTCACCGTCCCCGAGGAGTACCGCGGCATCGGCGTGCGCATCGAGGACGACATCGTCATGACCTCGGACGGCCCGGTGAACCTGTCGGCCGACATCCCCCGCACCGCCGACGAGGTCGAGGACTGGATCGCTCGGCTGTCGCGGTGAGCTTCACACCCCCGCCCGCATTCACGACACGCCCGACCCTTCGCGGGACGTTCGGCATGTCGGCATCCACCCACTGGACGGCGACGGCGACTGCACAGGCCGTCCTCGAGCGCGGCGGGACCGCCTTCGACGCCGCGGTCGCCGCCGCGTTCGTCCTGCACGTCGTGGAACCCCACCTGAACGGACCCGGCGGCGACCTGGTCGCACTCGTACGTCCGGCCGGAGCCGCGGAGCCGGTCGTGCTCATGGGGCAGGGGCCGGCGCCCGCCGCGGCCACGATCGCCCACGTCACCGGCCTGGGGCTCGACCTCGTCCCGGGCGCGGGCGGACTCGCCGCCACGGTCCCCGGAGCGGTCGATGCCTGGCTCCTCCTCCTGCGGGACCACGGCACGTGGGAACTCCGCGACATCCTGGCGTACGCGATCGGCTATGCCCGCGACGGGCACCCCCTCGTCGCCGGCGCGGCCGCGACGATCGGCCGCGTCGCCGACCTCTTCCGCGATCATTGGCCCACATCGGCCGACCAATGGATGCCGAACGGCCGGGCCCCCGCTCCCGATACGGTCGTCCGCCACCCGGCGTACGCCGACGTCCTCGACACGCTCATCGCCGCCGGTGTCCCCGCGGAATCGCGCGAAGCCCGCATCGACGCCGCTCGAACCCGCTGGGCCGAAGAGGTGCTCCCCGCGGCCGCCGCCTTCATCCAGAAGCCGCACCGCCACTCCGATGGCGGCGAGCACCGGGGCGTCCTGGGCGCCGAGGATGTGCGCGCGTGGCGCGCGAGCGTCGAACCCGCGGTCTCCGCCCGATTCCGTGGATGGGACGTGTACAAGCCCGGGGTGTGGACGCAGGGGCCGGCGCTGCTCCAGACGCTGCGGATGCTCGATCCCTTCGAGGACGATGCCCTCGACATCAGCCGCGGGCGCGGTGCGCACACCGTCCTCGAGGCGCAGAAGCTCGCGTACGCGGACCGCGACGCCTGGTTCGGCGACGGCGAAGGGGCGGCGTCGCCGTCGGCGCTGCTCGCCGACGACTACATCGCCGAGCGTCGGGCCCTCATCGGCGACGACGCGTCGCCGGAGTTCCGTCCCGGGTCGCCCGAGGGGCGGCATCCGGTGATCCCTCCCCTGCGCACCGACGCGGGTGTCGCCGCCGGCGCAACGGGTGAACCCACGGTTGATCGTTCTGGCCAGACGCGCGGTGACACCTGCCACATCGACGTCATCGACCGGTGGGGCAACGTGATCTCCGCAACGCCCTCGGGCGGCTGGCTGCAATCGTCGCCGACCGTCCCCGAGCTGGGTTTCTGTCTCGGCACCCGCCTGCAGATGACGTGGCTGGTTCCGGGGCATCCCTCCTCGCTCTTGCCGGGTCGACGCCCCCGGACGACGCTGACACCCACCCTCCTCTCCCGAGGCGACGAGGTCACCGCTCTGGGGTCTCCCGGCGGCGACCAGCAGGACCAGTGGCAGTTGCCGGTGATCCTGCGGACGCTCGTGGGCGGCTACACGGCGCAGCAGGCGATCGATTCGCCCACGCTCCACACCACCGCGATCGCAGACTCCTTCTGGCCGCGGACCTGGACGCCGGCCGGGGCGATGGTCGAAGGGCGGATAGGCGACGAGGTCGTCTCCGACCTCGAGCGACGCGGTCATCGCGTGACGGTCGCCGGAGACTGGGCGTTGGGCCGCGTGAGTGCCGTCGGTCGAGACGCGAACGGTCTGCTGTGGGCGGCGGCGAATCCGCGCGGAATGCAGGGGTACGCAGCCGGGAGATGACGCGCACGGGAGCGGGTGAAAGGCGCCGGGCGCTATCCACAGGGTGAAAATCGCGGGCCGCGAAACTCCCTAGCATCCCGGCATGTCTTACTCGCTGCAGCCCGACCAGATCATCGGTATCGCCGATCGCCTGCGGCGCGCCCTCGACGAGACCCTCGACCGCTCCGACGCGCTTCGCGGCGCCGTCGAGGCGATGAGCACCGCTCTGGCGCGCGTGTCGACGGCGCGCTCGGCATTCGACGACGTCGCAGGCGCCCGCGTCGCCCTGTCGCGCGGCATGGTCTCGCACGGACGGGTCGCCGTGGCGGCGCTTCGCACGATCGTGCTGTCCTACGTCACGGCGGACGAAGAGATGGCCGAGTCCGCGGCGGCACTCGATGCGCGCACGCGCGCTCCGCTGTTCGACCCATCGCGCTTCGGGGCACGCCTCTCATGAGCCTCGACCGCGCCGCGATCCCGGTCGCGCCCGCAGACCCCGAAGCGTTGCGTCGCTGCGCCCGGGCTCTGCGGCAGGCGTCCACGCCCCTCCGGCTGAGCGCAGAGAACATCCTCTTCTCGTGGGGAATGCTCCCCGAGGTCTACCGCGCACCGGAATCCGTCGACCTCCAGGACGCGATGACCCTCATCGGCCCCGCTGCCGTCGAGATCCTGACCGGCATCGGGCTCGCGTGCACCGCGGTCGAGATACTGGCGGACGAACTGGATGCCGTCACCCGAGAGCGAGACGCCCTCGTCGCACGTCTGGACACGCGCGACATCCTCGACCGGTTCGCGCCGCCCGTCTCCGACGACCCGTTCGCACAACTTCTCGCCGCAGACGCACGCGCCGACGAGGAGGCCGAGTTCCGGCGCGCGTGCACGGCACTCCTCGACCGGTACACCGAGGCGGTCGACGCATGCGCAGCTCAGCTCCGAGCCATCCCGGACATTCCGTGGACACTGTCGGCGAAACTTCGCGTCGACGAGCAGACGCTGACCGCAGAATCGACCTCGATCACGGATGCCGCTGCCCTCCCCCTCCTCACACGGCTGGCGGAGCACGGGGGCTTCGACGCCGCTCGGCTTCTCACCGAGCATCCCGAATGGCTCGCCGTGATCCGTCGCGCTCACCCCGCAGCGATCGCGCAGTGGTGGAACGCCCTGCCCGCGGCGACCGCGACCGCCCTGATCACCGCGATGCCGGCAGCGATCGGCAACCTCGACGGCGTGGACATCGCGACGCGCGTCGCTGTGAATCGCTCGCGCGCGGCGGCGCGGGTCGAGGAGCTCCGTCGGGAGCGGCGCGAGGCGCAGCTCGACGCGGACCCGCTGACCGCCAGGTTCCGGTCGCCCGCGGCGCAGGCCGACAGCCGTCTGCGCGCGATCGACGCGGAACTCGCGTACTTCCAAGCGGTACAGGACGGCCGGAAACAGCTCTACGCCTGGGACCCGGATCACGGCGCGCTGATCGAGATGTCCGGCGATCCGTCACGGGCCACGTCCGCGCTCTTCGTGGTTCCCGGCACGAACACGCAGGCGGCGTCGTTCTTCGGCGACGAGCCGATCACGAGGTTCGCGGACTGGCAGGTCAGGAATGCGAGCCCCGGAAGCGTCATCGCCTTCACTGTGATGACCGGCCCAATGCCACAACTCGACAAGCCCTTGACCGAGGGTCCGCAATACAACGGCTTCGCTCAAGAACGAGGTGTCGAGTTCGCGAACGTCGTGATCGGCGTCAGCGCGGCTGAACCCTCACTGTGGACGATGAGCTACGAGCATTCGTATGCCAGTGCTGTCGGAAGCAACGCCGAGAGTTACGGCGCGACATTGGACGCGCGGTTCTTGGCTGGCGGCGTCGGAGCCGTCGGACCTTACGTCCCGAACCTTGACACCGCCTACTACGCAGCCCAAGCGCCGGACGACATCAATCGCAGCTACGCCGGACTCCGGCTCGGAGGTCTCGGCTTCGACGTTCCCCCAGAATCGTTTCCCGGTATCACGATCGTGAGCTCTGGCATCCCTGGTGCTGACCCGCTGAAGCTCGTGTACGGACCGGTGGCGCCGCCGTTCATCATCGGAGACAGCGTTGCGCACCACAACGCTCTTATGAGCGATGACGAGGACCTCAATGGCGATGTCCTGCACGCCGTGCAGAAACTCCTCAAGGACGCGAAACGATCATGAAGAAGCTCGCTGCAATCACACTCGTCGCACTCGTCCTGCTCGGAGTTGAGGGTTGCTCCGTGGACACACCCTCATATGAGGCTGTGCAGAGTGAGACTACTCAAACGCTCGAAAAGCTCGTGAACGTTGTTCCAGATCCCAAAGAGGTTGTTCGCCAACCGGAGCAGCCACCGTACCCGTGCGACGATCCGCTACTGATGTCCCGCGATCGGGGCGCGTTCTACACGGGCCACTGGATCATCTATGTTGCGGACGACGTGGATGTCCACGCATTACTTGCAGCACTCCCTACCCGCTTAGGAGACGAATGGGAGGAGCGAGATCTGGGCATCGACGTGTCTTTCGCGAACCTCGATCTGCTCGAGAAGGATCTCAATGTGAGCGTAAGCGTTCAGGAAGCCCATATAGACGGCCGCCTCGCCCTAGAAATGATTGCCATCTCCCGCTGCGGCACCCTCCCCGCAACCCCCGGGCCGTAGCCGTCTACAACGCCCGCACGAAGCCGGCGACAACCGGCGCCAGCCCCGCGCCGATCTCATCCGCCGGTCGCCGCGCGCCCTTCACCTCGAAGGAGTGATTGGCACCGGCGATCCAGTGCACGCGGGCGTCCGGGCACGAAGCCACGGCCTCGATGAGTTGGTCGTGCGGGTCGACGAACGGGTCGTTCTCGCCCTCGACGAACAACTGGGGTGCGTGCACCGTCGGCAGGTGCTCTGACCGCGGCTTGTCGGGGCGCCCCGGCGGATGCAGGGGGTAGCCCAGGTACACGAGCCCGTCGGGGACGATGAGTCCTTCCGCGGCGGCGACGGATGCCATCCGCCCGCCATACGACTTCCCCGCGGCCACGAACGCTCCCGACGCCGACGCCTCGGCGCACCATTCCTGCACAGCCGCCCACGTCCCGGTCGCCGCGGCGACGGGTCCTGGCATCCGGCGTCCCGCCTCGATGTAGGGGAAGACGAACCGCAGCACGGCGAAGCCGTCGGCCGCGAGAGCGGTGGCGAGGCCCTCGAGGAAGGGATGGGTCATGCCCGCTCCCGCTCCGTGCGCCAGAGCGATCGTCACGGATGCGTCCGTCGGCGCGTCCCACAGCCCCGAAACGAAGGAAGCTCCGCTCGGCAGGTCGACCGGGATGCGGACGGGCTCGACCGTCACCGGTCGTCGCGCGGAGCCCCGGGCGCCTCGGTCGGCGGCTCCTCAGCAGACGGCTCGACCCCGGCCGATTCCGCGGGAGCGCGGCCGTCTTCGGAGGCATCGCGGTGCGGCTGCGGCGTCGGGGGGACGATTCGCTCCCCATAGCGCGGCGGCTCATCGTCGGCCGGCGCGGAGGTCGTCGCCGCGGGGCGCGCGGCCGACGACGGGGTCGGTGCTCCGGGGGCGATCCGCTCGCCGTACTGCGGCGGAGCGTCATCGACCGAGACGGACGGGCGGGCGACCACGGTGCGCGCCGTTCCGGTCGGCCCGAGCACCCCACGTGCCTTGTGCAGGCTCGCCGCGGCGACGCAGACGTCGTAATGGTCCGCGCTCACCTGCATCACGGACGCGAAGTCGCGGCGACGCCGGATGAGCGAATAGGTGCCGAGGCTCAGCAGCATGCCGAGGGCCATACCCACCAGGAGAACGCCGAGGAAGGTCGCGATCTGCACCGTCGGCTGACCGAGGACGAAGATGAACGCGAAGAGCAGACCGATCATCAGGCCGTTCAGGGCACCGGAACGCGCCGCGGTGGCGTAGCCGAGCCGGCCCGTGATCCGCTCGATCGAGCGAAGCCCCGTCCCGACGATCGCGATGTCACGCGCGGGCACTTCGCCCGCGATGAGGGAGGAAACGGCCTTCTGCGCCTGCTCGTACGTGGGAAACGACGCGACCTTCTCGCCGACCTCGTCGCGTCCTGCCCCGGGTCGCCCCGCCAACATACTCATTTCACCATCCTGTCACGCGCGCCTGACCGTTCCACCGGTGTTGCATAGGAGGTGCGGACTACGCTGGACCGGTGAGCACGCAAAGGGTTTTCGTCGCCCGCTTGGCGGGCTGCACGGTGTTCGACCCGGCGGGAGACCGTCTGGGTAAGGTGCGCGACGTCGTGGTGATCTACCGCGCGTCCGCTGCGCCGCGCGTCGTGGGGCTCGTCGTCGAGATTCCCGGGCGCCGACATGTGTTCGTGTCCATCGGGCGCGTCACCTCCATACAGGCCGGTCAGGTCATCACGACCGGCCTCATCAACGTGCGCCGTTTCCAGCAGCGCGGTGGCGAAGTGCGCGTCATGGCGGAGATGCTCGGTCGTCGTGTGAGCCTCGTCGACGGCTCCGGCACCGCCGTGATCGAAGACGTCGCGATCGAGCGCAACCGCCTCGGCGAGTGGGATGTCGGACAGCTGTTCCTCCGCCGCCCCCGGACGAGTGCCTCGCCGTTCGCCAAGGGACCCACGACGTTCGCGGCGTGGACCGAAGTGCGAGAGAACCAGACCCCGGGCGAGGCGCAGTCCGCCGAACAGCTCGTCGCGACCTACTCCGAGCTCAAGCCCGCCGACCTCGCCAACACGCTGCTCGACCTCCCCGAAGAACGCCTCATCGAGGTCGCCGAAGAACTCAGCGATGATCGCCTCGCCGACGCCCTCGAAGAGATGCCCGAGGACGAGCAGGTCCACATCCTCGAGCAGCTGGGCGACGAGCGCGCCGCCGACATCCTGGATGCCATGGAGCCCGACGACGCGGCCGATCTCCTCGGTCAGCTGCCGGAGTCGCGCTCGGAGCAACTCCTCGACCTCATGGAGCCCGAGGAAGCCGACGACGTGCGTGCCCTCCTCCAGTACGGCCCCGACACGGCCGGCGGTCTCATGACGCCGGAGCCCATCGTGCTGTCGGCGGATGCCACGGTGGCGGAGGCCCTGGCCCTCATCCGCCGGCACGAGTTGCACCCCGCGCTCGCGGCATCCGTGTTCATCACCCTCCCTCCCTACGAGACGCCGACCGGCCGCCTGCTGGGGACCGTGCACTTCCAGCGCATGCTGCGCTACCCGCCGCACGAGCGGCTCGGCGCGATCATCGACGACACGCTGGAGCCGGTGCCCGCCGACGCCACGGCCGCCGAGGTCGCCCGCCTCCTCGCCAGCTACAACCTCGTCTCGCTCCCCGTCATCGATCAGGCGCACCGTCTCGTCGGCTGCGTGAGCGTTGACGACGTGCTCGATTACCTCCTGCCCGACGACTGGCGCACGCACGACAGCGATGATCCGACGCCCAAGGTCACACGCAGACCGACCGCGACCCAGAGCATCCCTGTCCAGACCCCACCGACCCCGAGGAGGCGCTGATGGCTCGGAACAACCGCCAGCCCGCTCTCGACGCGCCCCGCGGCCGCGGCCGCGTTCTCGCCCCACGTGCTCCCCAGCCCTCTCGCGATCGCTTCGGTCGCTTCACCGAGTGGGTCGCCCGGGCAATGGGAACGCCCACCTTCCTGCTCTCGCTGACCCTCTTCTGCGTGGTCTGGATGGGGTGGAACTCGATCGCCCCGGACGAGCTGCGCTTCGACTCCGCCGCGATCGGCTTCACCGCGCTGACCCTCGTGCTGTCGCTGCAGGCGTCGTACGCCGCTCCCCTCATCCTGCTCGCGCAGAACCGTCAGGACGACCGCGACCGCGTGCAGATCGAACAGGACCGGCAGCGCGCAGAGCGCAATCTCGCCGACACCGAGTACCTCGCCCGCGAGATCGTCGCCCTGCGCATGGCCATTCGCGATCTGACCGAGGACGTCATCACCAAGGACACGCTGCGCACCGAGTTGCGCGCCGCTCTCCAACGCCTCGACGAGAACGACGAGCAGTCTCGGCCCGCGCCGTGACCGCGGACCTCGCCGAGCGGGTGCGTGCGGCCGTCGCGGCGGTCACCGATCCCGAGCTGCGGCGCCCCCTCGGCGAGCTCGACATGGTGCGCGAGGTCGATGTCCACGGCACGACCGCGGCCGTCGGAATCGCGCTGACCATCGTGGGGTGCCCCGCGGCCGACCGGATCGAACGGGACGTCCGGGATGCCGCCGCGTCGGCCGCGGGGATCGACGCGGTCGACGTGCGGGTCGGGGTGATGTCGCCCGACGAGCGGAAGGCGCTCACCGAGAAGCTGCGCGGCGGCCGCGCGAAGCGCGAGATGCCCTTCGGCCCCGATTCGCTCACGCGTGTGATCGCCGTGACGAGCGGCAAGGGCGGCGTGGGCAAGTCGACCCTGACCGCGAACCTCGCGGTCGCCCTGGCGGCGCGCGGCCTGCGCGTCGGCCTGATCGACGCCGACGTCCACGGCTTCTCGATCCCCGGCCTCCTGGGACTCATCGACGCCGATGGTCTTCCCCCGGCGCCGACGCGGATCGACGAGTTGATCCTGCCGCCCGTCGCCTGCGGCGTGAAGGTGATCTCGATCGGCATGTTCCTGCGCCGCCCCGGAGAGGATGCCGCGGGCGCGGTCGCCTGGCGGGGTCCCATGCTGCATCGCACCGTGCAGCAGTTCCTCACGGACGTGTTCTTCGGTGACCTCGACGTGCTGCTGCTCGACATGCCTCCCGGGACGGGCGACGTCGCCATCTCGGTGGGACAGCTGCTCCCCCACGCCGATGTGCTGGTCGTCACGACGCCGCAGGCGGCCGCCGCCGACGTCGCGGTTCGCTCGGGTACCGTGGCGCGCCAGACGGGTCAGCGCGTGATCGGGGTGATCGAGAACATGTCCGCGATGACCCTGCCGGACGGATCCTCCCTCGACCTGTTCGGTTCCGGCGGAGGCGAAGCGGTGGCTCGGGCTCTGTCGACCGAGGATGCCGACGTCCCGCTCTTGGCATCCGTTCCCCTCAGCCCCGCGCTGCGCGGCGGAGGCGACGACGGTCGGCCGGTGGTGCTCACGGCGCCCGGCGACCCGGCGTCGCGCGCCATCGAGGCGGCTGCGGCTGCTCTGGCCCGGAATCCGCGGGGGCTCGCCGGACGGGCGCTCCGCGTCACGCCGTCAGCCTGACGCGCCAACGCGGTCTCGGAACTCAGGTCGATTCGTCGTCGAACGGAGGGAGCGCGCCCGGAACGAAGGGCGGCTTCTCCGGCGTGACGCGGGCGGCCACAGCGGCGGCGCCGGCGGCGCGCATGGTCGCGGTCGGCGTGTCGTCGAGGAGGGCTTCGCGGACGATCCGGCGGGGGTCGTACTGCCGGGGGTCGAGCTTGCGCCAATCGACGTCGTCGAACTCGGGACCCATCTCTTCCCGCATGCGGGATTTCGCGCCCTGGAGCGTCTCTTTGGCGCGGCGCGTCAACTTCGCGAGGGCCTCGGCGTACTTGGGCAGACGCTCCGGGCCGATGACGAGTGCGGCGACCACACCGATCAGCATGAGCTTCTCGATGGTGAGCCCGAAGAACATGAGTTCAGATTACCCGCCGCGCCTCGGCCTCCGGCACGACGGCGCCCTCTAGCCTGGGCACGGAGGTCCAGGTGAGTGGTTATGAGGCGAACGAGCGGTTCGTGCAGGAGTCGACGGTGGAACCGGAGCACATCGCCCGGGCTCGCGCGCACGCGCTCGAGCTGGGTGCCGCCCCGATCAGCCCCGCGGTCGGCGCGCAGACCGCGCTTCTGGCCGCCGCGACACGTGCGCTGAACGTCGTCGAGGTCGGCACCGGCGGCGGCGTCTCCGGGCTCTGGTTGCTGCACGGTTCTCCGCGCGCGACGCTCACCACGATCGACAGCGAGCCGGAGCACCTCGGTGCGGCGCGCTCCGCCTTCGCGGACGCGCGGATTCCCGCGGCTCGCGCCCGGTTCATCACCGGTCGCGCCTCCGAGGTCCTCCCCCGGATGAACGAAGCGTCCTACGACATCGTCTTCATCGACGCCGACCCCGACGGCGTCATCGAATACGTCGAACACGGCCTGCGCCTCGTCCGGGCAGGGGGAACCGTCCTCATTCCGCGCGTCCTCGCCGGCGGTGCGGTCGCCGACCCGGTGCGCCGCGATGCCGTCACGACGGCGTACCGCTCGCTCATCCAAGAAGTCCAGGCTTCACCGGCGGTCTTCGGCGCCCTTTCGACCACGGGTGAGGGGCTCCTGCAGCTGACGACCGTCGCCCCGACGGCCTGACAGCGCTCCACCCCGCGGCTCACCCGCGGAGCTCCAACGCTCACCACGACGAAGAGAAGGCCGGCCCCGAGGGACCGGCCTTCTCTTCGTGAAGATGCATCAGGATGCGTTGACGACCCCACCGAGCACGTCGTGCAGTTCCTTCGCCTCGGCGTCGTTCACCGAGACGACGAGTCGCCCGCCACCCTCGAGCGGCACGCGCACGATGATCAGCCGGCCCTCCTTCACGGCCTCCATCGGTCCGTCACCGGTTCGCGGCTTCATGGCTGCCATCGCGGCCCCCTTTTCGTCGTTGGTCTCCTGACAGTTTACCGGTAGCGGGCGTGGCGCGTGGTCGCGCGCCACGCGAGGCCACACGGCATCCGTCAGGGAATCTGCCAGTACGTGTTCCCGAGGGCGTACATGTTGTAGATCCACCACCACTGCCCCAGCAGGGCGAGGGCGAGAACGCCCGCGCGCCAGCCGGTCGAGCGCGGCACCGCGAATGCGCCCCACAGCGGCGACACGGGCAGGAGGAGCCGGAAGATGCTCGACTGCGGGAAGAACACGAGAAGCAGGTAGACCAGGTAGCTGGCGGACCACAGGCGGATCTCGACGCCGAGCCGCCGGACCGGGCGGGCGAAAAGGAGCGCGAGGGTGATTCCGATGACGAGGATCACGAGCGCGATGTACCCCGCCCACGGGCCGAGTCCCCACTGCGTGAACCAGAACGCCGCCGCCTGCACGAAGCCTTCGACGGGGACGAAGTGACCGCTCGCGTCAGCGATCCAGTTGCGGCGCCACGCCAGCTCCGTCGCGAGGTACGCCCCGGCGTCTCCCGTGACGAGCCCGGCGATCACCTGCCAGGCGAAGCCGACGACCACGCTGACCACGCCGAGCGCGACGATGTGCACGATCTCGCGGCGCGGAAGCGGATCGCTCCGACGGCGAAGGAATCGATGGATGCCGTAGAGCCCGAGGAAGAGGGCGAAGGCGAGGATACCCGGGCGGGTGAAGCCCATCACGGGAATCAGGGCGTAGAGCCATCCCCACCGCCGGCGCTGCACGCAGCGCAGGGCGACGAACAGCAGGAGCAGGAAGAGCGACTCCGCGTACCCCACCTGGAACATCGCGGCCAGCGGCCCCGCGGCGAAGAAGACGACCGCCCACGTCGCCGCGGCATCGCCCAGGCGATCGCGCAGCAGCGCATGGAGCGCGAGACTCGCACCGTAACCGGACAGGAGGGCGATGGCCACGCCTCCCGCGCCCCACGAACCGAGGAAGGCGCCCACTCCCGCCGACAGGTACGGGTAGACCGGGAGGAAGGCCCAGGCATTCTCGGACACCGCACCCGCCGCGTTGAGCGGAAGGACGGACGGGTACCCAGACAGCGCCGCCAACCAGTACCACTGCGCGTCCCAGCCGAGGGCCAGTTGACCGAGCGCCGGCTCGACGCCGAAACGCGACGTGGGCCCGGACATCCCGGCAGCCAGGAGGAAGAAGATCGTCGTGACGACGCGCGCCGCGACGTAGATGAGCGCGATGCGCGCCGCCACGGGCAGGCGCGCCCACCCCCGGAGGGTTCCGAATGCCGCGACCTCGGTGGTCACGACCCGCTCAGCCACGCGCGCAGTCCGCGCTCGACCGCGTCGATCTGCGCCACGGCCACCCGCTCTTCGTCGTGGTGGGCGAGATGCGGGTCACCGGGTCCGTAGTTGACCGCCGGGATGCCCAGGGCCGAGAAGCGGGCGACATCGGTCCACCCGTACTTCGGCCGAGGGGTGGCCCCGACCGCCGCGACGAATTCCTGCGCGAGGGGCGCATCGAGACCGGGTCGCGCCCCTTCGGCGATGTCGACGAACTCGACGTCGAAGCCGGTGAAGACGTCGCGCACGACGCGTTCGGCGCCTGCCGCGTCGCGGCTCGGGGCGAACCGGTAGTTGACCTGGACCTCGCAGGCATCCGGGATCACGTTGCCCGCGACTCCGCCGACGATCTTCACGGCGTTCAGTCCCTCGCGGTAGAGCAGCCCCTCGACCTCGATCTCGCGGGCGCGGTACTCCGCGAGACGCGCGAGGATCGGAGCCGCCTTGTGGATCGCGTTCTCACCGATCCAGGAGCGGGCGCTGTGCGCGCGGACGCCGTCGGTGCGCACGATCGCCCGAAGCGTGCCGTTGCAGCCGCCTTCGACCTCGCCGTTGCTCGGCTCCCCGAGGATCGCGAAGTCGCCGACGAACAGGTCGGGTCGGTTCCGCGACAGCCGGCCGAGACCGTTGAGCGAGGAATCGACTTCTTCGTGGTCATACCACATCCAGGTGATGTCGACCGAGGGGGCGACCAGTTCGGCGGCGAGCTTGAGCTGCACGGCGACGCCGGCCTTCATGTCGACCGTCCCGCGGCCCCAGAGGAAGGCCTCCCCGTCGATCTCGCGGTCCTCGACCGGCAGATTGCGGTTGATGGGGACCGTGTCGATGTGTCCCGCGATCACGACCCGCCGCGCTCGACCGAGGTTCGTGCGCGCGACGATCGTGTCGCCGTCGCGGATGACCTCGAGGTGGTCGTAGCTGGCGAGAGCTGAGGCGATGGCGTCCGCGAGTGTCGTCTCATCGCCGGAGACGCTCGGGATGTCGCAGATGGCGCGCGTGAGGTCGAGCGAGGAAGACGAGAGATCGAGCGGCGACATGCCCACGATCCTACCGAGCGTGCTGCCGCCGGTAGCCTGGAGCGGTGAGCAACGAACGACGAATCAGCGGTGCCGGACTCTCGACGATCACCGAGGGAGGCACCGTCCTCGACGCGTGGTTCCCCCGTCCCGTTCTCGGCGACGACGCCGAGCTCTCCCCCGACCTGGCCGCTCAGGCGGGTTCGGACGAACGGCGCAACGTGCGCGTCGAGGCCGTGTCGCTCACGATCGACATCGACGCGGCGCCCGCTTCCACCGCCGACGCCTACCTGCGCCTGCACGCCCTCTCCCACCTGCTCGTGCGCCCCAACGAGATCAACCTCGACGGCATCTTCGGGCACCTCCCGAACGTCGCGTGGACGAACGCCGGTCCGATGCACCCCGACGACGCGGCCCGGCTGCTGCCGCAGCTGAAGCGCCACGGCATCCAGCTCCAGGGGCTCGACAAGTTCCCGCGCCTCACCGACTACGTCCTTCCCGCGGGCGTCCGCATCGCCGACGCCTCGCGCGTGCGCCTGGGCGCGCACCTCTCCCCCGGCACGACCGTCATGCACGAGGGCTTCGTCAACTTCAACGCCGGCACGCTCGGCTCCTCGATGATCGAGGGGCGCGTCTCCCAGGGTGTCGTGATCGGCGACGGCACCGACATCGGTGGCGGCGCGTCGATCATGGGGACGCTCTCGGGCGGCGGCACGCACCGCGTCTCGATCGGCGCGCGCACGCTTCTCGGCGCCAATGCCGGCATCGGCATCTCTCTCGGCGATGACTGCGTGGTCGAGGCGGGTCTCTACGTCACGGCCGGTACCAAGGTGAAGGTCGGCGACGAGACGGTCAAGGCCGGCGAGCTGTCCGGGCGCAACGGCATCCTGTTCCGTCGGAACTCGCTCACCGGGGCCGTCGAGGCGTCGGCGCGCGCCGGCGTCGGCGTCACGCTGAACGAGGCGCTGCACGCCTGATCCCCCGGTCGATAAACGCCGTCCCTGTCGAGACTCGCTACCTCACCGCGTGTCTCGGCACGATCGGCGTTTCTCGTTCCGGGGGCGCCGGGCCCTACCCCGCCGCCCTCGGTGCGTCTCCGTCGCGGAGGCGCACCGACAGGCAGGTGACGCAGCCCTCGAGCTTCTCGAACTCGCTGACGTCGACGGTCACGACCTCGAGGCCCCGGGCGCGGTGCGCGGCGGCGGTCTCGGGAGCGTCGGACGACATCAGAACGGTGCCCTCGTCCAGCACGACCACAGCGGTACCGTGCTCTTCCGAGACGCCCTGGAACACCGGGAACAGGGCGGGGTCGTCCACGAGCGGCTCGAACCCGATCACGGTGCCGTCGGGAAGCGCCGTCACACCCGACTTCAGGTGCAGCACCTTCGTCACCGGGATCTCGCGCACCTCCCACCCGCGCGGCTCGAGGAGCGCACGCAGCTGCGCGATGCCCGCGGCGTTCGTCCGCGACGACGCGCCGACGTACACGGTGCTCCCGACCTTCAGCACGTCACCCCCGTCGAGCGTTCCGGGTTCGACGATCTCGGCGAGGTCGATTCCGGATGCCAGCACCCCGGCGCGGACGCTCTCGGCCTCGCCGCGACGCGATGCGGCTCCCGCGCGACAGAGCACCGCGAGGTCGCCGAACACCACGACAGCGTCCTCCACGAACACACCGTCGGGCTGATCATCGGCGGGCGCGATCTCGATCACGTCCCACCCACGCGAGCGGAACACATCGACGTAGCCGCGCCACTGGGCGAGGGCGAGGTCCGCGTCCACGGGGACGCGATCCAGATGGGTCAGTTCCCCTTCGGCGAGCAGCGGCGAGGGGCGGCGGACGAGAAGACGCGACATGCCCCGACCCTACCGGGGCTCCGTCACCGCGGCCGCGGGTCGCGGCATCCCTCTCCTTCCCCGATAAACGCCGTTCCTGCCGATACACGCCGCGCCACCGCGTGTCTCGACACGGACGGCGTTTATCGCGGGGTCCGCCCGCCGCCGCCGGGGTCCGCCCGCTGCTGGGGGCATCGCCCGCCGCACACCGCGGCGTACAGCTGAACGCCCCGCCCCTCGCGAGAGGGATGGGGCGTTCCGTGTGAGGGTCAGACCCCGGGGTAGTTCCGCTCCGCGGCGCCCGTGTACAGCTGCTGCGGGCGACCGATCTTGGTCTGCGGGTCGGTGATGGCCTCGCGCCACTGCGCGAGCCAGCCGGGAAGACGCCCGATGGCGAACAGCACGGTGAACATGCGCGTGGGGAAACCCATCGCCTTGTAGATGACGCCGGTGTAGAAATCGACGTTCGGGTACAGGCGACGCTCCTTGAAGTAGTCGTCCTGCAGAGCGATCTGCTCGAGCTCCTTGGCGAGGTCGAGGAGCGGGTCGCTGACGCCGAGGGCTTCGAGGACCTCGTCGGCCGCTTCCTTGACGAGCTTGGCGCGCGGGTCGTAGTTCTTGTAGACCCGGTGGCCGAAGCCCATGAGCTTGACGCCCTCTTCTTTGTTCTTCACCCGCTCGACGAAGCGTTCGACGCTCTCGCCGGAGTCGCGGATGCGGCCGAGCATCTGGAGCACGGCCTCGTTGGCGCCACCGTGAAGCGGGCCGGAAAGGGCCTGGATGCCGGCGGAGATCGACGCGAACTGGTTGGCACCGGTCGAGCCGACCAGGCGCACGGTCGAGGTCGAGGCGTTCTGCTCGTGGTCCGCGTGGAGCATGAGAAGGAGGTCGAGCGCCTTCGTCATGACCGGGTTGACCTCGTAGATCTCGCTCAGCACGCCGAAGTTCAGCTTGAGGAAGTTGTCGACGAAGCCGAGCGAGTTGTCGGGGTACAGGAAGGCCTGCCCGATGCTCTTCTTGTGCGCGTACGCCGCGATCACGGGGAGCTTCGCGAGCATGCGGACCGTGTTGAGCTCGACGTGCTCGGGGTTGTGCGGGTCGGACTCGGACTCGTAATAGGTCGAGAGGGCCGCGGTCGCCGCCGACAGCACCGACATGGGGTGCGCGGTCGGGGGCAGCGACGAGAAGAAACGCTTGAGATCCTCGTGCAGCAGCGTGTGGCGGCGGATGCGCTCGTCGAACGACGCCAGTTCGGATGCCGAGGGCAGCTCGCCGTAGATGAGCAGCCATGCCACCTCGAGGTAGGTGCTGTTCTTCGCGAGCTGCTCGATCGGGTAGCCGCGGTAACGCAGGATGCCCTGGTCGCCGTCGATGTACGTGATGGCGGACTTCGTCGACGCCGTGTTCACGAAGCCGTAGTCGAGCGTCGTGTGACCGGTCTGCTTCGTCAGCGACGCGATGTCGATGCTCGGGATGCCGTCCGTTCCCCGGAGGACCGGGAATTCGGCGGTGGTGCCCCCCACCGAAAGGGTGGCCTTGTCGTTCTGCGTTCCCGCGTCGCTCACCGCGCCTCCTTGCGATTTCTGGTCGCCCAATTCATCGACCACGGGGGCGGAGGCACCCGCAGCCTTTCTCGACCGGGGGATGCCACGAGTGCGGCCTCACGATCGGCACACGCTCGGAGGGTTGCCCGAACACAGTGCTTTTACAGCCTAGTAGCCCGGGGCGCGTACAGATGACACCGCCAAAGGATGCCCCCATCGAATGGAGGGATCCTCCTCATGCGCGTCGGTGATGACCGGCGTAGGCCGCCGGGGTCACCCCGAACCGAGCACGGAACGCGGAGATGAAGCTGCTGACGGAGTCGTAGCCGACCGCGAGCGCGACCTCGTGCACGGGATCGCCTCGGAGGAGCAGGCCGACCGCGACATGCAGGCGCGCCCGTACCCTCCACTCCCGGAAGGTGCGCCCCGTGTCCGATACGAAGGCACGAGCGATGGTCTTGGCACTGACACCCGCCTGGGCCGCCCACGCGTCGAGATCGCGATCGTCGTCGGGTGCGGCGAGGAGCGCGACGGCGATCGCGCGGGCACGCGGATCCTGCGGCAACGCGACGATCTCGCGGGAGACGGGCGCTTCGGCGACCAGATCGCTCAGCAGAGCGAAGCTCTCCTGCCGACGCCTCTCGGACCGGCCCCCGGCGGCGAGATAGCGCAGCAACGCTCCGCCGAGCGGATCGAGGGCGAGCACGCGCGCCCGACTCCACCCCGCTGGACTCGGGCGATGCCGTTGATCGACATAGGCGCTGACGAGTTCGCCGGGCTCGGTGAACCGCATCTCATGCAGCACCCCGGTGGGGATCCATGCCGCGTGATCGCGACGGAGGTGCCAGCGGTCGGTCCCGACCGACACCTCCATGGATCCGGATGCCATCCAGGCGAGCTGATCCTCCTCGTGCCGGTGCAGATCGAAGCCGCTGCCGCCGTCCACGAGTGTCGAAGTGACGGCGAACTCGGCGAATGTCCACTGGCGAACACGCGGCTCGGAGTCGGCGGCATCCACGTGGTCCGAGTGTTCGCCACGCGACATGACCGTGTCCTCGATCAGCACGGGATGTCTCCTCACGACGATGGCGGCCAAAGTAAGGCAAGGCTAACCTAGCGACGCCCGATCCCGCTGACCCGAGAGCTCCCATGCCCAGATCCCTCCACCGCTCCCGCCCCGCGCGCCTCGCCGCGCTCGGCACCGTCCTTGCCGTCACCGCCGCCCTGCTCGCGGGCTGCGGCGGCACCGCCACGGCCGTCGCCGAGAACGCGACCTATTCGACCGAGCCGAGCGACACGTTCCCCGTCACCGTGACCCACCAGTTCGGCGAGACCACCGTGGCGGCCGAGCCGCAGCGCGTCGTCGTGGTCGGCCTCACCGAGCAGGACATCCTGCTCGAGCTCGGCACGCCCCCGATCGCGACGACCGAGTGGTACGGCGAGCAGCCGTACGCCGTCTGGCCGTGGGCGACCGACCTGCTCAACGGCGCCGAGCCCACCGTCCTCTCGGCCACCGACGGCTTCGAGTTCGAGAAGATCGCCTCGCTCGAGCCGGACCTCATCGTGGGGACGAACGCCAACATGACCGCCGACGACTACACGAAGCTCAGCGCGATCGCTCCGACGATCGCGAGCGTCCCCGGTGCCGAGCGCTACTTCTCGGACTGGAAGGGCCAGACCCGTCAGATCGCGCAGGCGATGGGACGCAGCACCGAGGGCGAGAAGCTCATCACCGGCATCGAGGAGCAGTACGCGGCCGCCGCGGCGGCGCACCCGGAGTTCGCGGGGAAGACGGCGTCCTTCTCGCAGGGCGGTCCCTGGGAGGGCAGCATCTACGTGTACCCGGACGGGTTGAACACCGACTTCCTGACGGACCTCGGCTTCGTCATCACCCCCGGTCTGGAGAAGTACGTCCAGCAGGAGGGCGCACAGGCGCTCATCTCGGGCGAGACCATGTCGCTCATCGACGCGGACGTCATCGTCTTCGCCACCGAGAGCGCCGAGTCGCTGCCCGACCTCCTCGACTTCGGCACGACGCGATCGCTGTCGGCGGTCACCGGTGGACGCGCGGTGTACACGGATGCCGAACTCGCCGGCGCGATCTACTTCCTCACGCCGCTCAGCCAGAAGTACGTCATCGATCACCTCGTGCCGCGTCTGGAGAAGGCGGTCGCGGGGACGTCCCCGCAGAGCGTCGAGGGCTGACCCGAGGTGATCTCTGCCCTCTCGGTCGCGTCGCGCCCCGGCGCGCGGCGCGACCGCCCCTCCTCCCCCGCCCGGCGTCGGCGGGCCGCGGGACTCGCCTTTGCCGTCGTCGCTCTCGCGGCGAGCGCGGCACTCAGCATCGCCGTCGGGTCGAACGCCCTCAGCCCGGCAGACGTGTGGCACGCCCTCGCGGCTCCCTCGGGAACGCTCACCGATCAGATCGTGCTCGACCTCCGCGTTCCCCGGACGGTCGCCGGGATCGTCGTGGGGGTCGCGCTCGGGCTCGCGGGTGCCCTCATTCAGGCGTTCACCCGCAACCCGCTGGGCGACCCGGGAATCCTCGGAGTGGATGCCGGGGCCGCGCTCTTCGTCGCGATCGGCGTCGTGCTGGGTGCCGTCTCCGCCGCGCAGTTCCTGCCGTGGGCCTTCGGCGGCGCGTTGCTCGTGACGGTGGTCGTGACCGCAATCGGCGGGGCCGGTCGAGGGGGACCCGATCCGGCGCGCCTCACCCTGGCCGGCGTCGCGGTCGGTGCCGTCCTGCTGGGCATCACGAGCGCCATGATGCTGCTGGACCCCGTTACCTTCGCCCGCCTGCGCGGGTGGAACGCGGGCTCGTTCGTGGAGCGCGGATGGGATGTCATCCTGCCCACCCTGCCGTTCGTCGGCGCGGGCATGGTCGTGGCGCTGGCGTGCGCACGGTCCTTGAACTCCCTGGGTCTCGGCGACGAGCTCGCGTCCTCTCTCGGGACCCGGCTCGTGCGCACGCGTGTGCTCTCGATCGTCGCGATCACGGTGTTGGCCGGTTCGGCCACGGCGATCGCGGGGCCGGTCGCCTTCGTCGGCCTCATGGCCCCGCACGTCGCTCGGTGGATCGTCGGCCCCGACCAGCGCTGGATCCTTCCCTACACGATGGTGATCGCCCCGGTCGTGATGCTGCTCTCCGACGTCGTCGGCCGCGTGGTGTTGTGGCCGAGCGAGGTGCCCGTGGGCATCGTCACGGCGTTCGTGGGCGCACCCGTCCTGATCGTCCTGGTACGGCGCGCGAGAGCGAGCAGCCTGTGACCGTCGCGACCGGTCCGCGCACCGCCGTCGTCCGCCGGGGGAGACTGTCGGTCCGTTTCCGGGTGCGCACGCTCGTCACCGGCGCGGCCATCGCCGTGACCCTGGCCGCCCTCGCGATCCTCGCCCTGTGTCTCGGCGATCTCCCCCTCACCCCCGCCCAGGTGGCCGGAGCCCTCCTCGGCACCGACGGCGGGTTCACCGCGACCGTGGTGCGCGAGTGGCGACTGCCGCGCGTGCTCGGCGCCGTGGTCTTCGGCGTCGCCCTCGGCATCTCGGGCGCCGTGTTCCAGTCGCTCACCCGCAATCCGCTCGCCAGCCCCGACATCATCGGGCTGTCCGCGGGTTCCTACGCGGGCGGTCTCGGCGCGATCCTTCTCCTCGGTGCGTCCGCGGGGAGCGTCCCCGTGTCGGCCGGCGCGGTGGCCGGGGGCCTCGTCTCCGCGGCCCTGGTGTACGTGCTGGCCTATCGTCGTGGCATCCAGGGATTCCGCCTCATCGTGGTCGGGATCGGGATCTCCGCGATGCTCCAGGCCCTCAGCACCTATCTGCTGCTGCGCGCGAAGGTCGAGGTCGCGATGGTCGCGGCCGTGTGGGGAGCGGGGTCGCTCTCTCCGGTCGGCTGGGCGCAGTTCCTGCCCGCCGCCGGGGTCGTCGTCCTCGCCCTCGTCGCGCTCGGTGCGTTCTCGCGCGCCCTGTCGCGCCTCGAGCTCGGCGATGACGCGGCGCGGGCGCTCGGCATCCGTGTCGAGAGGGCGCGACTTGGTCTCGTCGTCTGCGCCGTGGCTCTCACCGCCGTCGTCACCGCGGCCGCGGGTCCGATCGCGTTCGTCGCGCTCGCCGCTCCGCAGATCGCTCGCCGGCTCACCCGCACCGCGGGCATCGCGCTCGTCCCGGCGGGGCTCATCGGCGCAGTCGTGCTGACGGCATCCGACATCGTCGCCCAGCACGTGCTGCCCACTCCCCTGCCCGTCGGACTCGTCACGGTCGTCGTGGGCGGGATCTACCTCGTCTGGCTCCTCATCCACGAAACCCGGAGACGCGCATGACCGCTCCCGCCCGCCTCGCCGCCACGGATCTCACGATCGGTTACGACCGCCGTGTCATCTCGGAGGGCCTCTCGGTCGGCATCCCCGACGGGTCGTTCACCGTGATCGTCGGGGCGAACGCGAGCGGCAAGTCCACGCTGCTCCGTGCCCTCGCGCGCCTGCTGACGCCCAGCGCCGGGACCGTACGGCTCGACGACCGGCCGCTCGGCGACTACCCGCCGAAGGAACTGGCGCGCACGGTGGGGCTCCTCCCGCAGACCTCGCTCGCCCCCGACGGCATCACGGTCATCGACCTGGTCGCGCGGGGACGGTACCCGCACCAGGGCTTCCTCCGGCAGTGGTCCGTTCAGGACGAAGCGGCGGTGACGGCGGCGATGGATGCCACGGGCACGGCCGACCTGTCCGGCCGTCTCGTCTCGGAGCTCTCGGGCGGTCAGCGCCAGCGCGTGTGGGTCGCGATGTCGCTCGCTCAGGAGACGCCCATCCTCCTGCTCGACGAACCGACGACGTTCCTCGACATCGCGCACCAGATCGAGCTGATGGAACTGCTCACCGACCTCAACGCACAGGGCCGCACGCTCGTGGCCGTACTCCACGACCTGAACCAGGCCGCCCGCTATGGCAGCCACCTCATCGCCGTGAAGGACGGACGCATCGTCGCCGAGGGTGCACCCGCCGACATCGTCACGGCTGAGATGGTCGAGGAGGTCTTCGGTCTGCGGTGCGTGGTCACCCCGGATCCCGTGTCGGGAACCCCCGCCGTCTCGGCCCTCGGGCGGGCGCGGACGGCCCACGGATGAAGATGCTGCTGCAGGCTCCCGCCGAGCCGGTGCCCACGCGCGAGATCCCGATCACCGCCGCGACGACGCCCCGCCGTCTCGCACTGCGGGTGATGGGCGCCTCACCGCGGTACACCGTCCCCGCCGCGGTCCTGTCGGTCACACACCAGCTGGGCGAGGCGCTGGTGCCGATCATCATGGGACTCGCGATCGAGCGTGCGGTGACGACCGGCGACCCGGGCCAGCTCGCGCTGTGGCTGGGCGTCCTGGCGGCGGACTTCCTCGCACTGTCGTTTTCGTGGCGCTTCGGCTCTCGGTTCGCCGAGCTCGGCATGCTGGCTGTGCAGCATCGCCTTCGCACGACCGTGTCCGCGCACCTGCTGCACCGCCGGCCGGGCCCGGGACGCCCCTCGGACCAGCCCGGCGTCGCCCTCTCCATCGCGACATCCGACGCCAATCGCCTGTCGGAGGCCGTCGAGATCGGCGTCTACCCCGTGGGCCAACTCGCCGCCGTCCTGTTCGGCGGCGCCGTGCTCCTGACGATCTCCTGGCCCCTCGGGCTCGCCGTGCTTCTCGGGGCACCCCTGCTGCTCTGGCTCACCGAGCGCGCGGGCCGCCGCCTGCGGGAACGCAGTGGGCAGGAGCAGGAGGCCGCCGCGACCGCGGCCGGCCGGGCGGCCGACCTCCTGAGCGGCTACCGCGTGATCCGCGGCATCGGCGCCGAGGTCGAGGCGAGCCGCCGATACCGCCGCGCGAGCCGCGCCGCGCTCGCCGACACCGTGCGCGCCCGACGCGCGGAGGGCGTGTTCGGCGGAGCCATGAGCATCGTCACGGGCCTCTTCCTCACCGCCGTCGCCGTCGTCGCCGCGATCCTCACACTGTCGGGCACGCTCGGACTCGGCGAATTCATCGCGATCGTGGGTCTCGCCCAGTTCCTCCTCGACCCCCTCGAAGCTCTCGCGCTGTACACGGGAGCGTGGTGGGCGTCCGCGACCGCCTCCGCCGCGCGCGTCCTCGACCTTCTCCGCGACGCGGAGCCGCTCGCGGCCGTCGCGGACGACACCCCTGCCCCGGTCGACCTCCCCGAGGTTCAGCCGGAACAGTTCGTCGTCGTGGCGTGCGACGGCGCGCGCGCGGCCGATGTTCTCGCGGCGCTGCGCGCGCGGCATCCGGAGGCCTTGCATGCCCCGCACGCGGCCCACCTGTTCACCGGCAGCGTGACGGAGAACGTCCGCTCCACCGAGCGGGATGCCGACACGCTCGCCGCCGCCCTGTACGCCGCCGCGTGCGACGAGCTCGCCGAGGTGCTCCCCCACGGCCTCGCGAGCCGCGTCGGCGAGAACGGGACGGCCCTCTCGGGGGGTCAGCGCCAACGCGTCGCCCTCGCGCGGGCGCTCGCACACGACCCCGAACTCCTCGTGCTGCACGACCCCACCACCGCTGTCGATGCGGTCACCGAGTCGCGGATCGCCGAACGGGTGCACGAGGCCCGGCTCCATCGGCGGACCGTCGTGATCACCCGCTCCCCCGCGTTCGCCGCGGTGGCCGACCGCGTCGTGCGGATCGCGGACGGAGGACGATCATGAGCACCGCTCTTCCGCTCGCATCGGCTCGCGAGGTCGCGCGCGAGCTCCGCCGGTCTCTGCCGGGCGGATGGTGGCGCGTACCGGGGCTCGTCCTCGTGGTGCTGGCCGCGGCGATCGCCGGTGTCGTCGGCCCCCTCGCCCTCGGCGTCATCGTCGACGCGATCGGGGCCGGGGACGACGCCCCTCACCTCGCCGTCGTCCTCGCGGCGGTGATGGCCGGTGCCGTCGTGGTCGGGGCCGCGCTCACCGCCGTCGGCATGGTCGCCGCGTCCCGCCTGTGCGAAACCGCCCTCGCGGATCTGCGCGAACGCATGGTCGACACCGCGCTGCATCTGCCGCCGTCGCGCGTGGAGCGCGCGGGAACGGGCGATCTCGTCGCGCGCGCGGGCGACGACGTCGCGGAGGTGTCGGATGCCGTTCCGCGTGTGGTTCCCGCCCTCGTCGGGGCCGCATTCACGATCGTCGTGACCCTCGTCGGCATGGCCGTCATCGACCCCTGGTACGCCCTCGCTCTCGTCGGCGTCACGCCGCTGCATGTGGTCGCCGTCCGTCGCTACCTGCGCTCGGCTCCCGCCGTCTACGCGGCGGAGCGGACCGCGATGTCCGAGCGGGCTCAACACCTCCTCGACGCCCTGCGCGGGCTCGAAACCGTTCGCGCATACTCCGCGGAGTCGTCCCACCTCGCGCGGATCGCGGGGGCGTCCTGGAGCGTCGTCCGCTGGAGCATGCGGGCGCGCGGCATCCAGAACCTCTTCTTCGCGCGGCTCAACGCGGCCGAGTTCCTCGGCATGGCGGGTCTGCTCACGGTCGGCTTCGTCCTCGTGGCGAACGGACACGGAACGGTCGGTGGCACGACGGCCGCGATGCTGCTGTTCCTGCGCCTCTTCGGCCCCATCAATCAACTGCTGTTCGTCGTCGACGACCTGCAGTCCGCTCTCGCCTCGCTCTCGCGGATCGTCGGGGTCATCTGTTCCGCAGCACCCGCGCCTTCGGCGCTGCGACCGGCAGCCGACGACGTTCACCTGCGCGACGTCACCCACGCGTACGAAACGGGCCACCCCGTCCTGCACGACGTGTCGATCCAACTCGGAACGGGCACCACCGTGGCCGGTGTGGGGGCATCCGGTGCCGGCAAATCCACCCTCGCCGCCATCGCCGCGGGCGTGCACGAACCGCTCGCGGGGGTCGTGCACCGGCCGGCATCCGTCGCGCTCGTCACGCAAGACGTGCACGTCTTCGACGCCACCCTGCGCGACAACCTGACACTCGCGGCCCCGGACGCGAGCGACGACGACATCCACCGAGCGCTGTCACGGGTGAGCGCCGACGGCGTCGTCGCGCGCCTCCCGCGGGGCCTCGACGAACCCGTCGGCGCCTCGGGCACCGCCCTGTCCGCCGCGGAGGCGCAGCATCTCGCCCTCGCGCGCGTGATCCTCGCCGACCCCGCGTTCGTCGTCCTCGATGAAGCCACGGCCGAGGCGGGCTCGACCGAAGCGGGTCGTCTTGAGGATGCCGCTCTGGCCGCCGTCGAGGGACGCACCGCGCTCGTCGTGGCGCACCGCCTGAGCCAGGCGGCCGCCGCCGACCGCGTCGTCCTCCTCGAGGCCGGGCGCGTGCGCGAGGAGGGCACGCACGATGACCTGCGCGCCGCAGGCGGCTCCTACGCGCGGCTGTGGGAGGCGTGGAGCCGGTCGACCTGAGTCAGAGCGTCAGTCGCTCGGCGGCGGCGGCGATCCGCTCATCGGTCGCCGTCAGCGAGAACCGCACGTGGTTCGGGAAGTGCGTCCCGTAGAAATGCCCGGGTCCGACCAGGATGCCGAGATCGGCCAGACGCCCCACGCTCTCCCACGCATCGCGCCCCTCGGTGGCCCAGAGATAGAGGCCCGCTTCGCTGCGGTCGACCGTGAATCCGGCCGCCTCGACGGCGGGTTGGAGGACGGCGCGACGGCGGGCGTACCGCTCGCGCTGCTCGACCACGTGCGCGTCGTCACCCAGGGCCACGGTCATCGCGCGCTGCACGGGCGCGGGCGGCATGAGTCCGAGGTGCTTGCGGCCGGTCAGAAGCCGCGCGACGAGCTGCTCGTCGCCCGCCAGGAACGCCGCGCGGTAGCCCGCGAGGTTCGACTGCTTGCTGAGCGAGTACACCGACAACACGCCCGACAGGTCGTCGCCGACGACGGCCGGATCCAGCACGCTCGGCACGCGCTCGGTGTCCCACGGGGCGTCCCACCCCAGTTCGGCGTAGCACTCGTCGGACGCGAGAACGGCTCCGAGCGCACGCGCCCGGGTGACGGCATCCGTCATCTCGGCGACCGAGAGCACCCGGCCGTCCGGGTTCCCGGGCGAGTTGACCCACACGAGCTTGGTGTTCTCCGGCCACTCGGACGGATCATCGGATGCCACCGGCTCCGCGCCCACGAGACGAGCACCGATCTCGTAGGTCGGGTACGCGGCGCGGGGATGCACCACGGCATCGCCGGGGCCGAGACCCAGGAGCAGCGGCAGAAGCGCCACCAGTTCCTTCGACCCCACGGTGGGCAGCACGTTCGCCCGCGTCAGGCCGGGGACACCGCGGCGACGGGCGTACCAGTCGACGATGGCTTCGCGCAGTGCGGGGGTGCCGGCGGTCGCCGGGTAGGCGTGGGCGTCGGTCGCGTCAGCGAGCGCCTCGGCGACGACGGCGGGCGTGGGGTCGACGGGCGAGCCGATCGACAGGTCGACGATGCCGGCGGGGTGACGCCGGGCGCGCTCCGCGTACGGGGCGACGGCGTCCCAGGGGTAGTCGGCGAGGTCGGCGACGCCCACGGCTCAGTGGCTCTGCGGGGGAAGCGCGGTGATGACGGGGTGATCCTTCGCGATCACGCCGACCTTGGCCGCACCGCCGGGAGAACCGATGTCGTCGAAGAACTCGACGTTGGCCTTGTAGTAGTCGGACCACTCTTCCGGGAGGTCGTCTTCGTAGTAGATCGCCTCGACCGGGCAGACGGGCTCGCACGCACCGCAGTCGACGCATTCGTCGGGGTGGATGTAGAGCGACCGCTCGCCTTCGTAGATGCAGTCGACCGGACACTCGTCGATGCAGGCGCGGTCTTTGACATCGACACACGGGAGGGCGATCACGTAAGTCACGCGACCAGTCTAATCGCGCTCGCTCGACCGGCCTCGCCGCGCGCCGTCTGACCTATGATCCGTCGATCTCAGCGCACCGAGACGACGGGCTCCGAGGCTGCGTTATCGGCCGGCCGCGGGGGCAGGTGCGAGAAGGTCGGCCAGAAGGCCACGAAGACCATCAGCGCGGGACCGACGATCGTCCAGACGACCGGTATCCACTCCGTGCCCGGAGTGGGAGCGGCGACGATCGCCGACCCCCCGACGCCCGGCTGCGAGAACACGTACGTGGCGAGCGAGATGCCCAACCCTCCGGCCAATGCGTTCACGCGGTCACCCGTCAGCGTGCGCAGGGCCACCAGCAGAGCGGCGCTGCCGAGAGTGGCGAGCAGCAGACCCAGCGGCACCGGGCCGAGACGGAACGCCTGACCGATCGTGCCCGCCGCTCCATAGAACACGCCGATGAGGAGCGCCACGACCCAGCCGACGACGCGCAGGATGCCAGAGCTCATTCGGGTCATTTTACGGGGCGACGCTATGGGGCGGCGGAGAACGACCGCGCCACCCGCGCCCGGGTGAACCCGACACCCCCTCGGGGTGAGTCACGGGTGATACCCCGTGGCTCGGGACGTTCGCCCGTGTGGCCCGGCGCCCGACACGGCGCCGTCCTTCCGCTCCCGCTGCAGTTCACCCGTCCGTCGCCAGACGAGAAGGCACGTTCCCTGGGCCCGGCGACCGCGACCCTGAAGGAGCGCGTGTCAGCGTGACCGCGTTCCTCACCCTCCCCTGCCTCGCCGGAGAACTCCCGAATGAACGCCCTCGTGCCCGCGTCCGACGCGCCCACCCTCTCCCGCCGCACGGTCATCGCGGGTGCCGCCTGGGCGGTTCCCGTCATCGTCACCGTCAGCGCCACCCCCGCTCTCGCCGTCTCCGCCGGGCCGACGGTCACGGCCACCACGCCGAACATGCAGTCCCCCGCCGCGGGAAACGTCCTGGTCACCGCGACCGTGACGGACGCCTCCGGAGCGCCGATGACCGGTCAGCCGGTCTCGTTCACCGGCCCGGACGGCGTGAGCTTCTCCCCCACGACCGCCTCGACCGACGGATCCGGCGTCGCCACCTCGACGATGACGACCAGCGACGCCTGGGCCCTCCCCGGCAGCAGCATCACGGTCACCGCCCTCAGCGGCGGGGCCAGTGGGTCCGCCGTCGTCACACAGCTCGGCGCGAATGCCTACGCGGTCGGCGGCAACGATCACGGCAAGGCGGGCGTGCCCGGGTCCGCCTCTCCCACCTCGCCGACGCAGCTCGCGCTGGTGTTCCCCTCACCGATCGTATCGGTGGTCACGGGATCGGCTTTCTCCCTCGCGCTGCTGAAGGACGGCACCGTCTGGTCAGTCGGCTCCAATGCCGTCGGACAGCTCGGCGATGGCACGACCACCGACCGCGCGACCTGGGCCAGGATCGACGGGCTCTCCGACGTCACGCAGATCGCTGCATCTGATTCGCTGAGCATGGCCGTGCTGGCCGACGGCACCATTCGGGCGTGGGGAGACAACAGCGACGGGCAGCTCGGAAACGGGAGCACTGCTCCGAACAGCCCGACCCCGGTCACCGTCGCAGGGATCGGCTCCTCCGAGCCCAAGGCCGTCCAGATCGCCCTCGGCTTCGCCAGCAGCTACGCCCTGCTCGAGGACGGCAGCATCCGCTCCTGGGGCAACAACGACGAGGGCCAGCTCGGCAACGCCACGACCACGCCGCGCAACACCCCGGGGGCGCTCGTCTGGGGCCCTCGAGGGCAGCTCACCCGGGTCACGCAGATCTCAGCCGGGGCCTACAGCGCCTATGCCCGGATGACCGACGGCACCATCAGCGCGTGGGGCAACAACAATCGCGGGCGCCTCGGCGACGGCACGACGACCAACAGCTCCCTGCCGACCACCGTTTCGGGCATCACCACCGCGACCCAGGTCGTGGCCGGATACGTCAGCGCGTACGCCGTGCTCACGGACGGCACCGTCAAATCCTGGGGCGGCAACGAACAGGGGCAACTCGGCAACGGCACGCAAGACTACGCGACCGCCTACTCGACGCCCCAGTCCGTGCAGACGCTCACGAACGTCACCCAGATCACCGCAGCGGTCTTCGGCGCCTACGCCATCACCAGCGACGGCACCGTCTACGCCTGGGGGAACAATGCCGCCACCGCCACGACGGCCACCCCCACGGTGGTCTCGGGCGCAGCCAACACGACCTATTTGCAGGACAACTCCTCCGAGGCGAGCAACAACACCCTGTTCCTCATCGTCGGCGACCGCACGATCACCGTGTCGGCCAATCCCTCGCAAGTCGCGGCAGACGGGACCCTCGTCGTCTCCGCAACGATGATGGACAATCGCACCGGAGTCGGACTCGGCCAGCAGACGGTCTCCTTCTCATCGACGGCCGGAAGCGTGTCGCCCGCCGTCGGCACGACCGAGGCGTCGGGAACCGCCGGCACCCAGCTCAGTCCGGACGACACGTGGATGACGCCCGGCACCGTAATCTCCGTCAGGGCGACGAGCGCGGGCATGTCCGCCGCACTTCCCGTCACCGTCCTCGGCGCCAACGCCTGCGCCATCGGCGCGAACGACCTCGGCTACAAGGACACCTCCGGTGGCGCGGGTACCGACTCGACCGACGAGAGACTGCTTTCCCCCACGCAGTTGTCGCGCGCGTTCCCGTCGCCCCTCGTCAAGATCGGTGCCGGTGTCGGCTACACCATCGCGCTCTTGAAGGATGGAACCGTCTGGGGCGTCGGCAACAACGATTCCGGACAGCTCGGCGATGGCACCACCACCTCGCGGAGTAGCTGGGCCCGTGTACCGGACCTCACGGAGGTCGTCGATATCGCGGTCGCGTCCAACACGGTGCTCGCGGTGACGACGGGCGGCAGCGTTCTGCAATGGGGCCAGAGCCTCAGCCAACGACGTGGGAGCGCGAACACGACGACGCCGCAGGCGGTTTCCGAGATCACGACAGCCATCGGGGTGGCCCTCGCCCCCGACAGCGGTGAGGGATCCGCCGCCTACGCCCTGCTCTCCGACGGCCACGTCGTCTCCTGGGGTGCCGGGGCCCTCGGGGATGGCACCACGGCCTACCGCACGGAACCGGGGCCGGTGACCGGCATCAACACCGCGATCCAGATCGCGGCGTCAACCGGAACCGCCTTCGCTCTCCTCTCCGACGGCACCATCAAGTCGTGGGGCATGAACAGCGCCGGCGGAAACCTCGGCAACGGCACCGAGGACGACCCGTACAGCGAAAGCTTCGTCGACAGTCCGGTGACCGTGTCCGACATCACCACGGCCACCCGCGTCGTCGCCGCCGGCTACAGCACGTACGCCCTCCTCTCGAACGGCCAGATCCGGGCATGGGGCGGGAACAACTACGGTCAGCTCGGCGACGGCACGACCACGACGCGCAACACCCCCGTCGCGGTCAAGAACATCAGCACCGCCACGCAGATCGGGACGACCGACAACAGTGCGTATGCCCTCCTCGCCGATGGCACCGCCTTGGCCTGGGGCGGAAACGACCAGGGCCAGCTCGGCGACGGCACCACCACGGGACGCACCGAACCCGCCGCCTTCCCCAGCACCGCACTCACCGGGGCCCCGGCCATCATCGGCTTCAGCGTCAACACGACCTGGAGAACGGGGTTCGCCATCCTCGGTTGACCCACCATTTGCTGCGGGGTGCGGTGAGGGCGCGACGGCGCCGCCACCGCACCCCGCGTCCGTCCAGACGCCGCGACGTCAGGCAGCCCACCCCCACAACCGCAGAAGCGCGGCGGTGAGAGCAGCGGCGGCGACCACGACCAGGAACGGCGCGCGAATCCACAGCAGGAGCGCGGCGACGGCCACCGCGGGAACGCGAGCGTCGACACTCACCGTGCCTCCGACGGCCAGCGTCTGCACCATGACCAGCGCCGACAGAAGCGCCACGGTGAGAAGGTCGCTGATCCGTTCGACGCGCGGCGACTCGAGCCAGCGCGCGGGGAGCAGGTAACCGACGGCTTTCAGCGCGACACAGAGAACGGATGCCAACAGCACAGCGGTCCAGAGCGTCATGGCATCCCCTTCTCTTCAGCCACGCGGGCCGGGTCGGGCGTCGGTCGGCGCGGATCGAACAGCCCCACGGCCACGGCGACACCGGCCGCGGCGATGACCGGGATGCCCGGCATGAGCACCGGCGTGAGCAGCGCCGCGACGACGGCGGCACCGGCCGCGACAGCCAGAGGTTGTCGGCCGCGCAGACGTGGCCAGAGCAGAGCGAGGAATGCGGCCGCCGCAGCCGCGTCGAGGCCGTAGGCGCGTGGGTCGCCCAGCACGTCTCCGAGCAGCGCGCCGAGGAGGGTGGAGAGGTTCCAGCCGACCCAGATGGCCACCCCCGTCACCCAGAAGCCCACCTGCCGCGCGCGCGGCTGGGTCTGGGCGAGTCCGACGGCGACCGACTCGTCGATCGTGAACTGCGTCGCTCCGGCCTTGCGCCAGAACCCACCCGCGACGACCGGCGCCATGCGCATCGCGTAGGCGGCGTTACGCACCCCCAGCAGCACCGCGGAGGCGATGGCGGCGGGGGCGGCGGCCACTCCGCCGGCGGCGATCACGCCGACGAAGGCGAACTGCGAGCCGCCGGTGAACATCAGCAGGCTCAGGACGCACGTCTGCCAGACGTCGAGACCGGAGGCCACCGATAGGGCGCCGAAAGAGATGCCGTACGCGCTCGTGGCGAGTGCCACGGCAAGGCCCTGCCGGGCGGCGACACCCTCAGGTGTTCGAGAGAACGAACGCATGGACATCATGGTGAACGAGCGAGCGTCGTTCGTCAAGTCGAACGATCGTCGAGCATAATGAACGCATGACGGATCTCGGCGACCGTATCGCGGCGACCCTGCGGCGCGAGCGCGAGCGCCGTGACCTCAGCGTCTCGGAACTCGCCCGGCGGGCGGGCGTCGCGAAAGCCACGGTGTCGCAGCTCGAAAGCGGCGGCGGCAACCCCAGCGTCGAGACGCTGTGGGCCCTGGCGACGGCGCTCGAGATCCCGTTCGCAATCCTGGTCGACGAGGGCGTCCCCTCCCCCACGCTCATCCGCGCGGGCGAGGCATCCACGGCCGTGCCGTCGTCAGCATCCGACTACCTCGCCGTGTTGTTGTCCGCGAGTCCGCCCCACGCGCGCCGCGACATCTACCTGCTGAGCGCCGAGCCGGGGAAGCCCCGACTGTCCGACCCGCACCCGCGCGGAACCGTCGAGCATCTCGTCATGGTGACCGGACGCGGTCGCGTGGGACCAGCCGACGACCCTTACGAGCTCTCCCCCGGCGACTACCTGTCCTACCCCGGCGACGCCCCGCACGTGTTCGAGGCGCTGACACCGGGCATGAGCGCGGTGTGCGTGGTGGAGTCGCGCTGATCTCCGCGCCGCCGACGAACGCGCACGCTATCGCGCCTCCCCGCGCCAGCGCTCGGACACCCCTGTGTCCCTGAGCGCGCACCGCGTAGTGTGCCGGATATGTCCCGCGTGTTCGAGATGACCTTTGCGTCCGTCTACCCGCTCTACCTCGCGAAGGTGGAGCGCAAAGGGCGCACGAAGGACGATCTGGATGCCGTGATCCGCTGGCTCACGGGCTTCGACGACGCGACGATCGCCCGCCACGCCGAGGGGACGACGACGTTCCGGGAGTTCTTCGACGAGGCGACACTCAACGTTCGGGCCGACCAGGTCACCGGGGTGGTCTGCGGCATCCGGGTCGAGGAGATCGAGGACCCGCTGATGTACCGCATCCGCCTTCTCGACAAGCTGGTCGATGAGCTGGCGAAGGGACGTCCACTCGCGAAGGTGCTCCGGGAACAGGCACCCACCCCCGCCCCCTGAGGCCCCCTGACCGTGTCGCATGGGAGGACCCTGAGCTTGTCGAAGGGTCCGGTGGCTTTCGACAGGCTCAGCCACCCCCCGCGGCGTATCGCGAGCGCGAGGGGCTTCGGCAGGCTCAGCCACCTTCCGCGGCCCGCGAGGTGCCCGGACAGGCTCAGCGACCCCCTGCGGCGACGCGGAACGGCCCCGCCGAGCGTGAGCTCGACGGG
Organism: Microbacterium testaceum StLB037; assembly: GCF_000202635.1. Taxonomy (NCBI): domain Bacteria; kingdom Bacillati; phylum Actinomycetota; class Actinomycetes; order Micrococcales; family Microbacteriaceae; genus Microbacterium; species Microbacterium testaceum. Next base: position 3,343,129 of record NC_015125.1, on the reverse strand, counting down.
GCCGCGATCAGCCGGGAACGCTTACGCGTTGGCATCCTGACGCTTGAGGCGCGACGCGGCACGACCGCGCTCGGTCGCATCGAGCACGACCTTGCGGATGCGCACCTTCTCGGGCGTGACCTCGACGCATTCGTCGTCGCGGGCGAACTCGAGCGACTCCTCGAGCGTGAGCACGCGCGGGGGCGTCATCGACTCGAAGGAGTCGGAGGTCGACGAACGCATGTTCGTGAGCTTCTTCTCCTTGGTGATGTTGACGTCCATGTCGTCGGCGCGCGAGTTCTCGCCGATGACCATGCCCTCGTAGACCTCTTCGGTGGGCTGCACGAAGAAGCTCATGCGCTCCTGCAGAGCGATCATGGCGAAGGGGGTGACGACGCCCATGCGGTCGGCGACGATCGAGCCGTTCTGGCGGGTCGTGATGGAGCCCGCCCAGTCGTCGTAGCCGTGCGAGATGGCGTTGGCGATGCCGGTGCCACGCGTGATCGTGAGGAACTCGCTGCGGAAGCCGATGAGGCCGCGCGAGGGCACGACGAACTCCATGCGTACCCAGCCGGTGCCGTGGTTGGTCATGTTGTCCATGCGGCCCTTGCGGGCGGCCATCAGCTGCGTGATCGCGCCGAGGTGCTCCTCGGGGGCGTCGATCGTGAGGTGCTCGAACGGCTCCTTGAGCTTGCCGTCCTCGCCGCGCTTGGTGACCACCTGGGGCTTGCCGACGGTGAGCTCGAAGCCCTCGCGGCGCATGTTCTCGACGAGGATCGCGAGAGCGAGCTCTCCGCGGCCCTGGACTTCCCAGGCATCCGGACGTCCGATGTCGACGACCTTGAGCGAGACGTTACCGATGAGCTCGCGGTCGAGACGGTCCTTGACCATGCGGGCGGTGAGCTTGTGGCCCTTGACCTTGCCCATGAGCGGCGAGGTGTTGGTGCCGATCGTCATCGAGATGGCGGGGTCGTCGACCGTGATGGCCGGCAGGGGGCGCACGTCTTCGGGGTCGGCGATCGTCTCACCGATCGTGATGTCGGGGAATCCGGCGATCGCGACGATGTCGCCGGGACCGGCGTCTTCGGCCGGGTAGCGCTCGAGGGCGCGGGTCTTCAGCAGCTCCGTGATGCGCGCGTTGCTGGTGGTGCCGTCGGCACGCACCCAGGCCACGGTCTGGCCCTTCTTGAGCGTGCCGTTGAACACGCGCAGCAGCGCGAGACGGCCGAGGAACGGCGAGGAGTCGAGGTTGGTGACCCAGGCCTGCAGCGGCGCCTCGTCGTCGTAGGAGGGAGCCGGGACGTGCTCGAGGATCGCGGCGAACAGCGGCTCGAGGTCCTCGTTGTCGGGCAGCGCGCCGTTGTCGGGACGGTTGAGGGATGCCGCACCCGCACGGCCGGAGGCGTACACCACCGGCACGTCGAGGAGCGCGTCGACGTCAAGGTCGGGCACGTCGTCGACGAGGTCGGACGCGAGTCCCAGAAGCAGGTCGTGCGCCTCTTCTTCGACCTCGGCGATGCGCGCGTCGGGGCGGTCGGTCTTGTTGACCAGCAGGATGACGGGGAGCTTGGCCTCGAGCGCCTTGCGCAGCACGAAACGCGTCTGGGGCAGCGGGCCCTCGGACGCGTCGACGAGCAGCACGACTCCGTCGACCATCGACAGGCCGCGCTCGACCTCGCCACCGAAGTCGGCGTGGCCCGGGGTGTCGATGACGTTGATCGTCACGGGCACCTCGGTGTGGATGCCGTTGTACGTGATCGCCGTGTTCTTGGCGAGGATCGTGATGCCCTTTTCGCGCTCGAGGTCGTTCGAGTCCATCGCGCGCTCTTCGACGTGCGCGTGCTCGCCGAACGAGCCGGTCTGGCGGAGCATGGCGTCGACGAGGGTCGTCTTGCCGTGGTCGACGTGCGCGACGATCGCGACGTTACGGAGGTCAGGACGAAGGGCGTGCGCCATGGAGGGTCTCCAGGAAGAATTGGGGTGTCGCCCGGAATCGGGCCCTCTTACTCTACCGGGCGTGCGCAACTTTCCCTGGCAGACAGCAGAAAGGGCGGGACCCCGTCGGGAATCCCGCCCTCTCGCTCAGGAAAAGCGTGCGTTGCCGCTCAGCGGTAGAACGCCGCGATCGTCTCGAGCTTGCTGGTCGAACCGGTGATCCGACTGGCGACCCGTACGACGTCATCCGAGCCGGCCTCGTAGTACTTGCCGACCGTGTACGAGATGCAGGGCGCCGGCGTGTCCGCGCCCTTGATCATCTGACGCGCGGGTCCGCTCTCCCAGATGTTCCCCTCCGCATTTCGCGTGTACGGCGAAACGAGGATGGCGGAGTTCGCGGGGCCGGAGTAACACAGCTGGATGCTGTCGAGCACCGCACCGTTCGCCGTGTGTCCGCTGAAGTTGCCCGTGACCGTCAACGCGAACGGGTCACCGTTCACGTCGGTCCAGGTGTTGGAGATGGTGACGGCGGATTGCGAACCGATGTTCGCGGTGGCGAGCTCACCGGCAGCGCTTGCCGGTGCCGCCACGATCGTCGATCCCAGCAGCCCTGCAGCGGCCGCGGCGATCACCGAGGTCAGGATTCGTTTCTTCGACTTCATGTCGCGCCTCCTTTAGTAGGACGTCCATGTTTCTCCGAATCGCCGCTTCTCCCCAGGTTCATGAGAACGACCTCATCCCTGTTTCATGAGCCGCGGATGCGTCGCCGTTTGCCGGCGCGCACCGCCGTGCTCCGCCAGGGAAGCGGGAAAAGGACAATCGGGCACGCCCGGAGCGGTCCCGTTTCCTCATCTTGGCCGCGCTCACAGACAGGGAAAAGGGCGGGACTCCCCCAGGAATCCCGCCCTCCACCGTGCAGACGTCAGGATGCCGGTGTGTCCCGCAGCAGTTCGTGACGCAGCTCGCGACGCGCCGCCTGCACCTCGACGTCGGGCACCGGGATGGCCGCGATGAGGCGCTGCGTGTAGGCCTCCTTGGGGGCGCGCAGGATCTCGTCACGCGTGCCCTGCTCCGCGATCTTGCCGCGGTTGAGCACGACGATGCGGTCGGCCATGGCATCCACCACGGCGAGGTCGTGGCTGATGAAGAGGCACGCGAAGCGGTGCTCCTTCTGCAGCTCGCTGAGCAGCTCGAGCACGCGGGCCTGCACCGAGACGTCCAGGGCGCTCGTGGGTTCGTCAGCGACCAGCAGACGCGGCTGCAGCGAGAGCGCGCGGGCGATGCCGACGCGCTGCTTCTGACCGCCGGACAACTCGTGCGGGTAGCGGTTGCGGTAGCTGCGCGGAAGGCGAACCTCGTCGAGGAGCTTCTCGACGCGGGCGTCCAGCTCCGCACCCTTCGCCTCGCCGGCCAGGAACAGCGGCTCGCCGATGGACTCCCCGATCGGCAGTCGCGGGTTCAGCGACGACGAGGGGTCCTGGAACACGATGCCGACGCGACGACGGAGCGACTTGATCAGCTTTCGCGAACCGCTCGAGATGTCGACACCGTCGACGACCAGACGGCCGTCGGCGATCGGCTGCAGACCGATCGCGGCACGACCGATCGTGGACTTGCCCGAGCCCGACTCCCCCACGAGGCCCACGATCTCGCCCTCGGCGATGCCGAGGGTCACATCGTCGACGGCACGGAACGCGGCGACGCGGCCCTTCTTGCCGTACTCGATCGAGACGTGCTCGAGCTCGAGCACGGGGTGCGCGATCACCGGGGCTGCTGCCGCGAGCGTGAGTTCCTCGGTGTGCGCGGGGCCTTCCGCGACGGCCGCGGCGAGAGCCTCGACGATGTCGACCGTGGCCTCCCCCTCGAGGGTCTCGCCAAGACGCGGGACCGAGGCGAGCAGTTCCTTGGTGTAGTCGTCCTGCGGGTCGCCGAGCACGACGGCCGCGGGACCCTGTTCGACGATCTGCCCCGACTTCATCACGACGATCCAGTCGGCGAGGTCGGCGACCACGCCCATGTCGTGCGTGATCAGAAGCACGGCCGAGTCGAGGCGGTCGCGCAGATCCCGGATGAGGTCGAGGATCTCCGCCTGCACGGTCACGTCGAGGGCCGTGGTCGGCTCGTCCGCGATGAGGAGGGCGGGCTCGAGGCTGATCGACTGCGCGATCATGGCGCGCTGACGCTGCCCACCCGACAGCTGGTGCGGGTACGACGCGAACGCCTTCGCCGGGTCGGGCAGGCCGACCATTCCCAGAAGCTCGAGGGCACGCGCCTTCGCCGCGGACGGCGCGATCGGAGTGTGAGCGCGCAGCGCCTCGATGATCTGCGATCCCACGGTCAGCACCGGGTTGAGGGCGGTCATCGGCTCCTGGAAGATCGCAGCGACCTCGGGACCGCGCAGCTCGCGCATCTGCCGCGCCGACATCCCCGTGATCTCACGCCCGTTCACCTTGATGCTGCCGGTGACCCTGCTGTTCTTGGGCAGCAGGTCGAGGACGGCCATCGAGCTCACGCTCTTGCCCGATCCCGACTCGCCCACCACGGCGACGACTTGGCCGCGGGCGATCGAGTAGTTCAGGTTCTTCGCGGCCGGAACCCAGACATCGTCGACGGCGAAGTCGACGCTGACGTCGGTCATCTGGAGGGCGGGGACGCCCGCCGTCTCGGTCGTGCTCATGAGACTGTCCTCTCCGTCCCGCTCAGCGGGAGTGAGTGATCGGGAAATGAAAGAATCGGAGGATGCCACGCCAGACGTTCCGTTCGACGTTCACCCGCTTCCTGTGCGTCATCGCGTGGGCGATCATCGCCGCGGTCGCGATCGGCCTTCTCGTGGTGCCCGGCGCTTCGGACGCACCCGCCCTCGTGATCGTCGGCGCCCTGGGTGCCGCTGCCGCTGTCACCGCGGTGCTCTGGTCTCCGTCGATCTCCGTCGACGATGAGGCTGTTCAGGTCGACAACATCGCCCTGCGATACCGCGTGCCGTGGGCGGCGCTCATCCACGTCGACACCCGCTACGCCCTGCAGCTGCACACTCCGGGTCGCCGGATCGGCGTGACGGCCGCACCCGCTCCCGGCGCCGCCGGATCGCTCCGCGCCATGCGCGCCCACCGGCGCAGCGAGGGCGCGACCGCGCCGAACACCCGTCCCGGCGAGCTTCCCGGAACCGACTCCGGCAACGCGGCGGAGATGGTCCGCACGCGCTGGCACGCTCTGCGCGATGCCGGCCGTGTCGAGGCCGGCATCGCCGAGTCGGTTCCCGTGTCCGTGGCCCCACGCGTCGACAACCTGCTGCTGCTGATCGCGGGTGTCGCCGGAATGGTGCTGGCCGTGGCGCTGGCCTGACACCCGCCGCGAGACGGCCGTCATGACGACGGCGTCTCCGGGTGCACCCGCGCCTGCGTGCTGGCGGGAGCCGTCGTCGACGACGCCGGCTGCTCCTTCGTCCGCCGCAGCGAGAACCGCTTCTGCCGCGGGTCGAAAGCGTCACGCAGACCGTCGCCGACGAAGTTCACGAGCACCGCGAGCAGCACGATGAACACGGCCGGCCACCAGAACAGCCAGGGCCGGGTCTGGAACGCCGACTGGTTGTCGGAGATGATCAGACCGAGCGACACGTCGGGCGGGCGCACACCGAGCTGCAGGTAGCTGAGCGCGGTCTCGAGGAGGATCGCGGATGCCGCGAGCAGCGTCGCCGCGACGATGACGACGCCGATCGCGTTCGGCAGGATGTGCTTGAAGATGATGCGTGCATCGCTGGCGCCCGCGACACGAGCGGCCTCGACGAACTCGCGTTCGCGCAGGGAGAGGAACTCGGCGCGCACGAGTCGCGCGATCGTCGTCCACGAGATCATGGCGAGGAAGAACGCGAGCGGCACGACACCCAGACCGCCGGTCGCACGGCCGACGACCGCACCGATGACGATGATCGGGATGACGATGAAGACGTCGGTGATGCGCATGAGGACGGAGTCCACCCAGCCGCGGTAGTACCCGGCGAGGGCGCCGATCACGGTGCCGACGGCCGTTCCCACGAAGCTGATCACGATCATGACGAGGATCGAGTTCTGGATGCCGCGCATGGTCATGGCGAAGTAGTCGATGCCGATACGGTCCTGACCGAACGGGTGGTCACCGACCGACAACGGCCACAGCGAGAGCGTGGGCGCTCCCCCGTCGTTCTGCGGGTTCAGCGAGGTGTAGTCGTACTTCCACCACCCGGGGATCGGACCGAGGCCGATCGCGGAGACCGAGAAGACGGCGACGAAGATGAACAGGATGCCGGAGACGACGGCGACCTTGTTCGACAGGAAGCGCCGAAGGATGAGCCGTCCCTGGCTCACCCCGACGGTGTTCCGTTCGTCGACGGGCGGCGGAGCATCGACGTTGGCCGGCTCGGGAAGCATCTGGGTCATCGGAGGACCTCCGGGATTCGGATGGCGGCGATCATGCGACCACTCGCACGCGCGGGTCGAGCGTGGCGTAGGCGAGATCAGCCAAGAAGTTGAAGACGATCGCGGTGATCGCGATGACGAGGAAGTAGCCCATCACGGGGTTGACGTCGACGCGTTGGATGGAGGTGACGAACAACGCGCCCATGCCCGAGATCGCGAAGACCCTCTCGGTGATGACGGCACCACCGAGGAGTGCGCCGATGTCGGTGGCGATCAGGGTCACGATCGGGATCAGCATGTTCCGCAGTCCGTGGCGCAGGATCACCGTGCGCTCGGGCAGACCCTTGGCCCGCGCCGTGCGGATGTAATCCTGGTTCATCACCTCGAGCATGCCGGCGCGCGCGTAGCGCGTGTACCCGGCGAACGAGATGAGCAGCAGCGAGACCGTCGGCAGCAGCAGGTGCGTGAACGTATCGATCCCGCTGATCCACATGTCGCCGGTGAACCCCGGGGTGTTGGCACCGACCGTGGCAATCGGACGACCGTTGATGCGGGGGTTGTTGACGTACTGGGGCCACGACTGCATGTAGCGGTCGAGGACGACGAGGGCACCGGAGAGGAAGGCCACCAGCGCACCGATGCGCGCGGCCATTCCACGGTCGGGCGCGCCCAGCACGTAGCCGGAGATCAAACCGACGGCGACGGCGAAGATGCCGAGGATGATGATCGTGTTGAAGGTCGAGATGTCGAAGAGACCCTGCAGCGCGAAGTAGCACGCGTACGCGATCGCCCCGTTGAGGGCGGCGACGATGAGCGCACGGCGGTTCTGCAGGCCCGCGATCAGGGCGGTCGTGATCACCACGATGCCGGCGATCAACAGAAGGAGTCCGACGGGCCCGAGACCCGGGTTGCGGAACCAGTCCGTGACGTTGAAGTACACGAGCAGGGCGACCGTCGCCAGGCCGGCGACCGCGGCGACGATCACACGGCGACGCACCTCGCCGCCGATCATGGCCTGCCAGATAACCGCGGTGACGACGGCCAGCAGAGCGATCAGCCAGATCGGGATGGATGTCGCCGACTCCAGGAAGCTGTTGAAGCCGAGCGCCATGAACTCCTTGAGGAGCACCGCGACGAGGAACGACGGCAGGGAGAAGAGGAAGAAGCTGAGCAGCGTGATTCCGAAGTCGAATCCGCTGTACTGACGCAGCGCCGAGACGACGCCGACCACGATGCCGAGGACGATGGCCAGCACGAACGACGCCGTCACGAGCTGCAGGGTCGACCCGATGGCGGTGGGGAGGATGTCGAGCACGGCCGCGTTCGAGACGGTGAGGCCGAGGTTGCACGCGCCGGTGAACGGCACGAGGCAGCCGGCAGCACCGCCGAGCCAGAGGAAGTAACGCAGAGGAACCGGGACGTTCAGGTCGAGCGCCGCGACACGGGCGGCGATGAGCTGGTCACGGTTGGCGGCGGAGCTGTCACGCAGGTCCTGCAGGGGGTCGCCGGAGTTGGCGGCCAGCACGTACATGATGAACGATGCTGCGAGCAGAACCAGGATCGAGACGGCGATGCGCCTGAGGATGAATCCGACCATCGCGGGAGGTCTTCTTTCGATCGGGTGGAAAGGCACCTGTAGGTGCCCAGGAAAGGATAGTCGCGTGCGATCCGGGTTCGGCGCACGCGCACACGCGAAACGAGGCGCCGGAGTCGGGCGACTCCGGCGCCTCGCGAGGGTTCAACGGGTTATCAACCCGCCAGCGTCCACTCCTGCGCGTTCCACACGATGCCCGTCTGGCCACCGAAGTAGTCGATGCCCTGGACGGTACCGTTGTCGGCGAACAGGCCGGGGAGCTGGAACAGCGGCAGACCGTAGTAGTCCTTGGCCGTCTCAGCGTCGATCTTCACCTTGATGTCATCGAGCTTGGTGGTGTCGGTCGTCACCTGGCTCTCGTCGACGAGGGTGTCGACGGTCGCGTTGCTGTAGTTGTTGTAGTTGCCGCCGCCGCCGGTCTTGAAGATCTGCGGGAGAGCGGCGTTACCGGCACCCGGCGAGATCCAACCGAAGATCGACACGTCGTAGCTGCCGCTGCCGAGGAGCTTGCTCCAGTCGGGCGAACCGGCGTCCACGATGTTGAAGCCGGCCTGCTGCGCCGACTGCTGGATGGCGCGGAAGCTGTCGACACGGTTCGGGTTGTTGGTGTTGTAGAGGATGCGGACCGTCGGGGTCGCACCGTTCAGCAGCGCCTTGGCGCCCTCGATGTCGGGCTCGGTGAACTTGTCGTATCCGCTCGCGGCGACCGCGGTGCTGTACTTGTCACCATCGGTCGGCAGGAAGATCTGCGAGTTCAGGACCTCGGCATCCGGGTTGATCGGCTTGATGATCGAGTCGAGGATCTGCTGACGCGGGATCGTCTTGAGGAACGCCTCGCGGACGCTGGCGTCGGCGAACACGCCCCCGAAGCTCAGGTCGACGTGGTCGTACGACAGCTGGCTGCCGGAGTGGACCGTCGAGTTGGCGTTCTTGAGCGCGGTCAGCGTGTCGGCGGAGGGCTGCGGCTGAATGGCCTGGACCTCACCGTTCTGAAGCGCCGTGACCTGCGCGTTGGCGTCACCGATGAAGCGGATGATCAGCTGGTCGTACGAGGGCGACATCTTGCCCTTGTAGTTGGGGTTCTTGCCCAGCGTGATGCTCTGCTCGGGAGTGAAGTCGGTCACGATGAACGGACCGCTCGCCACGAGGAGGCTCGCGTCGGTCGGCATGGCCGTGACGTCGTAGCCCTTGTTCCAGAAATCGGCCGCGGCCTTCAGCGTCGCGTTGGGGGCGACGGGCGCGTCCGGGTTGCCCTTGGGGGTGTCCTTCAGGAGCTTGACGAAGTCCTCCTCGGAGACGCCGGCCTTCTCGGCGAGCACGTGAGCCGGCTTACCGATCGGGTTGACGAGCTCCCAGTCCACGAAGGGCTCCGAGTAGGTCAGCGTCATCGACATGTTGTCGTCGCTGATCTCGGGGAACGCCGTGGTGTCGAGGCCCGCGGTGCTGCCGGCGAGGGTGAAGTACTGCGTTCCGCCGTTGGTGACGGCGCCGCTCTCGTCGAGCTTCGCGTCGTCGTAGTAACCCGAGTTGATGGCCCAGTTGACGAGCATGTCATCGGCGTTGATGGGCTGGCCGTCCGACCAGGTCAGGCCTTCGTTGATGGTGTACTTCACCGTCAGCGGGTCGTCCGACACCTTCTCGTACGTGCCGAAGTCGGTGTTGTCGAGGACGCTGAAGTCCTTGTCGAGGCGCTGGAAGCCACCGAGACCCAGACCGCCGCTGACGCCGGTGAGGTAGCCCACCATGCCGTTGGTGTCGAGGTTGGCCTCGGGGGTGTCGCCGTTGAACGAGGTGAACGCGTTCGTCGTGGCGATGGTGATGGTGCCGCCGGAGGCGGAGGAGCCGCCTTCGGGTGCTGCCGTCGTGGTGCAGCCGGCGAGGGCGAGCGCCGCAACGGCGACACCTGCTCCCGCCGTCAGGGCGCGTGTGCGCCGAGTCTTTTCAGACACTTTGCCTCCAGTGCAAGGTTGGCGATTCCCCGCGCAACAGACGCCAGCGGGGGGAGCCGTGGATACGGAAACGATAAGGAAATGCACTGCGTTGGTCAAAACTCCTGGGGAAACCGTTACATACCTTTAATTCGGGAACGGTTGCATGTGGCAATCTGACAACATGATCCGCGACTCGGCCTTTCACGAACCCGGGATCGAACAAGACGCCTACCGGCGCCGACGGCTGCCGTGGGAGATCGCGCTCGTCCTCCTCGTCACGGTCGGTCAGTCCGCGATCTACTCGGTCGTCTCGTTCATCCGCGCGGCCACACGTGCTCCGATCTCTCAGCAGCAGACGCAGCTGAACCCCTCGCGGAGCGCCGAACCGCTCTGGGACGCGATCTACCAGTTCCTCGACATCTTCTTCTCGCTCGCGCTGGTCGCCCTCGTGGTGTATCTGCTGTGGGAACCGGGGCTCAGCGCCCTGCGCCGCATCGGTCTCGATTTCCGGCGGTTCGGGGGCGACATCGCCCGCGGTGTCCTGCTCGTCGCGCTGATCGGCGTTCCCGGCATCGGGGTCTACGCCGCGGGCCGGGCGCTCGGACAGAGCATCGCGGTGATCCCGGCACCCTTGGACTCCTCGTGGTGGGTGATCGCGCTGCTGATCCTCGCGGCGCTGCGTGCGGGGCTGACCGAGGAAGTGATCTTCCTGGGCTACCTCTTCGACCGCCTGCGGCGTCTCGGCTGGTCGTGGACGTGGGTCATCGTCTCGACGGCACTCCTGCGCGGGAGCTACCACCTTTATCAGGGGTGGCCCTCGGCGCTGGGAAACGTGGTCATGGGCCTGGTCTTCGGGTGGTGCTACCGACGCTGGGGCCGGGTCATGCCGCTGGTCGTGGCGCACACGATCATCGACATCGTCGCGTTCGTCGGCTACCCGCTCGCCGCCGCGTGGTGGCCCGGCATCTTCACGCCGACACCGGCTCCCACCCCGACCGCCACGCCCTGACCCCGACACGGTCGCCGGGGCTCGGCATCCGGTGTCCGACAGCGAGGATCAGGGAGTGGTGACCGACCAGGTCCAGAAGGACGGCGGGATGCCATCGGGTTCGGAGGTGTAGGCGACCCCCTGCACGCCCTTGCCGACGGCGACGGCACCCGTGCGCTCGAACAGCGGCACACCGGCGTAGGCGGTGAACAGCGAGCGGTCGATCTCTTTCGCGCTCGCCAGGACGTCGACCGGGTCGGTGTCGTTCGTGAGCTTGCGGAACGCGCGCTGCGCGTCGGGGCCGTCCACCCCCTCGGCCAGGCGGTCACGCGAGGAGCGGTAGAGACTCTCGTCCTCGCCGACCCAGGACAGGGTGGCTTCCGCCTGCTCCCCCTCCGCGGCGGCGCGAACGGCGATGCCCGCCTTCGCTCCCATCGTCACCAGTCGGGTGAACACCGCGCCCGACAGGTCGTCGGTGGCGTCGTAGGCGACGCGGAGGACGGCGGCGCGATCCTCGAGCGCGGAGCGCGCGGCATCCGGATCCGCCGAGGTTCCGGGTGCGTTGTTCCCCGACGTGAGGTCGTTGTAGAGCTGCCCCGTGGCCGGGGAGGAGAGGAAGGACTGCAACGGTCGCGCATCGGGGCGGACCTTCTGCATGAGCTCCTTGACGAGGGAGTCGCGATCGAGCGACAGGGTCACGGCCTGCCGGAGGTCGGACGGCGTGCCATCCGCGAAGCGCAACTGGAGCGTCTGCGTGGTGGGCCCGGTCGTGACCTGCACCCCCGCATCGGTCAGGGACGCGAGTTGGGTGGGGTCGAGGTCGCCCACGTTCGCCACGTCGACCTCGCCGGCCGCGACCGCGGCGAGCTGCGAAGCGCGATCCGCGAAGAACCGGACGGTGAGACCGGTGAGCCCGGGATAGTGGGCACCCTGGTAGTCGTCGCGTCGCTCGATGGTCAGAGCATCCGCGGTCACCTCGGAGACCTTCCACGGACCTGCCGCCACGGCCGACGCCGCGTCGGGCACTCCTCCGGCGGGCGCATCGAAACCGGTGTTCCAGGCTGCGGCCGCGGCCGCCAGGACGGGGTTCGGGGTGGCGGGGGCGGAGGGGTCGCCTTCCGCCGTGGAAAGGATGGCCGTCATGAGCTGCTGCACGGTGACGCCCGCCTTCGCGGCGACGACGTGCACGGGGCGGTCGAGCATCCACTGCCGGTTCCAGTCGGCGAAGGGCTGGTCGTACACGAGAGTGAGCGTGTCTTTTGCGCGGTTGAGGGTCGGACGCGCCGTCCGAGCGTTCGGATCGGCCGGCACGGCGGTCTGGAAGTATCGCGTGCCCGAGACGATCTGCCCCTGCGCGTCATAGGTCGCATCGTCGAAGAAATGCGACGACACCGCCCAGCCGAAGAGCAGGTCGTCCAGGCTCACCGGCGTCCCGTCTGACCAGGTGCGGTCGGGGAACAGCTCGTAGCTGACCGTGAGGGGATCGCCTTCGACGCGCGTGATGCGGCCCATGCCGTTGTTGGGCACGACCTGGAGCTCTCCGTCGAGCGAGCCGAGGCGCTCGTCCAGGAGCGATGCCACCGCCCGGTTGGCGGGCGTGGCCCCCTGCGCGGTCGCCGCGTTGAAGCTGGTGAGGGAGCCGACGACGCCCACGGTGAGGCTGGTGCGGACGGGCTTCTCGGGCTCGGGGGCAGGTTCCGGAGCGGAGCAGGCGGACAGCCCGATCGTCGCGACGACCAGCAGCGCCGCAGCTCGCAGCAGGGCCCGGGGACGTGTGGTCAATCGAGGTACATGAGACTGGCCAGGGTGCACAGGGGAACCTTACCCAACGCGTGCTGTGCGATTGCCTGAGCGCGCCGACCCCGACGGCGACTCCGGATGCCGGGAGCCGCCGCCGCGGTCGATTCGTTCAGGCAAATGCCTCCGGCGGAGGGCAGGAGCACACGAGGTTGCGGTCGCCGTAGGCCTGGTCGATGCGGCGCACCGGGGGCCAGTACTTCCCGCGGATGAGCGAACGCACGGGGTACACGGCCGTCTCCCGCGAGTACGGGTGCTCCCACTCCCCCACGACCACCGTCTCGGCGGTGTGCGGGGCATTGACGAGCGGGTTGTCGTCGGCGGGCCACTCCCCTGCGGCGACCGCGAGGGCCTCCTGCTTGATGGCGATCATGGCATCCACGAATCGATCGAGCTCGGCGAGGTCTTCGCTCTCGGTCGGCTCGACCATCAGGGTGCCGGCGACCGGGAACGACATCGTCGGGGCGTGGAAGCCGTAGTCGATGAGGCGCTTGGCCGCGTCGTCGACCGTCACGCCCGTCTGCTCCTTGAGCGGACGCAGGTCGAGGATGCACTCGTGCGCGACGAGGCCGCCCTCCCCCGCGTAGAGCACCGGGTAGTGCTCGCGCAGGCGCGTGGCGATGTAATTGGCCGAGAGCACCGCCGCGGCGGTCGCCTGACGGAGCCCCTCGGCGCCCATCATGCGCACGTACGCCCACGAGATGGGCAGGATGCCGGCGGAGCCGTGCGGGGCAGCCGAGACCGGTCCCCCGTCGAACGTGCCGCCCGCGTGATCCGCGCGCTGCGAAAACGGGTGCGACGGCAGGTACGGCGCGAGGTGCGCCTTCGCCGCGACCGGCCCCACGCCCGGGCCGCCTCCGCCGTGCGGAATCGCGAACGTCTTGTGCAGGTTGAGGTGCGACACGTCGCCGCCGAGATCGCCGAAGCGGGCGAAGCCCAGCAGGGCGTTGAGGTTGGCGCCGTCGACGTACACCTGCCCGCCGGCGTCGTGAACGGCCTGGGTGATCTCGAGCACGTCGTGCTCGTACACCCCGTGGGTCGAGGGGTACGTGATCATCAGGGCCGACAGTTCTGCGGCGTGCTGCGCGATCTTCGCGCGCAGGTCGCCGAGGTCGACGTTGCCGGCCTCATCGCACGCGACGACGACGACTCTCATGCCCGCGAGGATCGCCGAAGCGGCGTTCGTGCCGTGCGCCGACGAGGGGATGAGACACACCGTGCGATCGGTGTCGCCGTTCGCGAGGTGGTAGCCGCGGATGGCAAGGAGCCCGGCGAGCTCGCCCTGCGAACCGGCGTTCGGCTGCAGCGACACCGCGTCGTAACCGGTGACCTCGGCGAGCCAGCGCTCGAGCTGGTCGATCATCTCGAGGTAGCCGTGCACGTCGGCCTCGGGGGCGAACGGGTGCACGCGAGAGAACTCGGGCCACGAGACCGCCGCCATCTCGGTGGCCGCGTTGAGCTTCATCGTGCACGAGCCGAGCGGGATCATGCCGCGGTCGAGCGCATAGTCGCGGTCGGCGAGCGACTTGAGGTACCGCATCATGGCGGTCTCGCTGCGGTGCGTGTGGAACACGGGGTGGGTCAGGTACTCGTCGTCGCGGTGCAGCGCATCGTCGACGCCGCGCAGGGCCTCGCCCTCGGGCAGCTCCGCGGAAGCGAGGCCGAAGGCGTCGAGCACGGCCGCGAGATCGGCATCCGTCGTCGTTTCATCCACCGAGACGCCCACGGTCGCGTCGTCGACCCACAGCAGCTGGTAGCCGCGCTCACGGGCGCGGTCGACGACGTCCTGCGCGCGCCCCGGCACGTGCACGCGCACGGTGTCGAAGAACGCGTCGCTGGCGAGGGTCAGGTCGTAGGAGCGGAGAGCGGATGCCAGGGCATCGGCCTTCTGCGCCACCCGCGTCGCAATCGCGCGGAGCCCGTCGGGTCCGTGGTAGACCGCGTACATCGCGGCCATCACGGCCAGCAGCACCTGGGCGGTGCAGATGTTCGACGTCGCCTTCTCGCGGCGGATGTGCTGCTCACGCGTCTGCAGCGACAGGCGGTAGGCGGGGGCCCCGACGGCATCCTGAGACACGCCGACCAGGCGACCCGGCAACTGACGCTCGAGGCCCGCGCGCACGGCCATGTAGCCGGCGTGCGGTCCGCCGAAGCCGAGGGGCACGCCGAAGCGCTGGGTCGTGCCGACCGCGACGTCGGCGCCGAGGGCGCCCGGGGACCGCAGCAGGGTGAGGGCGAGGAGATCGGCGGCGGCGACGACGAGGCCACCCGCGGCATGCACAGCATCGGCGACGGCCGAGAAGTCCCACACGCGACCGGTCGCGCCGGGGTACTGCACGAAGGCGCCGAACGCCTCGGGCAGCTCGCCCGCGAACGAGGTCTCCTCGATGCGGATGCCGACGGCTGCGGCGCGGTGATGCAGTAGCGCCTTGGTCTGGGGCAGCGCGTCGACGTCGACAAGGAAGAGGTCGGTCTTCGCCTTCGACGCGCGACGGGCCACGAGCATGCCCTCGACGACGGCCGTGGACTCATCGAGCATCGAGGCGTTCGCCGTGGCGAGACCGGTCAGGTCGGTGACCATCGTCTGGAAGTTGATGAGCGCCTCGAGCCGGCCCTGCGAGATCTCGGGCTGGTACGGCGTGTAGGCGGTGTACCACGAGGGGTTCTCGAGGACGTTCCGCGCGATCACCGACGGGGTGAAGGTGTCGTAGTAGCCGAGGCCGATCAACGGGCGCGCCGACCTGTTGGTGGAAGCGAGTTCACGCAGCTCGGCGAGTGCCTCGGCCTCGGTCGCGGCCGGCGGGATCGAGCTCGTCGCGCGCGGCTGGACATGGATGGATGCCGGGACAGCGGTCTCAACGAGAGCCTCGACGCTGTCATAGCCGACGACCTCGAGCATGCGGGCTCGAGCTGCGGCGTCGACGCCGATGTGACGGTCGGTGAACGCGACCGGCGCGCCGGTCTCGGTGCGAGGGGGAAGGACGGAGGTCATGCGGTGAGGTCCTCGTAGGCGGCGCGGTCGAGCAGGTCCCCGGGAAGGTCGCCCTCGACGCGGATCTTGATGAGCCACCCGCCGGCGAAGGGCTCGGCGTTGACCAGGGAGGGGTCGTCGACGACGGCGTCGTTGACCTCGACGATCGTGCCGGTGATCGGGGCGTAGAGCTCGCCGACCGACTTGGTCGACTCGATCTCGCCGCAGACGTCGCCCGCGGTGACCGCGGAGTCGGCTCCGGGAAGCTCGACGAAGACGACGTCGCCGAGCTTGTCGGCTGCGAAGTCGGTGATCCCCACGGTGGCGACGTCACCGTCGATGGAGATCCACTCGTGCTCGGACGTGTAGCTGAGGGCGGTGAGGTCGGTCATGCGTTTCTCCGATAGAAGGGAAGGGCGGTGACGGTCGCGGGAATGCGGGTTCCGCGCACGTCGATGGTCAGGTCGGTTCCGATTCCGGATGCCGCGGGCGCGACGAACGCCATCGCGACGGGGTGGCCGAGGGTGGGGCTGAGGGCGCCACTGGTGATCTCACCCACGACGTCGTCGCCGTGCAGCACGGCGTAGCCGGCGCGGCCCGCGCGGCGGCCCTCCGAGACGAGGCCCACGAGCACGGGGGCGTCGGCAGGTCCCGACGAGAGACCGTCCTTGCCGACGAACGCCTCCTTGTCGACGGCGACGACACGGCCGAGGCCCGCCTGCGCGGGAACGATGTCGCGGGAGAGCTCGTGACCGTACAGCGGCATCCCCGCCTCGAGGCGCAGCGTGTCGCGCGCGGCGAGGCCGCACGGGACGAGACCGCGGTAAGAGCCCGCGGCGAGCGCCGCATCCCAGAGGGTGGCGGCCTGGGCGGTCTGGATCATGAGCTCGTAGCCGTCTTCGCCGGTGTACCCCGTGCGGGCGACGAACAGCGGCGCATCGTCGAAGGAGCCCTCGGTCCAGGCGTAGTAGCCGAGCTCGTCGAGCGGGGTGCCGGTGATCTCCACACCCGGGGTGGAGCTCAGGATGCCGCGTGCCTCGGGGCCCTGGAGGGCGATGAGGGCGTAGTCGTCGGTGACGTCGGCGACCGCGAGGGTTCCGCGAGCGCCGGTCGCTGAGCCTGTCGAAGCGGCCGACGCGGGGGCAGCGGTCGCTGTACTCGTGACGTCGGCGACTGCGGGGGTTCCGGTCCCTTCGACAAGCTCAGGGACCTCTGTTGCGGGGCCCCACGTGCGCTGAGCCAGGTCGAAGGCCGCGGCCACGGCATCCCGATTGCCGGCATTGGAGATGACGAGGAAGCTCTGCTCGCCCAGGCGGTAGACGATCACGTCGTCGACGATGCCGCCGCTCTCGGCGAGCACGAGCGAGTACTTGGCCTTGCCGATCTTCATGGTCGACAGGCGCCCGGCGAGCACGTGGTCGAGGAACGCGGCTGCAGCCTCGCCCTCGACGCGGAACTCGGCCATGTGCGAAATGTCGAAGAGGCCGGCGGCCCGGCGGACGGCGTGATGCTCGGCGAGGTCGGAGGTGTAGCGCACGGGCATGTTCCAGCCGCCGAAGTCGGTGAACGAGGCGCCGAGGGCCTCGTGCCGATCGTGCAGCGGCGAAGTGCGCGGTGGAGCGGGGGTTTCGGTCATGAGTTCTGCCGTTCGCGATGACGGACAGACGCCGGGCGGCGTCTGAAGAACTCCCCCTCTGTCATGGGCCTGAGAGTTTCGCCCGTGCACCCTGTTCGGGCGGACGCGGGCTTTCACCGTCGGCGGATCCGGCGCGGTGCACCCGGATCACTTTCCAGAGTGGCCCGATCGACGCGGTACGCGTACCTGAGAGATTGGCGGGGAGGCTTGCTCCTTCGGTGCCCGGCTGCGTTCGCCGGAGCTCTCCCGCATCGATCATGGGGCCGGTATGGACTTGTGGGGTCAGCCTAGCGGGTGGGGGCTCGGGGCACAGCCCGCGCTCCGGGAATCAGTATGAGCCGCCTGGCCACACGCCATCGGGGAGGCGGATGCAGGGCGAGAACGAATCGACATCGAGCTCCGCTCGGTCACGGATGTAACGAACGATCCACAGCGACCCGTACTCACCGGCGATATTGACGATCGAGTCCCCCTGGTCTTGCCGGAGGCTGACGCGGTAGTCGCCGCCGTTCCGATAGTGGTCCGCGATGACTCCGATAACGTCCTCGGGCGTTGGATCGCCTACTACGGTGGCGGTAAGCCCGCCCGCCCACTGCCTGGCACCATCTCGAGTACAGCCGAAGAAGGCGCCTTTCTCCTGCTGCTCGAGGTCTGCGAGCATCGATGAGGGGAGCACCGCGGCGATTTCTCGTTCGACCTTCTGAGCAAGCGCCTTCGCGTCGTCAACGCTCAGAGCTTCGTCCACAGTGACGCCGGAAGCCGAGCACGCCGTCAGTGGGAGACCGAGAAGGAGAAGCGCGCCAAATCCTGCGACAACTCTTCTTGTCATCCCATCAGCCCTTCTTTGAGATCGTTCAAGACGTTCTTGTTCTCCTCGCTCACGCCCGCTATGAGGTTGTGGTTGGCCAAAGGTGACAGAGACACACGCAGCGTGGGGCCGTCCGGGTAAAGGAACGGAGCGAGGTCCCCGCCGAGCGGGACCTCCGCGTCCGTCTTCCGCTCGTAGATGTGACTTTCGAAAGCCGAGACCGTGTCAGGCGCTCGGCCCGCGTTGACCAGCATCCCGTCCTGCGCCATCGAGAGCGCGTCCGTGTAGCTCCAATGCGAGTAGCTGGTCGAAGGGTGCGGCGCCCACCCGTCGGGAACCCAGGCGCCGGACAGCGAGTGAACTTGGGCATAGCGCACGCCGCGCATCTCCGAAGCCGTGATCGGAACGAGTCCCCAACTGTGCCCCGCGGCGAGCTGTAGACCGTGCGCCAGAGACGGATCGCTCGACACTTCTCGCCGGAATCGCGCGAGCGCCTCCCCCGCCGGCGCAGCGCGGTCGGGGTCGTTGGCTTCGAGAAGGCCGATCCCGAATCCCGTCTGCCCCGGATACTGGTCGTCGCCGGGGAAGTCGGTGCCCTTCCACACGAACGCGACCATCTCGCTTTCCTGCTCCGTCATCCACTTCGAGATGCTCTGGACCTCGCCTCGATAGAAGCTGTCTACGCGCGTGAACGTTCCGGGCACGTAGGCCAGGATCCTCGTCGTCTCTGGCCCGGGCGTGCCGAGCATCTCGATGATGCGATTGTCCGCAGGCTCGTAGAGGTAAAGCTTCACCTCGCCTGCGTTGACGCTACGGAGGTAGTCGCGCTCCGCTCGCAGGGCATCAAGTTTGGCCCGGCGATCCGCCTGCAAGTCAGCACTCGCCCCCTCCTGAAGAACGCCTTCCCACCCGGGCAACTCGCCCTCCACCTCACGAAGACGCGCTCGCGCGCTCACCCGATTGGCGGCGACCCGGTCGAGCGGTGGAACACCTCCCAGGGCGCCGATGAGGACCGGCGCGCCGTCGATGAGGGCCGCGACGGCGCCCGGCCCCAGCGTGTCCCACCACGCGCGGACGACCTCCGGCGAAGGCGGACGGGCACGCAAGCGCTCCGCCCACTCGGGATGAGCAGCGAGGAGGCGCGCGACCCGGGACGTGTCGGCCCGTGCGAGCGCGATGAGAGGAGCCAACACCAGATCGTCGGCTCTTGTCTCGGTGCGCGCCGACCAGGTCAGCCGGGGTCCGAGCGGTGGCGGGGAGGCATCCGGAATCGCGACCTCCCACGGCGGAGGCGGAGCAATGGCCTCGAGGTCCGAGCGCGCTTGGTCGAGGCGCTCTTCCACATCGGTCGCGAACAGCTCGATCTGCGCCTCCAGCTCGCTCGCCCGTTCACGGTCTTCGATGCCCCGTGACGCGGTCAAGAAATCCTCGGCATCGTCCACGAGTCCCCGCCGTTGCATCGCGAGCCACACCAGGTCGTCGGCGAGCTGATCGATGATGTCCGCGGCGCGGACCAGCGCTTCGCCCACATCCGCGCTGACGAGGACCAGAGACCTCATCTTGGCGACCAGCTCCTCCGTCTCCGGCGCCTGGTACACGGCCTCGAGACCGTCCCAGGCCGAGGCCGCCTCCGCTCCGGCCCCGGGAAGAACGCCCGCGCGAGCACGCAGCTCCTGGGCGACCCGCGACAGCTCTCCGAACTCCACGGGCAGCTCAGGGATCCCGCCGAAGCTCACGGTCACGCGACTCGCCACCGTCCGGTCCCCTGGCGCGCGACGCTCTGGTCGGCGTTCAGGGCCATCACCACGTCGGCGCGGCAGTACTCCGTGACCGCCTGCTCAGCCCCCTCCAGGAGCGCTCCGGCGTACTCGACCAGTCCGCACGCTTTCGCCTCCCACGGGCCCGTCGCCCTGTCGAACCCTCGAGAGAGCTCCGGCGCCGAGGAGACGGCATCCCGAATCGCCCACAGGGCCTGCACGGCGGCGCTGACGGCGCTCGTCAGGTCGTCGAGAGAACGCGAGGTGGCGCCGGCGAGGTTGAGGAATCCCCCGATGTCGATCGCGTATCGGTCGGTCATCCGCGAGACGGTAGTCGGATAGCCGAGACGGCACGGGAATCTCTCCACAGCCCCCTACCTGGTGAGGAGAGGTCGGCGTGGGCGTTAACGCGGAGTGCAGGCGCCGGATGCCACGGGCGTCGACAACGATCCGAGCTGCGCCATCACGGGCTCCAGCTCCGCCGGCGTCATGGCGTACCCGACGTTATCGTCGGTGTCCGAGCGGGCGAAGACGACGCCCGCGACATCCCCGGACGGCGTCAGCAGGGGGCCGCCGGAGTTACCCGGTCGCACGGTCGCGGCGAGCGCATAGATCTCGCGCGGGCTCGACTGGCCGTCGTAGATGTCGGGGACCGGGACGCTGCCCACCGACAGGACCTGCGCGCTCCCCGAGGTGAAGGGACCCCCGTACGGGTAGCCCTGCACCACGGCGGCCGCTCCGACCTCGAGGGTCGAGACGACCGGGAGGGGGGTGGCATCCAACCCGTCGACGGCGACGACGGCCAGGTCGTCCGAGGGATCGAAGTAGACCACGCGACCCTCGCGCGCCGGCTGGCCGGGCAGCTCGACGAGCGGCGCGTCCACGCCCGCGACGACGTGCGCGTTCGTGATCACCCGGCCGTCTGCCGCCACGAAGCCCGACCCGCTCGAGGTGATGCCGCACGCGTATGCGGTGCCCGAGATCCGGGCGACGGACTGCGCCGCCTCGGTCAGCGCCGGGTCGTCCAGCGCGATGTCGGGGGCGGTGGGAACCGGCCCGATCTGGATGAGCTGCCCGAGACGCGGGATGCCGTCGGCGAGCACCGTTCCGCGCAGTTGCGCGATCGCGGCGCGCAGGGGGGACGGGGTGATGTCGTCGATCGTCCGGACGACGGCGGATGAGCCGAGCGCGGCGGAGACAACCGGCATCCCGGCGGGGATGAGCGAGCCGGAGACGAAGGAGATGGCGAGAGCCGCCGCGGCGACGTTGACGACCCCGCCCAGGAGGCGCTCCGGGATGCGCAGCTTGATGCGGTCGGCGCCCCGGCGGAAGATCTGGCCCACGGTGCTGCCGAGGCCCGCGCCGAGAAGGAGGAGCAGGACACCCGCACCGACCATGGCCGGCCCGCGCCAGTCCGGTTCGGCCACCCACTGCCCGACGAACGGGGTCGCCCAGAACGCGGCGACGGCACCGAGCGCGAGGCCGGCGAAGAAGCCGATCGTGGCGAGGAAGCCGCGAGACAGCCCCACGAGAAGAGCGACCGCCAGCACGACGATCAGCACGATGTCGACAACAGCCACCCGCACCTCCTGGATCCCTCCGAGGCTAGGACGGACGTCTGAGAGAACGCTTCCGACGCGCTGGCGGCGGGGCGCGGCGCGGCGCGCCGGTGTCGGTCGCCGAGAAACGCCGTTCGCGTCGAGACACGCGGCGTGTCGCCGTGTCTCGACAGAATCGGCGTTTCTCGCGGGCTCGCCGGCACCTCGAGGGCTCGCTGGCACCTCGCGGGCTCGCCCGCACCTCGCGGGCGCACCGGCACCTCGCCGCGCGGATTCGCCCTTCGGGTCCGGATGACACTAAGATCGAGAGCGGAGATATGGTCACCATGACACGAACCCCTGAGCCCGAGACCCGCGACGCCGGTGTGCGCGTCGCGGTGTCGACCGTCATCTTCAGCGTGCGGCGCGATGCCCACGATGAGCCCGTGTTGTCGCTCCCCCTCGTGCGTCGCACGCGAGACCCGTTCGACGGTCGGTGGGCGCTCCCGGGCGGGTGGCTCGATGCGACCGAGGAGCTCGACACCGCGGCATCCCGGACTCTCGCCGAAACCACGGGCCTCACTCCCAGCTACCTCGAGCAGCTGTATGCGTTCGGAGCGGTGGACCGCTCCCCCACGCGGGTCGTGTCGATCGTCTACTGGGCCCTGCTGCGATCAGACGAAGTCGACGCCCAGGTCGCCGCGCACGAGCGTGAGGGCGACGCGCCCGAGAACGTCGAGTGGTTCGACGCCACCGACCTGCCCCCGCTCGCGTTCGACCACAACGACATCGTCGAGTACACGCTCTGGCGCCTCCGCAACAAGGTCGGCTACAGCCGCATCGCGCACGGCCTCCTGCCGGACGAGTTCACGCTCGCCGACCTGCGTGAGGTGAACGAGACGATCCTCGGCAAGCGCCTGGACCCGGCGAACTTCCGCCGTCAGGTCGACACGTCGAACACCCTCATCCCGACCGAACGCTTCCGCACCGGAAGCCACCGCCCCGCCCGCCTGTACCGCTACAACCGCGATGTGGAGCTCGCCGACCGCGGCCCGCTCCCGTCCCGTCACTGATCGGAACGCCCATGTCCGCCACCCTCATCACCCTGCAGCCGCGCCCCGCCATCGACCCCAGCGTCGACCACGCGATCCAGGCGATCGTCTCCGGCGCGTCGACCGACGCGACCTGCACGACCGACCTCGCCGTGGGCCCGTGGGACTTCGACACCCGCCCCGGATACGGTCCGGGCTCGTCGATGGGCGACGTCATCCCCACCGGTGCCCCGCGCCAGGGCGAGCTTCCGCAGGCGTATCGCGACGCCACCGACGACGAGCTCGACGCCCGCATCCGTGCGGCGAAGGAGACGCTCGGCGACCGGGTCGTCGTGCTCGGGCACTTCTACCAGCGCGAAGAGGTCGTGCGGCACGCCGATTACGTCGGCGATTCGTTTCAGCTCGCCAACGCCGCCAAGGAGCGCCCCGAAGCCGAGGCCATCGTCTTCTGCGGCGTGCACTTCATGGCCGAGACCGCCGATCTCCTGTCGCGTCCGGAGCAGGCCGTCATCCTGCCCAACCTCGCCGCGGGCTGCTCGATGGCCGACATGGCCGACATCGACCAGGTCGAGGAGTGCTGGGAGCAGCTCGCCGACGTGTTGGGCGACCTGGAGACCCCGGATGCCGACGGCTTGCTGCCCGTGATCCCGGTGACTTACATGAACTCGAGCGCCGCCATCAAGGGCTTCGTCGGGCGTCACGGCGGCATCGTCTGCACCTCCTCGAACGCCCGGACCGTGCTCGAGTGGGCGTTCGCGCGCGGACGCCGCGTGCTGTTCTTCCCCGACCAGCACCTCGGCCGCAACACCGCGAAGGCGATGGGCGTGCCGCTCGAGCAGATGCCGATGTGGAACCCCCGGAAGCTTCTCGGCGGGTCGACCGACGCGCAGATCGCCGACAGCCGTGTGATCCTGTGGCACGGCTTCTGCTCCGTGCACCGCCGCTTCACCGTCGACCAGATCGACAAGGCCCGCGCCGAGCACCCCGGAGTCCGCGTGATCGTGCACCCCGAGTGCCCGATGGACGTGGTCGACGCCGCCGACGAGGCAGGCTCCACCGACATCATCCGCAAGGCGATCGCCGCAGCGACCGAGCCCACGACCTTCGCCATCGGCACCGAGATCAACCTCGTGCAGCGCCTCGCCGCGCAATACCCGCAGCACGAGATCTTCTGCCTCGACCCCGTCGTCTGCCCGTGCTCGACGATGTACCGCATCCACCCCGGCTATCTCGCGTGGGTGCTCGAGTCCCTCGTGGACGGCCAGGTCGTCAACCGCATCACCGTGCCGGCCGACGTCGCCGAGCCCGCCACCGTGGCGCTGGAGCGCATGCTCGCGGCCAAGCCGAACGGCGCGGTGAAATGACGACCGTCGTCGTGGTGGGCAGCGGCATCGCCGGTCTCACGGCGGCGTTGCATGCGCACGAGAACGGATGCCGCGTCACGGTCGTGACGAAAGGCGCGCTGCCGGACACCAACACGCGGTGGGCGCAGGGCGGTATCGCGGCGGTGACCCATCCGGCGGATACCCTCGCCTCGCACGCGGCCGACACCGTGACCGCGGGCGCGGGGCTGAGCGACCCCGCGGCAGTCGATGTGCTCGTGGGCGAAGGCCCCGCGCGCATCGCGGAGCTCGTCGGGCGCGGTGTCGCATTCGACCGCACGGCCGATGGCGACTTCTCGCGCGGCCTCGAGGCCGCCCACGCGATGCCGCGCGTGCTGCACGCGGGCGGCGACGCGACGGGAGCGGAGATCCAGGCCGCGCTCGGGGCTGCGGTCCGCGCCGCGGGGCTCACCGTGCGGGAGCACGAGCAGCTGCGCGATCTCGTCGTGCGTGACGGCCGCGTCACGGGGATCGAGCTCGACGGCGGCGAGCGACTGGACGCCGATGCGGTGATCCTCGCGACCGGGGGCGCGGGTCAGCTGTACGCGCACACGACGAACCCGCTCGGCGCGACCGGCGACGGCATCGCGGCCGCGATCCGCGCCGGTGCGGCGGTCGCCGACCTCGAGTTCGTCCAGTTCCACCCGACGGCCCTCGCCGTCGGCGCTCCGTTCCTCGTCTCGGAGGCCGTCCGGGGCGAAGGCGCCGTGCTGATCGACGACACCGGCCGCCGTTTCGCGTTCGACGCGCACCCCGACGGCGAGCTCGCGCCGCGCGACGTCGTCGCCCGGGCGAACGCGCGGGCGATGGCCGCCCAGGGCGGTCGCCCGGTGCGACTGGATGCCACCGCCCTCGGCGCCGAACGGCTCGCCCAGCGCTTCCCCACGATCGACGCCGCTGTGCGCGAGCGCGGTCTGGACTGGGCACGCGACCCCATCCCGGTGACGCCCGCGGCGCACTACCTGATGGGCGGTGTCGTCACCGACCTCGACGGACGAACCACGGTGCC